>DATMNI010000465.1:0-22623 GCA_035570275.1 Candidatus Acidiferrales bacterium | reverse complement strand
TGCCGTCCCGTTCGCCGTTTCGTGGTTCTCGGACCGACGCGACCCGGCGCTTTTCCTGATTTGGCTGCCGATCGTATTTCTGGCGGCCGGGCTGTTTCTGATGCTGTCGAAGAACCTTGGCCCGCCGTATGCTTCCCACGTGGCGCTGGTTCTGCTAGCACCCGTGGTGCTGCTCAACTGCACCCTGTTTTACCACCAGTGGTATTACCAGGCGTCGGGAAACCAGGCGTCGGGAAACCAGGCGTCGGGCTTACGGGCTATCGGCGACCGGGTGCTGGCCGACCTGGCGAGCGGGCTCGCCCTGACCTCGCTCGACCAGATCAAGAGCACGCTGGCAGTGGACGATCATACTCTCCGGCAGATGATCCGGCTGGCGGCGGAGCGGCCGGGCCACGCGGTGGTGGTCTGGGAGCAAGGCTTGGCGGCATGGCGAAAGGCCGCGTACTATGCGCCCGGCTTGCCGATCGTGGTGCTGGAACATAAGAGAATTCGGTCGGGATCGCCCGCGGTGATCAAGGTATGGAAGGGCGCGAGGTTGGAGCAACAGCTCCAGGGGCTTGCCCCATTGAACCTGACGCCGCCTGCCCCTCTGCACGTGACGCTGCCGGCGGGTACCGAACGCATCGTCTGGCTGCTGAACCCAGGCACCCCATTCTACGATCTGGTGCAACGCAACTTCGCGCCGGCCGAGGCCCTCCCGGTGTACTTCACGGACCTGCCGCGTGAAAGCGGGACGCGCATCCTGGGAGAATACGAAATCGGCTGGTCAAACTGAGAATCGAAGCCGGCGGCCTGTTTTACCGTGGTAGTCTTGATCCATGTTGAGCCAACTTCGCTTTTTCCTGCTGTTGGCCGCCGCGTACGCGTGCCCTTCCCTTTTTGCAGCCGATCCGTTTCCGGTGGACTGGAAATCCCTGCAACCTGAAATTCTGGAGCACTACTCCAATCTGATTCGCTTCGATACCAGCTCGCCGCCGGGAAACGAAACCAAGGCGGCGGAGTACATCAAGAAGGTGCTGGAGCGCGAGGGCATTCCGGCCCAGATCTACGAACTGGAGCCCGGCCGCGGCAACGTGGTGGCGCGCCTCAAGGGCAACGGCTCGAAGAAACCAATCCTGCTGATGGGCCATCTGGACGTGGTCGGCGTGCAAAAAGAGAAGTGGACGGTGGACCCCTTCGCCGCCTTGCACAAGGACGGCTACATTTACGGCCGCGGCTCAATCGACGACAAGGACAAGGTCACCACGGTGCTGATGGTGGCGCTGATGCTGAAGCGCCTGAAGGTGCCGCTGGACCGTGACGTGATCATTTTGGGAGAGGCGGGCGAAGAAGGCGGCGCCAACGTCGGCATCGGTTTCATGGTGAACCAGCACTGGGACGACATCGCCTGCGAGTTCGCCATCACCGAAGGCGGCACCATGACCGCGCGCGACGGCAAAGTGCGCACGGTGGAGATTGCGGCGACGGAAAAGGTTCCGCGCGGAGTCCGCCTGGTGGCGCACGGGCAAGCCGGCCACGGATCCAGGCCGCGGCTTGATAACCCGGTGGCGCACCTGGCGGCGGCGGTGGCGAAAGTGGCCGCCAACCAGCCGCCGATGCGCCTAAACGACACCACTCGAACCTATTTCGAGCGCCTGGCGACCATCAGCACGCCCGAAGAAGCCGATCGCTACAATCACCTGACCGACCCCAAGCGCGCTCCGGCCATCGAAGCCTGGTTCGCGGAACACGAATTGACCCATTACTCCATCCTGCGGACCTCGGTGGTGCCGACGATTTTGAAGGCCGGATTCCGTTCCAACGTGATCCCCTCGGAAGCGGAAGCCACGCTGGACATTCGCGCGCTGCCCGATGAGAACATGCCGCAGTTCTACGCATGGCTGAAGAAGTTGATCGACGATCCGGCGATGGAGGTGATACCGAACCGGGCGGGCGGCCGGGAGCCCGGCGCGCCGTCGCGCATGGACAGCGAAATGTTCCGCGCCTTCGAAGCCACGCAGCGCGCCATGTTTCCCGGCGCCATCACGCTGCCGGCGATGCTCACCGGAGCTACCGACAACGCGCAACTCCGCGCCAAAGGTGTGCAGGCCTACGGCTTCGGCCCGATCATAGATGAAAAGGACGCGGCTGGTGGTGGCGGCGCGCACGGCGACGACGAGCGGCTGATGGAGAGTTCGCTCTACAAGGAAGTGGAGTTCATCTGGCGCAGCGTGTTGCAGGTGGTGAAGTAACGCGGGCATTCCTGCCTGTGCGTCTGGTGGGTCTCCGGCGGTGGGTCTCCGGCGGTGGCGGGCCTGGCGGCATTGTAGTACACTGAATTTTTACTCCAGTGGTTCCGACGCACTCCGTGTGGTCCGGCTCCCCAAATTGAGGTTTGCATGCACGCGATTATCGAAACTGGCGGGAAACAGTACCGGGTGGCACCGGGCGATGTTCTCCGCGTGGAAAAACTGGCCGGTGAAGTCGGCTCGGAAATCGAATTGCCCGCTAAGGCTGCCTTCGGCGAGGGCGGCGACCTGATCACCGGTGGCACGGTAAAGGCAACCATCGTGGGCAACGGCCGCGGCGACAAAATCATCGTCTTCAAGTTCAAGCGTAAGAAGCAGTACAAGAAAACCATCGGGCATCGGCAGTCCTACACGCAAGTGAAGGTCGGCGAGATTCTGGCCTAGGTGATTTGTAGCTTGCAAAAAGCAGGTGACGTATGGCTCATAAAAAGGGATTAGGCAGTTCCAAGAACGGGCGCGACTCCAATGCGCAGCGGCTCGGCGTGAAGGTCTTCGGCGGCCAACTGGTTCCGGGCGGGTCCATCATCGTGCGCCAGCGCGGCACGAAACTCAAGCCCGGCACCAATGTGGGCTGGGGCAAGGACGACACATTGTTCGCCAAAGTGACGGGCGTGGTGGAATTCAAAGACCGCGGACGCATGGGCAAGTTTGTCGTCGTCAACGCGGTCGTATAGCCGCATAATCATTCGCCAGTGAGCGCAACCGTGGCCGCCGGTTTGAACGTAGACTGGCGGCTTTTCCATGTTCATTGATGAAGTAAGAATTCTCGTGAAGGCCGGCGACGGCGGCAACGGCTGCCTTGCCTTCCGCCGGGAGAAGTACGTCCCGCGGGGCGGTCCGTCGGGCGGCGATGGCGGCCGGGGCGGCGACGTAGTTATGGTGGCCAGCCAGCAAGCCAACACCCTGCTGCATTTCCGCTTCAATCCGGAGCACAAGGCCGAGCGCGGACGCCATGGCGAAGGCAGCCAGAGGACCGGCGCCGACGGCCAGACGATCGAGGTGAAGGTCCCGGTGGGTACTATTGTTTACGACGAGATGACGGGCGAGCGGATCTACGATTTCACTCACGCCGATGAGCGCTTCACGGTGGCTCGCGGCGGAAAAGGCGGACGCGGCAACCAGCATTTCGCCACCTCGGTCCACCAGGCGCCCACCGAACATGAGCCCGGCCGCCCCGGCGAAGAGAAGCGGTTGCGCCTGGAGTTGAAACTGCTGGCCGACGTCGGGCTGGTGGGATTTCCGAATGCCGGCAAATCCACGCTGATCTCGCGCATTTCGGCCGCGCGCCCCAAGATTGCCGACTACCCGTTCACCACGTTGGAACCCAACCTGGGAGTGGTCCAAATGGACAACTTTCGCAGCTTCGTGGTGGCCGATATTCCGGGTCTGATCGAAGGCGCGCACCTGGGCCACGGCCTGGGCATCCAGTTTCTGCGCCACATCGAGCGCACCCGCCTTTTGATCCACCTGGTGGACGTTTCGGACAGCAGCGGCCGCGAGCCGGCGCACGATTTCGATGTCATCATGGAAGAGTTGGCCAGCTTCAGCGATGACCTGGTGAAGAAGCCGATGATCGTGTTGGCCACCAAGATGGATGCGGCGCAGGACCCGGAACGCGTGGCGTCACTGCGCGCTCTGGCGGCCGGGCGCGGGCTGCCCTATTTTGAGATTTCGAGCGTCACCGGACAAGGCATCGACGCCCTGAAGCACGCCATGGCGGAACGGGTGTTGGCGACAGCCGCGACGGAGTGAGCATGAACCCGCCGCCCTTGTTGATGCGGGGTTGCGCCGGGCGGCCGCAGCAGTGGCGGACGACTGCCGGTGTGGCATCGACTTTATCGCCATGTCACTCCCGCCACGTCCATAGCCTGGACCAAGAAAATGACCCTCAATACTGCCGCACTACCGCCTTGCTCCGATGTGATTAGCCGTACACTTTTGTAGAACTGTTAGATCGAAACCATTGACGGCAGTGGTATTCTATATGCCAATTAGTTGGCCAAGGGAAGTTCGGGCTAACTAAACAAAGGAGGAAGCACTCCCTATGACGGATTCGAACGGCACCAAGACTGAGAGCCGGTCTTTAGTCGATCAGCACAGAAATGGGCAACTATGTACACTTCTGCATTCGTTCCTGACCACCGTTCTTTTGGCATTCACCACGGCGGTTTCTGTCCACGCGACGATCATCTCCGGAGTCGTGACTGGCGGAACGGCCTTCACCGCGGGAGGGCATTTCGTAAAGTTGACCGTACCTCTGGCAAATCCATTCGGACCGCCGAACAGTGTCGGTAACGACAACTTTCAAAGCCCTAACCTGTTCGGGTTTGATGAGAGTCAGAATATCCTGATTACGACCGCCCTGACGGCCGATGTGGGGGGCCCGATACCCATCGGCTCGACAGTAGCCAGTCACTACATCTTTTTCGATCCGGGCCCGACCGAAAACATAATCGGTACCGTCAATTTCGACTCTGACGTCCTGGCGATTTTCACCAGTACGGGCAGACTCATTAGTACCGATTTCCTGTCCCACACCGGCGTTAACTACCTGAGCCCAGCCGCGAGGGGATTGGAACCAGGCGATTCAGTCACCATCAGCGGGCCGCGACAGATCTTGTTCAATACTACGGCGAGTTCACCCGGCGATTATGTTCGCGTTCTGACCACTTCCTCACCGGCTGCTGCCGCCGCTGGCGTGCCGGAGCCCGGCGCGATGGCCACGCTGGGAAGCGGTCTGGCTGTGCTGGCGGTGCTTCTGCCCTACAGAAGGAAGCGAACCGGGAAGCCGGCAAAGCTGCTCTAGCATTCGCGCACCACAAACCCGCCGGCCGCCTTCCGTGAAACAGGCCGATGATTGGTACGATCGGGCTCGCGACTCATACGCACGCCGGGCGTACGACATTAGTTGCCAGCCTCGCGGCCAGAGGGCCTTGACAGACGCGCCCGCACGACAGTTGCTCCGCACGCGCTTGACGTAACGCGCCTAGAATGGAGCAGAGCAACTCATGAAGAACAAACATAACCTTCGTAAGCTCCTTCTCCTCCTGACGGCCGCGTCCTCCGCTTTCGGCGTCCCGCCAGCGGGCACCCAGGAAGCCGCGCGTTGGGAGCGGGAAGCCCGGAACGTCACCATCATTCGCGACGATTGGGGCATCGCCCACGTCTATGGAAAAACCGACGCCGATGCGGTTTTCGGCATGATGTACGCCCAGGCCGAGGACGACTTCAACCGTGTCGAAACCAACTACATCAACGCCATGGGGCGCCTGGCGGAGGCCGAGGGTGAGTCGAAAGTCTACCAGGATCTGCGAATGAAGCTCTTCATCGACCCCGATGCCATGAAGACGCAATATGCCGCCAGCCCAGCCTGGTTGAAGTCGCTGATGAACGCCTTCGCCGACGGCCTGAACTACTACCTCTCCAAACACCCCGAGGTGAAGCCGCGGGTGATCAAGCGATTTGAGCCCTGGATGGCGCTTAGCTTCACCGAGGGGAGCATCGGCGGCGACATCGAACGCGTGAACCTCAACCAACTCCAGGCCTTTTACGGCAAAGATCCCGTGCTCCAGGCGTCCTACCGCAAAGCTTCGTCGAACCTGCCGCTCGCCGAGGACGAGAGCCAGCCTGTGGAGCCCTCGGGATCGAACGGCATGGCCATCGCGCCCTCGAACACCGCCGGCCACCATGCCCTGCTGCTCATCAATCCCCACACGTCCTTTTTCTTCCGGTCCGAACTGCAGATGGTGAGCGAGGAAGGTCTGAATGCGTACGGCGCCGCCACCTGGGGCCAGTTTTTCATCTACCAGGGGTTTAATGCCCGCACCGGCTGGATGCACACCACCAGCGGCGTGGATGCGGTGGACGAGTATCTCGAAACCGTGCTGAAGAAGGGCGACCGCTTCTACTATAAATACGGGGATGAGGAGCGTCCGCTGATAGCGGCCAAGATCACCGTGCCGTACCAGGCCGGCGACGGGCTGGCCGAAAAGAGATTCACCGTCTACCGCACCCACCACGGCCCCATTGTCCGTGAGGCCGACGGCAAGTGGGTGAGCATCCGGTTGATGCAGGAGCCCATCAAGGCGCTGATGCAGTCCTACACGCGCACCAAGACGAAGGACTACCAGTCGTACCGCCAGACCATGGAACTGCAGGCCAACTCGTCGAACAACACGGTTTTCGCCGATGCCGACGGTGACATCGCCTACTTCCACGGCAACTTTATTCCCAAACGCGATACCAGCTTCGATTGGACCAAGCCCGTGGACGGCAGCAATCCGGCGACGGAGTGGCATGGACTTCTTTCTGTCGACGAGACGCCGCACCTGCTGAATCCCCAGAGCGGCTGGCTCTACAACTCCAACAACTGGCCGTGGTCCGCGGCCGGTCCGAGCAGCCCGAAAAGGGAAGACTACCCCGCTTATGTCGAGAGCGGCGGCGAATCCGCGCGTGGTCTGCACGCCATCCGGGTCCTCGAGAATGCTAAGGATTTCACCATCGCCTCGCTCATGGCCGCGGCCTACGACAGCTACCTTACGTGGTTTGAAAAGCCCATCCCGGCCCTGATCAAGGCTTGGGACCAGACTCCGGCCGCCAATCCCCTGAAGGCGAAGACGGCCGAGCAGATCGAACTTCTGCGCCACTGGGATCTGCGCTGGGCCGTCACCTCCATCCCCACGTCCCTCGCTTTGTTCTGGGGCGAGGATATCCGGCGGCAAGTAGGCGGCGGGGGCAGAAACGGGAGAGGTCCGGGTACATCCACGGACGATGCCATCGCCAAAGCGCCGCCCGAGCAACTCCTGCAGTCGCTACAGGCGGCCTCCGACAAACTCGCGGCCGACTTCGGGAGTTGGAAGACCCCGTGGGGTGACATCAATCGATTCCAACGCCTCACCGGCGACATCGTGCAACCGTTCAACGACGCCGGGCCGAGCATTCCCATCGGTTTCACTTATTCGCAGTGGGGCTCGCTGGCCTCATTCGCAGCGCGCGCCTACCCCGGGACGAAGAAGTGGTACGGCACCAGCGGAAACAGCTTTGTAGCCGTCGTGGAGTTCGGCGAAACCGTGCGTGCCAGAGCCGTGACCGCCGGTGGTGAGAGCGGCCATCCGTCATCCCCGCACTTCAACGATCAGGCCAGGCGGTACAGCACGGGCGACCTGCGCGAAGTCTACTTCTACCGCTCCCAGCTCAAAGGCCACATCGAGCGTGAGTACCATCCCGGAAGCTGAGACGGAGGAATGGATCGCCAGACGAAGGACTGGGCGCCTCACTTGCCGCGGAAAGCGGAAAAGGTAGCGTAGAAGTATGAGCAAGCAGACGGCCGAGCTTCTCGATGCATTTGAATTTCTTCCGGAAACGGAGAAACGGATTTTTACGGTAGAGTTCCTGCGACGGACAATTCCATTCGATTCCGGGGCGCTGGACGACGACGAAACGGCGCACGCTGCCGACCAGCTATTTGCGTGCCTGGACGCCGAAGAGAATAACGCCAGCCAGAGGTGAGGTTTGGCTGTTCGACCTGGGAATGGCCGAAAAGGTTCGTCCGGCTTTGATCGCAAGCGTTCCCTACGGAGACCTTGACCGAGCCCTGATTACAATTATTCCGCACACAACCAGTCTGCGAGGTTCCCGATACGAGATTCCGATCAATGCGCCGTTCTTGAGACCAGGTGCATTCCTTGTCCAGAATGTCGCTACATACCCGAACGTGAGGGCGATGCGGAAGCTCGGAACACTGAAGCCCCCCGAACAATTCGACGTCGTGTTTGCGGGCCTCCTCGGCTGGCTCGGATACCTGGGCAAGTAGCCGTTCTGGAGATTCGGCGATAATAGCGGTGAGAGTTGTCGTAGCTGCTCGCTCGGGCAGAGGACTGTGATGTTAGTTATTTAGCCCCTGCGGCGTGTTCCGGCCGTTTCCATATGATCGATGCATTCTCCTACAACCAGCAACTTCTTCGACTGCAACACGCCGAAATAAATCCTGAAGTGCTCGCTGCCAGAGCGAAGCTTAATGTGGGGAGTAATATCAACGGGCTCTCCCTCATACGAGTCTTCTCGTTTCTTCATCAACGGTTCAGTTCCGAAAACTGTCCCGGACTTTTTCCGAGCGTTGTCGTATCAGCCCCGCTACCTTTTCAGCGACCGGGTGCGCGATGTCCACTCTCGCCAGAGCGGCGATGACCCTTTCGGCCATTTCCGGCACGCGGCCGCGCACCAGGGGCTTGCCCAGGCCCGCCTCTTCGGCCAGATGCTCGAAGTTTCTGGCGGTCACCTTCTCCGACGAATATTCGCCGCCGATCTTCATGGCCATGTCCCGGCTGAGCGCGGGATAGTACAAGGTGCTGACGACATCGTAGAGCGGCGCGAGCCCGATCTCCAGGTTTGCAGTCCCGAGGTTTGCAGTCCCGACGCCGCGATAGAGCAGCGAGAAATTCTTGCCGTGCGCGTCGTTGTTGCCAACGAGGTAGTTGTAAATCACCGCTTCGAGGAGGCGCGCCAGATCGATGACCGGCGCGCTTGATACCTCGCGCAGCAGCCCGAAACATTGCTTAAGGGATGGGCCGCCCTCCTTTTGATATTTGTGTTCGGAGACAATGCCCTGTGCCTGGCAGAAATCCTCCTGATGAAGCCGTTCGAGCACGGGCTCCGCACCCGGCGGCCCCTGCTTGTGAATCCGGTCATAGCGCTCCACGATCAGGCAGTCCATGCCATTGACGTTCATCGTCTCCACCGAGGCCGCCGGCAGACCGGCTTCGGCGGCCAGTTTCATGCACAGCGCTTCGTTGAAAACAACGCCATCGAAACGCTCCGCGGCGGGCTTGAGGATATGCGTGCTAGGCGCTCCGCCGAGGGGAAGGCAGACCTCACCGTTCTCCATGCGCACGGCGACCTTGTCCTGCGCCCCGGCAAGCGAAAGCCGGATTCCCTCCTCACCCGCCAGCAGCGGGCGCTTCGGGAGTTCCTTGAGGATCGCCGCGAGTTCCTCTGCCGAGAGCCTGCGATAGGTGTAATTCCGCTCCGGCAGGGCCTGCCCTGCCGGAATGAAAGTGACCGCACCCGCGCATTCGCCGCCGATCCGCTCCAGCATCGCGTAATCGTTGCGCGCGCTGATGCCGAGATTGCGAGCGATGATTTCGCGCTTGGCCTCTTCCGGCAGAATACCGGCGAAGTAGCCCCGGCATTCTTTGTGCTTGAAGCGTTTCGTGCGCAGAGGCAGCGATTGTGACAGGGGTGTGGCGCCGGGCCTGTTCAGCCAGCTTTCCAAGTAATCGAATACCATTCCCCCGCCTTCGTCCTGAATAAGATGGCCGACGAGATCATGGTGGCGGTAGACATCGAGGGTTCTTGCCATGGCTTACTCCTCCTTGGCTGACGGCGGCGTCAGAGTGATCTTGATCCCGAGCGTATTCAGGATTGCCAGCGCTTTTCCGATCTCGCAGGTTTCCTTGCCTTTTTCGAGATCGATGATGAACCGCAACCCCGTGCCGGAGGTCAGGGCGAGATCCTTCTGCGTGACGCCCAGCTCTTGGCGGGTGTCCCGGATCAGTTTGCCGATCTCCGCGGGCGTGTATTTCAACGGCTAGCCTCCAGGATGTTACCGTACGGGAATATTGTAGCAGTTGCAAGCGAAATGCAGGGGGAATGTTACCGTACGGGAAGTTTGTTGATGGATAACCGCCTTGCGGGCCAGGTTATTCCCGCTCGGGAATGTGATGTGCCCGATTGTATCCAAATAGGAACTTGTCAGCGTGTGGCCAGCCAATAGAAGCTATTGCGAAGCTGTCACGGCGGGGGACGCGGAACATTCGCCGAGGGCTGGTTTGAGCCAGGGCGGGTCCGTCAGTACGAAATCGACAGCGACCCATCCGGCGCCGTGGTGGCCGAGGAAAACGCCGCCCTTCAAGAAATTGCGAACTTCGCCCGCGCTGCATCGTAGTAACTCATAGCCCCATCCAACATCGGTTTCTGGCGGCAGGAGGTTAGCACCTTGGCATTCGTGAACAATCGCTTCCTTCACGTGTTGCGTAGACTGCGGCATTCGCCCATGTTCACGGCCGTGACGCTTCTCACAGTCGGCATTGGAGTGGGCGCCAACACCGCCATGTTCAGCGTGATCAACGGCATCCTGCTCAAGCCGCTCCCGTATCGCGATCCCGAAGCACTGGTCGCCCCTTGGCAAACCGCGCCCGCCCTCAATCTGAGCAAGATGGAGTTATCGCCATCCGACTACTTTACGTTTCGCGACGAGAACCGGTCGTTCGAACAGATCGGTGCCTGGACCGGCGGCAGCGTCAGCGTAACCGGCCTCGCGGCCCCGGAACAGGTGCCGAGCCTTTCGGTCACCGAAGGCGTCCTCAACGCGATCGGCATCCAACCGGCTCTGGGCCGCTGGTTCACCGCGAAAGACGATAGCCCCGATAGTCCCCAGACAGTCATCCTGACCCATGGGTACTGGCAGCGCTGGTTCGGCGGCGAGCGATCGGCCATCGGACGGCGAATCCTGGTGGAGGGCGAGGCCAGGGAGATTATCGGCGTCATGCCGCCAGGCTTTCGGTTCCTGGAAGAGAAACCCGATCTCATCTTCCCCTTGCGCTTCAATCGCAGTAAGGTTACTCTCGGAAACTTCAGCTTCAACCCCATCGCACGGCTCAAACCGGGCGTTACTCTGGCACAGGCCAACGCCGATGTCCGGCGCATGATCCCGATAGTCAACACCAGGTTTCCGCCGCCGCCCGGCTTCAGCGCCAAGCTGTTCGAACAGGCCGGCATTCAGCCCGCGGTGCGCCCGCTGAAACAGGACGTAGTCGGCGAACTGGCCAAGGTCCTCTGGGTGCTGATGGGGAGTATCGGGGTAGTGCTGCTGATCGCCTGCGCCAACGTTGCCAACCTGCTTCTGGTCCGGGCCGAAGGACGCCAGCAGGAACTGGCCGTCCGCGTGGCTCTGGGCGCAAGCTCGTCCCAGATCGCCGCGGAACTTCTCATGGAAAGTGTTTTTCTCGGACTTCTCGGCGGCGCCGCCGGGCTCGGCCTGGCGTATGCGGCGCTGCGTCTGTTGGTGGCTATCGGGCCGAAGTATCTGCCCCGTCTCGAAAACATTACCATCGATCCGCTGGTGCTATTGTTCACACTGGCTGTTTCGCTGGTGGCCGGACTCCTGTTCGGACTGATTCCCGTGCTCAAATACGCAACGCCCCGCGTTGCGGCCACGTTGCGGGGCGGTGGACGAACGCTGAGCCAGAGCAAAGAGCGCCATCGCGCGCGCAATACACTGGTCGTGTTGCAAACCGCCCTGGCCGTCGTTTTATTGATCGGCTCCGGCCTGATGATCCGCACATTTCAGGCATTGAGGCACGTCAACCCTGGATTCACCGATGCGGTTCGATTGCAGACGATGCGCCTCTACATCCCGGAAGCCCAAGTCAAGCAACCCGAGCAAACGGTCCGCATGTTCCAGGAGATTCTGCGAAGAGTCTCCGCCATTCCCGGTGTTTCCTCGGCCGCGTTTGCCAACTCCGTGCCCGCCGATGGAAACGACAGTACCGATCTGCTCTATGCCGAGGACCGCGTCTATGCGGAGGCGCAACTGCCTCCTCTGCGCCGATTCAAATTCGTCACGCCAGGCTTTTTCCAGACCATGGGAACCCGGCTCATCGCCGGACGCGATATCACCTGGACCGACCTCTACGACAAAAGACCCGTAACCCTTGTCTCCGAGAACCTGGCGCGTGAACTTTGGCGCAATCCCGCCGCGGCGCTGGGCAAGCGCATCCGCGAAGGCATGAAAGACCAGTGGCGCGAGATCGTTGGCGTGGTCGAGGACGTCCGTCTTAGTGGCGCCGATCAGAAGCAGCCGGCAACTGTCTATTGGCCGCTCATGATGACGAACTTCTGGGGCAACGAGACGTTCCTGCAACGCGGCGTCGTGTATACCATCCGATCCAGCCGCGCCGGCTCCGAGAGTCTTCTCAAGGAAATCCGCCAGGCGGTCTGGTCCGTTAATTCCGATCTCCCGCTGGCCCGCATCCGCACCATGGAGGAAATCTTCCGCGGATCCATGGCGCGCAGTTCGTTCACGCTGGTGATGCTCGCCATCGCCGGCGCCATGGCGCTGCTGCTCGGCATCGTAGGGATTTACGGCGTTATTTCGTATTCCGTTTCGCAGCGGACGCGCGAGCTGGGCATTCGAATCGCCCTGGGCGCGCCCCTCGGCGGGTTGAAAGCCATGGTGGTCCGCCATGGCCTGTTCCTCACCGCGATCGGCGTGGCGTTGGGCCTCGCGGCGGCCGCCGGGCTGACCCGCCTCATGGTGTCCCTGCTATTTGAAATCAGCCCGGTGGACCCGCTCACCTACGCCGCCGTATCCGCCGGCCTGCTCGCCGCCGCCGCAGCAGCCAGTTATGTCCCGGCACACCGCGCGTCAACCGTGAACCCGGTTGAGGCTTTGCGCGCGGAGTAGAGAGGTTACCCCTGAACGCTGCGCACGCGCCCGTCGCGGCCCAGAAACCATCGGCGCGCCCCTCACGGATATAACTCTCCGAGCGAGGCGGTGGAAAGCGTTGACGCTGCCTATAGCCGAAGAAGGCACGCAGAGGCCATGAGTTTCTCGATGGCAACACTCAGAACGGTCTTTATGGCCTCTTCAGATGACAGTGTGCAATTCCTGAACCCGGCCGCATCCGACCAGATTGGGAAGCATTATGAGCACGGGCGGAATCGACAGGATCGGCCGGCCACATCCACATCGAAGAAATGAACGCCCGTGAGTACGGCGGGTTAGAGGAACACTTCCGCGGAGATATGAAAGAATTCGGCCAGCTTACGGACGTGAGCTTTGCTCGGCTCGCGTTTGCCATTCAGTACATCGGATACGACGCTCCGGGACCCGAAGACGGGGAGAAGGTCCGCCTGGCGGAGTGAACGCTGCTCCATCAGAAAGGCGATCATCTTGTGCGGCGGAAGCGCCGGCAGCGCGTGATACCGGTCGTCATAATCCTGGATCAGTCTCGCCAGCAGCGCAGAAAGCGCCTCCTCCTCCGAGGTTGGCCTCTTCTTCAGATCCAAAGCTTCCATCTTCTCTACCAGCCGGTCGAATTCCTTGTCGCTCTCGATCACTTTTGGCACGATTTCCGCACAGAGGCGGCCATATTTCTTAGGGTTTATAACAGTTACGCTCATGTTCCGTTTACCGCCTCAGCGAAATCTCGAACTGGACGCCTTCCGTTTTTTGTAACGCGGTTAGGATGCTGGAAAGATTCGCGGCAGAGGGGCTGCCGTTTGGTCCCAGCATGCGCATCAAACTCTTAGCGGGAATCTGCGTACGCTTTTCGAGGTCATGAAATCCGGCTGTAGCGTTGACGTAGTCGCGCAGGACAGACTTACCGGTTGTTAGGTCGCCGTTGATAATGCACTCGACGGCTTCGCGCAGAAGCGCCTGACGGAACTCCGGGTCGCGTTGCGCCCGGGCCCGGATGGTCTCCTTGAAGTCGTGGGTTAGGGGCATTATTGAATCTCCTGTCTCTTTCTTCGTTTGTACGCGGCCCAGCATACCTGCGCGGCCACGATGTCCTGCTGTTGGCGTTTCTTTCCGCCGCCGCCAATCAGAATTACAAGACGATCGCCATCCTTGCCGAAGTAAATCCGGTAGCCGGGACCGAAGTCGATCTTGTACTCAAAGACGCCGGAACCAACGCCCTTGACCTTGGAGAAGTTTCCCTGCGCCATACGCGCAAGCGCGATGGTCACCTTGGCGGCGGCCGCCGCATCGAGCCAATTGGCGAAGCGTTTGTTTCCGTATTCATCAATGTAGCCGCGGAGTTCGATCATCATCCGACACGACCGCCGTCACCACTAAGATGATGGTAACAATTTTGTTACCAAATGTCACGTCCCTTTTTGGTCAAGGCTGTTTCGTTCTCTCTCTTGACTAGCCTCGTTGGGACTCCGGCATCCATTGGCGGGCCGTGAAGCTAGGCTCCCCCGACTTTGGGTCGTTACTCGCTCCGGTGCGTAAATAATCACGTAGCGTCAGGACGAACCGAGGCACCGCATCCAGAGACAAGAGGCGAAGGTGGCGAAGAGGGACAAACTGCGCCCAGAAGTCAGTGCTTGACGATGATGTTCCAGTGAAGACTACGCACGGCACAAACTGACCCACTGCTGGGACCGCGACCCTACACGCCCCAGCAGTAGTCTTCCACGGCTTTCTCCACCGAGCTATCCTTCTCCGTCAGCCGCATCAACTCCAGCCGGATCGCGTCCACCAGCGCCTTCCAACTGGCTTCGATCACGTTGTCCGAAACCCCCACCGTGGACCAGTTCTTGCGGTGGTCGCTCCATTCAATCAGCACGCGCACATTGGCGGCGGTGCCTTTCTTCGAATCCAGCACGCGCACCTTGTAGTCCATCAGCCTTACGTCTTTGATTTGCGGATACAGCTTCGAGAGGCACTTGCGCAAGCACTCGTGCAGCGCGTGGAATGGACCGTGGCCCTCGGCGGTGGCCGAGTGCACGCCGTCCTGCGCCCGCAGGGTTACCGTGGCGGTGCTGCGCGAATCGCCCACGGCGCCGGCGCGCGTCGCAACCTCGTAGCTGTCCACATCGAAGAAATGCACGCCCGGGTTCAGCGCCTCGCGCACCAGCAGCTCGAAAGTGCCTTCGGCGGCCTCCAGTTCGTAGCCCTCGTACTCCATCTGCTTGATGCGCTCCAGCAGGCCGCGGCGGCCGTCCTCGTCCAGACGGTCGGCCAGCCCGTGCTGCTTGAGTTTGTACATGATGTTGCCGCGGCCCGAGAGATCGCTCACCAGGACACGCTGCCGGTTGCCGACGGTTTCGGGCTTGATGTGTTCGTAAGTGGCGGAATCCTTCAGGACCGCGCTGACATGCACGCCGCCCTTGTGCGCGAAGGCGCTCTTGCCCACGAATGGCTGGTCGTTTCGCAGCGGCAGGTTGGCCAGTTCGGCGATGAACCGGCACACCGAAGTCAGGCTGGCCAGCTTCTCAGGCCCCACCGTGGTGTGGCCGAGCTTGACCTCCAGGTTGGCGATCACGGAAGCCAGGTTGGCGTTTCCGCAGCGCTCGCCGTAGCCGTTCATGCAGCCCTGCACGTGGGTGGCGCCGGCTTCCACCGCCGCGATGGTATTAGCCACTGCCACGTCGGAATCGTTGTGGGTGTGGATGCCGATGATGCCGTCGAAACGCTTGCGCACTTCGCCCACCAGTTCCACCAGGCGGCCGGTGATGGTGCCGCCGTTGGTATCGCACAGACACAGCACGTCGGCGCCGGCCAGGTGTGCGGCTTCCAGCGTCTGCAGTGCGTAGTTCGCGTTGGCCGTGTAGCCGTCGAAGAAATGCTCGGCATCGTAGACCACTTCCTTGCCGTGGTCCTTGAGGTATTTGACCGTCTCGGAAATCAGCACCAGATTTTCGGCTTCGCTGATGCCCAACGCGCGCTTCACATGCAGATCCCACGTTTTGCCGAAGATCGAGACCACCGGCGTGCCGGCTTCCACCAGTCCGCGCACGTTGCGGTCCTCCTCCACCGGGTTCCTGGCAAAGCGCGTGGAACCGAACGCGGTGAGCTTGGCGTGGGTCAGCTTCAGCTCGGCGGCGCGGATGAAGAACTCCTTGTCCTTGGGATTAGAGCCCGGCCAGCCGCCCTCAATATAGTCGATTCCGAGATCATCCAGTTTCTGCGCGATGGTAAGCTTGTCCTCCACGGAGAACGAGATGGATTCGCCCTGCGTTCCATCCCTCAAAGTGGTATCGAATGTGAAGATTCTCATATGTCACCAAACGCGACCCAGAGGGTCGCGGCCACTACTTACTCCTGCGGTATGCCGGCTTCCTTGTGCTTCTTGAGGAATGGCATCATCTCGCGCAGGCTGCGGCCCACCACCTCGACCGGTTGGTTGCGCGCCGCCTCGCGCATCGCCAGAAACTTGCCGCGGCCGTTCTTGTTTTCGTCAATCCACTGGCGCGCGAACTCGCCCGACTGGATCTCCGCCAGGATCTTCTTCATCTCGGCGCGCGTCTGGTCGTTGACCACGCGCGGGCCGCGCGTATAGTCGCCATATTCGGCCGTATCGGAAACCGAATACCGCATGTAGCTCAGGCCGCCTTCCTGTATCAGGTCCACGATCAGCTTGACCTCATGCAGGCACTCGAAGTAGGCGATCTCCGGCGCGTAACCGGCCTCCACCAGGGTCTCGAACCCGGCGCGGATCAGTTCGGCCGTGCCGCCGCACAGCACGGCCTGCTCGCCGAAAAGATCGCTCTCCGTTTCTTCGCGGAAGTTGGTGTCGATCACGCCGGCCTTCAGGCAGCCCAACGCCAGCGCATAGGCCAGCGCGTTCTCCAGAGCGTGGCCGCTCGGGTCCTGGTGGACGGCCACCAGCGCCGGCACGCCCACGCCTTCGGTGTACAACTCGCGCACGCGGTGGCCGGGCGCTTTGGGCGCGACCATGGAAACGTCCACGTCCGCCGGCGGCGCGATCTGCTTGAAATGGATATTGAAGCCGTGGGCGAACATCAGCGTCTTGCCCGCGCTCAAGTGGGGTTCGACATCCTTGTGGTAAAGATCGGCCTGGATATGGTCGGACACCAGGATCATGATCATGTTGGCGGCCTTGGCGGCGTCCGCCGTAGTCATGACTTTCAGACCTGCGGCTTCCGCTTTCGCCCAGGACTTGCTGCCGGCGTACAGCCCCACCACCACGTCCACGCCGGAATCGCGCAGGTTGAGCGCGTGCGCGTGCCCCTGGCTTCCGTATCCGATAATGGCGACCGTGCGCCCCTTCAAGTGGTCCAGATTTCCGTCTTTTTCGTAATAGCGTTTCGGCATCAGTTGCTCCAAACTCTCCGGCTGCAAAAAAACCAGTTCTCTCGCCAAGACGCCAAGGCCGCAAAGAAGCATTTCTTCTGTTCTTTTGGCGTTCTTGGCGGCTTAGCGGCTTTGCGTGAGATCATTTTTCTGGGCTTCTTACGCGCGTGGCTCGACCAGCTCACGGGTGAGCACCGGCGGCTGCAGCTTTAACTTTTTCGGTTCCAGCGCGATGGCCAGCACGCCCGAGCGGGAGACATCGATTTCGCCGTAACTGCCCATCACGTCGACAAACTCGCCCAGCTTTTCCGGAGCGCCCGTCACCTCGATCGCAAACCCCTCCGTGGAGGAATCCACCACGCGCCCGCCGAAGATCTCGGCTTCCTTCAGCACCGCCGTGCGTGATTCCTGCGTGGTCCTGATGCGCAGCAGCACCAGTTCCCGCATTACCGAGGGCGTCTCGGTCAGATCGGTGGCCTGCAGCACATTGATCAGTTTGTTCATCTGCTTGATCACCTGCTGCCGCTGGGCCGCGTCTACGTCCACCGCGATGGTCATCCGGGAAATCTCGGGGTCGAGCGTGCGGGCAACGGTCAGGCTCTCGATGTTGTATCCGCGCTGGCTCAGCAACCCCGTAACCCGCATCAGAGCCCCAGGCTTGTTTTCCAGCAGTAAAGAGATCACTTGCAGCATAATGGATAATCCTCGTTATTGGGCCGGCCCGCCTTATTCGGGTACAGCCACCGGTTCGGGTGGCCCCAGCACCATTTCGTTCACCGCGCCGCCCGCCGGCACCATCGGGTACACGGATTCAAATGGCGTCACCTTGACGTTGAGCAGATACGGCCCCGGCTCGTTGACGGCCTCTTCCAGCGCCGCCGTCAGTTCCCACGGCTTCTCCACGGTCCGGCCCTTGAACCCGTAGGCGCCCGCCAGCTTCTCGGCATCCGGGAAGCAGTCCAATTCCACGGCGCTGAGGCGGTTGTTGTAGAACAACGTCTGCCATTGCCGCACCATGCCGAGGTAGCCGTTGTTCATCACGATAATCTTGATCGGCAGCCCATTGCTGGCTACGGTTCCCAGCTCCGGAATGGACATCTGGAAGCCGCCATCGCCCGCGATGCAGAAAACCAGCTTGTCCGGCCGCGCGAACTGCGCACCGACCGCCGCCGGCAGCCCGAAGCCCATCGAACCCAGTCCGCCCGAGTTGACCCACAGGCGCGGTTCGTTGAAACGAATCAGTTGCGCGGCCCACATCTGGTGCTGGCCCACGTCCGAGGTGACAATCGCCTGCCCTTTGGAGATGCGGTCGATCTCGACCATCAGGTGCTGCGGCTTGATCTCGCTGTCCGAGGTCGGTGTCTGGTACGGATGCTCCTGCTTCCATTCGCGGATCTGGCGCCACCAGGCGCGCCGCGCGGTGGACAGCGTTTCGCTGGCGGCGGGGGTGAACTGGGATGTCGCGGGCGTGGTCTCCAGCAGCTTGTTGAGCTTGGCCAGCACGCGTTTCACGTCCCCCACGATGGGCACTTCCGGGGCGCGGTTCTTGCCGATTTCCGCCGGGTCGATATCCACATGAATCACCTTGGCGTGCGGGGCGAACGCGGCCAGGCGGCCGGTCACGCGGTCGTCAAAGCGCACCCCCAGCGCAATCAGCAGGTCGCTGTGGGTCATCGCCATGTTGGCGGCGTAGCTGCCGTGCATCCCGGGCATGCTGATGAAGTTGGGATGCTCCGAAGGCATCGCGCCCAAGCCCATCAGGGTGGTGACCGCCGGCGAATCGGTCATCTCCACGAACTCGCGCAGTTCCGGCGCCGCACCGGCCGCGATGATGCCTCCGCCCGCATAGACCAGCGGCCGTTCAGCCTCCTGGATCATTTGCGCCGCGCGGCGGATCTGGCCGGTGTGGCCTTCGGTGAAGACCTTGTAGCCCGGCAAGTGAATCGAAGTTACCGGCTGGTAATGGCCCTGGGCCTGAAACACGTCCTTGGTGATGTCCACCAGCACCGGTCCCGGCCGCCCGCTCAGCGCCACATAAAAGGCTTCGTGAATGGCCTGCGCCAGGTCGTCCAGTTTCTTGACCAGGTAGTTGTGCTTGGTGCAGGGCCGCGTGATCCCGAACGTGTCGGCCTCCTGGAAGGCGTCACTTCCAATCAGCTTGCTCGAGACCTGCCCGGTGATGGCCACGATGGGGATGGAGTCCATCATCGCGTCCACCAGGCCGGTGGTGAGATTGGTAGCGCCCGGACCCGAAGTGGCGCAGCAGACCCCGACTTTCCCGGTGACCCGGGCGTAGCCTTCGGCCGCGAAGGCCGCGTTCTCTTCGTGCCGCACCAGCACGTGGCGGATGTGGTGCTCATAGAGCGCGTCGTATAAGGGGAGGGTGACGCCGCCGGGATAACCGAAAATGCAATCCACGCCTTCCCGGGCCAGGCATTCCAACAACATTCTCGCGCCGCTCATCAACGTTGACATATCGCTTGCCTCAATATGAACCGCTGCAAAATAAACCGCTGCAAAACAAAAAAGGCCATCAGCCGGGCTTGTTTCCCCCGCTGATGGCCTTGAAACTTGCTGCTCAGGCCGTCATGCGGGGCCGGATACGATGACCAGGATAATTATTCCTACAGGAATAGCGATGGTATGGGTAAATGTGGATTGAACCGCCCGGCCTGTAAATGCGTGGAACATTGAAAAAGACTAGAAATTCGAGTGTAGCCTACAAGTTTCCCAAATGCAAGTGGCTCAGTTCATTAGTTTTTTTAATAGCCGCATTACCGTATGCCCGGTGTCTGTCTGGTGGCTGGTGTCTTTCTTAGTGGCTGTGTCTATCTTTAAACGCTACATCCCCGGCCTGGTCAGCCAGCCGTTGAGCTTGAGCCACTCGGCAAACCGGTCCAGGTAACCATCGGCGCCTCCGCCCTTCTTTGAGAAGCCGTGGCGGCCGGTCTGGAAGACATGTAGTTCGACGGGAATCTCAGCCTTGCGCCAGGCGCTGAAAAGGTCGAGCGATCCCTGGTAACCGACGGTCTGGTCGTCGGCCGCCACGGCGATGAACAGCGGGGGCGCGCCCGCCGGTGGCGACATGGACCCGACGCCGGCGGCGTAGATGGGGGCGGCGAAGTTGGGTCGCGTATCGGCGGATCCGGAGACGGCGGACAGCAGCACCGCGCCGCCGGCCGAGTAGCCGATCATGCCGATGCGGTCGGGACGGAAGCCGAACTCGCCGGCGTGCTGCCGAACCACGCGCACCGCCTGCCTGCCATCGGCGCCGCCCAACTCGCGCACGTTCTGGCCGGCCTGCGGGTCGGGCGCATTGGCGTCGGCGCCGGCAGCGGCGGTGTAGATGAGGCGGTACTTGAGCACGAAAGCGTCAATGCCGAGTTCGTTGAGGCGCCTGGCAACATCGGCGCCTTCGTAGCTCATCATCAAGTTGCGGAAACCGCCGCCCGGGGCGACGATCACGGCCGTGGCCACAGCCTTCTCTTTGGCCGCCGGGTAATACATCAGGACCGGATTGACGACGTTCTGCACCATCGGCATGCCGCCTGGACTGGTGACGAGCCGTTCGCTCCAGGTCCACTTCTCCGATCCGGGTGCCACGCCCGGATAGAGCGCGATCTCGCGCGCCGGCGACGCCAGTTGTTGGGCGGATGTATAGGTTGCCATGCCGAACAGAGCGGCCAGTAGCAGGGAATTCCTGGTGAAGGCTGCGTTCATGCGATTCTCCATGCTCTTCTCCATGTTCTTCAGGGTGGGTGCGTCTCCGTTTTAGAATACTCCGCTGCAGGTGAAGGGTGGCGGCGAAAAAGCGGCGGCGGAAAAGTGGCATAAAGTCAATCGCACACGCCGCCGATCTCTCCATTGTGAAGATTGACTGGAAATTGTACCAATTGGGGCGGCGTGGCTAGAGTCATTCCAATCCAGCGCGGCAGCCTGGCGCAGCGACTGCCGGAGGCCGCACCGGAGCAGACCGTCGATGCCTGCCCCGATGACCCCGAAGAAACGGCGGAGCAGTATCTGCTGTGTTCACTCCCGGCCGGGGAGACGGAGCGTTTCGAAGAGCATTACCTGGGTTGCGAGAGTTGCGCGGAGGCTCTGCGCGCGGCTGAGGACTTCATCTCCAGCATTCGGATGGCAGGCCTGCGGTTGGCAAAGAGCCGCCTGCACCTGCTGTAGGCCGGCGGCGCTGCCCCCTGCTACCATCTACTCATGAACCGCCGCCATTTCCTAAGCGCTTCCGCCGGCGCGGCCCTGCTTGCCCGTCCGCCGGCCCGCCTGTCCGCCGCGCCCGAAACCGAGTCGGCCGCGGCCGAGTGGGAAAAGCCCGTCTTCGACCTCCACAAGACCGTCGGCGCGCCAGTCAAGATCGCTTCCATCGACCTGCTCCAGTCCGGCAACCGCTTCTTCCTGCGCACGCGCTCCACCGATGGCGCCGAGGGCATTATCCAGACCAAGGACATGGAGGATTTCATCCCCATTCTGCAGCGCCGCGTCATCCCGCACTTCCTCGGCAAGGATGCGCGCGATGCCGAGCGCCTGGTGGACGAAGTCTACATCGCCAACTACAAGCTGTCTGGCCAGGCCTTCTGGTGCCCCGTGGCCTACGTGGAGCAGTGCCTTTTCGACCTGATGGGCAAAACGGTGAAAAAGCCCGCCGGCGAACTCATGGGCGGCATCCTGCGCAAGGAGATCGCCGTCTACCTCTCGGGCTCCGGCCGCGACACCACCGCCGAAGAAGAGGTCGATGTCTACGTCAAAGGCGTGGAGTACACCGGCGCCAAGGCCGTCAAGTTCAAGATCGGCGGGCGCATGAGCGCCAACAAGGATGCCTATCCGGGCCGCACCGATAAACTCCTCGACCTGGCGCAGAAAAAACTCGCCGGCAAAGTCACCCTGATGGCCGACGCCAACGGCTCCTACAGCGCCGCCAGGGCCATCGAGATCGGCAAGCGGCTGCAGGAAGAAAAGTACCTCTGGTTCGAAGAGCCGTGCCCATGGGAAGAACTCAGCGAGACCAAGAAGGTGGCCGATGCGCTCGATATGAAGATTGCCTTCGGCGAGCAGGATTCCAGCCTCTGGCTCTTCCAGTGGATGATCGAAAACAAGGCGATTGACGTAGTGCAGCCCGACCTAAACTACAACGGCGGCTTCACCCGCGCCCGGCGCGTGGCCCGCATGGCGCAGAAGGCCAACATGTGGATCTGCCCGCACAACACGCAGACCAGCGCGGCCTCGGTGAACATTCTGCAGTTTGCCGCCACCACGCCGAATGTCGGCCCCTACATGGAATACGTGTGGCGCGCGCCGCCAAAGAAGGAGCCGTGGTTCACGCCAAACTTCGAGATCAAGAACGGAATGATCGCGCTTCCCACAGGGCCCGGTCTGGGCCTCGAATTCGACCCGGACTTCCTGAAGAAAGCCACGGTGGTCAAGCCGGCGTAGGCGGCGGTGCTGGATGGCCTTGGCGACCAGTCTCTTACCGGTGCCGCTTTCGCCGGTAGACACCAT
>DATMNI010000464.1:0-34680 GCA_035570275.1 Candidatus Acidiferrales bacterium | reverse complement strand
AGAGGGGCATCTCATGAGCGATCACGTGCACATGCTGATCGCGATCCCGCCGAAACATGCAGTCAGCCAGGTGGTGGGGTACATCAAAGGTAAAAGCGCCATACACCTGGCGCGGGTATACGGTGAGCGCAAACGAAATTTTGTGGGACAGCATTTCTGGGCGCGTGGATACTTCGTCTCCACAGTAGGACGGGACGAGGGGGGTCATCCGAGCGTACATTCAGCAGCAGGAACAGGAGGACAAAAGACTGGACCAACTGAACCTGCAGCTCTGAGGGGCCACGTTTGAGGTGGCCAATGTCTAGCGGGCCGCGTTAGCGTCCCGCCATAGCCGCTTTGAGCGGCTCACAACAACGGGGCCGCGGCAGCGACCCCGAACAGCCGCTTTGAGCGGCTAATGGTTTTCAAAGGCCCCCGGCTTTGCCGGGGGATAGGTTACTCAGGCTGATGCGTGGCACCATGCTGCGCGCGTCGGTTTTGAACGGTCCGGCCAGCCTAAGCTCACATTCCGCTACACGCGGAGTAGGCGGTCGGCTCCGATTTGACGAGGGAGACGCGGAAAGTCTGACGTGGAGGACGCAAAGATAGCATGCGATTTCGGCGCGTCTTCGGGCGGCGTGCTGCTTTGGAGCGTTCGAGCGGGGAGGGAGCGGATAAGCAGGGAAGCCGACAGCCGGCCTCCGGGCCCAGGTTGAGTTTCCTAAACTGCCACTTTAGATTTCTCAAACCCATCCAGCGGGCGCATTTTGGGGCTTGCCAAGGCGAGCACGAAATCGTGCACGTCCAGGGCCTCGACTCCGGGCGCCAGCGCGCGGGTGGCGGGCGCGCTCGGGGAGGCCCGATGAACCACCGAAATGCGGCGCGGCGCGCGGCTCCCCATGGCGTGGCGAAGTGCTCCCATCGGCCCAGCCATTGAGGGTTTCACGGTCCGGGACGCTTTGCACTCCACCATCCAGACTCCGCCCTGGCTATCGGGAAACAGGAAGTCCACTTCCAACCCCTGCTGGTCGCGGAAATGGTAGAGTTCTTTCCGGCGGCCCTGGTTGACCTGCGCCTTGAGTATCTCCGCAGCCACGAATCCCTCAAATAGGGGGCCGAGAAACGGCGAGCGGTCCAACTCCGCCTGGGACCTGATGCCGAGAAAATGGCAAGCCAAGCCGGAATCTCCCAGGTACATCTTCGGCGACTTGATCAAGCGCTTGCCGAAGTTCTCGAAGTAGGGCGGCACCAGGATGACCTGGCCGGTGATCTCCAGGACGTGCAACCACTCGCCCACCGTGGGAACGGAAACGCCCAGCGGCGCCGCCAGGTCCGTCTTGTTCAGGACCTGCCCGTGCCGGCTGGCCAACAGGGCAAAAAATCGGCGGAAGGTGGCCAGATCGCGAACGTTCGTCACCGCGCGGACGTCGCGCTCCAGGTAGGTTTGGATGTAGGAAGAGAACCACAACTCCCGGCCCTTGGGGCGGGCCAACACTTCCGGATAGCCGCCGGCGAGAAGACTGACGCGCTTCGTCTCGGCCAGACTGAATGGCAGCAATTGCAGCACGGCGGCGCGCCCGGCCATGGACTCGGTAACGCCCTGCATCAAGGGCGCCTCCTGCGAGCCGGTGAACAGCCACCGTCCCATTCGCCGGGGACTCTGATCGATGCGGGTGCGGATGTAGTCGAACAATTCCGGAACGTTCTGAATCTCGTCGAACAGGACGGGAGGCTGCAGTTCATCGATGAGCGCCCGCGGATCGGACCGTGCGCGCGCCTGTATGTCCGGATCCTCGAGCAACACGTAGCGGGCTCGGGGAAATGCGCGACGCAAGAAAGTGGTCTTCCCGGCGCGGCGAGGGCCTGTAAGCACAACCGCCGGGAATGCGCGGGCCGCGCGAAACGCCGTCTCCTGGATCGCGCGAGAGATAAACTTCACATGAGTATTCTAAACTATAACTTTAGATTTCTCAAGCATAGGATAAAATCATTCCCCGCAACCTACGGGGCCGATGCCGGCGGCACGCGGCGCCTGGTTGCCTGCTCAAACGCGTACGCCAGTCCCAGCAGACGCGGCTCGCTGCAGGCCATGCCGGTGAAGCTTACCCCGAACGGCGAGGGCTTGGCGTCGAAGCCTGGCGGGAACGGCGGCATGGGCGCGTTCGGCACCATCCCAAAAGGCACGATCACCGTGGGATATCCGGGCTTGGCCGCGATGGCCGCGCCGTTGGCGCCGGGGAACAACAGCGCATCCAGGTTGTTGGCCTTCATCGCTTCATCGATGCCGTGCGTGCCGGCGAGCGCCATGTCCCTGGCGCGGTCGGACTCATAGCGCGCGCGGTCGGCCTCCACGTCCATCTCGTCGGAGATGTCGAGTTGCGATTGGCCGTAGCGAATGGCGCCGGCGCTGAGGTGCGTGATGTTCCATAGGCGCAGTTCGGTGAGTGTCTTCACGGGCGCGGAGGGCCCCAACGTGGCCAGCCATTTGTTGAAGTCCCGCTTCATGCCGTATTTCAAAACCACCGAGCAATCGGCGTCCTTGCCCTTCACGTTGGTAAGACCCGAACACTGGCCCCACAGCAGGAAGTTTCGCTCGGGGTCCTTGGTGACGATGCTTGGGATGTCCGCCGGGTCAACAATTACGGCGCCCTGCTGTCTAAGCACATCGATGGCCTCGGTCATCACCCTGGCCTGCTCGGGGCCGAGTCCGTCGAAACCTCCGCGGCCTCCGCGCCGCGCGGTGTTGGAGGGCGGCGCGATCTTGTCGTAGTAGAAGGCCCGCGGGATGCCGATGCGCGCGCCCTTGAGTCCATCGGCTTTCAGAAATTTCGTGTAATCGCGCCCCGGCGCGGGCGTGCAGGCGCTGGTGGCCGGGTCATTCGGGTCGGGCGCCGGGCTCTCCAAAGCGCCGAACATAATGGCCACGTCGGTGACTGTCTTCGCCATGGGGCCGGCCGTGTCCTGATCGGCCGTAATGGGGATCACGCCGTAGCGGCTGATGCGGCCCACCGTCGGCTTGATGGCCGCGAGCATGTTCTGGTTGGCCGGGCTGAGAATGGAGCCCGAAGTCTCGCTCCCCACATTGCCGGCCCAGAAATTGGCGGCGGTGCCGATGCCGGAACTGGACCCGCCGGTGGCCAGCGCCGGCCGGCCATCATCGGTGGCGTCGCGCGGATCGCGCCGCGGGTCATAGGGGTTGTAACCGAAACCGCGCATCGCATTGTAATTGCCGGGCATGGGCGTGGGCGCCCCTGCCACCCAGTTGGCCAGTTCCGAAAGACCGGTCTTGGCGACGATTACCGCGCCGGCGTCGCGCAGGTTCTTCACCAGGGTGGCATCGTACGGCGGCAGGAATCCGTCGAAGGCCAAGGCGCCGCCGGTGGTCACGATATCGTGCGTGAGGATGTTGTCCTTCAGCGCGATCGGAATGCCGTGCAGCGGGCCGCGCACCCTGCCCTGCGCGCGCTCGCGATCCCGTTCGGCGGCTTCCTGCAGCGCGGCGGCGTTGGTGGTGATCACGGCGTGGAGCTTCGCGTCGTAGAGACCGATGCGGGCCAGATACAAGCTCACTAATTCGCGCGAAGAGATGCGCCCCTGCTCCATGGCGGCACGCATTTGCGGGATGGTGGCTTCCACCACCTGGAAAGGTTGGGGGCGCAGGGGTAACACTGCAAGAGTCACGAATAAGAATGAGAGTTTCATATCGGTCTCGCGGAAGGCGGATTGCCAATCCGCCGCAGATTAACAATCCGCCTCACAAAAAAATCACTGCTTCGCCGTGAAACGCGTCCAGGCGCGGGCGTTCATGTCGCGCATGATGTCCTTTTGCCAGGCGAACTCGGTGTGCTTCGCCATGTGCTCGCCGGCCTTGAAATCGCGGCCGCAGGCATGGCCCAGCGCTGCCGTCAGGCTCATTTTGGCGGCGCCCGCCGCGTCCGTGACCTTGTTCTGCACTGCGCCCGCGGGCGCGTAAGCGGGCTGCCAGGTTCCCATGCCCCGCGGTGACGATTCGATATGGCCGCACAGGGTCCGCTCGTTGGCATCCGGCTTACCTTCGTACGCGTCCACGTGGTCCGCCAAAAACCGCTGCCCGGCGGCCACGTCGATCTTGCCCTTGTTCTGGTCCATCAGCGCCAGCCAGCGCTCATGGCGCGCGTTCTCGCTGCGGCTGCGGTCCTTGGGGTCGAACTCCGTCTCCTCCTTGATCAGCTTCGGGTCGGCGGGAAAATTCGAGCCCACGAAGAAACCGTCCTTCGTCCGCTGCAGGACTACGTTCTTCAGACCCAGCTCCAGGCTGGCGATTTCGTTGTTCTTGCGGTCGGCCACCAGCCAGTTGTTGGCGTACCCGCCGTTGTTGCCTTCCTTCATGATGCGCGCGAAATCGTCGATGGACGCCGCGTACTGCATCGCTTTTCGCCCGCGCACGAACTCCGGCACGCCGTTGGGGTCGAACCCGCTGAACTCGCTGATGGTGGTCTCCGTGATCACCATCCCAGCCGCGTTCACGCCGAAATCGTCGCCGCTGTGGATCAGCCCCGCCATCCCGTCCATCAGCATGCGGCTGCCCTTGGCCGGCACGATGTCGAACATGAGGTTCCAGCGCGTGCCCGACGAGTAGCTGGTCCAGTTGTTATGGCCGATCACAATGCGCCCGTCCTTCGTGTAGCTGCCGGTGGCTACGAACGCGCTGCAATGGTCGCCGGGCCCGGCACCCTGGGCAGGGCCGCCGGTGGCGGTCGGCGTGCCCTTGTCCTTCCACTTGTCGTAGTAGGGGATCTCCAGCCACGCGTTCAGCGCCACCACGTCCCAGATGTCCAGCTTGCCGCCGTGCGCCTTCTGTCCCTCGACGATGCCGGAGAGCTCCTCGCGATACTCCTGCTCCACGTGCGGCCAGAAGACCTCCTGCGCCGTCTTGCGGAAATAGGCCCAGTCCTTCTTCTCTTCGTGCGTAATCTCCACCGAGACCGCCTTGAACGTGTCCTGGATCTCGGGCGCCAGCAGGTACCCGTGCTGGTAACCGATCTCCGCCGGCGTGCCCTCCAGGTGGACCTGAACCCAGCCGTTGCGCTCGCTCGAGCGCGCGGCTTTCTTCAGGCGCGGGTCGGTTTGGGGCTCGCGGGAAATCAGCGTGAGGGCCAATCCCAGAGACAGAACAACACCAAAAATGGGCGTGGGTCGCATCTCGCTATTATAGTGAAGGGTTTCGATTATTAGTAAAAGGGTTCGATGGACGGCACTACCCAAAGGCGTAAGTTAACAGCCCACGTGAAAGCCGCCGGTTGAGCGTCCAAGCTCAGTCCAAAGTTATTGGACCAGGTTTTGGCCACGGTGCCCCGGTGGGCCGACGAGAATGTGCTGATCGGGTTTGACACCGCCGACGATGCCGGCGTGTACAAACTGACGGCGGAGCTCGCCCTGGTGCAGACCGTGGATTTCTTCACGCCTATCGTGGACGACCCGTACACCTACGGCGCCATCGCCGCGGTCAATGCGTTGAGCGACGTCTATGCCATGGGCGGGCGGCCCATCTCGTCGCTTTCCATCCTGGCGTATCCGGCCAAGGGCGATCCGGGCGATCTGTCCGAGATCCTGAAAGGCGGCGCCGAAAAGATGCGCGAGGCCGCCTGTTCCATCCTGGGCGGGCATAGCGTGGCCGATGACGAAATCAAATTCGGCTATGCCGTCACCGGCACCATCCATCCCGCGCGAGTCATGGCCAATGCCGGCGCGCGCCCCGGCGACGCCCTGGTCTTCACCAAGCGCCTGGGCACGGGCGTCATCGCGACCGCTCTCAAGCGCGGCATTGCCAGCGAGCGGCAGGTGAACGAATCCATCCAGCAGATGCTCACGCTGAACCGGCGCGCCTGTGAAGCCATGCTGGAGTTCGATGTCCATGGCTGCACGGACGTCACCGGCTTCGGACTGATCGGCCACGCACGCGAAATGGCGCTGGCCAGCGGCGTCACGCTGGAAATCGCGGTGGACCAGGTTCGATTCCTTGCCGGCGCTTTGGAATACGCCCGCCAGGGCGCGCTGCCGGGCGGCCTCAAGAACAACCGCGAATTCGCTTCGCCGGTGGTGGAAACCCAGCGCGAGTTGCCGCGTGAAGTGGAAGATCTGCTCTACGATCCGCAAACCGCCGGCGGCCTGCTGATTGCCCTGCCGGAAGCCGATGCCGCCGCCTACCAGCGCGCTTTCGAACCGGCCTACCGGATCGGCCGCGTGTTGCCGCGCTCAGAGAAAGCTATCCACCTCATATGACGCTACCCAACCCTATCATCGTGGCACTCGACGTCGAATCCGCCGAAGAGGCCCGCGCGCTGGTGTCGCGCCTTGGCCATCGGGTTAACTTCTACAAAGTCGGCATGGAACTCTATGCCGCCACCGGCATGGAATTCGTGCGCGAACTGTTGGGCCAGGGCAAGGAAGTGTTTCTCGATCTGAAGTTGTACGACATCCCAGAGACCGTGAAGCGCGCTGTGGCGCAGGTGGCGAAGGTTGGGGTGCGCTTCCTGACCGTTCACGCCGTCGGTTCCGTGATGCGCGCGGCCATGCAGGGCGCCGGGGCAGGCGGCGTCAAAGGAGCGGCAGGCTCCAGGCTGCAGATCCTCGCGGTGACGGTGCTCACCAGTTTCGGCCCCGAGGATCTGGACGACTTGGACTACAACGGAACCATCGCCGAACTGGTGGCCCGCCGTGCCCGCAAGGCCGTGGAATGCGGTGTGGAAGGCATTGTGGCCTCGCCGCTCGAAGCCGCGGCTCTGCGCCGCATCGTCGGGCCCAGCAGAATCCTGGTCATACCCGGCGTTCGTTCCGCGGGCGCCGATGCGGGCGACCAGAAGCGCATCGCCACGCCGGCGCAGGCAATGGCCGATGGCGCCAACTATCTCGTCATCGGCCGGCAGATCACCCGCGCCCCCGACCCCGCTGAAGAAGCCGCTCGCATATTGATGGAGATCGCCTGCGCCGTGTAGTGGCCGCGACCCTCTGGGTCGCGCTGCCAGTTTCGGAACACCGTGGCCCAAGAGGCTAGCGCGACCCAGGGGTCTCAGCCACTATATAATTAGTTAGATCAACGTGGGGAAATTCTTCGTTCAAAATTTCGGGTGCCGGGCTACGCAAGCCGATGGCGCCGCCCTCGAATCGCTGCTCGCGGCCAAGGGGCTAGGCGCGGCGGATGAGCGGGCGGCGGCCGACCTGGTCGTGCTGAATACGTGCACGGTCACCTCTGCAGCCGATGACGATGTGCGGCAAACCATTCGCCGGGTGCATCGGGAAAACCCGGGGGCGCGCATCCTGGTTACCGGCTGTTACGCACAGCGCGCGCCCGAAGAACTGGCGGTGCTGCCCGGCGTCGCATGGGTGGTGGGGAACTCGCACAAGACGCAGATTGCCGACCTGGTGTGCATTGACAATGGCGGCATCGACAACGGCGGCAACGCCACGCCCTACCACGGCAACATCCACGTGGGCGATATTTTCGCACAGCACGATTTTCTGTCGGCTCCGGTGGAAGACGCCGCGGGCGACCGCACCCGCCCCAACCTGAAGATCCAGGATGGCTGCAACAACCGCTGCTCGTTCTGCATCATTCCGTTCGTGCGCGGGCGGAGCCGCTCGGCGCCGGCCGGACAGGTGGTGGCGCAGGTGCGCGGCCTGGCGGAGCGGTATCGCGAAATCGTGCTGAGCGGCATCAACCTGGGCCGCTGGGGCCGGGAGCCGGGCAGCCAAATGCGGCTGGCCGGACTGATCCGCCTGCTGCTGGCTGAGACCGGCGTGGAACGGCTGCGGTTGAGTTCCGTGGAGCCGATGGATTTCTCCGACGACCTGTTGAACCTGATGGCCGGCTCGCCGCGCATTGCCAGGCACGTGCACGCACCCTTGCAAAGCGGATCGGACCGCGTGCTGCGCCGCATGCACCGCAAGTACCGTCCGCGTCACTATGCCGACCGCGTCCTGAAAGCGCGGGCGCTGATGCCAGACGCCGCCATCGGCGCCGACGTGATGGTGGGCTTCCCCGGTGAAACCCAGGCCGACTTCGAAGACAGCCGCCATTTTATCGAAAGCCTTCCGTTCACTTACCTGCACGTCTTCACTTACTCGGAGCGGCCTGGCACGCCGGCGGCCGAGGACCCGGCTGCGGTGCCGATGCCGGTGCGAAAGGAGCGTAACCGCACGCTGCGCGACCTGGCCGCGGCCAAGAACCGCGAGTTCCGCGAGCGCATGGTCGGCCGCACGCTGTCCGGTGTGACGCTGCACGGTACCGGCACGGCGCTGACGGAGAATTATCTGAAGGTGGAGTTGGCTGGGTACCGGGAGCCGAATGAATTAGTGGATTTGCGCATCGGCGGAGTGACCGGCGGTGGTTTGTGGGAAGCGGCGAATCCGCAATAACAGCCAGACCGGCGCGGTCATAATCTCGGTCACAATTCCCTACAATCTGCGACCCGGACGGCGCGCCATCGCTGCGCTATAATCGGAGCATGGATCCGGTCGCCCTCTCCTACCTCCCGCTGGTCAGCCCCGTGGCCACGCTAGTGGTGGTGGTTCTGGGCGTCTTCTTCAGCAACCGGCACGTGGATGTCCGCATCAGCGATCTACGCGCATACATCGATGTCCGTATCGGCGCCATCGATGCCCGTATCGGCGCCGAGGCGCGCGTGAATGAGGCGAACTTCAAAATGCTTTTCGGGAAAATCGAAGACGTTGACACCCGCCTAACCCGCCTTGAAGAGCGGTTTGCCCGCTGAGTCGTAGGCAGCCGCGGCCCAGAGGGTCACGGCCAGCCGTCACATCTCCCGCCGGCCTTCCATGGCCTTCGAAATAGTGACTTCGTCGGCGAACTCCAGGTCGCTGCCTACCGGTACCCCCATCCCGATGCGCGTGACCTTGACACCCAACGGCTTCAGCAGGCGGGCCAGGTAGACCGCGGTAGCCTCGCCCTCTACCGTTGGGTTGGTGGCCACAATCACTTCCTGGATTTCGCCTTCGCCGATCCGTTCCACCAGACTCTTGATTTTGAGCGACTCCGGGCCGATGCCGCGCAGCGGGGAAAGCGAGCCGTGCAGCACGTGGTAGCGCCCGCTGTACTCCCGCGTGGTTTCGATGCCGATGATGCTGTGCGGCTCTTCCACCACGCACACCAATTTGGGGTCGCGGTTGGCGTCGCTGCAGTACGGGCAGAGTTCGCTGTCACTGATGTTGTTGCAGACGCGGCAGAGGCCCAGTTTGTCCTTCACGTCCAGGATGGCCTGCACCAGGTGCTCGGCATCGTCGCGCCGGGCGCGCAGCACATGGAAGGCAAGCCGCTGCGCGGACTTCTGGCCGATGCCGGGCAGGCGCTTGAATTCGGTGATGAGGCGGGCCAGCGGTTCGGCGAAATCGGGCATCGGCTAGAAAAGGCCGGGGGGCATTCCCATGCCGCCAAGCATACCGCCCATTTTGGCCTGGATCTGCTCTTCCACTTTCTTCATAGCCTCGCCGGCCGCGGCCAGAATCATGTCCTGCAGCATCTCCACATCGCCCGCCACTTCAGGGTCGATCTTCACCGCCAGGATGTTCTTCTGCCCATCCATCTTGATGGTGACCATGCCCCCGCCGGCGGTGGCCTCCACGCGGATCAGCGCGATCTCCTGCTGAAGCTTTTCCTGCATCTGCTGCGCCTGGCGCATCATCTGCTGCATGTTGCCGGGTAGTTTCACGTTGCTGCTCCTTGAAGATTAGCTATTCCTTGAGATTTCGAACTTTTCGAACTTCGCCGCCGAAGACTTCACGGAAGCGCTGCACTTCGGGGTTGCCAAGAGCGCGGCCGGTCACTTCGTCGTCCCCTGTGCCGGCTGTTGGCTGGGCTGCGGGCTGGGGTGCCAGCGCGGCGGAAGGAGCGGTGGAATGAGCCGGGGCGGTTGGTTGCGGAACGGATGCCTCGGCGGCGCTGAACTTCACGCGCAGCGGACGGCCGAAGACTTCACGCACGGCAGCGGTGAAGTTGCCGTCGTCAAAGTACAGTGCGTAGGATTTCGGCGCCACGATCTGCAGATCGGCGCCGGTCACCGCGATGCCGGCGTTCTCCACCGCATCGGCCAGGTGCGAATGGCCCTTGACGGTGAGTTGCGCCAGCAGACGCGCGCGGGCGTCGCCCACCGCCATGGTCTGCGTTGCGGTCTGCGGCGCCGGTTCTGGTGCCAGGGCATTAGCGCCGGAAGATTGCGGTTCCGGCGGGCGGTTTGCGGCTTTCCTGGCGCGGTCCAGTTCAAAGGGTGAAGGGCCGGTGCGCTGCGGAGGCGGCGGGGGCGGCGCGGAGCGGATCGCGGGCGGTGCGGAGCGAACCGGTGGCGGCTGGGCAGGCTGCGGGCCCCGGTCGCGGGTGGTACCGGCTGCCCCACTGGTCAACTCGGCCAGCGCCTGTTCGAGCGGCAGCAGACGGCCGGCTTGCACCAGGCGTACCAGGCCGATCTCCAGGTGGAAGCGTGGCTGCAGGGAAGTCTGAAGGTCGCCGAACAGGTCCAGCGAGAGTTGCAGGTAGCGCGTCAGGTCCTCTTCGGAGAAGCGGGCGGCGGTGGCGGCCAGCTTTTCGCGCTGCGCGGCCGATGCGGCCACCAGGCGGGTATCGGCGCCGGCAATTCGGGCAACCAGAAGATTTCGAAAATAGCGCGCCAGTTCGCGGCTGAAGTGTTGCAGGTTTTGGCCGTTGCGCTCTAGTTCGTCCACTACTTCCAGCATGCGGCGCGAATCGTTTTCCGCCAGCGCATCGGAAACCTTCTCCAACGACTCCAGCGAGAATGCGCCCAGCAGGGCCCGCACTTCGGCGGCTTTCAGCTTGGCGCCGCAGCAGGCAATGGCTTGATCCAGCGCCGAAAGCGAATCGCGCACGCTGCCCTCCCCGGCGGCGGCGAGGACCGCCAGGGTTTCCGCATCGGCCGCAATGCCTTCCTGCTGGCAAATCCACGCCATGCGCGCCGTAAGATCCTCGAAATCCACCGAGCGGAAGCTGAAGTGCTGGCAGCGCGACGCGATGGTGGCGGGAATCTTGTGGGCTTCGGTGGTGCAGAGCACGAACACGGCCCATGGCGGCGGCTCCTCGATAGTCTTAAGCAGCGCGTTGAAGGCTTCGTTGGTGATCTGGTGGGCTTCATCGACGATGAAGATCTTGTAGCGGTCGCGGGCCGGCTGATAGCGCACGTTTTCGCGCAGTTCCCGCATGTTGTCGATGCCGCGGTTGGAGGCGGCGTCGATTTCGATCACGTCCACGCTGCCGCCAGAGGTGATTTCCCGGCAACTGGCGCAGACGCCGCACGGCTTGGTGGTGGGCCCTTCCACGCAATTCAGGCAGCGCGCCAGAATGCGGGCGATGGTGGTTTTGCCGGTGCCGCGCTGGCCGGAGAATATGTAGCCGTGAGCGATGCGGTTCTGAGCGATGGCGTTTTCGAGCGTGGTCTTCACGTGCTCCTGGTTGACCACGTCGTCAAAAGATTGCGGCCGGTACTTGCGGGCGATTACCTGGTACATGGGGTGGGTCTCCGGCGTGCGCACGGACAAGTATGCCAGGCCCCGGGTAATCCGCGGCACACGAACCGCACCACTACCGTTGCTTCCTTCCGGACCTGGCGGGGTTTGCAGCCGTCCGTTGCACGGAGCCCGAGACCTGACAAGCATCTATCGTAGCATGGGGGATTCGGGGCTCGGGAATCGCTCCCTAGCGGTCACGGCCCGGTTACGGCAGCGTGAAAAGCACGTCGACCTGAGTCGCCACTTCCACCGGAATTCCGTTCAATAAAGTGGGCTGGTAGACCCACTGCTTGACGGCTTCGAGCGCGGACGGTATCAATAGCGGGTGGCCGCCGATGGCCTTGAGATCCAACACCCGGCCGTCTTTGCCGATGATCGCCGCCAAATGCACTACACCCGAGATCCTTGCCTGTAAAGCCAGCGGCGGATAGACCGGCGGGGTGCGATTCACCAGCTTAAGTTCCTGCACGTTGCCGCCGATGGTGATGCGCTGGGGTGTCATTCCGGAGGCCGCCCCTGAACGCTGCCAGTTTTCGGCCCGCTGCTTCTTTGCCGCCAGCGCTTTCTGCACCCAGTCGTCGGCGGCGGCAATGTCCTGACGATACTCGTCCGCCGTGTCGCGCAGGTCGGCGCGTTCGCGAATCAGAAGATTCATGTAGGCCATGGCGTCGGCATATTGCGGGTTGATTTGGAGCGCCTTTTCCAGCGCCTGCACGCCGGCTTCGATCACCGCGCCGTAATCGGCCTTTAGTTTTTCTCTAACCGCGAAGTCCTTGATGGGCCCCGGATCTTGCGGCTTCATACCCAGGCTCATGCGCGCCTTTCCGTATTCGGGGTACCACTTCGACCAGGCGATGAAGCCCATGCTGTAGTAAGCATCGGCATTGTTGGGGTCCACGCCGGCCAGGGTGTCATACCACTTCTGCGCTTCGTCCCATTTCTTCTGGTTCAGCGAAAGGGAACCGAGCGAGGCCAGAGCCACTTTGTTGTTCGATTCCAGGTTCACCACGCGGAGAAACTGGTCGGTGGCGAACCTCGCCATGGCCTCGTTCTGGGGGCTTGTCGCGCCGGGTATATACTGCTGCATGTAGGCCGTGCCCAAATAGAGGTGCGCGGCAACGTGATCGGGCTGTATTTGCACGGCTCGTTGAAAGGCCGCTACGGCCTGCGGATACTGGGCGGATTGGAAGGCCTGGATGCCTTGGTTCAGCCAACCTTGGAAATCGACGGGGTCCTGGGCTATCAAGGGAGCCATCACAGGGTTCAGCCCCAAGAGCAGCAACACTACCGGCAGGCGCATAGGAATCCTCCAGTGAATAGACACCGCCGGCGGCAGAACGTTTCAACCGGGCTCGCCCGGTTGCGACGGACGGAAGCGAAACTGTCCCGTCCCGGAAACGGACAGTGACCGTTCCGTCAAGCCCGGGTTTAACATAGGTTTAACATAGGTTGGACAAGCAGTTGCAGCGGCACACCACGTGCTTGTCTATTGCCATAAGACTTCGGAGGCACATGTCTGATCTGCTACATCCGGTACGGGTTGCGAACCCTGCGAAACCAGCCCGGCTTCACGGCGGTGGCGGTGCTCTCACTGGCCCTGGGGGATCGGCGCCAATACCGCCATCTTCAGCCTGGTTGATACGCTGCTGGTGCGGCAGTGGCCAGTGGATCATCCGGAACAACTCGTCCTGCTGCGGAACATCGACAAGGATGGGATGACGGACGGATTCACGCTGCTGGAGTGCCATCGGTTTCGCGAGCAGAAGCAGGCGATCCAGGATGTGGTGGCGTTGCAAGACCCGGATCGAGACACGGTCAAGATCGAGGGACACAGGGAAACAGCCATCCGGCAGCGCGTATCGGCGAACTTCTTCACGGCGCTGGGGGTCAAGTCCGCGGCGGGCCGGACCTTTGCGCCTGGCGACGCGCCGACCGTGGTGATCAGCTATGCACGGGGTGACATAATAAGATCGCCCAGCCTTCCCCAAGGCAATGACACAATAGATCTTGATGAAGCCGATACTGGTCCTTCTGGCCGCTGCTGCCGTTATGCCCGATCTCAACCAACTGAAAGAGATGAGCGCCCGTTTCGCGCCCGTTAAGCTGAAGTACGACACCTCCACGCTGTCCGCGGGCGACCGCCAGGCGCTGGCCAAACTGGTGGAGGCAGCGCGCGTCCTCAACGCGGTCTTCATGGACCAACTCTGGAGCGGTAATCGCGCCCTTTACGCCAAGCTCCAAAAGGACACCACGCCGCTCGGTAAAGAGCTCTTGCATTACTTCCTGCTGAACAAGGGACCGTGGTCAGACCTGGACGACCACAAGGCTTTTATTGCCGGCGTGCCCGAGCGCAAGCCGCTGGGGGCCAACTTTTACCCCGCGGACATGACCCGCCAGGAGTTCGAAGCTTGGACGAAGGCCCTGCCGCCGCCCGCGCGCCAGCAGGCCGAGAGTTTCTTCACCGTGGTGCGCCGCAATGCCGACAAGCAACTCAGCCTGGTGCCCTATAACCACGCCTACGCCTCCGATCTGAAGAAGGCCGCCAGCCTGCTGCGCGAAGCCGCCGCCCTCACCCCCAACCCATCGCTCAAGAAATTCCTCACGCTGCGGGCCGGCGCCTTCCTCTCCAACGATTACTACGCCAGCGACGTCGCCTGGATGGACCTGGATGCTCCACTCGATATCACCATCGGGCCCTACGAAACTTACAACGACGAAATGTTCGGCTACAAAGCCGCCTTCGAAGCCTACATCACCATCCGCGACGACGCCGAAACCGACCGGCTGAAGGTGGTGGCATCGCATCTGCAAGCCGTCGAAGACAACCTTCCCATCGATCCGCGGTATCGCAATCCGAAGCTCGGCGCGTCGGCGCCCATCCGCGTGGTGAACGAAGTGTTCGCCGCGGGAGACGGCGCCCACGGGGTCCGCACCGCCGCCTTCAACCTGCCCAACGACGAACGCGTGGTGCATGAAAAGGGCAGCGCGCGCATCATGCTGAAGAACGTTCAGGAAGCCAAGTTCGCCGGCACCTTGACCCCCATCGCCCTCCGCGTGCTGCCTAAGGCTGCGCAACCAGGCCTCAGCTTCACCTACTTCTTCACCCACATTCTGGCCCATGAACTGAGTCACGGCATCGGGCCGCATCAAATCCAGGTCGCAGGCCGCGCCACTACCCCGCGCCAGGAACTCAAGGAACTCTACAGCGCCATCGAAGAAGCCAAGGCCGACATCACCGGCCTCTTCATGCTGGAATACCTCTTCGACCACAAACTGATGCAGGGTCCAGGCTATGAGCAGCAGCTTTACACCACGTTTCTGGCATCGTCGTTCCGCTCCTTGCGGTTCGGGCTCTCCGACGCCCACGGCAAAGGTATGGCGCTGCAGTTCAACTATCTCTCGGACAAGGGCGCGTTCGTGGCCAATGCGGACGGCACGTTCGCCGTGGACCAGGCGAAGATCAAATCTGCGGTGCGCGACCTGACGCACGATCTGCTCACGCTGGAAGCTCTGGGCGATTACGCGGGCGCCAGGAAGATGCTGGACACCTTGGGCGTAGTGCGCCCGGCAATGCAGCGCGCCATCGACCGGCTGAAGGACCTCCCGACCGATATCGAGCCGACCAACGAATGACAGGCGCGGAGTGATCAGCGTGCGGAAGCCCGTCATACACGGGTGAGGATTGTCCTCCGCCCTAATACGTCGGTCGTGATTCCTCGCGACCCTTGTGAGGCAGATTGTTATCTGTTCGCGATGTGCGCCGGGCGACAGGGGAAAGGATGAAAGTCGCCTGTGGCGCTATGTGCGGCAGCTTGGCAAGCAGCTTGGCAAGCTGCGGCGGATTGGCAATCCGCCCGCCGGGAGTTGGCGAGCAGCCGAACCTCCACAAGCGGCTTTCGAGAGTGCGGCGGGTTAATCCGCCGGCGCGATGCGCAGCGAGCCACCCCACGTTTTACGGGGTTGTCCGCAAGGAGCGATAGGCGGATTGCCAATCCGCCGCAGGCTAACTAACGACCTGCCCAACATGCCCGCTCCATACCACGTCCCCCACGATGGTTAAGCGCCGGATCGCGTACTCTATATTCATGCGGCGTGCGGTCTGTGGGTTATTTCTCCTTGTCTATTCGGTGGCGTGGGCGCAGGGCGTCCACCCCATCAGCGGCCGGAAGTACGCGGGTGTCATGGGCGCTGGCGGAGCGGACTGGCTGGTGCGCTCCGAGCGCGAATCCGAAGAACAGCCCGACCTGGCGCTCGACGCCATCGGGATCGCCAAAGGCTCCACGGTGGCCGATATCGGCGCGGGCGCCGGGTACATGTCGTGGCGCATGGCCGAGCGCACAGGCCCCACGGGCAAGGTCTACGCCAACGACATTCAGCCCAGGATGCTCGACCTGTTGCGTAAGAACATGCAGCAGCGCAGGCTCACCAATTACGAAGCCGTGTTGGGCGCCGCCGACGACCCCAAGCTTCCGCCGGCCGCCATGGACCTGGTATTGCTAGTGGATGTCTACCACGAGTTTTCCGAGCCGCAGAAAATGCTGCGCCACATCCGCGAATCGATGAAGCCGGATGGCCGCCTGGTGCTGCTGGAATACCGCGGCGAAGATCCGGCCGTGCCCATCCGCGCGGAGCACAAAATGACCGTGGCCCAGGTGAAGGCCGAACTCGAGCCCGAAGGCTTCCGGATGGACAAGGTTCTGGAGCCGCTGCCGCGCCAGCACATCCTGATTTTCAAGATCGCGCCCGCGCCTTAACGTCGCGCCATAATTCCTCTTGACCTGTCTACAGCTTCAGGGTTGACACTGAAAAAGGAGTGACGATGACCCTGACTGTCACACGCCTGGCGAAGTCGTGCAACCTGGCCCGCAGCACGGTGCTCTACTATGAGTCCATCGGCCTGCTGACACGGCCGCGGCGTAGCGAGGGCAATTACCGCGTCTACGCCGATAAGGATCTGGGCCGCCTGCGCCAGATCTGTATCTACCGCGATGCCGGCCTGAAACTCACGGATATCCGCTCCATTCTCGACGCGCCCCGGAACAACGCATCCGCGATCTTGCGCCGGCGCTTCGCCGAACTGAGCGAAGGCATCGAACGCCTGCGCGACCACCAGCGGGCGATCGCGCGCCTGCTGAAAACCACCGATCAATTGAGGAGAATCCCCATGGTTACGAAAGAGAAATGGACCGCCATCATGAGCGCCGCCGGCTTCAGTGAAGAAGACATGCGCCGCTGGCATGCCGAGTTCGAAAAATCCGCCCCCCAGGACCACCAGGAGTTTCTGGAGTTCCTGCACATTCCGCCGGATGAAATCAAGACCATCCGCCACTGGAGCGCGACGGGCTAAGAACGGATGCAAGTGGCCGGTGGCCGGTGGCCGGTGAAGGCAAGCGGCGCGCCGTGCCTCGCGGCCGGCCACCGGCCACCGGCCACCGGCCACCGACCACCGACCACCGGCCACCGACCACCGGCCACCGGCCACCGACCACCGGCCACCGACCACCGGCCACCGGCCACCGGCCCCCAGTACACTGGTAGCCATGTCCCCCGCCATTGCGGTCCGCGAACTGCGCAAATCCTACGGGCTGAAACCCGCCGTCGATGGCGTGGATCTCGAAGTGCCGCGCGGGTCCTTCTTCGGCTTCCTTGGCCCCAATGGAGCGGGCAAATCCACCACGATCCGGATGCTTACCGGCCTCATCCCAGCCGATAGCGGCTCCATCGAAATCCTCGGTTTCCGATTGCCCCAACAGGAGCTCCAAATTAAGCAGCACATCGGTCTGGTGCCCGACGAATCGCTGCTCTTCGACCGCCTCACGGGCGCCGAGTTTCTGGAATTCGTGGGGCGCATGTACGGCCTTCCCAGGCCCACCGCCATCGAACGCGCGCGCGGGCTGCTCGACCTCTTCCAGTTGCAGGCCGACCGCAAGATTATCGGCGAATATTCCAAGGGCATGCGCAAACGCGTCGCCATGGCGGCTTCGCTGATCCACCATCCCGAACTGTTCCTGATGGACGAGCCGTTCGAAGGCGTGGACGCCGTGGGCGCGCGCCTCATGAAAGACATCCTGATCGACCAGGTGCGCCGCGGCGCTACCATCTTTCTCACCAGCCACGTGCTGGAAGTGGTGGAGCGGCTCTGCGACCGCGTGGCCATCATCAACCATGGCCGCATCGTCACTAACGGCGCGCTGGCCGACCTGCGCGCCGGCGGCGAGTCGCTGGAAGATGCCTTCGTGCGCGTGGTGGGCGCCGAACACCAGATGGAGCGCTTGGACTGGCTATGATCGCCGCCATCCTGCGCGCCCAGTTCCTCAGCATGCGGATGGCGGGCCGCCGCGGCGCTTTTTTCAGCCTGATCACCGGCATCGTTTGGTATGGCATCTGGACCGCCGTCGCGTTAGGCGCCTGGTTCGCGCTGGCACAAGCCGACGCCGGCGAACTGCGAATGTGGATTCCAATCGGTCTTCTGGGCGTCTGCTTCTACTGGCAGGCCATGCCGATCCTTTCGGCCAGCATGGGTTCCTCGCTGGACATGCGCAAGCTGGTGGTCTATCCCGTCCCGCACGCCAAACTCTTCCTGGTGGAACTGCTGCTGCGCCTCACCGCCGGAATGGAAATGGTGATGGTGATGGTTGGTGGCGGGCTCGGCCTGGCCGGGAATCGTGCCTTGGGCGGAACACCGCTGGGCGACCTCCAGGTCGGGGCGCGCGCAGCGCCTTTTATGCAAGCCCCGCGCGCCCTGGCGGCCATGCTGGTCTTCCTCGTTTTCAATGTGCTGCTGGCTTCGGGAACGCGCAGCCTGATGGTGCGCCTGCTTTCGCGCCGCAAGGTGCGCGAACTTCTGGTGTTCGTACTGCTGCTGCTGTGGATGGTGCCGCGCTTCCTGCTGATGTCCGGCAAGTTTCGCCCCGACCGCCTGCGCGGTCTCGATGGCGCCACCCGTACGGTGGCCTGGCCGTGGACCGCCGCGGCCGATATCGCGCTCGGCCAATCCATCCCGCTGGCGCTGCTTTCCATCGGCTGTTGGATGCTCGCCGCCGCCTGGTTCGGCCGCACTCAGTTCGAACGCGGCCTGCGCTTTGACGCCGTTGCCGCGCAGGCCACGCCCCTGGGTATACATCCGGGCAGCGGGGTGACCCGGCTATCTCTTCCTTCCCAAACCCTACCGCAATCGCTGGCGGAGATCTTCTATCGTTTCCCTGGGCTCGTGCTGGCGGATCCGCTGGCGGCCATTGTCGAAAAGGAACTCCGCACCCTCGCCCGTACGCCTCGTTACCGCATGGTTTTTGTGATGGGCTTCTCCTTCGGCCTCATGCTCTGGCTTCCCATGGTGCTCCGCGGCTCTGCCGGCAACAGCACCATGTCCCGCCATTTCCTCACGCTGATTTGTGTGTATGCCCTGACTCTGCTCGGCCAGGTTTCCTATTGGAACTGTTTCGGCTTTGACCGTTCGGCGGCGCAGATCTATTTCGCCGCACCGCCGCCGCTGTCGCTCACCCTGGCCGGCAAGAATCTCGCCGCCCTGGTCTTTGTCTACCTTGAGGTCGCCATTCTGGTTGGCATTACCGCCTTGTTGCCCGTGCGTCTCGGATACGGCCAGGTGCTGGAAACACTGGTGGTGGTGGCAGTCTGTTCGCTCTATATGATGGCCCTGGGAAACATCAGCTCGGTGCAATATCCGCGCGCGCTCAATCCATCGCAGGTATCGCAGGGCGGCGCCTCCGGCCGCTTCCAGGCGCTGGTGGTTCTGCTGTACCCGGTTTCGCTGGTCCCGGTCTTTTTGGCGTACCTGGCGCGCTATGCCTTGAATAGCGAATTGGTATTCTTCCTGGTGCTGGCATTGGCCGCCGCCATTGGCGGAGTGCTCTACTGGATCGCCATGGATTCCGCCGTGCAGACTGCCATTAAGAAGCGTGAGCGAATCGTGCAGGACTTGTCGACCGGCGAAGGGCCTGTCGCCACCGACTGAGCTAACACACCGGTGAAGATCTGCCCCAGAGCCGCGGCCAGAGGGTCGCGGCCTACAGATGCTTCGCCAGGAACGGCAGGCCGCGCTTGCCCCAGAAGCTGTGCGGACCGTCAAAAGTCTCCTGCTCCACCACCGCGCCCGCGTCGAATACGCCGTACACTTTCTGCACGCGGGCGAAACTCTCACGGCTGGCGGCGATGGGGAAGATGTCGTCGCGCTCGCCCGATTCGGCGAACAGGGGCCGCGGCGCGATCAACCCGGCCACATCGTACATCTCGGCCCAGTTCAGAATGCCCGGCACATAGTTGTCGATGCAGTGGGAGATGCTCATGATGCAGTCGCGGAACGTGTTCAGGTAGCCGCTCACCATGGCAGCCCGGATGCGCGGCTCCAGCGCGGAGGAAAACAGCGTGCAGGTGCCGCCGCCCGAAATCCCCATGCAGCCGACGCGCCCAGCGTCCAGTTCCTGGCGGGTTGCAATCCAGTCGATGGTGCGCATCACGTCGTAGACGCGCCAGCCAATCATGGTCTGGCCGAGCAGCAGCGCGGCCCCGGCCGAAGGCTGGCAGGCCGCGGTGCCGAGGCCCTTACTCTTAGTGACCGGATCGCGGCGGCATCCGAAGGCCATCGGTTCGATGGCCACTGCCGCCATGCCGTGTTCGGTCGCCTGGATGGCGAAATCGTGCTGGTAGCCGGCCTTGTCGGTGCGGTCCTCGCCCTTGTCGTCGACCCCCACGATATCGTCGACGCCGCGCCCGTGGCCCGGCACGCAAACTACCGTGGCGTACGGCGCCGCGCCGGATTTCGGCGTCAAGAGGTAGCCCAAAACGTAAAGCCCGGGCCGGCTCTGCATCACGAACTTCTCGCGGCGGTAGCCCGGATAGTCGCGCACTTCCAGCGTCTGCGCTTCCAGCGGAGAGCGCTTCTCGGGAAAGCCGCCCAGTAACTCCGTGAGCTTGGCGCGCAACTTTTTCTGCCACTGTTCGGCCTGCCGGCGGGTCTGCGCCTCGAAGGTCATGCGCAGCGGCGCCGCATCGTGCAGCTTGCGGGTGTACAGCACCGGGTCGAAGCCCGCGGTGTCCACCTTGTTTTCGAAGCCATCGAGCGCACCCGTATACTTCGGCGTGGCGGCCCGTGCCTGGCGTTTGTGGAGCAACGCAGTGGTTCCCACTGCAATTCTGCCTACGGCAATCTTGCCCAGATCGCGTCGAGTCATGTACATGATCATAATCGATGAATGGAAGAGATTCGCATCCGCCCGGCTACCGTTGAGGACGTGGGCCTGATCCTGCGCCACCGCACGGCCATGTTTTCGGACATGGGCTACCAGGACGAGGCGCGCCTGGCGCTGATGCGCGCCTCGTCGGAAGCTTTTCTCCGCAGGGGCATGGTGGACGGCACTTACCAGGGATGGCTGGCCGCCGCCGCCGATGGCCGCGTGGTGGCGGGCGGCGGCGTGGCGATTGTCCCGTGGTCCGGTTCGCCCGAAGACCCGGCGCCGCGCCGCGGCTGGATTCTGAACATTTATACCGAGCCCGCGTTCCGCCACCGCGGACTCGCCCGGCAGATCATGGAAACGATTGTGGGCTGGTGCCGGGCTGAGGGGTTCCTCACCGTGTCGCTGCATGCCAGCCCGTTCGGAAGGCCGCTGTACGAATCGATGGGGTTCCGGCAGACCAACGAGATGCGGTTGTATCTGGACCAGTGGCCGCGACCCTCAGGGTCGCGTGAATCGACGGCCGGCACATCGCCCGGTGTCACTTCGCTGCGCGATGGGTGATTCGTGAGGCTGCCCAATGGTGAACACGCCATCGTCGACATTCGGAAGCTGCAAGCGTACTGCCTGAGCCCAGAACATCCACGGGGCCGTAACAAGGCAAGGGTGTTTGCATCGACCGGAATCCGTGAGGCCGATGCCGAAGAGCTCAGAGCGGCATTGCTCAGGGCAGCCTGCAATACCGAAGCCCGGCTCGGTAATGCGAACTTTTACGGACAGCGCTATGTCGTCGATTTCGATCTGGTTCGCCGAGGCAGAACCGTGAGAATCCGTAGCACCTGGACGCGGCTCTGATCGGAGCCGCGCCCGTAAGCAAGCGGTTGTGCGAATCGGGGAAGACCTGCCGCGACTGACAAGTTGTTATGTACTATAACCTATGCAATGGTTGCATTGCAGGCAGGCCAACTGATGCGGTTGCACCACGAACCCGTCCACCAGGCTGCCTAGCGCTGCCGTGGCCCCGCCCAGGCTACACTAGACTGGCATGGCGGAGAACAACATCGGACCGTACCAGATCCTGGGCCTGTTGGGCGCGGGCGGGATGGGCGAAGTCTTCAAGGCGCTGGATACGCGTGTGGGGCGACAGGTGGCGCTCAAGGTGCTGCCCGAATCGCTGGCGCAAGATCCGGAGCGGCGGCGGCGGTTCGATCAGGAAGCGCGGCTGGCGGCCTCGTTGAATCACCCGAACCTCATGGCCATCTACGACGTCGGGCTGGACCACCATCCGCCCTATATTGTCTCCGAACTGGTGCCGGGCGAATCGCTGCGGGCGCTGGTGAGCAAAGGCCCGCTGCCGCCGCGCAAAGCGGTGGATATTGCCGCGCAGATCGCCGCCGGGCTGGCGGCGGCCCACGGGGCGGGAATCGTGCATCGCGATCTCAAGCCCGAGAACATCATCGTGACGCCCGACGGCACCACCAAGATTCTGGACTTCGGAATCGCGCGGCTGGACACCAAAACCCCGGCCGCCGGCAATGCCACCGTGACCATCGCCAACACCGCCATGGGTGCGGTGGTGGGCACCGCGGCTTACATGAGCCCGGAGCAGGCCAGGGCGCAGGAGGTGGACCACCGCTCCGACCAGTTCAGCCTGGGCCTGGTGTTGTACGAAATGCTCACCGGCGGCCAGGCATTCCAGCGGCCCAGCGCGGTGCAGACCATGGCGGCGATCGTGGAAGACGAACCGCCGCCGATTGAGCGCGCGCTGCCGCCGCAATTGCGCTGGATCTTGAAACGTTGCCTGGCCAAAGAACGCGAAGGCCGCTACGAATCCACGCGCGACCTGGCACGCGAGTTGGCCCAACTTCGCGACCACTACGGCGAACTGACCGGCACCGGCACTGGCATGGGCGCCGTGCAACCGGCAGGGCCCGCCCGCGCGCGCCGTCCCCGCTGGCCGATAGCCGCTTGCGCGTTAGCCGCCGCGGTGGCATGGTGCGCGGCGCAGTGGCTGCACAACCCGCACAAGGTGGATCTTGACCGCTATCACCCGGTGCCCTTCGCCACCGCGATGCCCTGGCAGAACTGGCCGGTCTGGTCGCCCGACGGCAAAAGTATCGCGTTTTTTGGAGCCAAGGAAGATGGGCCGGCCCAGGTTTACGTGCAGGCGAAGGAATCTCCGACGGCGGTGGCCATCACCGCTGCCGACTCAACGCCGTATTCGGCCTACCCGCCCTTTTGGTCTGCCGATTCCCACTCGGTCTATTTCCGTTGCAAGAAATCCGCCGGCTACGGTCTATGCCGTACACCGGCCGGCGGCGGAGCCACCGCGATGGTTCAGCCGACCGTGTTGGTGGCCACGCTTTCGCCCGACGGCCGCACCCTGGCCATGCTCAACATCCCCCAGGATTCCTCCGGTCTGCGCCTCATGACTGCCAGCCCTCCGGAAGCGCCGCCCCGCCTCTACGAGCCGCAGCCGTTTCCTTCGGGAGCTTTTTATAACAATCCCTCGATCGCGTTCGCTCCCGATGGCAAGAAGATTCTGGTGGCCACCGCCATCGAAGGCCGCGGCGAACTGGCCTGGCTGGCGCCGTGGCCGCCGGCAGCCTCGCGCCCGGTGTTTCCGCGTGGCTTTCCGTTTTCGTTCACGCCCACGTTTTCGTGGATGCCGGATGCGCGCTACGCCGTATTCTCCGACTCCACCGCAGCCCTCCCGATGCGAACGTACATGACCGACACGGAGACCGGCCGCTACTGGCCGGTGGTGGTGCAGGACCGGCCGGCGTCTTCGCCCTCGGTATCGCCCGATGGATCGCGCCTGGCTTATCTCTCGAGCCTCTCGTACGCCGACGTGGTCGCGGTCCCCCTGGGCGATGGGCCGGTGCGCCCCCTGCTGATCAGTTCGCGTTCGGAGCAGATGGCCGACGCTTCGCCAGTCGGCCCACAACTGGTCTATGTCACCGATCGCCGCGGCGTGCCGGAGGTGTGGATCACCAGCCTGGCGGAAGGCTGGGACCGGCCGCTGTTCACGCCGGAAAGCGTGCCGGTGGATGGGGAGCCGGCGCAGCTTTTCGCCGGGCCCGTGTTTTCCCCCGACGGGCGGCGCGTAGCGGTGTCGGCAAAAGGCGCCGCGCAAATCCAGATCTATACCGCCTTCGTCTCGGGAGGAACGCCGGTGCGCGCCACTTCGGGTGAGTCCCATTTTGGAGGTACCCCCACGTGGTCGCCCGACGGCAACTGGATAGCCTACTCGCGCCTGGTAGGGAACTCCTTGAAGCTTGCCAAAACCAGACCGGGCAGCGGTGAAGCGCCGGTGGATCTGGGTGAGATCACGTCCGACCCCGTGCCGGCCTGGTCCCCCGCGGGCGATTGGATCGCCGCCCTCGACAACCATCAAGCCCTCACGCTCTTCAGCCCCGATGGCAAGCCGCCGCGCCAACTTCCCGGCGATGGCGGCCCCGTCGCGTGGTCGCGGGATGGCAAGCTGCTCTACCAGGTGAGGAAGGATCCGCCCGCGCTGTGGGATGTGGAGATCGCCACCGGCCATGAGCGCAAACTGCGCGATCTACCCGGCCTGGCGCCATACGCCTCATTCATACCGGGACTGCACGCATCGATGACCTGGGATGGAAAGAGCGTGGTCTACACGGTCAACCGGCCCCGGCAGGAGATCTGGATTCTGGAAGGGCTGCAGGAGCCGCGGAGGTGGTGGGAGCGGTTACTCGGGAAGGAATGACGGCCCAGCCTACTTCTTTGGCCCACCGGTGGCACGCCGGTACACGGTCTCAAAGCCGGGCTTTGACCCGAAGCCCACGCTGGTATTCGTGCTGGTCGCGGGCAGGTCAGCTCCCTTGTTCGGGGAGGGCTCGGCGGACCTGGCGTCCGGATTCGTCTGTTTCGTCGTGGTCTCGGTGGTCATGCGCCGGCCTGCCGGCCGCGCGTCGATGCGGTCGATCTGGTCCCTGGGAATGGCCGACTGCTCTTTTTTCACCACGATGATCAGGTTGTCTTCCGTCAAGTCGCCCATTTGAGCGGCCACCGGTTGTGACGTTCCCTTCTTAAATATCCGGATCTCGGTACCGGACTTGAGGTCCTTCACCTTGGCCCATTCGTCGTTGGCGGCAAACGCCGCCAGGGCCGAAAACAGGATCAACAGAGCACCGCGCATACCATACCTCCCGCTGCTGCCCGAGTCTAGCATGACACCAGACATAATTTAAGGTGGGACAGACCATCGCCTTCCGTGTGGTCTGTCAGCCGCCGATCTGTCTGGCGCCGAACTTGGCGAACTCTGCCGGGTTGAAACCGGTGGCGCCGCGACCGCAAGAGGGCTGCCGGGCGGGCCTTGACCGCTTCGGTATCTGCTGCCGGGCCATGCTCCGCCGAGCCTGAAAGCGATCCAGGGATGCGATCCGGGACAATTTGTCCCGTTTGGGTATGCGGAGCCTAATTCGGCGCGAATTTGGAGGCGCAAGTCGCGGCTCTGATCGGAGCCGCGCGCGTAAGCAAGCGGTTTCCCGGATACGTTAGGGAATTTCTGAAACGGTGTACTAAGCTGTTGAAGTCGCCCGTGGCGCTATGTGGGGCAGCTTGGCAAGCTGCGGCGGATTGGCAATCCGCCCGCCGGGAGTTGGCGCGCAGCCGAACTTCCACAAGCGACTTTCGAGAGTGTGCTGTACTAATCTGCTGTACTAACCTGACTGGCCGGCACTAAGTGGTTGCCCGCTTCGCGGTAACGTCCGCCGTCTGCTCACCGTTCCGGCCCTGGCGAGTTTGTTTCAGTTTCAGTTCATCGCCGGAAAGCGTGCCCGAATAAGTCGTTACTCTGGTCTGGCCATTGGCCTCCACCTTGACCGCGAAGGAGACGTTAGCGCCGTCAATCTTGCCGTCCGAGATCGCGACCGGTTGCGGTGCATCGCCGCCGCCACCCCGGCCACCCATTCCGCCAGTCACAGTGCCGGTTAATGTGCCTCCATCGGCCTTCAGGTTGAACGTTACCTCCTGCGTACCGTTCCGTCCCGCGACCTGGGCTACCCACTTGCCGCTGACATCGGCCGCGACTGCGGCGAGTGCCACGGCAAGGAGAATGATCGTCGTCAAAAGCAGAGTCTTTCGCATAGTGTCCTTTCAGGCATAGCCGGGCGCGGCCTAGGCCACGATCAGAGCCGCGACTTGTCGCTCGACCGTTAGGGAGTGATGGACTGCGGTCCGGCATTCCGTCTCCCATGGTACATCGGCGGAGGATACTCTCTGGGTTCTCCAAAAGGCGCCGCGCCAATCGCGATAGAATTGCAGCATGTCCGGTATGCTCAGCCGCCGCGGAATGCTCACGTTTCTGGCGGGCGCGCCGCTTCGCTTGACGGGCGCGCCGGGCCGTCCCGTGCGGTTGGGAGGCCCCATCTTCCTCAACTCGGACGATCCGCGCGAACTCGCCCGCGAACACCGCCGCCTCGGTTACAGCGCCGCGTATTGTCCGGCGGCGAAATCTGGCCAGACCGAACGAATCCGCGCGATTGGCGACGCTTTCGCCGCGGAGAACGTGGTGATCGCCGAGGTTGGCGCCTGGAAGAACATGCTGGATCCGGACGCCGCCCTGCGCCGGGCCAACGTCGAGTACGTCACCGAACGCCTGGCACTGGCCGACGCCGTGGGGGCGCGCTGCTGCGTCGATATCGCCGGGTCGTTCAACCCAAAATACTGGTACGGCATGCATCCCAGGAATCTGACCAAAGAATTCCTCGATGCCACTGTTCAGAACTGCCGCCAGGTGATCGACGCCGTCAAACCCACGCGCACGCGATTCACCATCGAGATGATGCCCTGGTCCATCCCCGACGGCCCGGATTCTTATGTCGCGCTCATCAAAGCCGTGGACCGCCGCTCCTTCGCCGTGCATCTGGACGTCTGCAACGCGGTAAACAGCCCCACGCTCTTCTACAACAACAAAGCCCTGATCGAAGAGTGCTTCCGTAAGCTCGGGCCGTGGATCGCCTCCTGCCATGCGAAGGATCTGGCGTGGGTGCCCGAATACAATGTTCACTTTGCCGAGGTGATTCCGGGCCGCGGCGAAATCGACTATCGGGCTTACTTGCGGGAGCTTTCGAAACTGGCGGTGGACGCGCCCCTGATGCTCGAACACTTGAAGAACGCCTCGGAGTACGACGAAGGCCGCGCCTATATCCAGCGCGTGGCGTCGGAGGCCGGCGTTAGCTTGGCCTGACCTTAACCGCCGGACGGCTCGCTCATTTTTTCGGTGAACGGCGTTCGCGGGAGTAATAAACGTGATCCAGATCCGTAAGGCGCAGCACTCTCTTTGGCGTTTTCTTCTGGTCTTGCGTTTGGCTTCGTTGTCATGACTGGCAATCCTCCTTCTTACAAGATTGCCGTCCGCCAGCAGGAGGCGTCGCGGCAGGACGCCGGCCATCGCAAACGCCTGGGCATCGTTTTATGCTGGAACGGGATGCGTATCGATCCGAAATCGATGATCGGCCGTTGCCCAGCACTCGTCGTACGCAAGACCTTGCGCCAACTCCGGATCTGGGATCGGTGGAACGTGACTGAATTGGAGGCCGCTGCAGGTCTGGCACCGGGCACCGGCAAGGTCCTGGTCAAGGCTCTGCAAGCTGAAGGACTGATCGAGTCATGCGCACGCGGCGTTTGGTCAGTTACTCAGGCGGGCTGTACGTATTCTGTCGCAACGGCTGCCAAGGCGGTCACAAGAGTGACCGCCGAGAGAGCGTTGGCGCAGTTTCTGGATCGCGTCGAGCAAGTGAACTGCGACCCGTATTTCTTGGGAAAAGTAGTCCGTGTGGTTCTGTTCGGCAGCATGTTCAAAGCCGAGGTCATGCGAGTAAGCGACGTTGACCTTGCAGTAGAGCTGGCGACGAAGGAGACCGACGGCGAACGGGCGCGCGAGCAGAATGATCGGCGGGCTGAGGAGTTGGTCGAGAAAGGGAAGCAATTTCGAAACACCATTGAGGTGGCACTATGCTGGTATTTCGAAACGTGGCATTTCCTCAAGGGTGGAAGCCGCGTGCTCGCCCTGGCCGACTATAAGACCGAGAAGCCTTTTGTCCTGGCGGTTCCGCATTGCATGTTGCTGGGTGACGACGAACTCCTCAGCGCCGCTGATTCCGCGAAGGCGAAATCCGAGCCGGCGGCTCGGCGCCGGCGCCCGCGGGACTGTCCGTTTTGACTCTGGCGTCTCCGAGCAAACCGGTTCTTTCCGGAAACGCCACTTTCGAGGAAGTTGCGGCACCCGCAGGCGTCTCTGCTACGTTTTCCACTATCATTGAGGACGTGGGCGAATGCAGTTTTGTTGCGGTGCGATCCCGCCATCTACTCTTCGCGGTACTCGGTGCGACCCTGCCGCTGGCTATGCTTCTCGGGCAAGTTGGATCACCGGAGCGAAACCGGGATAAGAGAATGCAACTGGCCTTGCCGGGTTCTCTTCGAACTCTCTTCGAGGATCAGACAGCGCGATACGCCGCAGCGTTCCAGGATCTCGATGGCGACGGAAAACCAGAAGCCATCGTTTACCTCGCCGGGCGGGATTGGTGCGGAACCGGCGGATGCCACACCGTGATCCTCTCGTATGTTGGAGAGTCCTGGAAGGTGATCACGAGAGTGTCGATTACTCGCCCTCCGATAAGGCTACTCAAGTCCAAGTCGAACGGCTGGTACGATCTCGGCGTTTGGGTTCAGGGTGGCGGCATTCAGCCGGGCTATGAGGCACAACTCCGGTTCGATGGAGAAATGTATCCAGAGAATCCCTCTGTGCCCCCAGCTAAGCAGCTTGGTTCCAACCTTCCTGGAACAGTGATGATTTCCGCGTCGCAGACGTTGACGCCGCTGTACCCAGAGCCATGATCGTCAGGGGGAGGAAGTTCGCCGCTGCGGTGCTGTGCGCAGACGGCGACATCGATTATCGTTACCGCGACCAAGCTTCGAGAACTCAGCCCGGTGGATAGCCTGACGGCAGATTTGGCGCGAGGCATGTACCGTCGCTTCGATAGGTGGCCTGTTTCAGCACTGACGGTGTAACGATCACGACATGATCGACGTGCTTGGAAACAAGCTGAATGACCTCGATAACTTCGTGAAAGGGAACCGTCGGCTCGCTAGTAATGTATACATGCTTTGACCACCGTGTTCGGTAGATGTCATCTAGACGGCGCGCCAATCCCTCCCGCGTTTGTGCCTCGGAATTGAGCGTCAAACCTCCATGTGGAAGTATGCGCAGGATAATATCCCGAACATCGCTGCATCGGCCCAGACCAGCGATTCTCACCGTCACTCCGCCGGGGGCCTGCAACGGATCTGCCGCGAACACGCTGATCGAGGCAAGCAGGACTACACCGATTGACCCAACATAATACCTCACGGTTCCATTCTAGACTCCTACCGGATGTGAAAGGGAGCTAGTGGACGATATACGGCGTTATCGGAGACTGGCTTGGTCACACCGTTCTGGAACCCGGTCGCAGTCGATTCCCGGCTGAACAGCCCATCGCTCCAGCGATCCGGCAAAGGGTCTCCAAACGGCCTTGGGGAGACCGGCACCCGGGCCCGTGTGCGCAGGGGTCAGACTTCCCCAAGGCGACATATGTCGCTGGTGACGGTAGGATAGAATCAGTGATCCGAACACGAAGGCAATGGTTGCAGGCCGCGGCGATGTTGCCGGCATGTCTCGCCCTGCGGGCTGCGCGGAAAGAATTCTGGGACAGCAAAGACCCCGCCACTTGGAGTAACGAGGAGAAGCAGTTTCTGCTCGGCCAGTCGCCATGGGCGCAGGAAGGTTGGGTGCGCATGGAGGAGGGAAAAAACCGGCGCCCAACCCAAGGTTACGGGAACAACGGGAAGCTGGGTAACGACATGCCGGACGTCAGACCGGGGGTCCCGCTCGGGGGAGTGCGGAGTGTACCGATCGGCGAGGCGCCGCCGCCGCCGCCGAACCCCGATCCGGGCCATCCGGTGCAGTTCCGCGTGCTGGCGCGATGGGAGAGCGCAAAGCCGGTGCGCCTGGCGGGCGGGCCGGAACTGCCGGAATTGACCGGGCAGTTTTACGTGATCCGGCTGCGCGGGCTGCCGTTGATGCCACCGCCGAAGACCAGGCCGGAAGAGGTTGCGCCGAATCCGAACCAGGCCATGCTGCTGGCGATTGAGCAGGGCAGCCGGCTGGAGCGCAAGGACAAGCCCGGCATTCCGTGTGCCCACCTGTTCACGGGGTCGGGGGATGCGGCGACCGAGGTGCTCCTCTTTTTCCCGCGGGGAGCGGACCCGATCCAAGCGGCGGATAAGTTAGTGACGCTGGAGAGCCGGTTCGCCCCGTTTCATCTGTCGGTCAAGTTTCCACTGAAGGACATGATGTACAAGGGCGAGTTGGCTCTCTGAGCGAGACGGGGGGATCTTGTCCTATTCCCCTTCGTCGAAATCGGCGTCGGGCACGGGCAGCTTGTCGCGCTCTCCAGCCACCCAGACATACAACGTCGGCAGCAGGAAAACGCTCAGAACCAGCGCGGCCACCAGTCCGCCTACGATCACAATCGCGAACGGCCTCTGGGAATCCGACCCGATGCCGCGGGATAGAGCGGCCGGCAGCAGTCCTAAAGTGGCCACCAGCATGGTCATCATGATGGGCCGGAGCCGCAGCACCGCGCCCTCCACGGCGGCGTCCTCGATGGTATGGCCGCGCACGCGAAGCTGATTGATGTACTCCAGCATGATCACGCCGGTCTGCACTGCCACGCCAAACAGCGCCAGGAAGCCCACGCCTGACGAAACACTGAAATGCGTCCCCGTGATCAGCAGCGCCAGCAAGCCGCCGATGGGCGCCATGGCCACATTGGAGAGAATCAGCATGGCCCACTTGAAGGAACTGAACATGGTGTAGAGGATCATGAAGATCACCAGAATCGTGATTGGCAGCACGATCATGAGTCTCTTGGACGACCGCTTCTGGCTTTCATATTCGCCGGCCCAGTTGACCGTATACCCGGCCGGCAGTTTCACACGCTCGCCGATTTTTTTGATGGCCTCTTCCACCGTGCTGCCCAAGTCCCGCCCGCGGACGCTGAACTTAATCGCCACATAGCGCGAGTTCTGTTCGCGAGAGATCTGCGAAGCGCCGTCCCTGACCTGAATATTGCAAAGCTGCGCCAGGGAGACGCGTTCGTTGGTGGGCGCCAGCAGGCGAACGTTTTCAATGGCCTCCCGGGTGTTGCGGTAGGGCGCCTGGTAGCGCGCCACCAGGTCGTAGCGCCGTTCTCCATCCAGCACCTGGCTGACGGCGTTGCCACCCACCGCCGTCTGGATGGCATCCTGCACGTCGGCGACGTTGATGCCGAAGCGCGCCGCCTGGTCGCGGTCCACCGTGACGTTCAGGTTCGGCTGCCCGACTACGCGAAACAGGCCCAGATCCTCAATGCCCGGGACGGTGTGCATAACGGCCACCATGGCGTCGCCCGTCTGTTCCAGCACGCGCAAATCTTCGCCGTAAATTTTGACGGCCAACTGGCCCTTGACGCCGCTTACGGCCTCTTCCATGTTGTCGGCAATGGGCTGCGAGAAATTCCATAGCACGCCGGGAATCTTCTCGAGCTCCTTGTCCATGGCAGCGATCAGATCTTCCTTGTCCTCCTGAAACACCGGCCGCCACTGCTCTTTTGGCTTGAGATCGACGAAGTACTCGGTATTGAAGAAGCCCGTGGTGTCGGTACCGTCGTCGGGCCGGCCGATCTGCGAGACCACTTGCGTGACCTCGGGGAACGATGCCAGAACCAGCCGCGCCTGCTTCATCAGGCGGGTGCCCTCGGTGGGACCGGTGCTGGGCGCCAGTGTGCCGCGCGCCCAGATGGCGCCCTCATCCAGGTGCGGCAGGAACTCCGAGCCGATGACGCCGCTCGATGTCAGATACACCGCCGATCCAATGCCCGCCAGCGCCACCGCGATCATCACCCAACGATGTTCAATCACCCAGCGCACCAGTTTCCGGTACCCTGCAATGAGGAAGCTCATCACCGGGTTGTGCCACTCGCGGACGTTGCCCCGGAATACCACACTGGAGAGCACCGGCGCGATCAGCATCGAAAAGGTCAGCGCCCCCAGCAGAGCGAACGCCACGGTCCACGCCATCGGCTTGAACAACCGGCCTTCCACGCGTTCCAGCGTGAAGATCGGCAGGTAGGCGGTGATGATGATGCCGATCGCGTAAAACACCGGCCGCTGCACTTCGTGCGCCGCCTGCCGGATTCGTTCCATCGGCGTTTTATTCTCGGGGTTGGGCTTCCCCATATGCCGCACGATGTTTTCCACCATCACCACGGCGCCATCCACCACCATGCCGAAATCCAGCGCGCCCAACGACAGCAGGTTGGCCGGAATGTGGCGGACCTGCAGGCAAATGGAAGCGAACAGCAGCGAGAACGGAATGGTCAGGGCAACGATGAAAGCCCCGCGGGCGTTGCCCAGGAACAGGAACAGAATGATGGCCACCAGGATGATGCCCTCGGTAAGGTTGTGCAGCACCGTATGGGTAGTGAATTCCACCAGAACGCTGCGGTCCAGGAAAGGGACCACTTTCACCCCCTGAGGCAGGATGTGCTCATTCAATTCCTTCACTTTGTCGTGAATGCCCACCAGGGTGGAATCGGCGTCGGCGCCTTTGCGCAGCAGCACGATGCCGTATACCGAGTCTTCGTTGTCGATCACTTTGCCGTCGGCGCGATGGATCGCCTTGGCGATCTGACCGAGCCGGATCTTCGGGCCCTGCGCCACGGTGGCGATATCCGAAACCCGGATCGCCGTTCCGCTCTGCGTCTTCAGCACCGTCTTGCCAATGTCGCCGACATGCTGGAACAAGCCTACGGCGCGAACGTTGACCTGCTGCAGACCCTCTTCCACAAAGCTGCCGCCGGCGTTGACGTTGTTGTTCGCCAACTGCTGTTCCACCTGCGACAGGCTGAGGCCGTAAGACACCAGCTTATCGGGGTCAATACGGACCTGGTACTCCCGGGTAGTGCCGCCGAAGCTCACCACGTCCACCACGTTCGGAACCGATTTGAACTGCTTCTCCAGCACCCAGTCTTCCAGCCCTTTGAGATCCATCAAATCGTATTGGGGGCTCGTGCTCTTCAGCGTGTACCAGTAGATCTGGCCCACCGGGCTATAGTCCGTGCCCATCTGCGGCTGCAAACCGGCGGGCAGCGTCGCCTGTTGCATCCGCTCCAGAACCTTCTGCCGGTTCCAGTCGTTCTCGGATTCGTCGTCGAAGATCAGCATCAGGCTGGAGAGCCCGAACAGCGAGGTAGACCGCAGATGCTCCAGGTGCGGGATGCCGTTCATCGCGATTTCGAGCGGAATCGTGACCTGCTGCTCCACTTCCTCGGCCGCCCGGCCGGGCCACTGCGTGATCACCTGGACGTAGTTGTTGGCGACGTCTGGATAGGCTTCCACCGGCAGGTTATGAAACGAAATCGCCCCCCAGATCAGCAGCAGCAGCGCCCCGAGGATAATGAGAAACCGGTTGTTGAGAGCGAAATCGACCAGTCCGCGGATCATGTCAGTCTCTGTGTGTCTTTGTGGGGCAGGATGGTATCCTGCGGCGGATTGGCAATCCGCCTGATGGGGGCGCAGCGCACTGCCTCAAGCCGAATACCACTGCCGACAGGCGGATTGCCAATCCGCCGGACCCAGAGGGTGCCCCTACCAACCTGCCCCACAAAAGCATTCCTCATTGCTCCGCCGTATTCTGCAGGACCAGCGCATTGGCCACCACGCGGTCGCCCGGTTTGAGGCCGGACGAGACTTCCTGAAGGTCCGGTGGCACCATTTTTCCGCCGGTTACTTCCACGCGCCGGAAAGTATTGCTCCCGGCCGGCATGTAGGCCCAGTCGCGGTCGTGCAGGTGCAAGATCGCCGACGCCGGAACCAGCGCCGTGGTCTCTTTGTCCTGGCCATGGAAAATCGCTGTCACGAACATGCCGAGGCGCATGATACCGGGATTGTGTACTTCCAGCCGAACCTTGGCGGTGCGGATGTTGGGGTCCATGATGGGGCCGATATTGGTCACGCGTGCCTGCAACACGCGGTCAGGGTAAGCATTCAGATGAATGTCGGCCATTTCGCCGATGCGTACAGTGCGCAGATCGTTTTCGTAGACATCGCAAATCACCCAAACGTTGCTGAGGTCGGCAATGGTGAACAGGTTGGGCGAATTATCCAGAGTCTTCACGCCGCCTGAGGCGGTGACGTTCTGTTCGGTGATCACGCCCGAAACCGGCGCCACGATATCGATCACCGAAGACGGATGGTTCATGTCGGCGCCCACCACTTTCAGCTTCTCGGTAGCGTTTTCTACGTCCACGCGGGCTTTGTCGGCGGTGTCCTGGGCGACCTCCAGGTCCTTGGCGGCGATGGCGCCTTTTCCGAAGAGCAGCCTGGCGCGGTCCAGTTGCGCGCGCGCCAGAACTTCGTCGGTGTTGGCTTTGCGGTAGTCCGCGAAGGCGCTGGAGATATCCGAACTCTGCACGCGCATCAGAAGCTGGCCCTTGGCGACTTCGTCTCCCAGGCGCGCGCGGATCTCCACCACCCGGCCCGAAGCCAGCGAGATCACCGGCACCGTCCGCGACACATCGGCGCCCACCCCTCCGGTCACTTTCAGCTCCGTGCTGGTAGTCCGCGCAGTCGCCGTGGCAATGGGAAACTGCTCGGGATGGTCCACTTTAACCAGGTTGACGTCAGGCTCCTTCTCGACCACCGCCGGTGGAGGCGCCTTGTCGCCGCCCTTGGGCTCGCCCCCTTTCGCAGAGCAGCCTGCCAGCACCAGGCCGGCCGCCAGTACCAGCCCGAGCCCTGTTAGTTTCATTGAATGACCTTCATTGGATGACCTCGCGGCCCACCGCAAGATTCATCTGGCTGGCGGCGGTCAAATACGAACCAATCAGGTTCAGGTAATTCAGTTGCACGCTCCGGTAATCGTTCTGCGAATTCAGAAAATCCAGCAGCGACG
>DATMNI010000463.1:0-9885 GCA_035570275.1 Candidatus Acidiferrales bacterium | reverse complement strand
GACTTTTACGAGTCTGCTTTGCGCATTCTCGACGACCTTGAAAACGCGACTTCACGAATCGGTCGAGGCCAGACGGCGCCGAAGGGCCTCATACGTGTGACCGTTCCGCCGACGTTTGCCCGCCTCCACATGGTGTCAAAGCTGCCTGCTTTTTTTGCAGCCTACCCCGATATGGCAATTGAGATGGCGGCATCGGAGAGCCCGACAACGATCATCGAAGACGGCTTCGATTTAGCGATCCACTCAGGTGATCTTCCAGACTCCACTCTGGTTGCGCGAAGATTCGCGCAGACGATGATCATTCTCGTCGCAACTCCTCAGTACCTCACACGCTACGGCGCACCGGAATCGCCGGACGATCTCACCCGCTTTCGAGCCGTGGTTTTTGTCGAGCGGGGCTCCGTACAGCCGTGGAGCTTTGGCTCCGGACAAGACGCGAAGCGTGTTATCCCCACTGGAGTCTTTCGAACCAGCGATATTGAACAGATGCGGATGGGTGTCCTTGAACATCTGGGGATTGCCCAGGCGCCAGCATGGCTCTTCGCGGCAGAACTCAGAGAAGGTACTGTTATACGCCTTCTGACTCCCTTTGAACGAACTGTGCCAATCCTTGCCGTACGGCCTGCCAGCCGCCGGCTCTCCACCAAGGTTCGCATTTTCATCGAGCACCTGGAGAAGACTTTCGCGCTCTGTTCCCAGTTCAATCCGCGGCCCAGCTAACCCTGTTGGAGGATGCCAGGCCATAGACTCAGCCAGTGCCGCCGCTTCTCTTTCAGCAGGCTCGCCCCGAGTGACCCGTGGCGGTGCGGGATCTCTGGGCCACTCTCCACGGGCGCGCCCGGAGCCAGCAAACCACGCTCTCCGAATTAGTTCGTCTGGCCCTCCGTGAACGCTACGTCGGGAACCACGGCCAGCGGATGAAGGCTATGCAGGCGTTCGTCGGAATTCGCAGGCAAGCTTCCCAAACGCCGGATGCCGTGGAGATGGTACGCAGCCTCCGGCGCGGTGATCGGCTCGCCAGGCTAACCGCAAAATGAGCGTGCTGGTCGATTCGGATATCCTCATTGAGGTGTCTCGCGGGAGAGACACGGATATCGTCTCCCGGTGGACCGAGCTGACCCGCTCCGACATTGTCATCCTGTATTCTCCGGTCAGCGCAGCCGAACTTTGGGCGGGGGCGCGCCCGGCGGAACACGATGCACTCAGCAACCTGTTCGGTGTGCTGAAATGTGTTGCGATTCATGCGGCAACTGGCCGTCAAGCGGGCTACCCGATGAAGGATCGCGCGGATTAGGGTTGCCAGCAGGGCACGCTATCGGAAATGCTGGCCGACCCCGGCAAGGAGATCTACGACGTGATCCGCAATTTCGGCTCGCGCCAGAAGATTTTGCTGATGCCCGACCCCGCTCCCGTTGCACCCAACGATCCGGGCGGCCTGCAATCCTATGCCCTCGCCTACGTCTACATCCGGGCGTTGATTCAGTCCGTGGACCAGACGGGGTAGGGCCGTTCCGACAACCTCGTTTGGACCACCAAGGAAGATGCGAATGCGGCTTGAGTGGCCGAGGGGGCCTTCTACAGAGCCGAATACGAAGTACCATGAAAGAAGGTCGTGATGAACGTCGTTATCGAACTGCCCGAAGATATCTCCCGAGCCTTGGAATCCAAGTGGGGCGACGTGCCAAGACGGACCTTGGAGGCTGTAGCAGCAGAGGGCTATCGGTCTGGTGTGTTGACGGAGAGTCAGATACGACGGATGCTCGGGCTTGAAAGTCGGGTCGAAGTGCACGGTTTCCTGAAGAACGCCGGCGTTCATCTTGACTACCACGAATCCGATCTCGCTCAGGACATCGATACCCACAAGCGGCTGGGAATCCTGCCGGACGCATGATCGTAGTCGCAGATACGGCTCCGATCAACTACCTCATCCAGATTGGCCAGGTGAATCTGCTCGCGGATGTGTACGGCCAAGTGCCCTGCCGTTCGCGGTGCAGCGTGAGTTGCTGGCCAACCGCTCACCGGACCCAGTGAGAAGTTGGAGTGCCAATCCGCCTCGTTGGGTTCGCTTGGAAACGGTGGGGTCAGATGCACTCACCGCGGTGGCTGCCAGTCTGGATCCTGGAGAACGGGAGGCGATTGCACTCGCACTCCGGCTCCATGCGGATCTATTGCTCATTGATGACCGCCCTGGGCGTCGCGAGGCGGAGCGTTTGAATTTGCAGTGTACCGGAACACTTGGAGTGCTGCTTGTAGCCTCGCGAAAGAATCTGGTCGATCTGCCCACCGCTATTGCTCGGCTGTGCCAGACGAATTGTTTTCTTTCGCCAAAGCTCCTGGAACAGGCGCCCGTTGCTCTCTTTTTCAGCCCTACCAGTACAACTTCAACGCCACTTGCATTTGCCGCGGCAAATTGGCCTGGTTGCTCACCACGCCGAACGACGTGCTGTTCAGGTTGGTAGTAGGCGGCGAGAACACCGTCCGGTTGAACAGGTTGAACGCTTCCGCCCGAAAGTCCAGCCGCATGGGCTCTCGAATGGCGAACGATTTCCCTATGCTGACGTTCTCTGCCAGGTTCGGAAAGGCCCGCAGCTTCGGGTTGAACCGGGTCTCATTGCCCAGCAGCGAATTCGGCTGGGCCGGGAACGCCGCGGCATTCAGGAAGAGGTTCACCGCCGGATCGAAACTCCCACTTACCGGCGCGCGCCATCCGTCGTATGTGGTGATGTAGGCGCGGTTCTGCCCGTTGAAAATCGGCAGCGGGCTGTTGCGCGTCACGCCGATCGGGAATCCGCTGGCATAAACCTGAATCGCGCTCAGCCGCCATCCACCCAACACCTGGTTGGCGATGCCGCTTCTTAGCCAGCGATGGCCGTTGCCGAAGGGCAGGTCATACACCGTGTTGAGCTTCAGCACGTGCGTCTGGTCGTACGCCCCAATGGATTTTTCGAGACGCCGGTTTCCATTGTCCTCCGCAAAGCCGGCGTTGGCGTAGTAGGTGTCGGAGTCGGTGAGCAGTTTGGAAAGCGTGTAACTCCACTGCATGGTCAAGCCGGTGGCCATTCGCCGGTTCAACCGCAAACCCAGCGCGTGATAGGTGGAATGGCCGCTTTTATCGCCGCCGCCCTGGCTTGTGTCGATGGTGAGGTACTGCGGATACGGGCGCAGCGCCTGGCTTACGGTTTGCGAGCGCTGCACGGCGGCGTTGGTGAAATTCGCATACGGGATGGGGATGCCCGCGGCCACCGCCTGCGCCGACAGTATATTGGAATTGAGCAGGTTGATGGCGGCCGTGGCGCCGTACTGCTGGATCAACTGGTTCACCACGGCCATAGGCACCTGGTTGATGTTGATGATGCCGGTTTGCAGGTGGGTGCCGGCAGTGGCGTTATAGTCGGCCTCCAGCACGGTGTTGCCGCTGAGTTGCCGTTGCAGCGACAAAGTCCAATTCAGCGCTTCGGGCGCGCGCGTGGCATCGTAGCCGTTCCAGTAATCCACGTTCCCGTTGTTGGCGAATGCAGGATTGATTTGCGGCGGCAGCGGATAGCTGGGCAGGCCCTGGTCCCAATAGAAGGCGGGCGTGATTCCCTGGTTGGGCGAAGCGAAGGCGTACTGGCCGATGAAACCGGAATAGTGGCTGGTGCCGGACACTACCGTGACCCGGCTGAACGAGCGCGAGAATCCGGCGCGAACGGTGGTCTTCGAATCCACCGAATACGCCAGCCCCAGGCGCGGTCCCCAAGCCCCGTACCAACCGGGTATCAGGCTGCGGGTGCCGGTGCGGCCTGGTCCATTGCCGGCGAAGATGACGGCGCCGGGCGCGTTGTTGATCGCGGGGTTCGGCGTGGTTGGCGAGAAATCCGAATACTGGTCGCCGCCGGCCCTGGGCGGCCGCGTAAATTCGTAGCGCAGCCCCAGGTTCAGAACCAGGCGCTGGCTCAAACGCCAGTCGTCTTGCGCGTAGAAGCCGTGGTAGGAGTACGTTTGCGGCAGCAGGCGGATGGTCTCGGTGGCGCCCGAGTCGGCGGCCCCCAGCAGGAACGAAGCGAACGACGAACCGCTGGTGAAGCTGGTGGCGCCGGGGACAGCCGTTTCAAGAAAGCTGAAGCTGGCCTGGCCGGAGATGTTCTGCTCGCCGAATCCGTTGGCCCGCTGGCTCTCGAAAGCGTACCCGAACTTCAGCGTGTGGGCGCCGCGGACGTAGCTCAAATCGTCCTTCAGCGACCAGGAAGGCTGGTCCGTGCCGTTGTACGTGGTGCTGCCCCAGCCGGTGAACTCGCTGAAGCCGACATTGGGGAAATTCACGTTGCAATCCACCGCATTCGGAATGCAGATCTTACCCTTCCAGTCCTGACCGGAGTTGGGCGAATAACTGTTCTTGAAGAATTTGTTGCCGCCAATGGAAAAGTGGTTGAACATGCGCGGCGAAATGGTCCAATCGTAATTCGTGCGGTACAGCGACGCGGTGTAGCTGGATACCTGGCCATTCCACAGCGGCTCCGGCAGACCGGAAGGTCCGCTGGGCCCTGGCGCCGAATCGTACCGCGTACGGTTATAGAAGAAGGCCACGTGATGGTTGCTGCCGAAATTCTGGTCGATCTTCACGCTGCCTTTATCAGTAGGACTTTCCGTGACGCCTCCGTTCGACAGGTAGTTATTGCTGATCCAGCCCGGCGTTCCGGGAACCAGCCCCGCGCGGTTGGGCGCTACAGCTTCGGCGTAGGGCAGGATCTTCTGGCTGATGCCGCTGAAACGCGAGGTGGGAATCTGATTGCCCGGAAAGGGTGTCCGCACAAACCCGCTGCCGCTGGGATTTGGAGCCGTAGAGACCGGATCGTAGATCGGCAGCAGCGCCCCTTTGGAATTCACCCAGTTCGAGAAATCGCCTTTGTACATTTCCGGCGTCGGCACGGTCAGAATGGTCCCGTTACTGCCCAGCCGGTTGCGGAAGCCTTCGTAGGAAAGGAAGAAGAACGTCCGGTTCCTGCCGTTGTAGAGTTTGGGCACCACCACGGGGCCGCCCGCGGACGCGCCGAAATCGTTCTGCTTGTAAATCGACCGCGTCTTGGCGAAGAAGCCGCGCGCGTCGAAATGGTCGTTGCGGAGGAAATCGTAAGCCGTGCCGTGAAATGCATTGGTCCCCGATTTGGATGCGAACGTAATCACGCCGCCGCCGGCCTGCCCGTACTCGGCCTTGAACCCGTTGGTATCGACCGCGAATTCCGTAATGGATTCCACCGAGGGCGTGAGGTAAGCTGTCTCACCGGCGTCGCCCGAGCGGTTGGTATTCACGGAGAGGCCGTCCAGCGTGGCGCTCCAACTGGCGGCTTGACCGCCGCCGAGCGAAAGTGCGCTGCCGCTGCCTTTGGCCTCAGCCACGGTGCTGACCAGGTCGAACGGGCTGCGCAGCGCGCCTCCCACCACCAGCGGCAGTTGGTCTACCAGCTTGTTCTCGACGGCGGTGGAGACCCGGGCGTTTTCGGTCTGCATCTGCTCCGCCTGGGCCTGCACTTCGATGGATTCCGTCACCTGCCCCAGTTGCAGCCGCGCATCGGTGCGAACAGTGGCGCCGGCTGTCAACGTGATGCCGTCTTCCACGAAACGGCGGAAGCCTGAAACTGTCACTGCGATGCGGTACGTGCCAGGCGCAAGATTAGGCGCGGCAAATTCGCCCGCGGTGGTGGTGGTGACGTGTTCGGCCGCGTTGGTGGCCCGGTTCGTAATCACCACGGGAACGTTGGGGATGGGCGCGCCAGTGGCGTCCAGCACTACCCCGGTCAGACTGCCCCGTTCCGACTGCCCGAAGACCAATGGCCCGAGCAACACGGCTGCAAAAACCAGCTTCTTGAACATGACCCCTCCAGAAACTTACTGGGAGTAGATATATAACGTTATCGGGCCATTTGCAAGCTGGCGTTTCGACGTGGAGTTTTACGTGCGCTTCGACGTGGCGCTTCGACGTGGCGCTTCGACGTGGCGCTTCAAGGTAGCGCTTCAGCGTGGCGTTTCAACGAACCGGGCGAGCCCTCTGGCGGGCCGCACCGGGCGGCGCAGGCCGCGAATCGTCGGCCTGGCGGGTGAAAACCAGCGCGCGGAGATCCACATCAAAATACAGCGCCAGCAGCAGGGGGGCCAGATAAGGGACTACGTCGATGGCGAAGTACTCGCCCGAATCCAGCAGGAAGCCGGCAGGTCCACCGGCGATGAGATGGGTATTCTTGATGGCGGTACGGATAACGTAGAAGAGCAGCGAGACCGCGGCTATGACGAACAACACCCCGCTGCCCCGCAGCAGCGCGCGGCCTCTATGCCAAGTCCAGCCCGACGCCAAAATGAGCGCCCAGTAGAACGGCAGACCGGCCATAAAAAGCACCGGATACTTGCCTTCGATGACCATCTTCAACGACCGAACCCTGATCGGCGCCAGGTCCTCCGAGGGGCCCCCAAGCGTGGGTGGGCGCCCAAAGTCAGATGGGCGCCCAGACATGGGAGCGCGCCCAAACATCTGCTGGACAGGTTCCAGCCTGGCGACGGCAGCGGGCATCGGCAATCGCAGAGACCAATCGCCGTTGGGCTGGATGGCCGCCTCGGCGACGCTTCGATCGCCCGGAATCAACCAAATCGCGGCTACGGTGAACACCCGCAGCGCGGCGCGCAGGGGATCGAGCAGCACGGCCCCCCACAGCGCCAGCATCGCCATCAACAGAAGCGCGGCGCGCAGCAGGAACCGGAATTGAGGACGGCGAGGCACCGGTGAACTGTCTACTGTACCGGCTTTTCCAGGCCATCCACAAACCGGTGTTCAGCCGCTCTGGGAATTGGGTGCGCAGACCGGGTCAGACGGCCCGGGGGTTAGCAGCCAAAGGCCACTTGGCCGGTCGCAGTATTCTACACGGCTGAGGGCGGCCTTTCCGGCGCTCAGGACCGGCCAAATTGGCTGAAACCTACGGAGCCGCGCCCACCGCCTAATCTCTTTCCAGGTATTCGGCAGGCACATCGTCCTCAGGGACTTGTTTCGTGTGAACTTCTGCCACGTCCGGGTCGGCTGCATCTTCCACGCCGCCGATCACTTCAGCCTCGAAGGATTGCCCCTCCTCCACCAGTTCTTCGACGCTCTCCGTGCCTGCCTCCGCCACATCCGACAATCCCTGGGTGTCCCCGGACTGGCCGCCTGAACCTGGCCCCATCCCCTTCTCTCCAGTCTCCACGGTACTGTACGTTCGAATTCCTACATCGTCTTGCTTCTTCATAAGCTGCTTCTTGCGGCACGTGACTTGCCAGTTCCGATGGCATCGCAGTCCGCTGGCGCGCCGGCATGGAGAGGCCGGTTGGCCGCCAGGTGCCCGTTGGCCGCGGGATCCTGGCAGCCTCATTCATAGCAGGTCCTGCATGAACGGCGGCAACAATTGCATGAGGTCGCCATCCATCGGTTTTGAAAAACCGAATTTCAGGGGATTTCGGCTTTGGTGCCCAATCTGCCTGTAGAGAAAGCGAATACGAAAAGGAGTTCGATGAATAACTATATGAAACACTCGCGGAGCCTTGGGTTGGCAGGCTTCGCCGCTTGTATCGGCGTGGCGCTGTTGCCAAGCCTCCAGGCGGATGCGTTCGACAAGAAAACCACGCTGACCATCAGTGAACCGCTTGAAGTGCCCTCCTGCTGCACACCCGACAGTCAAACAGTAACGTTGCAACCTGGCGAATACGTAATCGTCCTGGTTGACTCCCTCTCCGACCGGCACATCGTCCGGATCTTCGATAAGGATCAGAAAGTGGTCATCGCGACGGTCCTGGCGATACCGAACTATCGGCTGAAGCCGACCGGGAAAACGGTATTCCAGTACTGGGAAGTCCCCGCGGGTCAGCCCAGATCGCTTCGGGCGTGGTTCTACCCGGGCGACAATTTCGGGCAGGAGTTCGCATACCCGAAACAAACGGCGGCGCATATTGCGGCCTTTGCCAAGACCCCCGTCCCCGCCATCGAAACGCAAACGATTGCGGTGGAAGATCTGAAGACGGTGCCGCTGGTGGCAGTAGACGAAAGCGGCGCGGCGAAACCGTTTGAGCGTACTCCGGATCCCGATGTGCCGGCGACATTGCAGCCGCAGACACCGGTTCAGGCAGAAACGCCGGCTCAGGCGGAAACGCCGGTTCAGGCAGTCACGCCGGTTCAGTCGGCCGATCGAACCGTTGCAGCCGACACACCCACACCCGCGCCCGCGGAGCCGTTGCCGGCTACCGCCACCGCCATGCCTCTAGTCGGCTTGTCCGGGCTGGTGTCACTGGCCCTGTTTGCCGTCATTGGATTAGTTTCCAGGCATCGCCGTTCTTACGAGTCCTAGGTCCGGCGCCTGCAATACGCCGTGGTCTTTTCAGAGCCGGCCACGGCGCGGGGGAGTTACAGTGCTAAGAGACATACTCATCCTCGGGCTGGCAGTAGCTGTTCAAATACTCCCTGTGCAAATACTCCCTGCACAGGTCCCCGCGGCTGAGTCATCCCCTGCAGGTAAGTCATCGGATGAGCCTTTCAAGCTCAGCACTACCGCCGAACTCGTCCTGCTGGATGTGAGTGTCAAGTCCGCTACGGGCGACCATGTCTCGGGCCTGACAAAGGACAGTTTCAGGGTGTATGAAGATGGGAAGCTCCAGACGGTTTCTCATTTCGCCAGCGAGGATGTCCCGGTCACGGCTGGTCTGGTCATCGACACCAGTGGAAGCATGCGGGCCAAGCGCCCCGAGGTATTGACAGCGGCTCTGGCCCTGATTGGCGCCAGCAATCCCAGCGATGAAATCTTTGTCGTGCATTTTAGCGATAGCGTCAGCCTGGGTCTTCCAGACAAGGTTCCGTTCACGGGCGACATCGTCCAACTGCGCTCTGCCCTCTGGAGAGGCGCGGCTGAAGGCCGCACGGCCCTCAACGACGCGGTCGTCTTGTCGCTCAAGCATTTGGAGCAGGGGCGTCGGGACAGGAGGACCCTCATACTGGTCAGCGACGGGGGCGACAACAGCAGCGTTCACAAAGCCGATGAAGTGATGCGAATGGTCCTGGAATCGCCCGCGACCATTTATACAATCGGGATATTCGACGAGTCAGATCCGGAAAGCAACCCCGCGTTGCTGCGGCGTCTCGCCGGAATCAGTGGCGGCGAGTCGTTTTTGAAGGTTCAACTCGACGCGGTGATGGGCATCTGCCGGCAGATCGCCAGCGACATTCGCACGCGGTACACCATCGGTTACAGTCCGGTTCGATCGGGCGATCGCGGTTCATTGCGGAAAATTAAAGTGACTGCGTCAACGCCCGGCGGGCATAAGTTAATGGTACACACGCGCACCAGCTACGTTCTTCCACCGCAACGCCCGTCGGCCGATCGGGATGGCGAGCCGGGCCGGAAGCGGGGCCTATGAGGCTTCGTATTGCCGCCCGCGGAACCACCCTTCCGGGTACTCCCTGTGGCAGACACGCATCGCCGACGACGGTGGTAAGATACTTCTTCCTGACTCTCGCGATGGCTTGCCTCGGGCTCTACAGTTATGAATATCTTGAGCGAGTCCTGTACCAATCTTATGAAAGCCGGGAATTCGACCGGTCGCTGGAGCGCCTGGGGAATGGCGATGCGGCCGCTGTCGCCACTGCTGACGGCAAGAACCTGCCGATCGGCCGCCCAATCAACCGCCCCATCAACCGCGCCATCAAGATGGAGCGCGGCTCGTCTCCAACCGCGCTAATCGGGCGACTTTCGGTTCCAAGACTGCATTTGTCGGCAATGGTGCGTGAAGGCATCGACCGAAATACCTTACAACTCGCCATAGGCCACATTCCAGCGACGGCGCTGCCCGGGCAAGCCGGAAACGTCGGCGTGGCGGGTCACCGCGATACGTTCTTTCGCG
>DATMNI010000462.1:0-38242 GCA_035570275.1 Candidatus Acidiferrales bacterium | reverse complement strand
AAGCAGGTGGACGTGCGCCGGGCCGAGAGCGGCACTGCCGCCGCCGGAGTGGAAGCCGCCCGCGCCAATCTGGCAGCCGCCGAGTTGCAGCTCAGCTACACGACGCTGGTAGCGGCGGTCGATGGTGTGGTTACCCGCAAGAGCGTGGAGCCGGGCCAGGTCGTGCAGCCGGGCCAAGGTCTCATGACCATCATTCCTCTGCAGGACGTCTGGGTGACGGCCAATTTCAAGGAGACGCAACTGGCCAAAGTGGGTCCCGGCCAAGCGGCGGAGATTTCGGTGGATATGTATGGGGGCCGGAAGGTACACGGCCATGTGGACTCGATTTCGGGCGCCACCGGTTCGCGGTTGAGCCTGTTGCCGGCGGAGAACGCCACCGGAAACTTCGTCAAAGTGGTTCAGCGGATCCCGGTGAAGATTCTGGTGGACCGCACCGAGGGTTTGGTGTTGCGGCCAGGCATGAACGTGGACGCGACCATCTTCACCAAGTAAGGTTCCGACGGCCTCATTCACAATAAAAGACATCGCATCCGAGCCGTGACCGTTAGGGAGCGGTCAGGTGAGATTCATCACAACGGCCCTGCGGCTGCTCCACGACAATTGATGAAATTGTGCGCGCTGGCTCTTTTTGGCCTTTCTGCACTTCCTGCCGCAGACGATGCACAACTTGCGCTGGCTCTGAAGGCGCAAACCGAGTTCGACCGTGTAGAATTGCCGGCTAGCCCAACGCTGCGGGACGCCGAGGCTTGCGTTCAGTCGCAGGCGGGGCTGGTTCCGGTGACGCCGCCGGAAGAACTGGCCCTAGTCCATTACCGCAAGGGCTACTGCACGCTGGCAAGCGCGGCGCTCACCCAAAATAACGCCGGGTACCGGGCGGCGGCCGACGAGTTCCAGAAAGCCATCGCGAGTTGGCCGCTGCGGCTGGCGAAAGCCGGCAAGAAAATCCCTCCCGAGCCGGTCTCCTCCGGCTTGGAAGTGTTGGCCGCAATCAGCCGTATCCACACGGGCAGCGGTGAGTTGGCGCCGGTTGAGATCGCGGAGATCGCGTCGGCGGTCCAAACCGCCCGGTGCAGTTCGAACGTCATGCAGACGGACGTGTGCCGGCAGGTGCTCGAAACCGGGCGGCTGTGGTTGGGCTGGATGTCGCTGCGCGCGAACAACCTGGAGGAAGCCGGCACCTGCTTTGCCGGTTCCCCGGCTACCGGCTGGCCAGCCTGGGTGGCAGGGCGAAAGGCCTTCGACAGCCGGAATTACCGGGCCGCGGCCGCCGATTACACGGAAGCGATTACGATATGGAAATCGCGCTGGCAAGCCACGGGAGGCACGGCGTTCCTGCCCGGGCTGGGGCCGCGGCCGGATCTGGCTTCGGCATTGACAGATCTGGGCGGCGCGGAGCTGCTGACTGGCGACACCAAATCCGCCATCGCGACCTTGTTTGCCGCGATCAAGACGGAGGCTGCCGTCAAGACCGGACCGGCCCAAGCGCGTCCGTTGTTCCTGCGGGGGCGCGCCTACGAGTTGGCCGGGCAGATGGATGACGCGCTGGCCGACTACAACCTGGCCAGCCGGACCGCTTTCGCCAACGCCAAAGACCAGGCCTCCGGAGAGGCGCACCTTTACCGTGGCATCGTACTGTACCGCCGCCGCGATTTTCCGCGGGCGGAAAACGAATTCGCCAGCGCCCTGAATTTCGAAATACCCTCGGATTTGCGGCCCGACGCGGTGGCGTGGCGACAGCTTGCGGCGGTCGCCGGCGGCGCCTGTGCTACGGCCCGGCAATACCTGGAACGCTCGCTGGCGGCCGTTTCGCCGTATTTTCCCATCGAGGAGGCGCGGTCGCTGGCCGCGGGGTGTGCTACAGTTCAGGATAGGATGGCATCTCGAAGCGTCAATAAAGTCATTTTGATCGGGCATCTTGGCAAAGATGCCGAGACCAAGTTCACCCCCAGCGGAATTTCGGTTTCCAAGTTCACTCTCGCGACGAATCGCCGCACCAAAGACCAGCAGTCCGGCGAATGGAAAGACATCACGGACTGGCACAATATCGTCATGTGGCGTACCGAGCACGTCGCCAATTTCCTGCTCAAGGGTAAGCAAATCTTCCTGGAAGGCCGTCTCGAAACTCGCAGTTACGAAGACAAGGAGCGGCAGAAAAAGTACTTCACCGAAGTGGTCTGCGAAGCTCAAAGCCTGGTCTTGCTGGGCGGCGGCGCCGGGCGCGGCGACGGTCCCCCGGAGGGCTCCGGCGACTATGAACGGCCGGTATCGATGCCCCGCTCCGCACGCCCGCCGTCGGAGGCCCCGGCTGCGCCCGCTGAGGAGTTCAACCAGGGAATCACGGACGACGACGTTCCGTTTTAGAAAAATCCGGAAGTGTCGTTCCGGTTTCGGCGCATACCCGGATTGGAAAGCAAGGAGTTACACGGAAACGCCCGGCACGGTCTTGCCGGTTGGCCGATGGTTCCCCACGGTCGATTTCGGGTTCTCCCATTGGCCCTCGACAGCGGCGAGATCCTGCCGGCCTTGGTCGACGCCTCCAGTTGGATACCAGTGCGAGTTGCGACGCGCTGGGTGGTCCGGCGCTGGCGCTCGATGCCTCGACCCTCACCAACGATCTGCGCTCGATTGGGCTGCTGTACTCGTGGGCTACTCAGTTCCAGATCGCTCGGTCGCGCAAACCGGGAGATTCCGCAAGAGAACATTCGGGCGATAATCCTGATACTCTCGGAGAGTGCGCCACGATATCTTTTTCAGTTTCAGAACGGTGTCCTTCGCAGTCGTTGCACTGCTCTTCGTGGGGCTCCGAAGCTCTTTTGCCGCTTTGAGTCCGACGGAACTGGTCAAGGCGGCCGTATAGTTCCGTTTTATGGGTTCCAAGTCATGGGATTCACACCAATTCGACTCAAGGACTACGTCCGCGGCTTCTTGAAGAGCAATCCGGGCGAGAAAGAGGCTGCGGTAACCGCGCGGCTCCAATCGGCGCTCCAACGCTACAAGGAAGGGGCCCGGTGCCATTGTGGTTCGCCCATTTGGGTCATCGGCTCTGCCGAAGCCGGGAACACTTGCTTCCGGTGCTGCACCGGCGAATCGGACCCGTCGCACGATTACGAGTTAGTCGAAGCATGCGATAAATACCCCACATCCGCTCCCGGCAGTCTTTGCCTTTAGGGGCATATCACGCATGCCCGCCAGCGTTTTCACGCATCTGACATTGTACGGAATCTCCCCGATCCAACTGTCCCCGCTTCTCCGCCACTAAGATAATAAAAGGTTTGATTCTCTGAAATCCACCGCCGCGGTTTGGCCAAGTGAGTGCTATAAGACAGATGTTCGATGGTTGAGCATTAGTCGTCCGGCGGGTTGTCTCCCACCAACAAGGTATACTTCGGGGTTCAAATTGGAGATTAGTATGCGGATTTCTTCTTCGGTGTCGACGGTTGGCCGTTATGCTTTGGTACTCGCGGTGGCCGCCGGGTCCCTGGTCCTGATGAGCGCGCCAAAGAAGACCGGATTCACCGTCCATGACAAGGCGTATTTCGCGGATGCCAACACGGTGAACTTCGTCCGTCCAGGACTGGTGATCAAGATCGTATCGGCCAATATCGCGACAGACGGCACCATCAGCGTCGATTATAAGGTGACCGATCCGCAAGGATTGGGTCTGGACATCAACGGTATTACTACGCCGGGAGCGATTTCGCCCCGCTACGTCATTGCCTATATGCCGAGTGGGCAGACGCAGTTCGTCACCTATTTCACGCGAATTTCAACCGATGCCACCACCAAGAACACGGCCACTCAGCCCACTGGCGACTCCGGCGGCACCCTCAAGAACATCGCTGACGGCGAATACGTCTACACCTTCGCCGGCAAAGCGCCGGCCAACTGGGACAAGACTCTGACGCACCGGCTGGGAGTGTATGGGAGCCGGAACCTGACCGAGTTTGACCTGGGTACCGACTATGCCGATAACACGCTAACCTGGGTGCCGGCGGGAGGAACTCCGGCGCCACGGGACGTCATACGGACTACCTCCTGCAATAAGTGCCACGATCAACTGGCCGCGCATGGCGGTTCGCGCCGCAGCGTGGAACTCTGCATCATGTGCCACCAGCCGCAAAACAGCGATCCGAACGGGAACAGCGCCGATTTCAAAGTGATGATTCACAAGATCCATGAAGGCAGCACCCTTCCCAGTGTCGTCGCCGGTACGCCTTACGTGATCGGGTCGGTGGATGCATCGTTGGTCGTTTTTCCGTCCAGCGCAAGCCAAACCATGGCGAACGAGAAAACCCCCGTGAACATGCCGCGCTGCAACGCCTGCCACGACGCGCAAGCGATATCGGGCGCGGTGCAGGCCGACAACTGGATGACAAATCCCAACCGGGCGGCTTGCGGTTCCTGCCATGACAATGTGAACTTCGCGACCGGCGCCAACCACCAGAACCTTCCGCAGGTGAATGACGGTCAGTGTTCGGGCTGCCACATTCCGCAGGGCGAACTGGAGTTTGACGCTTCTATCAAGGGCGCTCATACCATCATGACGGAGTCATCCGCGTTCATCGGGCTGGTCTTCACCATCGTCAAGGTTGAGAACGGCGTGGCGGGCAAAACCCCGACCGTGACGTTTACCGCCAAGGATGCCAAGGGCAATCCGGTAACGATGGCCCAACTGACTGGCGGCTCCAACCGCCTGGCGCTGGTAATGGCCGGCCCGGCTTCGGACTACGGATACACCAGCTTCGGTTCGGACGTGATCACCCCGGGTTATGTTTCCGAGAACCCGGTTCCCACCGCTAAGTGCGATGGCTCAGGCACCTGTACCTATACCTTTACTCACGCCATCCCAGCGACCGCCACGGGCACTTACTCGATCGGCGTCGAGGGCCGCCTGGGCTTCACGATTCTGCCGAATACCACGCTGTCAGCCACGTCCGAGGCCGGCGGCAACAATGTGGTGACTTACTTCCCGGTGGATGGCTCCAAAGTGGCGCCGCGGCGCACGGTGGTCGATATCGCCAAGTGCAACAGTTGTCACGTGCGTCTCTCTGTGCACGGCGAGAATCGGAACCAGATCCAGCAGTGTGTGATGTGCCACAACCCGAGCGAGAACGACAGCTCGGTGCGGCCCAACGCCGTGGTTGCGGCCGACAAAGCGCTGCCTCCACAAAGCATCAACTTCGCCAGGATGATCCATGAGATCCACACGGGCGACAACGGCAACGGCTTCACCATTGTCGGATTCGGCGGCAGCCACAACGACTTCAGCGACGTCGCCTACCCCGTGATGAGCCCCAACGGTATCACCGGCGACACCGCCAAGTGCGATATGTGCCACGTCAACAGCTCGGAAACGGTGTTTCCGATCGGTAAGAATGCCGTTCTGGACACGCAGGGTCTTCTGAGCCCGGTGGCGGCCACCACCTCGGCTTGCACGGCTTGCCACCAGGACAAGTCAACTCTTGCCCATGCCTTGTCGCAAACCGATCCGAAGTTTGGCGAGAGCTGCGATGTTTGCCACGCTGCCGGCGCAGCCTTCGACGTCCAACAGGTTCACGCCGGTAAGTAGTAAGGAGAGACCGACTTGTCAAAGCTACTGCTTTGTCTCCCGATCCGCCAGGTGACTCCTCCAGCGCGTCCGTCACGGACGCGCCTGGCGGTTCTTGTGGGGGCGGCCGCACTGATTTCGGCTACTTTGGGGGGCGCTCAAGACCGGGACCGCGCCGTCACCCCCGCCCCCGCCCCTGCTTCACCCGTCAAGGACAACAAGCCGGCGGAATTCGTCGGCTCCGCAGTCTGCCAGACCTGCCATGAGGACACCTTCAATGCCTTTCAGAAGAATGCTCATGAAGTGGTGGAAACCGACAAGAAACGCGGTTGGGCAAATAAGGCTTGCGAATCCTGCCACGGGCCTGGAAGTAAACACGCGGATTCGGCCGATGCCGCGGAGATCCGCCAACCGGCCAAGCTCAAGGCCGGGCAGACCGACCGTATTTGCCTCACCTGTCATCAGAATCAGTCTACCCATGTTGGCCGTATTAACAGCAGTCATGCCAAAGACCAGGTAAGTTGTGTGGCGTGCCACGCGGTTCATAGCAATGGACCACACGGATTGGTGCCGCGCAAGCTGACCGAGGTCAATGCGCTCTGCGCGGGATGCCACGCCGAAGTTTGGGCCAGCTTCCAACGGCCTTTCAAACACCGGCTGCCGGAAGGCGCCATGTCCTGCGTGGATTGCCACAATCCGCACGGCGGCAGCATCCTGGCGCGCGCCTTCCAGACCACCAAAGCTAACGAACCGGGGTGCTTCAAGTGCCACGGCGACAAGGCGGGGCCCTTCGCTTTCGAGCATGCGCCGGTTCGCCTCGAAGGCTGCACCGCGTGCCATCAGCCGCACGGATCGTCGAACCCGCGAATGCTGACCCGGCCGGACGTGCGATTTGTCTGCATGGAGTGCCATTCGAATCTGCCGGCGCCAACCGCGCCTGCTAACCACACATTGGGCACGGCGCCTCCGGCATTTCACGACCTGCTCAGCCCGCGCTTTCAAAACTGCACACTATGCCATCAGAAGGTGCATGGTTCTTACGCGAATCGGGCGTTCCTCAAATGAAATCGACACTGGTGAGACTCACACTGGCCCTAATCGTTGTGTCCGGCTGCGCCTTGGCTCAGCCGCCGGAGCCACAGGCCAAACCGCCGGAGCCGCAGTCGAAGCCGGATGAAAAGCCATCGGCCGCCGCGGCGAAGACAGACACCCCGGCCGCGGCGAAGACAGACACCCAGGCCGCCGCTTCCCCGGCTCCGTCGACCGAGGAGCCGTGGATCAACGGGAGCTTCGATTTCGGATATCGCTGGGTCGCCCTGGGCGGCAGCCCCCAGTCGTACCGCAGCGTGGTCAACCTGGGCGAAGGGCCCAAGCTCATCGGCCTGGAGTTCACGATTCTGAATCCCAAGAAGCGCGGGTTTGACCGGCTGAGCGCGCGCGCCAACGGTTGGGGTGGAGATCCTTATAATACCGCCCACCTGGACGTGAGCAAGCGCGCCATCTACGACTTCAGCGCGGATTACCGCGACATCGCCTACTTCAACGCGCTGCCCACCTTCGCCAATCCATTGGCGCCGGCCGGCTTCAATGAGCAGTCCTTCGACACGCACCGCCGGATGGCCAAAATCGACCTGACGTTATTTCCAGGGAGGCACGTGATCCCGTACCTTTCGTTCGACCGGAACTCCGGGTACGGCCACGGGGTCACCACCTGGGTGCAGGACGCCAACGATGAATTCGCCGTCCCGACCTTGCAGCGCGACAGCAGCAACAACTACCGCGGCGGCGTCCGCCTGGAGTTCAACCGGTATCACCTGACGCTGGAAGAGGGCGGAACTACCTTCAAGAATGACGATCAGGCCTCTGCCAGCGGCGTCAATCCGGGCGACCGCACGACACTGTTGTCGGGTCAGACCCTGGTTCTGAACACCCTGCAGCAGGCATACGGGATTCGCGGCACCAGCAAGTACAGCAAGCTCCTGGTAACTGTCAGCCCGTCGTCCTGGATCGACCTGAGCGGCCAGTTCCTCTACAGCGAACCGAAAACGAACATCCAGTACACCGATGGCGCCGTGGGCAATTTTGCGCTGCTCAGTTCCCTGCTGTTCTATAGCGGCCAACGGGATTTGGGGACGGGTGCGGCCAACGCGCCGCACGTATCGGGCAACGCGGGCTTCGAATTGCGGCCCTTCCGGCGGCTTCGCATCGTCGAATCCTGGATTACGGACCATTACCACGATGCCGCCTTTTCATTGGTGGCCGAACAGATTCTGTTCACGGGAACCCTGCCGGGAGAAAGAACGGGAACCATACCGGGCCAAACCCTGACGTCGGCAATGAACGCCCTTGAGGTGGTGAATAATAACCAGGAACAGGTGGATGTGCTGCTGGACGTCACCTCCAAATTGACCCTGCGCGGTGGTTTCCGCCACGTCTGGGGCGACGCTTCGGTTCGCGCCGGGTTGATCGACCCGTTGGGCCCGCAAATCGGCGGCGAATTGAGCCGCAACGTTGGCCTGGCGGGCTTGACGTTCCGGCCTTCGCAGCGGTTCTCGTTCAACCTGGATTACGAAGGCGCCGCCACCGATCGCACCTATTTCCGTACCAGCCTGTATAACTACCAAAGGGTGCGGGCGCGGGCGCGGTATCAGTTGAACGCCGCGCTATCGGTGCAGGCCAATTTCACCTTACTGAACAATCAGAACCCGACGCCGGGAATCCAGAACGATTTTCAAAGCCGCGACAATTCCGTGTCACTCTATTGGACGCCTGGCGGCGGCAAGCGGATCAGTGTTGTAGCCGAATACGACCGCTCCAGCATGCGGTCGAATGTCGACTATCTCGGGTTGTTCTTCGCCCCCGGTGTTTCGTCGTACCTGGACAACGCCCACACTGCCAGTTCGACGGTCGACCTGGCGCTTCCCACCATCGCCGGTATGGCGCCCAAGATTTCCATGGGCGGTTCGCTGATGATCTCTAACGGCACGCGTTCCTCGCGGTACTACCAACCCCTGGGCCGGCTTTCTCTGCCCTTGCAGAAGCACGTATCGTGGAATACCGAATGGCGGTGGTACGGTTTCGGAGAGCAGTTGTACCTGTTTGAGGGTTTCCGGGCGCACGTTTTCATGACCGGGCTCCGGTTGACGAAATAAGTTGACGAAATAGGCCACGAAATGGGTTTACGAAACAGGAGACCAGCAATGTTCATGCTTCGAGTGATTGCATGGAGCGCGCTCACCGGCTGGAGTGCGCTGGCGGCCAACATCGTTCCCGGCGATGCCCGCCGCGGCGAGCAACTCTTTCAAAGCGAGCAGTGTGTTTCGTGCCATAGCATCCGGGGGAAAGGCGGGAGTCTGGCGCCCGACCTGGCCCGGCAGACCGGCCGCGATTACACGCCGGCCGTGATGGCCAGCCTGATGTGGAATCACGCCCCCGATATGTGGGCGGCGATGAAGAAAACCGGCATCACCAAGCCCGAGATCAACCCCGAACGCGCTTCCGATCTGTTTGCCTATTTCGTCTCGGCCCGCTATTTCGAGCGGCCGGGCGATGCGGCGCGGGGCAAACAGGCATTTACGGCCAAGCACTGCGCGGATTGCCACCACATCACCACGGCGAACGCGTCGGGCGCTCCTCCCGTCGCGAAATGGGAATCACTGGCCGACCCCCTGGCTCTGGCCCAGCAGATGTGGAACCACGGCGCCCGTATGCGCGAGGAGTTCGCCACGCGGAAGCTGAAGTGGTCGCAGATCACGGCGCAGGAACTCACCGACATGCTGGTGTATCTGCAGAACCTGCCGGAAACCCGCGGCCTGGCCACGAACTTCTCGTTTCCACCGTCCGACTCCGGAGAGACGCTCTTCCAGTCCAAGGGTTGCACGGGGTGCCATGCCGGCAAACTGGCCCTGGAATCGCGGCTGCACAATGCCACGCTGACCGAGATCGCGGTAGATATGTGGAACCACCAGCCCAGCATGCAGAAGCCATCACCAACGTTCTCGCAGGAGGAGATGCGGCAGATCATTTCCTACGTGTGGGCGCGGCAGTACTTCCTGGCCGCCGGCAGCGCCGACCGCGGCAAGAAAGTCTTTGCCGAAAAGAACTGCGAAAAGTGCCACAATGACCCGTCGAGCGGCGCGCCCAAACTGGGGAAGGGAAAAGGCGCGTATTCCGACATTACAATGGTCGCCGCGCTCTGGCAGCACGGGCCGGGAATGCTCGACATGATCAACCAGAAGAAGCTGGCGTGGCCCCGGTTCACGGCGCCCGAAATGACCGACTTGATCGCCTATCTGAACACTTTGTAAGAGTGCGGCCATGACGGCCCCCTCCTAGCCACCGCATTTGCGACGGTTTAGTGCGAGAATATTACCATTGTGACCATCGAGCAAAAGCAGGTAGCGGGTCAAGTGGTATTTCTCGTCTCCGGCCGCATGGACGCCGAGAGCGCGCCTGATTTCGAAGAGAAGTGTAGAGCCTGCATTGCCGAAGGAGTGACTGGTCTGGTCGTCGACTTGGGAGAGCTGGCATACGTCAGCAGCATGGGGCTCCGGAGTTTCATCACGGTAACCAAAATGTTGCAGGACAAAGGGGGACCACTACGGATCTGCCGCCTCAAGGGTTTGGTCAAACAGGTCTTCGAAATCACGGGCCTCTTGCAATTGTTCCGCGTTTACGAATCGGTCGAGGCGGCGCTCATGGGAGGCTAAGGGGAGAGCGTGCCTACCGCAACTCGATCTTTGAGGCTGGCGGCTAACACCGCATGTCTCCACGCCGCCGTGGAGTTCGTTCGGACGGGAGCGCTGGAGGCGAGCCTGCCGGAGGCGCGCATCGGCGTGTTGGATCTCGTGATCGAGGAGATTTTTATGAATGTGTGCTCTCATGGTTATCCGGACGGCACGCAGGGGGTTGTGGCCCTTACATACTCGGTTCCCGCGCCGGGTGAGTTGAGCGTAGAGGTCGCCGACCAGGGGGCGGAGTTCAATCCCCTGACGGCCGCGCCGCCGGACTTAACCTTGAATTTGGAAAGCCGGCCAATCGGAGGCTTGGGCATCTTTCTGGTGAAGACGCTGGCTCCGTTCATATCATACCGCCGGGATCGCGATTGGAACCGTCTGACGTTCGGCATATCGGCGGGCTCCTGATGGCAGTGCGATGTGGATAGACGAAGCGCTGCGGGTAGCCCTGGCGTTGCTGCCGGTGCTGATGTTTCTGGCCGCGCTGCGTGTGCTGGACAGCTATAAACTGGTATCGCTGCGAACGGTCGGGACTGCGCTCGCGGCGGGCGCGATGGCGGCCGCCATTTGCTACGGAATCAACACCGTTATTTTTCGACAACTCCACGAAAATCAGGATCGGTACATCCATTTTGGCGCGCCCGTGGTGGAGGAACTGGCCAAAGGGGCTTTCTGGGTTTTTCTGATTGCAACGGCGCGGGTTGCCTTCATGGTCGACTCGGCCATCTGCGGATTCGCCATAGGCGCCGGCTTCGCGCTGGTGGAAAACGTTTCTTATCTGGAAGTGCTCAAGGGGCGAGGCGTCGGCGTTTGGTTAATGCGCGGTTTCGGCACAGCCGTGATGCACGGGGGTGTGGCCGCGATTGGAGCGTTCATTTCGGTATATCTGTCGGAGAGCCGGCACTGGCGCGGTGCGCGTCAGTTCGCACCGGGGCTGGTGGCGGCGATGATGCTGCATTCCTTATTCAACCAAGGCGTGCTATCGCCGGCCGGCTCAACGGCGGCCACGGTAGCAGGGCTTACGCTGATTTTCATGGTCGTATTCTACTTCAGTGAGCGGAGCCTGCACCGGTGGTTGGGTGGCAAGCTCGACCAGGATATCGACTTGATCGCCATGATCGCCAGCGGTGAATTCAAGCAGACCCCGCAGGGCGCCTATCTGATGTCCTTGAACGATGCCTTCCCTCCGGAGGTGCGCGGCGACATGCTCACCTACCTGCACCTGACGTTAGAGCTCAGCGCGCGCGCCAAAGGCGATCTCATGCGCCGCGAAGCCGGCCTGGAAGTCGCTCCGGACCCCGCTTTGGAGAGTCACTTCAAGGAGCTGAAGTATCTGGAGAAGAGCATCGGACCCACCGGAATGCTGGCAGTCCGGCCGATCCTCTCGCAAACTCGACGCGATCTGTGGGAGATGCACCATCTTAGCCGCTAACGTCATTGATTTGTAATCGACATTGATTTGTAATCGGCGGGCTGTATACTCCATGGAAAGTGCCGGAGACGAATCCCCAGGGCGAAGTGACCAGGCTGCTGGCCGAGTGGAGCAGCGGCGACCAGAGCGCGCTCAACAAAATGATGCCTCTGGTTTACGCCGAACTGCACCGTATCGCGCGCCGCGCCTGGAGCCAGAACCCGCATAATAACACCCTCCAACCCACGGCGCTGATCAACGAGGCGTACCTGAAGCTAGCCAATGCTGAAAACGCCTCGTTCCATGACCGGTGTCATTTCTACGCGGTGGCCTGTAAGGCTATGCGTCAGATTTTGGTCAACCACGCCAAGAGCCGCCTTTCTGGTAAGCGCGGCCTCGGGCTGGCCAATATCTCGCTTGATGATATCCAACCGGCAGTCCATCAGGAGGCCGCTGAGATTGTGGCGCTGCATGAGGCGCTCGAAGCTCTCCACGCCATCGACTCGCGCAAAAGCATGGTGGTGGAGGCGCGCTACTTCGGGGGCCTCAGCGTCGAGGAGACAGCCGAGGCGATGGGGGTTTCCGTCGCTACGGTGAATCGCGACTGGCGGCTGGCGCGGAGCTGGTTGATACGCCAGATGAATCGCGAATCGTCATGAACCCGCCGGCCCCGTGGGAGGAGATCGAGCGCTTATATCACGAAGCGCTGGAGTTGCCGGTGGGTGAGCGCGGCACGTTGCTCGCTCATGCCAGCCCAGCACTGCGAGAGGAAGTCGAATCCCTATTGGAAGCGGATTCCAAGGATGGGCTGCTGGCGGCGCCGCCCACGCACGTCGTGGCCGACCTGCTGGATGGTCAACCTAGTGAGCTCGCACCGGGTCAACGCGTAGCGGATTACGAGGTCGAGTCGCTGATCAGCATTGGCGGGATGGGCGAAGTCTATCTGGCTCATGACCGCGAGGGCAGGCCAGTCGCACTGAAGATCCTGCGCCGCCACCTGACCGTTAGCGCGCAGGCGGTGGACCGCTTCGAGACAGAAGCGCGGGCTGCCTCGGCGTTATGCCACCCCAATATCGTCACTGTGTACGAATCCGGAGAATCTCCGACGGGATTGTTCATCGCGATGGAGTGGGTCGACGGTGCTACATTTCGAGCCATCATGAACGCGGGCCGGGTGGAGATCGCGCAGGCGATGGATTGGGGTGGGCAAGCCGCGCGAGCTTTGTCCGCCGCGCACACGGCGGGAATCCTGCATCGCGATATGAAGCCGGAGAACATCATGCTACGCAAAGACGGGGTAGTGAAGATCCTGGATTTCGGTCTGGCGCGGGATGGCGGAGCAGTGGGGCCTGAGCCGAGCTCGATGGGCGCGTCAGGAACCATATCGGGCACGCTTTCCGGAACCCTGCTGTACATGCCGCCAGAGATCCTCCGGGGGGAGACCGCCACCAGTGCGTCTGACGTGTTTTCGCTGGGGGCTTTCTTATATGAGTTGACCGCAGGGCAACATCCGTTTGCAGGGGAAACACTGCTGGATGTGTTTGAGGCGATTGAATGCCGGCCGGTGGAGGCGATCGGTTCATTGCGGAACGGTGTTCCCCAGGAAGTAGATCGGCTGATCTTGCGGATGCTGGACCGGCGCCCGGGGGGCAGGCCGTCAGCGCGGGAGGTGTGCGATGTGCTTGGAGGGGTTGGCGGGCCGCAAAAAGCTTAGTACAGCGTAGACACCGCTTGCTGACGCGCGCGGCTCCGATCCGAGCCGCGACCGTTAGGGAGTGCTTCCCGAAATAGCTCCAGCCTGGGCATGAAGCGATGGGCCCGCCCTTATTGGAAGGGCCCCTCGAATCAATTGTCCCAGCTAATTTTCGGCCCGACGGTCACGTATTCGAACGCTAGCTACGTTAGTCTTACTTGGTAGCGACCGGCGGCCGCAAATCGACTTGCACCGTCAGATACGGCGAGGGCACGGATTGGTTGGTATACTGCACCTGATCCTGGCACTTTGCATCTTTGTGCACCCAACTGCCATCGACATAGCTGCCTTCACAGAAGTTCGAATGCGCTTTGTCGATGACCTCTTGCTGGACCATTGCACGGTGAGTGCTGATTTGGAAGTATGACGCGGCTTGATCGCGCTTCAGTTTCTGGACCGGGCCATCGACACCCACCTCTTCCGGGCGGAAATATACAGAGAAAGTATCGCGGCCGGGAGTGGCCTCGCCTGAGGAAACCGCGGGCCCGTTGAAGGAATACGTTGCCGCGAGGGCTTTGACGCGTTCTACGACGTTGGTAGTCTGGCAATTCGAGCCGTCCGGATCGCGGAACTGCCGCTCCTTGCAATCCTGAGCGTCGGTAGTGGTTTTCGTCTTGGAAGCCAGTTCGACCATCCTGAGCTTTTCAAATCGGATGGTCGACGGATCCACGGTTGCAGGGATTGATGCTACGTTGGTGAAAGGGTTAACCTGGTCCGGTTGACCGCCTTGCTTTACTGCCGCAACCCCCGCAGGGGCGGCGATGGTGCCGTGTCCATCGTTGGTTGAAGTTGACGGATTCATTCTGATTCCCAACACCAGGCCGCCCGCGACGATCGCTGCGGCACCTGCAAAAAGTGCAATCTTTGTTGTAGTCATGTTCTGCTCCTCTTTATCGGTCCAGATCCCGGCGCCGAAGCGCTGCTTTGCGACCGCTCATTCCAGATAACAAGAATACCGCGCGAACCGTATCATAAATCTTACTGTTTTTTTGGGGCCGGTTGGTGGAAAGAAAACTTCCCAGTAGTCCCCTCCAACAAGTGGTGGCCGTTTGCGGACTTCGTTGGCGGGTTTTGGCGGACCCGGGCTTCGTTTGTGCCGATCAGGGGGCGAACTGGGGTCAAGAAGTCAACGCCGATTTGGCGCGGATCGACGAATGCACGAGCTGATTTAACCGAGTCGGCACGGTCCAGAAGTCCTCTCTGGGAAGCTGACTCGTTGGCGCGGGCGGTGGCCAGTTTGGCAACGGCCCTTATTCGTAATGCCTATGAACCGGACGGGCCTGCCCGACGAAACACGGGCAGGAATGGCTGTGCTACCTCAGAACTGCAGTTTCGCTCCCAACTGAATGTTCCGGTTGCCGGAGGCGCCGGTGATGTTGCCGAAGGACGACGTGTTGATGGTCGCCGATGGGTTGCCGAAATTCGTATGGTTGAACAGGGCGAAGGTCTCGAAGCGAATCTGGAACTTCAGCCGCTCCCTGATTGGGAAGTTCTTGAACACCGAGAAATTGACCGTCTGGGAGCCCGGGCCGTGGAGCAGGTTGCGGCCGGCATTCCCGTACGCGAAGTTGGTCGGCGCGATGGGATACAAGTCCGCCACCGTGAAAGCCGTCGCGTCGATGCATCCCACCAGATGCCCACGTCCACAGTTGTCGCTCGCCGCGTGAACCAGGTCCGGCCGGTAGGTGCCGCTGGAAGCGGTGTTGGCAGTGTCGGTTGAGGTGGAGACGTTGAACGGAAAGCCGCTCTGCAGCGTGACGATGCCGTTGGCCTGCCACTTGGCGAACGCGCCTCTCAACAGCGGATTGGACACCGCGAAGAATGGGATGTCGTAAACGAAGGTGGCGACAAAACGGTGACGAACGTCCCAGTTGGAGTTGCCGTAATCGGCCTTCCACCAATAGGGATTCATGGGTGTGCCTCCGCCGTTGGAATCGGTGGTGACATCCAGCGTATGCGACCAGGTGTAGCTGGCCAGCACCTGCAAGCCTCGCGTCATTCGCTGGTGGAAAATAGCGCTCATGCTCTCGTAGTTGGCGATCTCGTCGGTGTTGATGGTGCGGATGGGGCCAAACAACGGATTCGGCCGGCGCGCGTTCACGGAACCCGGCCCGGGAAGCGGGGTGTTGTTGTAAAAGCTGCGGTCCAGGTGATAGGAATGCGAGCCCAGATACTGCACCTCGAAACCGCCGCCCCGCCACAACTGGCGCTCCAGACCGGCGCTCCATTGATTCATGCGAGCCGTGGGCTGATGAAAGGGATCGGTCACGATCAGGCCGGCAGTGGGCGCCGTCGGGCAGACCCCCGCCGAGCCAAACGGGTTGGCCAAAGTGGGCGGCGTGAGTCCGGCAGACCAGGTGCAGTTAAGGATCGTGGTGTAGGGCGGGTTGGTGTTCAGGAACGTATAGCTATTGGTCTGGTTGGGGTTGTAATAGATGCCACCACCGGCCCGGAACACAGTCTTGTCGTTGAAGCGATAGGCGAAGCCGAGGCGGGGCGCCCAATCGTTGTGGTTGGGGGCGATAAAGCCGTAGCCGGGCGTTCCCCCAACCAGGGCGGTCTGGGTCGGATTCAGTTCGGTGGCCACCCCGTTGATGGTATACGGCACCGTGGGTAGCTCATACCGGATCCCGTAATTGAGCGTGAGTTTGCGCGACACCTGCCATTTGTCCATCACGAAGAAGCCATCGCGCCATTCGGCAGTCCGTCCGCGGACCTCCGGCCCCGGCGTGCTGAAGGACTGCGGCAATCCAAGCACAAAATCGGCAGGCGCATAGCCGGTCAGCAGACCGTTAAACGTAAACGAGCCGCGCGCGCTGTTGACGGCTGCCCGGCCGGTTGCCAGCCTGCGGAATTCCATCCCGGCCATGATGTTGTGCGCGCCGTGGCTCCAACTGATTTGTTCCGAGAGTTGACTGGTGCTGTCATTCTGGTACCAGTTGGTTCCGCCGTTGCCGAATCCGTTGAAGCCGGTGACACTGAAGTCCGGAATGCCGGGGTTATTGTAGATGGAGTCTCCGGTGAAGCCCGTGATACCCAAATCGGAGCCGGCGGTTTTTTGGTTATTGCTGGAGAACGGGTTGACCGTCGCGGTGTTTACGAAATTCCGGCCCAACCGGAAATCGTTTACCAGGCTCGGCGTCAGCGTGTGGGTGTAGCCGACGGTGTAGTTGGTCACGTCGGTGGGCGTAGTAGAACCGTTGACCGGGATGGCACTCCCGCCAAACACGTTCCAGCTCTGCCTGTGGGCGCGCACATACAACCGGACTTTGTCGCCGATATTCTGATCGATGCGGTCATTGGTTTGGTTGTAGCTTTGGGTGGTCGGCACCGGTACCGAGAAATTACTGGCCAGGCCGGGCAGGTTGGTCCCCGGATAGTACTGTTGCAGCTTGGCGATAATCGGTGAGAGGCGCACTGCCGGGATGATATTGCCAGGGAACGGCGTATTGCCGTTCAGCGGATCCTTGATGGCGCCGCCCGTGATCGCCGAAGTGGGCACCGACGAGAAATTGCCCGTGAAAAAAGCTGCCGGCATTTGAGTCGACAGCGACGTCGACTGCTGCACCAGACGGAAGCCTTCGTACGATGCCATAAAGAAGGTTTTGTCCTTGCCGTTGTAAATTTTCGGAATGTAAACCGGCCCGTCGAACTCGACGCCGAACTGGTTCTGGCGTAGCGGCGGCTTAGCCGCTGTCGGGTTGGCGGGGGTGGGCAGGGTGAAGAAGCCCCGGGCGTCCAGCACCTGATTGCGGAGGAATTCCACCAGAGCGCCATGGATCTGGTTGGTGCCGGACTTGGTGACCACGTTGATGTGAACGCCCATATAAGCGCCATACTGGGCCGAGTAGGTGCCGGTCTGCACCTCCACCTCCTGCACCGTTTCGACCATAGGCCGGGTGTTGGTGACGGTGATGAGATTGTTCATGATGCTGATGCCATCGAGCGACAGGCTGTTGGAAATCTCGCGCGTCCCCGCGCCCACGAAATCCTCGCCCGGCGGCACGCCGGTGAAGGACGTCTTACTCCCCTGGAGCACGCCAGGCGTGGTAACGGCCAGTTGCATCGCGTCGCGGCCATTCAGCGGCAGCTCCGCCACGTTGCGGGTGCTGATGATCTCCGAAACGGCGGCATCGTCGGTCTTGATAGCGGTGCCAGCGGCCTCAACCGTGACCGACTGGGATATGGTGCCTACGGCCAGCGTGACGTCGGTGCGCACCGTCTGGTTGATGTCGACGATAATGCCGGTGGTCGTCGCCTTCTGAAACCCGGGCGACTCGGCGGTAAGGTTGTACGTGCCTACGCGGACGAACTCCAGCGAGTAGTAGCCCTGGGCGTTCGTCGTGGCGGTGTAGGTATCGGCGGTGCCCGTTTCCACGGCCGTGACCTTGGCGCTCGGGATCACTTTCCCGCTCGAATCCGAAATGGTTCCGACCAACGAAGTTGTGGTCGCAAGCTGAGCCAATAAAGCCGGCGCCAACCAGAGACCCACGAATGCGGTAGCAAAGTTCTTGTTCATTTCCAACCTCCTCAGGAAGCAGCTTTTGTCCGATTGCTGACAGTGTAGCCCTTTTTCACGCCGGATGGGGGTTTTCCCGGCAGATGGAGGTTTCCCTGCAAGATGGAGGTTTCCCGGCAGATGGGCGCGCAAGCTCTTGGGTTAAAGGCTTTTTAGTTGACTCTTTTTGGTTGACACCACGGAAGTGGTAAGGGTACCTTTAGAAAGGATGGAGCCGGTTCGCGGTTGGAGCCGCTTCACTCGGATTTGCATGGATCCTCGGTAGGCGAGGCGTCCGCGCGGCAAACAGGCCACTGCCCTCCGGTGTCGAAAGATGTTCGTCAGGGTAGACCAGGGACTCCCGGGTTAAGGGTTTCTCTAATGTGGCTGAGGTCATTTGGATTTAGATCTTGGGGATTTAGATCTTGGGGATCTCTCACGGCGCGCGGTGCTGAAGCTTGGGCCAGTGGGGGAATCCGTCAGCAATCGCTCTGCGCCCTGCTTGCCGCGCACGAAGATAGTTGGCCATTTCTTCCGCCGGTGGGAATGGTCTTTTGGGGAAACGCCCCTTTTTGTTCCCTCCCAGGTTTCGCTCGCCTCCAGAAAGGTATATGGAACCTAACGACGATCAACCTCCCAGTACGGGAGCAATGGCGTGGGAGTTCCGGCGGTAATTCGATAGCCTGCCTGCTATCGCCTGGCCCGCCGCCTCTCCCCCAGATATTACGGTGGTGAGTGCGGAGGGCGAAGCCAACGCTCCGGTTCCCGGGGCGTCCTCGTTTCCCTTTCGACATCTCCAACTCGACGATAACAGCCGGTTCTCGGGCGGTCTTTGTGCCCCGGGCCGTAGCGCTTTGGTGTGTTCGCGTAAGGCGGTGTATGCGCCAAGACGGTGGGTTTGCGCCAAGGCAAAGGAGATGCGCATGAACAACAAGACACTGAACATGCTCGCGTCCGGTTTCGACACCGAAATCGTGCCGGTCCGCGGGCGCGTGGTGAAATCCAAATGGACTCGCGATCTGTTGACCTTCCTGATGGTCTTCGGTCCCGGGCTCATCGTGATGGTGGCGGACAACGATGCCGGCGCGGTGTCCACGTACAGCCAGGCTGGGGCGCAATACGGAACCCATTTGTTGTGGGTGGTTCTGCTCTTATTGCCGGTAACTTATTTCATACAGGAGATGGTAGTGCGGCTGGGCATTGCAACCGGCAAGGGCCATGCCGCCATGATCTACCAGAGGTTCGGGAAATGGTGGGGGATCTTTTCGCTGGTCGATCTGGAGCTGGTGAATTTTCTGACGCTGGTCACGGAGTTCGCGGCCATCAATCTGGCGTTGACCAAAATGGGCGTGGACCCGCGCGCCGGCGTCCCCATCGTGGCCGCCGCGCTGGTGATGATCGTATTGAGCGGGAGCTATCGCCGCTGGGAGCGCATCGTGGTCTTCCTGTGCCTGCTGGACCTGGCCTGGTTTGCGATCGCTTACTGGATGCGTCCGCCGATCGCGCAGATTGTGCGCGATTCGTTGGTGCCTGCTATGCCCGCCGGCGGGCTGACTTCGAGCCTGATGTTCCTGGTGATCGCCATCGTCGGCACCACGGTGGCTCCTTGGCAGCTCTTTTTCCAGCAGAGTTGCATCGCCGATAAGCGCCTGCGATTTGCCGACGTCAAGTGGGCGCGCCTGGACACGTTCCTGGGCGCCTGCATCACCATTACCGTGGCCGGCTGCATGATGATCGCCGGCAATGCCTCGCGAGTACACGGGTTCACCTTCACCGACCCGGCGCAGATGGCGATGGACATCGGCAGCTTCAGCAGCGGCTGGGTCAAGAACGCCATTTTGCTGATGATGATCAACGCGGCGGTGCTGGGCACCACGGCCATCTCCCTTTCGAGCGCGTGGGCTTACGGCGAGGTTCGCGGTTGGCCGCACAGCTTGCAGCTTCCGCTCCGCAAGGCGCCGGGCTTTTACCTGGCCTACCTGCTTTCGGTCGCCGCGGCGGCGGGACTGGTGTTGATTCCCGGCGCGCCTTTGCAGTTGATCATTCTGGGGGTACAGGTACTGGCGGGCGTCATGCTGCCTTCGGCGATCATTTTCCTGCAATTGTTGTTGAACGACAAGGCGCTGTTGGGAGAGTACGCCAACAAGCCCTGGAATAATCTGGTGAACTGGACTGTAATCATTGTTCTGTTCGCACTTTCATTGATTTTGGCCGCGCAGGTTGCGGCCCCGAACCTGTTCCCGGCTGGATAGGCCGGGCGAGAAAGCCGGGCGAGAAAAAGGAGAAACGAAAATGGCGACGATGTTCAAAACCAATCCAAACACGATCGGAACCGCTGAGTTCCACAACCATTTCGTGGTAGTTCACCCGCTGGACGATCTCCCGGAGCAGAAGGTCAACATCGAAGACCTCGGCCCCATGCCCATGACGGCCAGCGTGCGAATCTCGCTGCTGAGTCTGCGCGCCTACCTGGTATTGATGATCTTGCTGGTGCTTTACCACGTGCTGGATCTGGCGCGGCGCGTGGGGTAGGACGGACGATCGGGTTGTGTCGTCTGTCACCCAGCCCGCGCTTGACCCTCGCCATTCTCTCTTTGAGCCATCGCATGAAGGTGGGCATTTGCGGTGTCCCGTTGGAGATCGCGGGGACGTGATTGGGCATGACCGCGCACGCGTGGAGTTGGTTGAAGCGGCGAACTGCCTCCCCATCCAGTAACCGCCTCCCTATCCAGTCCCGCGTTCAAAACTACACCGGCGAGTGTCTGGCGAAGCATGACAGGGTCGAAAAACCACCTCGTCCATCCGGAATCTCCCGGAGCCTGGCGTGGTTTTTAATGAAGTTTCGCGGGCGGAACGCCCATCCCAACAGACCACACAAGACGATGGTCTGTCCCACCTTATTCATAAACGACTATTGAACGCAGAACGCTACACGTGTGCCCGAAGGATCACAAAACCATGCTCGTAAACCGGCCACCGGCCACCAGCCACCGGCCACCAGCCACCAGCCACCGGCCACCAGCCACCCGCCACCGGCCACCCGGCATCGACCGGCTTCGTAACGCTATACTGAACACGGCAGCATATTATGGCAGAAAAGAAAGAAAAAGCAGAGGCGAAGCCGGCTAAAGAGGCAAAGGCGGTTAAAGAGCCGAAGAAGGTTAAAGAGCCCAAGCCGGCTAAAGAGCCAAAGCCGGTTGAAGAGGCGACGCCGGTGGTTGCGGCGGCGGTCGTCCCCAAACCGAAGAAACCCAAGAACTGGGGGAGATTCGCCCCTAAGAACAAATCCCGTTTGCCCAGGAAGCTGAAAAAGGCCCGGGAAAAGGCCGCGCGCACGGCGTAGCCGTACTTGCCGTACGTACTTGCCGCCGGTATCTGGCGAGCAGTAGACTGTTCGGGTGCCCCCTCTGAGTTACACGCGCGGCCCTGAGGTCCCGCTGCTGGATCTCACCATTGCCCAAGCCTTGGCTTCGGCCGCAGCCCGGTTCCCGGATCGCGAAGCCCTGGTCGTCTGTCATCAATCGGTCCGTCTCACCTGGGCTGCACTCGACGGTGAGGCCACCCGCACCGCGCGCGGACTGGCCGGCCTGGGCCTGTGCCCCGGCGACCGGGCCGGCATCTGGGCCACCAACTGCCTGGAGTGGGTGCTGCTGCAATATGGCGCCGCCCGCGCCGGCGTGGTCCTGGTCAACGTCAATCCGGCGTACCGCTCGCACGAGTTGCGCTACGTGCTCCAGAAGTCTCGCATCCGCGCTCTGTTTCTGCGCGAACACGACGCCCGGGCCAATTACCGCGATATTCTCGATGAATCGCGCAGCGGCCAGTCGCTCCCGCTGCAACACGTGGTCTGGCTGGGCGACCCCTCGTGGGACGCCATGCTGGCCGTCGGCGCCGATTTCGCCGCAAACGCCGCAGTCCCTGGCGATGTCGCCAACATCCAGTACACTTCCGGCACCACCGGCTCGCCCAAAGGCGTTCTGCTGACGCACCGCAACCTGGTCAACAACGGGATGGCGATCTCGCTGGCGCTCGAAGCTACCGAGCGGGACCGCATCTGCTCGCCCGTGCCGCTATACCACTGCTTCGGCTGCGTCATCGGGTGCATGGTGTCGGTAGTGACCGGCGCGGCGCTCATTCTGCCTTCGGCGCAGTTCGACGCTCTGGCCACGCTCGAAGCCGTTCACCGTGAGCGCGCCACCGCCATCTACGGCGTCCCCACCATGTTCATCGCGGAACTGGAGCACCCGGAGCTTAGCCGGTTCGATCTCACCTGTCTGCGCACGGGCGTGATGGCGGGCGCGCCCTGCCCCATCGAAATTATGCGGCGGGTGGCCGACCGTATGCACTGCCCCGAAATGACCATCGCCTATGGCCAGACCGAGTCGTCGCCCGTGATTACCATGTCGCGCGTGGACGACCCCATGGAACTGCGCGTCACCACCGTAGGCGCCGCGCTGGCCAACACCGAGGTGCGGATCGTGAATCCCGAGACGTGCCAGCCCGTGCCGGTGGGCGAGACCGGCGAGTTGTGTACCCGCGGCTACCTGGTGATGCAGGGCTACGACGAAGACTTCGCGGCCACGGACACACCCGGCACCGGCGACACGCCCGTCACTTGCGACACGCCCATCGATGCCGAAGGCTGGCTGCACACCGGCGACCTGGCCGCCATGCATCCCAACGGCTACTTCAGTTTCAAGGGCCGCGCCAAAGACACCATCATCCGCGGCGGCGAAAACATCTATCCGCGCGAAGTCGAGGACTTCCTGCACACGCATCCGCAGATCGCCGATGTCTATGTGATCGGCCTGCCCGATGCCAAGCTGGGCGAAACCGTGGCGGCATGGGTGCAATTGAAACACGGCGAGCAGGCCACCGAAGCTGAGATTCGCTCCTTTTGCCGCGGCAAGATCGCCTACTTCAAGATCCCCCAGCATATTCGATTCGTGGATGGGTTTCCGCAGACCGTAACCAAGAAGGTGCAGAAATATCTGATGCGCGAACAGGAAATCCGCGAGCGCGGGCTGGAGCGGATTGCGCAGCGCGAGACGGCATAACGGCGGCGAGTTAATCCGCCCCGAGCCCACCCCGCCGCTGCACCGCCGCCGTCGAAGCCATCCGCACCGCGCTCGCAACCGCCCGCGCATCCCAGCCGCTGGAGCGGCCCGCAGCAGCAACCGTCCAAAACTCAGCGCGGGTGCTGGCAATCACGGAGCAGATCGGATTGGCACTCCGCTCAGTCCTCGCGCTGGACTACTGCAACGCCGTTGGCCGCACTGCTGATGGTGGCCGCCGCTTGCAGGGTCAGGACGCCATCCTCGTCAACGCTGAATATCGATAGATGGCCGCCGCCGTCAATCACCGCCACCAATCCCGCTGCCGAGGCGATATCGCTCGGACTACCATTCAATGGCGCGGCAATGGCTGCGTCCTGCACGATCTTCTGCCCGTAGACGGCATACCGGGAAATGGTCATGCTGGGCGAATTACTCGAGAACAGAAACGGTCCCACCAGTGTCAGCCAGCAAGGCGCATGCTGTGTGCCGGAGCCGGTGACGGTCAGAACCTTCCCATCGCGGACCAGGCTGATCTCATCGGCATGGGCGATGGTGACGTAGGCATTGTTGCCGCGCGTAACCAATCCGAACGGTGCATTGACGTTGGCCGGAATGTTCTGTGCCAGTGTGGGAACCCCACTCACAGATCCATCGGGAAGCAAGTTAACCGTCTCAATCGTGTTGCTTTTTTCCGTGATGATTAGCTGGTTCGGCACCACACCCACCTGGGCGGAGGACCCATCGGCCTTGAGCAGCGTCACCACTCCATCGGGATTGGAATTTACGTTGGAGCCATACATCCGGTGAGACTCAACCTTGGTAGTGCCGAGGATGTAAAGATGGCCGGCGGCGAAGGCTACGCTGACCGGGCTGGAGGCCGTGGGCACCAACTGCTTCATCGCAAAGCCGCCGTCGCCGCGTTCAAACATAGAGACGGACTGCGAGCCAAAATTCACCACAGCGAGCAGGCTGCCTTGCGTTGCGATGCCGCCGGCATTGCCGCTGGCGCCACCCTGACCTTGGGTAGGAATCGTCTGGATCAGTTTGCCGCCGGACGTGTAAACCAGGAGCTGGTTCGTGGCGGCGTTTGAGGCCGTAACTACCAGAACGTTCTGATCGTTATCGGCGTGGAGGGCAGTAGCGGCCCCAATGAGCGGGACCAGTATGCTGAAAAAACTGCGAAGCTTCATCGTATTCTCCTCAAAGTTATGTGTTCCATGTCACACTCCCGGAGGTCACGGTTTAGTGACCTCGCAAAGAAACGGTGACTCGCTGAATCAATCATTGGTTGTCGGAAGTTGGTTCGCTGCCGGGCGGTAAAAGGTTATGGTGGATCGCGAGGGCCTGCGGGCTGCCACGCCGGCATCGAAAGGCGCTCCAAACCGCTGTCGCAACCGTGCGATCATATGAGTTTCGGAATCCAAAATGCCCTTACAGAACCGTGTGGACCCCTGCGGGGCGATTTTTAGCTCGCCCGCTCGTGGAGCGTTTATGGGCAACCGGGGTGGGGCGCTGCACAACGATCAACGCGAGATCGTCCGCCAGTTCAGCAGCCGGCGTTGGATTACCTGCCTCTTGGAATTCAAGGGGCGGCGGCGTTCAATGATGGCCCCGGGCCTTTACACCGAGCTTTTCTTTCTGGACGAAGCCGTGTCGCTGGCCGCCGGGCACAGACCTTGTGCCGAGTGCCGGCGCCCACGGTTCAACACGTTTCGGGACGCCTTCCGGAACGCACGGCAGCGCCCGGGTGAGCCGGATACAGGGAGCCGGCTCCTCGCGGATGAGATCGATGCGGAACTGCACCCTGCGCGAATCGACAGCCGGGGGGCGAAGGTCACCCACCAGGCGGCCTGGAACGCGCTGCCCGATGGTTCGTTCGTACAGATCGACGGCTCCAGTTATCTGGTGTGGGACGAGGCGCTACTGCTGTGGTCGCCCGAGGGCTACCTGAAAAAGGAGCAGCAGCCAAATGGTTTGACTGTTACAGTCCTGACCCCGGAACCAATCGTTCGGTGCATTCGCCAGGGATACAGACCTGAAATACACAGGTCTGCGCTCGAGCTCTGAAAGTCCCGCCCCCGGCCCCCGGCCCCCAGTTTCAAAACGTAAACTTCAACGCCAGTTGGCAGCGGCGCGCGTTGGTGCCGTCCGGAAAGCTCTGCGAGGCGATGCCCTGGCCGGCGGTCGCCACCGGCTTGATGACGCCGGCCGTCGGGCCGTTCACTAGACCGGCTGCCAGCGGCGCCGCTGCAACAAACGCGATGGCGTTGATGGCCGTGGCGGCTTGCCGGTTCATCAGGTTGAAGACCTCCAGCGCCACGGTCCCCTTGATCCGCTCGGTAAGCGGCAGCGACCGCGCCAGCCGCGCATCCACGTTGTAGACCGGCGCGGTATGCAGGCTCCCCACGGATTCGAATGGCACGCGGTTCCACAATCCGGCGCCGTTCAGCGAAGTGGTGTAATCCATCGTGGCGCCGGAGAACTGCTGGCCTTGCACCATAACCAGCGGCGTCACCGGCTGCCCGGAAGCCAGCGTCAAAAGGCCGGAGAACGTCCAGCCATTCAGTAGATAACGCGCGGTCGCCCCGCTGCCCTTGGGCAACGCCGGGTCCCACGTCCAGCGCACCACCGCCCGCTGGCGCTGGTCAAACGCCGACGGGCCTTTGTCCGCGTTGTAATCGGTGCCCGAATGGCTGGGAAGCGCGAAGCCCTGCGCCGAGTTGACACCAAGGTTGTCCGTGGAGTGCGACCAGGTGTACGACGCCCACAGGTTAAATCCGTGCTGTATCCGCATGCGCCACTGCATGGTCAAAGCGTTGTACCAGGACGATCCGCCGTTATCCACCTGGTAGACATGCGCGTTGTTGGCATTGTCCCTCGCCGTCCAATACGATGTCGGGAAGGTGCCAACCGCCTGGCCGGCGCTATTGTCGATGGTGTAGGTCTCGGTCTTGGTGGGCGTCGTGAGGTTCACGTCCTGCGCTGTCCACAGCCTGTATCCGCGGCTGTTGATGTAACCGATGGTCAAGGTCGCGTCTTTCCCCACGCGTCTTTCGATGGCGAGATTGCCCTGCTGCGCGTGCGGGTTTCGCAGACTGGATGTCGCGTACACAACATTCCCGGTGCCTGTTGGAATCTTGGTGACCAATGGAACCACCGCCGGAAACGCCGGTGCGCCGGACTGGTTCGGGTTCACGGAGATATTCGTCTGGTAAACGCCATTGCCGAGAAACAGCGTATCCAGCAACTGGCCCGGGAACGGAGCGTAGTAGAAGCCGTAGCCCACACGCACCACGGTCCGCTCATTCACCATATAGGCCAGGGCCGCGCGCGGAGTGAAATCCAGCCACGGCGAAGAAATGGAGGCCGTTTGGAAATAGGATGTGCTGACCGCAGTTGGCTGCGGCAGGAAATATCTCTGGTAGCCGAAGCCGAATTCCGCGGTGAAACGCTGCGATGCCTTCCAGGTGTCCCCGCCATAGAAGTAGGCTTCCTTAAGGCCCAGGGTGCGCACGGGATTGCCAAACGTCTGGTTGAAGGAGGTATAGTTCCTGCCGCCGCCGCTGAAGTCCTGCGCAAACGCCGTCAGCGAATTATACGTGTAAGCGCCGGCCGGGTTGAACAGTGAGGCGACATAATCCTGCGTCTTCGACAAATCGGCGCCCACCTGGAACAGGTGCGAGTTGGAAGTGAAGTGCAGGTTCTCCACCATTTGGTAGCGGCGCTCGCTGGGGACCACAGTAGTGTAAGGCAGGGTCGCGCCCACGTTGGTTCCCGCGATGTCAATCCCCAGCAGCCCCGTGGAAAATTTCGTCCCCGATGGATACTCGGAGATCTTATCCTCGAAGACCCCGATACGCAGGTCATTGAGTGTCTCCGCGCTGACGGTGCCGATCCAGCCGATTTTGGCGAAGCGCGATTCCTCGCGCTGTGTGGGATCGCCGATCAGGCCGCCGTTGGGCGCCACATCCCCGCTCTGCGCCAGGCTGGGGGCGCGCCAGTGCGCGGCGCTGGCGTCGAAACTGAAACTGTTGCGGTCGCTGCGCCGGTAGTCGATCTTGGCGAAGCCGTTGAGCGAATGCGCGGACTCCGGCTCCAGCACGTTCATCTGGGACTGCAGGAACCTGGTGGCGGCCGCGCACTGTGCCGCCGTGGCGGTGCAATTCGAAGCCAGCACGAAACGGCCCGTGGGGTCGGCGATCAGCGGACTGGTAATACGGTTCAAACCCTGCTCGTTCCGGTACAGCGCTTCCAGATTGGCGAAGAAGAATAACTGGTCGCCGTAGATAGGCCCGCCCACATTAGCGCCCGCCTGGTGCTGTAACTGGCGGGTGTCGTACCCGGCGGCATACGGGTCCTTCGATTCCAGGCCGCGGCTGCGGAAATATTCGTAAGCCGAACCGTGGTAGCCGGTGCCTCCGCTGCGCGTCGCGGTGTTCACAATGCCCCCCATGGCGCGTCCGTATTCCAGGGAGAAATTGTCGGACAAAACTTGAAAGGTTTCCACGGCGTCCTGCGGGACCTGCCCCGCAAGCCCCGGTTTTTCCAGGAAATAGTTGTTGGTGGTATCCACGCCGTCGGTCAACGCGATGTTGGAAAACGGCAGGCCTCGCGTAACCATGACTCCGGGCTGGGTCAGAGCCGTGGTCACGGCCGGAGCCAGCGGAACCAAACCGTCCAGCCGCCGTCCGCTGGCGGGAAGCCGCTCCAGTTCTTCCGGCGTCACCACGTCGGACGTGCCAGCCGGATTCGCGTCCACCGGCAACATGCCCGCCTCCATTTCGTTGGTGGTGCCCGCAGCCTCCAGCGCAACCTTAAACTCAGCCGTCTGCCCGGCGGAAACCGTGAAAGTGCCGGACTGCCAGCTCCGGTAGCCCTTTTTACTCACGTCCAGTACGTACCCGGTCGATGGAACCACCGTCGGTGAATTGAAGACGCCATCATCGGTGCTGATCATCGTGTACCGCGTGCCTAAGGCGGCGTTGGAAAGCACCACTTCGGCTTCGGGCATGGTGTCCATACCCGCCTGGATGACGACTCCGGACACGGCTCCGAATCCCGCCGAAGCTTGCGACCGGGCGGCCACTGACGACACAAGTCCGAGCAGTGACACAACTAGAACTTTCTTCATTTTGACTAAACCTCCAACAAGACCGTATGGTCGGTTGGATGGATTCCACGCTCGTCCGGTTACGCTCCGCGGCCCCGAAACTGAGCGCCGATCGCCCGCGTCCACTACATTTCCATGCGCGCGCCGTCTCTATTGCTGGTCACCGTTGCTTGTGCGTCACAGGTTGTTGTCCTTGCTGCACAGGTGCGGCGTGGAGACGTGGTGCTGAAGATTCCGCCCGTCAAGACCTCGGTTGAAATTGCGGGCCAGCCGGTCACGTTCACGGTATGGGGATCGGTTTCCGCCGAGCCGGCGAACGCCTTCCGGCTGGCCGTCACCGCCGACTTGAGCGACTTTCAGGAGCACCTCACACCGCTGCTCGGCGCGCAACTCAACCGGTCCGACCGATGCGGCGAGCGCCTCTCAGTGGAACGCGCCACTCTCTCCCCGGCGCCGCCGTCCAGCCTGCTGGTGGTCTCCGTGCATTACGAGCGTTGGGGTTGCGCCAAGGCCTTCGGCAAGGAACTGGTGAAACGATTGGTGGGCGGCAACGGCGTTGTGGAGGCGACTCTCACGCCGTCCGTGAATGCCAACGCGGTCTCCCTTACTTCGCAGGTTCGGAAAATCGACGCCGATGGCGGGCTGGGCGAAGTGCTGCGTTCCGGTTCCTTCGGCGATTCGCTGCGGGAAAAGATCGCCGCCAGTATCCAGTCCGCCATCCAAAAGTCCCTGAACTTGAAGTCGGCCCTGGCCCCGCAGATCGCCAACAGCGTGACCATTCAAACGGTGCAATTCGCCGACGGAGGCTCAGGCCATCTGTGGCTGGATCTGGCCGGCGACGTTCACCTCTCCGGCGAAGAACTGCGTGGGCTGATTGACGCCGGCCATCACTATTAACGCTGCATCCTTTGATGTGAGCCATCTCCAGCTCCATTTGGACATCCGACGGCGCGGAATGAGACGGAACCACGCGCTCGGCGGAATGTGCCGGCAGCCCATCAATTCACATAACCGGATTGCCGCCGTCCTCTTTCGGTTCGTTTCCGGAGAGACGCCTGGCGCCCGAAGCGCGGCCCCGGCAATCGCCTGCTTTGGAAGACGCCGTCCCATGCCTGCTCGCTGAAAGGGTTCGGTACCCGTCATATCGGCCAATTCAAAACTCGCCGGGGCCATCGCAAGCAGTCACCAGGGTTTTCCGCTGAAACGCCCTGTGGCTCTCATGACGCCGCTCCCCATACTGGCAGGGTCTTGCTCCCATGCCTCGATCGTTGCCGCCGGTCGGCGCTTCAGACACACTTTTCGATCGCTCGCCAGACAAACCTTCCGCCGGATTGAACCCGCGAGGCCGCCGGTGGGAGTGTAGTGGACGTGGAACCGTGTAGGTGCCCGGACAGCCATTGACGCACATTGGCGTGTTTGCGCGCCGAATTGCTGTCGATGATGAGTGGACCGCTTGTCCCGAGAGGTGCTTTCTTCAATCATGCCCAAGAATCCACTCCTGATGACGTGCCGCCGGTGGAACTTATGCACGACCTCTCGGCTGTGCACATTCATCGCCGCAAACAGATGGTGGTTCCCAGACGCTTGTAATCGGCGTTTTTTGGTGGCGCTATCTTCCAACTTCTCGGCAAACTCGGGTCGTCGGTCAATTGGAACGTCCCCACCCGATGCGGTTTCCAGTGGTGTGTCCGCGGATGGTCTCACCCGAGGAGGCGCTCACTCCCAGGGCTTGTGCCAGGCTCCGCGTGCTTCATATAGATGCCGGGGGAGCTTCCCCTGACGTGTTTTGTGACGATCTGCCGGATCTTCCCGGGCTGGATGAGGCCCGGCGGTCCCGGTCGCGGAGCGTCCTGCAAGCCCTTTTCCATCTCTTGCCGCAGATAACCCTGCCTGCCATCGCCGCACCGTCTGCCGGGCGATCCCCAGTGGTTCGGCAATCTGCTGCCTGTCTTACGCGACGCCAACGCCGATGATTCTCGCCCGTTCCACGGCGCGAACCGCCAGCGTGCGGCTGGCGCGGTTCACGGCCGTAGCCCGAAAAACGCTCTGACTCGCCGCATCCTTGCGGTTGCCCGCATATAGGGGTGCCGGCGGGATCAATAGAGGGGAGTACCCGGGCTTTACGGCCTAAAACGATCTGTTGCTTTACAATATCAAAAGATCTGTTAATATTAAGACATGAAACTATGAGTACTGGCGATTCCGCTAGTGCCCCTCTAGTTATTTGCGATTTTCCGACCTTGAATGCGCTTGAACGGCGAAGAGGAATAGATGAGCATGAGTCAATTGAAAGGAACCATGATACAGTCTCTAATTGGAAAGACAATCGCGGCAACAGCCTGTCTGGTTTTGCTGCTGATGATGATAGGTCCGGTTGCGCAGGCAGCGGACAACGGCGCTTTGGGCACAGTAGCGGTGCCCACACAACCGAATATCGGCACCTACGTTCAGAACCACCAGGCGCTCGTCGCCCTGGGCAAATCGCTGTTCTGGGATATGCAGCAGGGCAGCGATGGCAAAAGCGGTTGCGCCACCTGCCATTTCCATGCCGGCGCCGATCACAGAAACATTAACCAGATGAACCCGAGAAACGGCACGTTCACAGCGAACCACACCTTGACCCCGAAGGATTTCCCGATGAACGGCGCCAATGCGGCGGTCGTCGGCTCCGCGGGTCAGTTCACCCGCACCTTCATAGACGTGTCGCCGTTCAAGGCGGTCGACAACGCCATGTCGTCCCCGATCGTCGATATCAACCAGCCGCAGACGAACCCGGTCTACCAGGTCGCCACAGCCGCGGGAGCACAAGTGTCCGTTCGCCAGGTGACGGGCCGTAATACGCCGAGTGTGATTAATTCGATCTTCAACGCGCGAAACTTTTGGGACAGCCGCGCGCACACGATTTTCTCGGGCTTCACGCCATTCGGGGTGTCAGACCCGAGTCCGCACACCGTCCTGGAGTCGAACGGCACCATGGTTGACACGTTGCTTCGGGTTGACGATTCGAGCACCGCGTCGCAGTCGGTGGGCCCGCCGCTCAACGGTGTCGAGCAGTCCGCAGCCGGCCGAAGCTGGCCCAAACTCGGCAAGAAGATGCTGATGCTGAGCCCGCTTGCCAAGCAGATGGTCAGCCCGACGGACAGCGTTCTGGGCACGTATGCCAACCCCAACCAGCCCGGACTGAATGTTTCCTATGCGTCGATGATCCAGGCGGCGATCCAGCCGAAGTACTGGAATTCGACGCGGCTGGTGGACGTTTCCGGCACGGATTTAAATATATCGGGCGCGCCGAACAACACCGACCAGTACTCGCAAATGGAGTTCAACTTCGCCATGATCTGGGGCCTGGCGATCGACGCCTACGAGTCCACGCTGGTCTCCAGCCAGTCGCGGTATGACCTCTTCGAAGCCGGGGACAAGAGCCAACTGACGTCAGCCGAGCAGAAGGGCATGGGTATCTTCCAGGGCAAGGGACAGTGCGCAGTATGCCACGCCGGCCCGGAATTTACCGCTGCCGCCTTCACGTCTGTCAACAAGCTTGGACCGAAGACCGGCGTCTCGGGTGGTAACACCGATACAGGCTACTTCCGCACCGGCGTGCGTCCCATAGCGGACGACATCGGTATCGGCGGCACCGACGGCTTTGGCCTCCCGCTTTCCCTCGTCGGCGGCAACAGCGTGAAGGGCGCGTTTAAGACACCGGGCCTCCGCAACGTCGAACTGACCGGCCCATACCTCCACAACGGCGGACTCGCCACCCTCGATCAAGTAGTCGACTTCTATAGCAAGGGCGGCTTCTTTCCCCAGGACGGCAACCTCGGACCTGGAATCAAGCCGTTAAACTTCAGCGCCGACGAACACCAGTCGCTGGTGGCGTTCCTGAAATCTCTCACGGACGATCGTGTCCGCTACGAGAAGGCCCCGTTCGATCACCCGCAGTTCTGCGTCGCTAACGGCGCGCAGATGCCTATTTCGGTAAACACCACCGATCCGCGATTCGTCAATGAGTCCGTCGATAACATGGTAGAAATGAGCGTCACCGGCGCCTCAGGCCACACCGCCCCGCTGCAGACCTTCGGCGAGCTGATCGGCGCCGAGACGGCCAGCGGCCCGCGCTTTAACGACCTCAAAACGGCTTGCACCATCCAATAACGGGTTCAACCGTACGGATCCGTATCAGCTTCCGAGCGGATAAGTCGAGTCGATCTTCGTAGGTGAAGACCTGCCGCAGCATCCGCGGCCGGAACAAGGCATCGACCGATCCGTTGAGATTCATGCTCACCCAGCCCCCCGGCGCCGAGAAGATCGGCGCCGGGGGCAAGTTCTTTTTGGGTGCGCCGGATCAGCCTCGACAAGAAAGCCGGCACACGCCCGCCGAAATTCATTCCTGCGGCCACGATGTTCCTGGGGCCGCACGGTTTCATTTGCGCCGTTGGTCCGATCAATGTCGAAGTGATCCTCCCAATATTCGCGCTGGTTATGCTCGGGTTCGCTCCGTCCCCCCCGCACTCTGTTCAGTAAATGAAAGGCATCCGTGAAGCGGCTAATCGGGGCAGGACTCGTGGAGCCAGCTTAGAACTCCACGCGATCCCGCTTGTCCTCGATCCGTTTCAGATCGATGCCCGGAACGCGTTTCAGATCCTGCCACTGCTTGTACGGCCCGTTCTTTTCGCGTTCGGACACGATCGCCGATGCGGTCTCTTTGGATATAGCCAGCGTCGCCGCAAGCTCTCTCCCTGTGGCCTTGTTCACATTGATTTTGGCCGGAGTTCCGCCCAGGTTTTTGGCAAGATAGTCTAGAATCCGTTCGAGCTCCTCGTCGGTTCCCTCGGCTCCCCGGGCCACCATGTCATCGATGACGCTGTTCCAACCCGCCCGCGTGTTCCGCGCTCGAGCGACGACCTCGAGTTCGTGGCATTTGCTGCAAATTCGGTCAACCGTGGCCTTGCCCTCGCCTTCCGGCAATTTTTGTTCCGTCTGAGCCAGGGCGGCGGTGATGATGCTGAAGTAAAGAATCGAACGTCTCATGCTCGTCCTTCCACAATTCACCCTCAGTCCAGGGGTAATCCAGGAGTGATCCCGTGGTAATCCCGGCACAGGCGCGCCGAAAACAGGGTAATCCACGAGTCCTTCAGCGGTCCACTACATCGAGTTTTCATGGTCAGCTTTTGCCGCTCAAGACCGGGTACGTCGGGCCTCCCCTGGCATCGCAAGAACCGACTGCGCGCCCCGAATAACATTTCCTTTGCAGATACGGCGCCATCTAGTCCTGAAGCACGAAAGTGTAGAGATACTCGCCGGCCCCCACGGCCACGTACTGGCGGCCGTCCAGCGTGTATGTCTGGGGGGCGTTCGTCGGGTTGGCGAGGAGCCCGGCGTGCCACAATGGGTCGCCCGTTTTGGCATCGAAGGCGATGAAGTTGCCGTAGCCGTCGCTGCCGAAGAGGAGATTACCCGCGGTGCTGAGGAGGCCCTGAGCCCCATTTCCGGTCTTATGCTGCCAGACCACCTTACCCGTCTTATAGTCGATGGCGCGCAACGAACTGCCAATATTGCCGACGCCCGCTTCGGCCCCGCCGTAACCCTCGGGCTGCGGATCGGCGTCGGTCAGGTAGAAAATCGCGTAGGAAAGGCTGGTACCGACATAGAATAGACCGGTATCGGGATTGAAACTGGGAGACGGCCAGTTGGTGACGCCGCCCGACGCCGGTGAGACCAGCGAACCGGGAATAGTCGGCTCCTTCGTCGGATCGCGAATCGGCTGACCGTTGGGCGCGATTCCTTTGTACCAGTTGAGGCCATCCACCATCGGTGTGGTGAGAATGCTCTTGCCATTGGTCCGGTCGAGAACGAAAAACAGACCGCCGCGATAAGCCTGCGCCAGCAGTTTCCGGGGTTGCCCATTGATCACGCCATCGAATAGAACCGGCACTTGCGCCGCGTCCCAATCATGCGTATCGTGGGGTGAATACTGGAAGTGCCAAACCAGCTTTCCCGTGTCCGCATTCAGCGCGACCACCGAGCAGGTGTACAAATTGTCGCCGGGACGGCTCTGGCCCGCCATTACCGGGTTCACGTTACCGGTTCCCAGGTAAAGGAGATTCAATTCCGGGTCATATGTTGGCGGAATCCATATCCCGCCTCCGCCATGCTCTACAGCTTTGGCGTTCGGCCACGTCGAGAATCCCGGATCCCCCTGGTGCGCGGTAGTCCAGAAGTGCCACTGCACGTCACCGGTTTCGGGATCCCGCGCTTCGGCGAAGTTGGGAACATCGAGGAAATCGCCGCCCACGCCGGTAATCACGTGATTCTTGATGATCAACGGCGGAAGCGACGAGAAGTAATCCCGCTTCACGTCGGCCATCTGCTTGTTCCAGCGTTCCTTGCCTGTTTTCGCATCCAGAGACACCAGGTAGTTATCGGCGGTTTCGAAGAACAGCCAGTCTCCAGACATCCCAAACCCCCGGTTACCGAGACTGAAGGCGGGAACTCCGCGCCAGATGTAGTGCCACAGTTGCCTTCCGGTTCGCGCGTCCACCGCCCATCCCTGGTTGGCGGCCGTCAGATAAAGGACGCCGTTCACCATCAGCGGCACGCCCTTGACGGTTGCTGGCGCGTTAGAATTCGGCTCCGGCCCCGAGCCGCCAATCCTGGCGCCATCGGATATGGAGTTCGTTTTCCACATCCACGCCAGCGTCAGTCCCTTGACGTTGGAGGAATCGATCTGCTTTAGCGGGCTGTAGCGGCGGCCCGTGTAGTCGCCGTGGTAAGTCGGCCACATGCCTGCGGGCGGCTGCTTTAGGCTCGCCGGATCCAGCATCTGACTCCGGCCAATCGGCGCCATCGCCAGCAGAAAGGCCAGCAGTAGCGACAGAATCAGTTTTTGTCGTCTCATTTCTTTTCGTCTCATTTCAGTGTAGCCAGATAGGCCGTCACATTGTGCATGTCCGCGTCTGTAAGTTTCGCCAGCAGATCGAGGTGCGCCTGTAAGGGATTGCTCAACTCGACCTTCGGCACTCCGTTGCGTCGCGCGAAACTTCGCTCCATGCCATCCTCATCCCGGATAATCGCGTCGAAATCCGTAACCCTTACTAACGCGCCTTTGACAGTCTGGCCGGATGGCAGGGTTACCGTCGCCTGGATTGCGTTCGGATTCGGACCGCCTGCGCCGCCGCGCCGACCACCACCGCGCCCGCCGGGACCGACCCACCGGTTCTGCAAGGAAGCGCCTTCGTATCTCGACCCGATTCCCTTCAGATCTCCTGTCACGGAATGACACGCGATACACTTGCCCGTGCCCTTGAAGTACGCCTCTCCCGCTTTGGCATCGCCTACCAGAATCTCGTTTTCCGGATGCACGATTCCGCGCCCCGACGCGTAAATGACCCGTGAATGCAGGTACGCAGCGATATCGCCGGCGGGTTGAGCCGCCAGGTCCAGCTTTGCCGTGGCCTGATGCTTCGCGGCTTTCAGGTATTCGGCGATTTGAACGCCATCTTCATCGTGCAGCAAGACCAGGGAAACGATGAGATCGGGGCCGGCGTTGCCGCCCTTGCCGCGCGCGCCATGGCAGTAGCCGCAGGTGGAGTTATACAGTTTCTCGCCCCGGTCCACGGCGTCCTGAGGGTATATCTTAAATCGCCCGCCTCTGCCGCCGCCCCTGCCCTGGCCGGCGGCCTGCCGGGCGCCCGCAACAGCTAACAAAAGCGCTAGGGCAATCCACGCTAAGAGTTCAATCCGTTTGTTCCCGATCACCGTCTACCTCTCCTTCATGCTTTAGGTCTGTTCGTCAGGAAAACGATTGCCGCCCAATCCAAGGGCGGCTTACGTTCCCGCGCTGCCCCTTCCGGCGCCGCCACCCGGGGCGCGGCGCCCAGACCGTTCTCGTAATTCGGATCCATGGCCGTCAGATCGGTTCGAAAATTTGACCGAATCGGCCGCTGGGAAGTTGGCCGGTACCCTCTGGGTCACCTTACCGGTGGCCGCCCGTGCCGTCCCGCGGTGAAAGGTCGCAAAAAAATCGACCGAGTTCAGCGCCGGGACATCGGGCCCCAAGGTGGTGTGAAACACTCGTCCCTTTCGGTAGCTCACAACCATGAGCATTGGCTCGTCGCGGCCCGTACCCGGGTGGCAGGGTCGGAAAACGCCGTCGCCAGAACTATCATATTCCTTCCCGGGCCGCGTAAGGTGGCATAAAGTTCGTCTCCCTGATGCATCCAGACCTTGCGAAGGCGGGAAGTGCCGCAAGGCTGAGGATGCGATGTGATGTGATTGCGATGTGATCGATGAAACCCCGGCGCCTGCAATCCCATCGACGCCGTGATGTCAGCCAAGGCGAACTTCGTGGAGACTGTCCACACACTGCGTCAGGTGGTCTGCGTGCAAGGTCAGGCGGTTGGCCGCTGCCGGCAACCGGTTGGTCGAAACGTTGGTCAGAACCTCAGTCGCAACCCGAACTGCATGCGGCGTGGTCCGATCAAAGTCGACGTGATCCTCCCGACACTCGCGCTGGTCATGCTCAGGTTAGCGGGTCCAAACTGGGTGTGATTCCAGGCGTTGAACATCTCCCACCGGAATTGCACGTTGAACCGCTCGTGCACGACGGTGTTCTTGAACACACCGAGATCCCAGTTGTTGATGCCCGGCTGTTCGATGGTGTTACGGCCCGCATTCCCCTCTACGTGGATGGGCTGCCCGGTAGCACCGCGCGGATAGTCGAAGGCCAATGGGTTCACATAGCTATCCGGCAGGCTGCGGCCGGCCGCGAGGGGGCCGATAATATTCGGCCGCGACGCATCGAAGGAGCCGATGTTCACCCAGTCCACCCCCACGCTGGCACTGCCGAACTGCCCCTTCGAAAACGTAGTGATACCGGATAACTGCCACCCGCCGACGATCGTGTTAACAATCGGATCCACGCTGCCGCCGAAGCGCTTGCCGCGCCCGAACGGCAGTTCGTATATGTAACTGTAGACGAAGCGGTGCGGCACGTCGAAGCTGCTGTTGCCTTTATCGTAGTTCTTGAAGGAAGAGCCTAGCGTGGAAAACTCATCCGTGGAACCCAGGTCCAGGGATTTCTCCCATGTGTACGACGCCAGCAAATAGAAGCCGCTGCTGAACCGCTTCTCGAAGCGCGTGGTCAGGGCGTTGTAGCTCGACCAACCGCCATTGTATGCCAGCAGGATATTTCCGAACAGCGGAAACGGCCGGCGCGCCGCCAGCGCGACTGTGCCAGTGGGGTCCAGGGCGGCCGCGTTCAGATTCCGCCGCTCAGGCAGTTTCTGCCCCGTGCTGCCCACGTACTCCACATCCACCAGGTAGTCCTGCTTGAACGTGTGCTCCACCCCGAACGACCACTGGCTTACATATGGTGTACGGTTGTGCCGGTCGAACGTAAACGGGTTCAGGTTGGCCGATGCCGAAAACGAAGGCAGCAGGTTGCTCATCAGCAGGGTTGGTTTGGTCGGGTCGCTGGTGAGCGTTTGCGATTGATAGAACGGCGGCCCGTTTACTTCGAACTGCAGCTCATTCCAGTTGTCGGTGGCGTAATAGATGCCGAAGCCGCTTCGCAATACCGTGTTCTTGAGGAATCCGGGCCGGTAGGCGAAGCCCACCCGCGGAGCGAAATTGTTCCAGTCCGGGTCCACAATCGAAGCCCGCACCCCGTGGTTCGCCAGCACAATCGCGCCCGCATCCGGGGCGAACGCCTCAGCCTTGCCGCGCTGTTCGGTTGGCGAAGCCGAGTATTCATAGCGCATCCCGAGGTTCAGCGTAAGGTTCGGAGCAATGCGCCAGTCGTCCTGAACGTAGCCTGCGTAGAATGTGGTGCGCATTTCCTGGCTGGAATCCCCCAGCGCACCCGAAGCCGTAAACGGCAACCCTAGCAGCATGTCGCCCAAACCAAGCCCCTGCATTCCGGTGAAGCGGCCGTCGAAATTAAAAGCCGGGTTGCCGGAGAAATCCGTGATCTCGTTGTAGCGCTTGGGGCTGATGGTGAATCCCGCCCGAATGTTATGCTTGCGCGTATTCCAACTAAGATTGTCGGTGAACTGAACATTGGTATCGGTGGCGCCGATGGCCTCCGAGAGCGACCCCACGCTGCCGAACCCGCTCGGGTTGAAATCCGGCA
>DATMNI010000461.1:0-9836 GCA_035570275.1 Candidatus Acidiferrales bacterium | reverse complement strand
GGGGCCAGGGGCCGGGGGCCAGGGGCCGGCGGCAGCCCGGTTTCCGCTGCGCCATGGGCAGTGCCTTTCAACTCCTGGAGCTGCCGCTTAAGCTCCCGATTCTCTTCTTGCAGCCTCTCTTGTTCCCGTGCCTGTTCCCGGTTTGGGGGCAAATCGATCATGCCTTCCCTCTTGTGTTCATTTCTTCCAGCCTGCGCTCATGGTCTACCGGAGGCTGTGTTCGCAGGTAGGTGTAGACAATCGGGACCACGAACAGCGTCGTGACCGTCGCGAAAATCAGGCCTCCGATCACCGCGCGTCCCAGGGGCGCGTTCTGTTCGCCGCCTTCCCCCATGCCCAGCGCCATCGGAACCATGCCAAGAATCATCGCCGAGGCTGTCATCAGAACCGGCCGGATCCGGGCTTGGCCGGCGGCCAGCATCGCCTCGTGCGCGGAAATCACCGGTTCGTGCTGATCGTTGGCAGCCCGTTGATCGTTGGCAGCCCGTTGATCGTTCGCAAACGTCACGATCAGGATGCTGTTGGCCGTCGCCACGCCCACGCACATGATGGAGCCCATCAGAGAAGGAACGCTCAGTGTCGTGCCGGTTAAGAACAGTATCCACAAAATACCGGCCATCGCCCCCGGCAGCGCCATCAGAATGATAAAGGGGTCCAACCAGGACTGGAAGTTCACCGTCATCAGCAGATACACCAGAACTACGGCAAAGATCATGCCCAATCCCAGACGGTAGAATGACGATTGCATGGTTTCGATCTGTCCCCGCAGATCGAACGTCGTGCCGCGCGGCAAATGCGCCTCTTCCTCGCGCATGATCTTCCTCACCTCCGCGCCCACGCTTCCCAAATCCCGCCGGTCCACATTGGCATACACGTCGAAGACCGGCCATACGTTGTAGTGGTTGACGATGACGGGCATATAAGTCCGCTGTACCGAGACCAGATTGGAGAGAAGCTGGGTGCCGTTCGCCGCCGCCCCGGGGTTTCCGTAGGCTTGGGAGGCGCCGTTCGGGGAGGCGCCGATTCCAGCGTTGCCGGCCGCCGACGCGCCCGCCTGCGAACCCGCTGTGGTGCTGGTGACCGCGGTAGTGGATGCGGATATCGGCGTGCGCAGCAAAGCATCCAGGGTATCGATGCGGTATTGCGGCGTTTGCACGCCGATGTTGTAGCTGATGCCGTTGGTCCAGTTCATCCAGAAATTCGGCGCCACCGTGCCGCTGCCGCTCAGAGAGATCAGCATGCTGCTGGTGACATCGCGCTGCGTCAAGCCCATCTGCGCCGCCTTCTCCCGATCCACGTCCAGGCGGATCACCGGCTGGTCCGCCACCTGATGAACATGGGCGTCCGCCACCCCCGCAATGTGCGAGATCCGCCGGGCCAGTCTCTGGGCAATCTCATAGTTGGCGTCCGCGTTCCGTCCAACCACCTGCAAATCGATCGGCGCGGGAAGCCCGAAGTTCAGAATCTGGCTGGTGATGTTGGCTGGTTGGAAAAAGAAAGCCATGTCCGGGAATCGCTCGCGCAGCCGCTTCCTCAGCAGCACCTCATACTCGCGGGTGCCCCCGTGCTTTTCCTTGTTTAGCGAAATCAGAATCTCGCCATCGGCGCTGGATATGGTCGGGATGTCTCCCTGGGCAATGCTCGGCCAACTGTTCGGGATCCCGATGTTGTCGATCAACATTTCGATCTCTGCCGGTGGAATGGCGGCCCGGATCTCGCCTTCGATGTCGGCGAACCTTACCTCGGTCTCTTCGATGCGCGTGCCTGCCGGAGCGCGCGCGTGCAGCCGCATCTGGCCGGAATCGACAGCGGGGAAGAAGTCCTGGCCCACCAGCCCGGCCAATCCCAGCGAAGCCGCGAAAAAGATTCCGAAAGCGGCCAGCACCCGCCCGCGGTGGCGCAGAGACCAATCCAGCAGACCGACGTAGCGGAACCGCATTGCTTCGAACCCATCGTTGAAGAGTTGGTGGGCATGCCCGAATAGGCTTCTTCGGCGGGCGGGCGCGCCGTCAATCCCCTCCCCATGGATTTCGGAGCCAAGCAGATAAGCCATCATGGTCGGCACCAGCGTACGCGACAGCAAATACGAAGCGAGCATCGCGAAGACCACCGCCATGGCGAGCGGTGTAAACAAAAACCGCGCCGTGCCGGTCAGCAGCAACACCGGGACGAAGACGATGCAAATTGCCAGGGTTGCGACAAAGGTGGGAACCGCGATCTGCGAAGCGCCGTCAAGCACCGCGGTGACCAGAGGTTTCCGCATCGCCAGGTTGCGGTGGGTATTCTCAATCTCCACGGTGGCATCGTCCACCAGGATGCCGACCGCCAGGGCCAGACCGCCGAGAGTCATGACGTTAATCGTCTCTCCCAGCAGGCTCAGCAGGCAGAGCGAGGTGAGAATGGAGAGCGGAATCGAGATGCAGACGATCAGCGTGCTGCGCCAGCTTCCCAAAAACAACAGGATCATCATGCCCGTCAGACCGGCAGCAATCAGCGCTTCCCGCAAGACACCTTGAATGGCAGCCCGCACGAAGACCGACTGGTCGCCGAGCGCGACCACCTTCAGTTCCGGCGGGACGTTGGCCAGAATCCTGGGAAGTGCCGCCTTTACGGCGTTGACGATGGAGAGGGTGGAGGCCTTCCCGTTCCTGGTCACGGTAATCAACACGCCACGCGACCCGTTGGTGCGAACGATGTTGGTTTGGACCTGGAAGCCGTCCCTCACCTGCGCCACGTCTTTGATATACACGGTGGCGCCATTCACCGTTTTGATGGGCAGATTGTTCAAATCGTTCAGGAGGATGGGGCTGCTGTTGACCCTGACCTGATACTCGGTCTTGGCCAGCTTGGCGGTGCCGGCCGGAAGAATCAAGTTTTGCAGGTTCAATGCATTCGATACATCGATCGGAGAGAGCTGTTTCGCGTAGAGTTCTCCCAGGTTCAGGTCCACCATCACCGCCCGCTGTTTTCCCCCGAACGGATAGGAGACCGAGGCGCCCTGCACGGTGCCGAGCGGAGTGCGGATGAAGTTGTTGCCAATATCGAAGATTTCCTGTTCACGCAACGTCTTGCTGGAAAGGCCTAGCTGCAGAATGGGCACGCTGGCCGCATCGTACTTCAGGATATTGGCAGGAAACATCCCGGGCGGCATCTGGCGGAGCGAAGTTTCCATGGTGGCCGTAGTCTGGGCGACCGCCATGTCGATCTTGACATTCGGATGAAAGTAAATCTTGACTACGGCGTAACCGGAGTATGCCTGCGATTCAATGTGCTCAATGTCGTTGACGTTCGAGGTGAGGCTGCGCTCGAAGTTGGTCACGACACGCTTCTCCATCTCCTCGGGCGACAGACCCGAATACACCCACAGGACGCTCACCACGGGAATGTCGATATAAGGGAAGATGTCCACGGGCATGGTGACGATGGCCGACGTCCCCAAAATGGCTATGAGGATAGCCATTACCACGAAGGTGTAGGGGCGACCGAGAGCTAGCCGGACAATCCACATAAGATTTGTTCTCGCGGAATTCGCGGAGGCACGGACAACGAGCAGTATATCAAACCGCCTGGAAACAGCCGCTCCAAGGCCAGGGGCCAGGAGGGGCCAAGGGGCACTGGGTGCCGTTGAGAAAGGCCAATCGGTTTGAGCGGCGTTTTGCAGAACGAAGCCAATTTGGAGGCCGGAGGCTGGAGATCTGGGGCCTTGGCCAAACAATTGAACGCGGATTTGCAAAACGAAGCCAATTTTGGCAGCCGGGCTCGCCAGGCGCGAGTGTGTCGCGAGCCTGGGGCCAATCGGTTGAGCGGAGTTGGCGGAACGAAGCCAATTTTGGCGGCCAAGGCTCGCCAGGCGCGAGTGTTTCGGGAGCCGGGGGCCAATCGGTTGAGCGGAGATTGGCGGAACGAAGCCAATTTAGGTGCCTCCTCTGAAACCGGGGGCCGGGGATCGTGGCAAGACAATGGAACGCGAATATGCGAAACGAAGCCAATTTTGGCGGCCGGGCTCGCCAAAGCGCGAGCGGGTCGGCAGCCTGGGGCCAGGGCGAGGGCGCGGCCAATCGGTTGAGCGGGACTTGCAAAGGCCACTGGTGGGCTTCCCACTGACGTTTTCGACCTGCGTGCCACTCCGACTGATGCGCGGACCTTCGGACAGCCAATGGGTGAGAGTGCATCTCGGTCTGCTCAATAGCGGGGGGAGAACCCTCCTGGCTTGAAGGTAGCACCAGGATCCAGGTGTTTCGGGACTTAATATCAGTAAACGATTGAATCTAATGCGAAGATAAAGTTGCGCCGACAGTGACCGTTTTAGCGGCCAATCGCGAAAAGCGGGTCGGAAGGAGAACTCTTTCTTTTCGGACGGATCTGTTATGACGCGCCAATGTGGAGGGCTGTGCCGCACTCCGGGGCGGGCGACTTCACCGCGGAGACGCGGAGACGCTGAGTTAGAGCGCCGAGAAGAGGAAATTAGAACCTTGAGAGCGCGGAGCGAGCGGAGGCCGCAGAGCAAAGCAAGGAGGAGGCAGTCGCGGTGAAGGGATATCCGCATGCAGATCTTCCTAATGCAGACATTAGGACCCTTTTCAGCTTGTGTCTCGCTACTGTCTCAAAGGGCCGGTGCCGGGCTTTATAATAAGGTATGCGAGTCTGTCTGTGTTTCCTGGCATTGGGCTGCTCCCTGGTCTACTCACTCGGTGCGGCCGACAAGGTTCGGACTGAAACCATTCGCGGCAAGTTGATGGTGAGCGAAGGCAAGCCGCCGGTCATCGAAACCGCAGAGCACAAGCTCATCCTGGTGGATGGAGACACTCCGACCCACAAGGTGCTCAACGACCCGCGCGTGAATGGGTTCGATGTACAGGCGCGCGGCCATTTCACGGGGCCTGACCGCTTCCACGTGGACGCGCAGCATACGCATGCCCTGCTGGTTAACGAGCACGGCAGCCTCAAGATGATCACCTACTGGTGCGACGTCTGCTCCATCCGCGCCTACGCTCCCGGGCCTTGCGTCTGCTGCCAGAAGGAAACCGCCCTCGAATTGCGCGACCCGAATGATATTCAATAAGTGCCATTCACTGAGCGCCATTTCATAAGTTCCCTTCCATGAGCTCCTCCTATTCCGCCACCAGAACCACCGCCGGCGGGGTCGAGGTAGTGCGGTTAGCGGACACCGGCAGCGAAACCGGCGTTTCCATCGCCGTGGGCGCCGGGAACATGGCGTATGAATTCACGGTGCGCGGAAACAACTTCCTGTGGTTTCCCTTCGCCGATCCGGCCGGGTTGCTCCAGCATCCCAGATTCTGCGGCGTGCCCTTCCTGGCGCCGTGGGCCAACCGCCTCGACAGCGATTCGTACTGGGTAAACGGCAGGCAGCACACCCTCAATTCCGCCATAGGCAATTTCCAACGCGACCCCAACGGCAAGCCGATCCACGGCCTGCTCAATTACTCGCGCGAATGGCAGTTGGTCTCCGCGGATGCGGATGACCACTCCGCATACGCCACCAGCCGCCTGGAGTTCGGAGCGCACCCTGGTCTGATGGCGCAGTTTCCCTTCGCTCACACCATCGAGATGACCTACCGGCTGGAAGGGGGGGTGTTGCAAGTGGAGACGGCCTTGCAGAATCACGCCGCCGAACCGCTGCCGGTGGCCATCGGCTACCACCCGTATTTCCAATTGCAAGATGCCCCACCCGACCAATGGAAGGTGCACCTAGCCGCCCGCTCCCACCTTGTGCTAGATAGCCAGTTGATCCCCACGGGAGAACGCCGGCCGGTTGAGTTCGGCGACCCGCACACTCTGGAACATGGCGAGTTGGACGATGTCTTCGGCGATCTGGTCCGTGGCGGCGACGGCTGCGCGCGCTTCTGGGTGGCGGGCCGCAAGCAGCGCCTGACCGTAGTGTATGGACCCAAGTATCCGGTGGCGGTAGTCTATGCGCCGCAGGGCCAGGAGTTCATCTGCTTCGAACCGATGGCGGCCGTCACCAACGCCTTCAACCTGGCGCACGCGGGCCTGTTTCCCGACCTGCAGACGGTCCCGCCCGGTGGCGAGTGGCGCGAGAGCTTCTGGATTGAAGTGCAGGCTTAGTAAACCGTTTCAGAAGTTCGCTAACGTATCGAGAAACCGCTTGCTGACGCGCGCGGCTCTGATCAGAGCCGCGACCGTTACGGAGCGTCTTCCCGAGATACGAGACCGTATTTAAAGAAACGGTGTACTTAGCAGTCGCCCTGCTAAATTCACAGCGAATGCGAATGCAGCGCGTGGAGGGCCTGGTGAATGTCGTCGCGACCATTGAGGGCGTATGTACACATAAGGGGAACGCGGTGCATCTCGATGATCTCGTTCCACATGTCTTCAAGGGATATGGTTGCACCGAGATTTGCATTCCAGAGCAGACTCACCATTTCACCGAACACCCGGACCAGCCCAGCCGAACCATTGCCGGTGGCCGCTCTGGCGCGGGTAATCATCCTACCGACGGCCAGGTGGAAGAGTTCCTTGTCCGGCATGCCGTCTACCATAAACTGCGACAGGAGCTCTTCGGCCAGGACGCATACCAGGCGGCCGCTCTTTTGGAGCCTTTCCACATTGAATCCCTCCGTGACAAGCCGCAAGGTAATGGACTCGCAATGCGCGGCGGTCATTACCAGGACGACACTCTCGCCTTGCTGAATACCGGCGCTTGTATACAAACAGACGGCCTGGCCAACAAGCCCCTCATCCGTATACGGGTACACAATATGGCTGCAGGGATGCGGATTGGTGAGAAGTGCGGCTGCTCTGGCGTTCATTTTAATTCAGGATATCACCGGCATGCCGAATCCGGAGGTGATACTCCCCGCGTTACCCCCCCACGTTACCAGGCGATGAAGCACTGTTTTTCACGGCCTATCCCCACAACTCCCGCTTCCGGAATTTCCTGGTCAGCCCGCGCATCACCCGTTCCGTGTAATCCCCGAACGGCCTGTCTGTCGTAAGATAAGTCCACGTCGCCCCGCGCTGTGCCGGCTCCACGCCCTGGTGCAGCGCTTCCTTCAGCCGCGCCGCCGTCTCCACCTCCAGCCGCTCTTCCAACTCCCGGTACATGGCGTCCACCCGCGTCAGGTATTCGTGCAGCGGGTCGCGGCCTCCCAACGAATACCAGTGCACGCCGGAACGCAACTCGGTGACCGCCGCCAGGTATTGGCTCCACAGATCGTCGATCGTAGTCAGCGTCACCAGGCGCTCCAGCTCCGGCATTTCGTCAGTCAAAGCCGCCTGCCTCCGCTCCTGAATCCACTGCCGCTGGCCTTCGATCACGCTTTCGTACTTCGCCAGGAAGCGCCGGATCTCCAGGTTTTGGCCTTCCACCAGCCGTTGAATGCTCTCCGCGTCGTGCCCCAGTTTCTCGTCGCCGATCCCGTATTTCACCATCAGGTCGTCTTCGTGCGAGATGAAGAATCGCGACCGTCCCGGATCTCCCTGCCGGCCCGCGCGGCCGCGAAGCTGGTTGTCGATGCGGCGGCTTTCGTGGCGGTTCATCCCAATCACGTACAGCCCGCCCATGGCGGCCACGCCTTCGCCGAGTTGGATGTCCACGCCCCGGCCCGCCATATTCGTCGAGATCGTAACCGCTCCAGGTTCCCCGGCCCGCGCAATGATTCCGGCTTCGGCTTCTTCGTTGCGCGCGTTCAGAACCGCGTGCGGCGTGCCCTGTTGGCTGACGCCCGGTTGGCTGACATGGAGCGCCGCGCTGAGCTGCTCCGATTCCTCCACACTGGCGGTGCCCACCAGAATCGGCTGGCCCGTCGCATGCACCCGCGCGATCTCGTCCACCACGGCCTGCTGCTTGGCGTGTTTCGAGGGAAACACCACATCCGCTTCGTCCATGCGAATCACCGGCCGGTTCGTCGGGATCACCTCCACGTCCAGGTTGTAAAACGTCAGGAACTCGCGCGTCTGCGTGGCCGCCGTGCCCGTCATCCCGCAGACTTTCGGGTAGCCCGCCACCAGGTTCTGCAGCGTCATCGACCCCAGTACCCGCCCCTGGCCGTGGAACGGCACGCGCTCCTTGGCTTCGATTGCCGTGTGCAGTCCGGCGGGCCAGCGCCGGTCGGGCGCAATCCGCCCTTTGAACTCGTCCACCGATTCGATGGCGTTGTCCTTCACCACGTAGTCCACGTTGCGGCGCAGCAGAAAGTGCGCGTGAATGGCGTTGTGGATCGCCGTGTAGAGCGCCAGGTTGGCTTCCGTGAAGAGGTTGCCGCATCGCAGCAGCAGTTCCAGCGTGCGGATACCTTCTTCGGCCAGCGAAATGTTGCGGCCGTACTCATCCAACTGGAAGTGCCGGCCGGGCTGGAACTGGCGCACGATCGGGTCCACGCGGCGGGCCAGCACTTCTTCCCCCTCTTCGCCGCCGGCCAGAATCAGCGGAATGCGCGCTTCGTCGATCAGTATGGAATCCGCCTCGTCGATCACCGCGGCGTGAAAGGGCCGATGCACCTGTTCATCCAGGCGCAGCGCAATCTGGTCGCGCAACGAATCGAACCCAATCTCGTTCGCCGTCGCATAAGTGATGTCGCAAGCGTAAGCCCGGCGCCGCTCCGGAGTTCCCATCGTCTGCTGGATGCACCCAACCGAGAGGCCCAGCAATTCGTAAATCCCGCCCATCCATCGCGCGTCGCGCCGGGCCAGGTAATCGTTGACGGTCATCACGTGGACGCCCTGGCCTTGGCGCGCATACCAGGCCACTGCCGGCGTGCAGGCCAGGGTCTTGCCCTCGCCGGTCTGCATCTCGGCGATGCGCCCGCGCGCCAATGCCAGCGCCCCTTGCAATTGGACATCGAACATCTCCTGCTTCAGGACGCGTGCCGCCGCCACCGCCACCGCCGCTACCACATCCGGCAGGTCATCGGCCTCGGTGAACGCGCGCCGCAGCGCCGCGTCGTCAACCTGGGCCAGCGCCGCCTGGCGTTTCCGAATCGCCGCGATTTCGTTCTGTACCGCCCGCCCGCCGCCAAACCACGATCGAAACATTTCTCTATAAGCGTACGACGTAGCGGTAGCGCATGCTTTAGCGCCGCGCTTCGCTGGTGGGGCAGAAGCGCTGTTGACGCCGAGGAGGCCATTTGCTTTGGGCTTCTCCGCGAAAACGATTCGTTGTCCGTCGAGCGGGCGAAGGAGTTGGCCACCGATTTAATTCGGGACGGCCGAAACCTCCACATCGTAGCCAGTGCGAATGGGCGTCAACGTCACTACTTCGGACCCGATCCATTCCGGCGGCCAAAGTATCTTGGCTGCTGCTGAAGCCACGCCATCCAACGTGGACACTACCTAAGACATCTAAGGGGACGTTAGATAATAAGTTGGACATTTGAGTCAAGGGCAGAAGAAAAAGGCAGGATTTCACGCAAAGCCGCCAAGCCGCAAAGCAACGCCACGCAAAGAAGACAAGAAAGATAATCGATAATCAACGTGACCGAGTACGAATTGGCCAAACAGATTGTGGATGCGGCTTATCGAGTCCATACCACTGTCGGGCCGGGCCTGTTGGAGTCGGTCTGTGAATCGGTGCTGGCATACGAACTGGAACACCGCGGACTGCTCACGACGCGTCAGCAACCGGTTCCCCTGGTGTATCACGGTCTCCACATTGAGGCGGGATTTCGGGCAGACCTGATCGTTGAGGACCTGGTGATCGTGGAGATCGAGTCGGTCGAGGTGATTGCGCCGGTGCACAAGAAGCGGCTACCACCCATCCGTGGCTAGCCGACAAGCGTTTGGGCTTGCTGTCAACTTCAACGTGGCGCTGATCAAGGACGGCATCACCCGCGTCGTTAACGGACTCCCTGAGTAAT
>DATMNI010000460.1:0-38347 GCA_035570275.1 Candidatus Acidiferrales bacterium | reverse complement strand
CCGCGATAAACGCGACTGACCCCTTCCAAAACGCGCCCGACCAGCCTTCCTTGCGGGCCTGGCGCAGGTAGTAGACCAGCATGATGGCCACCAGCAGCGGCGTCGCCCGGTAGGCGATGTAAGTGTGGAACCCGAGGCCGTACACCACGCCCGCCAGGGTCATCAAAGCGATGCCTGATGCCGGTGGCCGGATGCCGGCGGGAGCCAGGGACTGGGGGCCGGGGACCGGGGGTCGGGGGCCGGCGGCCGCGCGGTACCGGTCACTATGTTCCGTCCACGCTCCGCCACTATGTTCCGCGTTTCCTGCGAGACGATTTCGCCAGGTATTGGCGCGCAAGGGCGGCGGACTTCGCGTACGTTTCCACCGCGATATCCAATGATCACCGCCAGGCCCAAGCCTAATTCTTCTTTCCCCCCAAAAAATCCCTCAGCAACCCACCGGCGGTCTTGGCGGCGCCGCCCTCCAGGCTCTTCACCTTCTCGTTGACCACCGCCCTGACGTCGGGCCGGAAGACCGGTTGCGCCGCCGTGCCCTGGATCGTGAACGGGATCGGGGTGTTGTTGATCATGGAGGCCAGCGCGGCCGTGTGCAGCGTCACACGCATCTTGAAATCCAGCGCGTTGGCCGGGCTGATGGTGCCCCCGCCGTCCAGATTGCCGATCACCGGAACCATCAATTGTACGGCCTCGGCGCTCATCCCATCGGGCGCGATTCTCAAGTTGGCGCTCAGGGTCTGGATCTCCGTATCCGGTCCCCCGTGGATGCCGGCCAGGCGCTCGATCGTCTCCATCTTTGAAGGGAGATTGAAGCCCGCCAGCCTGGTGTTGTTGAACGCCAGCGAACCGCTGGTGACCAGGCGATCCACCGGCCCCTCCATGGCAACTTTGAGGTTGGCCGTGCCGCCTTGCAAGGTGGAACCCGCCGGCAGTTCCATGCCGATCACCGGCAGCATGGCGGCCAATTCCGGAATCGGCATGTTCTGCCCCGCCAGGTTCATCTTGATCAGCACGGCGTCGCCCTGTTGGGCGTAGCTGCCAGTGAGGCGGGCCACCGCCGCGCCAATGTGGATGTCGCCCTCGGTCAGCCTGCCCGCCCGGTTCTTCAGATGGTGCTCCACGTCGAAATCGAGTTCCAGAACGCGGGAAGACCGCGTCCCGTGGGCCGCCAGTTTCATTTTCTCCGCCTTGATCCGGCCCTTCACGTGCGCGGTCTTACCGTCCGTTCCTCCGCTGCCGTCCAACGAAATCAGGCCGGCCATGGCGGGCGCCATCTGGGTCAGGCCGGTACCTGTCAGGTCGAGGGCGGTCACTTTCAGGCTGGCGCTGGCCGCTGTCATGGCGACATCGTCCTGGTTGATCGGACCAGCTTTGCCCTCCAGATTGATCTCGCCTCCGCCCAACACTTTAGTGGAGAACGAAAAAGGAAACTCGCTCGAGTTGGAGAAGTCCCGCAATTCGGCATTCACCTGTTCCAACACCAGGGGTTGGGCATGGGCGCCGGTGCGGCCCAGCGTAAACCGCCCGTTGGTGATTTTCACCAGCTTCACCGAAAGATCCAGCGGCTTGCCAGCCGGCTCCGATGGCGCCGCGACCTTCTTCTGGCTGGCCGCCCGGTTGCCACCCAGGTTGGAGAAATTCCATTCCCCGTTGGCGCCCTGCATCAGGACAATCTGCGGCTGATCGATCTCCAGACCGGTGACGTTGAGTTTGCGCGAGGTAATCAGCGGCCAGAGTTCCACCGCGACCTTCAGCGATTTCGCCTGCACGAACGGGGTGTGGCTGTAAGCCGGATCGTCCGCCACGGCCAGGTCGGCGGCCGTGACCGCGCCGTGAAGAATCGAGAGCCCCAGGTTCCCTAGTTTCACCTGACGGCCCAGCGCATCCGAGAGGTTCGATTCCAGCATGGGCCGGAAATCGTTCGGGTTGATCAGAAACGGCACGGCGGCCAGCGCGCCCAGCAAGAGGACCACGACGATTCCTACGATAATGATTATGCGTTTCATGCCTTTTCCCTACAGCCCTTCGAGTGTACTACCTTCGATAGAAGAGAAAACGACCCATGAGCCGCAAGAATCTGCCCGTGATCGGCCTGACGGTGGTGCTGCTGGCATGCCTGGGTGCGGTGTATCTGACGCGCGATACATCCGGGACCGGGGCGCCGTCCAAACCAGCCGCCGCGCGGAGCCAGGCAGTCAACATCGACCAATCGCTGCTGCAAACCGCATACCGCCTGGCCCCGCTGGCCGAAACGCGCGACGAGCAGAATCTGGCTGGGGCGGCCGAGCGGCTGGCCGATCACGATCTCGATCAGGCCTTCGAGAGTGCGCTTCGCGAAGCCGCGGCAGCCAAACCCCCGGCCAGCGGCCCCATCCAGCAATTGACGGTTCGGGTGACGCGGGCGAAAGGGCGCATCGCTACCGATCAGAACCGCGTCGCCAAGCTTACCAAAGTCAGCGCCTCCCAGGATGGCGCTGCCAAGGACAGCGCTTCGAAGGACAGCGCGGCCGGTCAGATCGAACTGGCGAAAGCGCAACTGGCGCTGGATCTGGACGAACTGGAGGACGCCCAACAGGACCTGGCCCGGGAGGGCGGCGACGAACACGCCCGGCTGGAGCGCGCTCTTCAGGAGCACGAAGCCACGCACGCCGCGGCACAACCAGTGAAGCCCGCGGCCACGCCGGAGAGCGGGGCCTTTGCGGCCGGCGCCCTGATGGTCTGGATGGCGCTGGGTAACAAGAACCGCCAACTGCAAGCCGCCGGGCAGCAGGCCGCCAGCAAAACCGCAAAGCTGGAACGCGAGCACCAAAGCCTGGAAGGCCTGCTCAACAAGAATGCACCGCCCGCTGCCGCCGTGCCCGCCTCCGATGACCTCTCGGCCGATGATGCCGGCGCCGAAGACATGGCTGCCATGACGGCCCGGTTGAAGGGTCTCTCCGACCAGCGAAAAACCCTGAGCGAACTCGACCGGCGTATTCAGGATTGCCAGCACCTGGCCGACACCTATAAGAACTGGAGCGGCCTCATCGACACCAGGCGGCGCACCGCGATGCACCAGATGCTGCAGTCGCTTTCGATCATCGCCGGGATCCTACTCACGGTGGTGCTCGGGGGCCGCGCCCTGCGCCACACGTTCGGTAAACACCAGGACCTGCGGCGCGCACACCAGTTGAGGTTCCTGGCCACGGTGGGCGTCCAGGCAGTTGGACTGATTCTAATTCTGCTGGTGATTTTCGGACCGCCCAGCCAGGTCCCCACGATCCTCGGCCTGGCGGGTGCGGGCATGACCGTCGTCTTGAAGGATTTCATCGTGGCCTTCTTCGGCTGGTTCGTGCTGATGGGCCGCAACGGCCTGCACGTGGGCGACTGGGTGGAGATCAACGGCGTGGGCGGCGAAGTGGTGGAGATCGGCCTGATGCGAACGGTTCTGCTGGAGATGGGGAATTGGACCAGCACCGGCCACCCCACGGGCCGGCGCGCGGCCTTCATGAACGGCTACGCCATCGAGGGCCATTATTTCAACTTCTCCACAGCGAACCAGTGGCTCTGGGATGAATTGCAGGTCACTCTTCCCCCGGGCGGCGACCCCTACGGCACCGCCGAGCGGATCCGCCAGACCGTGGAGCGTGCTACCGAGGCCGAAGCCGTGGAGGCGACGCAGGATTGGGAGCGTGTGACCAGCCAGTATGGCACGCGCGAGTTTTCCGCCAAGCCCGCAGTGGACCTGCGGCCTTCGGTGAACGGGCTTGAAGTATTCGTAAGATATATCACCCGCGCGCCCCAACGGTACGTGGTGAAATCGCGCCTCTTCCAGGAGATCGTTCCCTTGCTGCGGTAACACGGCCGGTGGCAAATGCCTCCGGGCCTTTGTGTCTGGGCCTGTGTGTCTGGACCGGAAACGTGTTGGCGGCGCCGGTTCGTACCGAGGCGAACCGGGGCGAACCGGCGGCCGCGCATCACAGCGTAAGCGAGGGCCTGGCGGTCTCACCCGGTTTGACGTCGACGATGGCTGAGGTGGCGATGGGGCTGCCTTTGGCCTTGGCTTCGATGGTCACCTTATATTGACCGGGCGCCGTGTTAATGCGAGCCCAGACCTTCGAGTTGGAGACGGAATCGGTAAACTTGCCGGTCAGGCCCTCCAAGGTGAGATCGAAATGGAAGCCGTCCGTCGTATCGGCATTGGTGAGGGTAAGCTCGATCGATCCCGGTCTGGCGGCATCCTCTTTGTCCTTGACATTCTTTTCCACCTGGGCTTTGAGCGCGTCCAATTGGGACTTGAGATCCTTCTCCATTTGCGCCATGTTGCTTTGGAACTCAATGGCCCAGTCCTTGGTTTCCTGCAAAACCATGCTCTGGATGGTGGAGACGAAATCCTTGGCGCGCTGAATCAATACGGCTTGTTGCTCCGGACCAGGAGGGTCCTTCGCAACCGCGATTAACGCCACCCAATCCATACGAAACTCATGCAGCAGCTTGGTCATGGAGGTGGCAGTGAGCACATACCGCGTCCAGCCGCTGGAGAAGCCGAAGGCTTTGTCCAGGCCGATCAGGGACGCGGCGAGGCCGACGCACAGGGAGGCGATGGGGCCGGAATCGAAAGTGGGCGGGATGGAAACTCCGGAATTCCTCAGTACTTGAACAACAATGGAGGCAATACCGGCGACCGCGGTCAGAGCCAGGGCGAAAAACTGGATCGCCCGAGACAGATTGCACTTCCATCTTTTATTCGTCCAATACCAGCCGATTGCCTTTTGGGCCTCTTCTTCCACGGCCTTGCGGACCTCGCGGAGGGACTGCACCGGATCGGTGTTGACCCACATGACTTCCACGGTTGGACGCGGCCGGATATCTGCGTCCGCCACGGTGGGGGGATTATCCGGGATTGCCATTTTGCCTTCCTAGCCTCGCCAGTATACACCCACCTCCGTTGGCGCCGTCGCGCGGCTACGAATCAGCGTTTTCCACCCTGCTCCACGCTCTTCATTCAACCGGCCGTTCACCATTGGTAAACGCTGTGCGACAGGGCAGGAGTTTGAGTGTTCGTCTTTCGTGGAGTCATGCTTCTTGTGAGATGCTGGATCTCGCAGCAAAGAGCAGTTTGATTTTTGGGCCTGGTCGCTTTGAATGATTGATCGGAAAGAGAATCGGGTCGATGTCGCTCGTCACAAACTTGTTACGTTGGTTCCGGAGATCCCTTCTGGCACTGGTCGCGTTGGTGGTAATACTGGCTCTGGTTGGATCTGCATATCAGATTTTTGGTAACTTGCGTGACCCCCACTGTTTCCCTCAGCGCGGTAGATCGGTTCAGGTAGGAAAGCTGAAGCTAAACATCGACTGTTCAGGCCACGGCGGCCCAACTGTGATTTTGGACAGTGGCATGGGTGTTCCCGGTGTTGGCTGGGCGATGGTTCAGCCGGAGGTTGCGAAGTTTGCGCGTGTTTGTTCGTATGACCGGGCAGGCTACGGTTGGAGCGAAGCCGGGCCGAAGCCCCGAACCAGCCTGCAGATCGCGAAGGAACTTCGGGCGCTCTTAGATGCTTCTGGTGAAAAGGGACCCTACGTAATGGTTGGACACTCGTTCGGTGGGTATAACGTCCGCGTCTTCACGGGCATGTATCCAAACGACGTGGTAGGAGTCGTGCTCGTAGATGCCGAGCATGGCGATGAGGAAAAACGCATTGATGAGTTGCTCTCGCCGCGCGTAAAGAGTCAGCAAAATCAGCGTGACCAGAGAGATGCATGGCTGGATCGAATCTTGTCGCCCCTACGGATACACCTCGGAATCAATCGCTTGAAGACAGAGGCTGGTTGGGACGGACACGCGTCGCTTCCGAAAGAGCTGAGGGAGGAACTCCTGTACTTGGATCGCCGGTCCGAGGAGGCCGGGATGGCAGAAAACGCAGCTGATTCCACGAGCTGGGATCAGGTTCGCCTGGCTGGCGATTTGGGTGACCGGCCGCTGATTGTGTTGACGGCCGGCAAACCTTACGACCCCGACCCTCTGCTCAGCAAAGAGGAGTCGGATGAGCAAAACGACATGTGGATCAACGTTCTTCAGGCCGGGGAAGCCCGTCTTTCCACGCGAGGGAAGCAGGTCGTGGTGCCTGACAGCGGCCACATGATTCCCTATGAACGTCCGGCTGCTGTGGTGTCCGCGATTCGGGAGGTTCGGGCAGCCCTTCAACAATAGTCGTCTCTACGCCACCAGCGCCTCCACTAACGGCGCAGCGATTATGAATCCACCTGGCTGGTTTGCCGGCCTGCGCGAAGATATATCGATACCCCGCCGGATTGTCTACGGTATAATCTGGTCATTCGTGAAGGCCCAGGAACCAGAACAGCCGGCGGCGCCCCGGAGCGAAGATGAGCCTATGCTCTACTGCCCGGTCTGTTCGACCCGTCTCACGGCGCGCCAGTGCAAGCTCATTTGCGAAAAGTGCGGCTACTACATGAGCTGCGCCGATTACTATTGAGTCCAGGAGCCCATGTCCGACATACCAGCCTTATTGGAACGATTCCGCCGCGGCCCCGAGGTTTTGGCCATGGTTCTGACCGGTGTCTTCGGTGAGGAGGAAGACTTCATCGCGGCTCCGGGGAAGTGGAGCATCCGGCAGATTGTCGCCCACCTGGCCGATAGCGAACTGGTGGGGGCGCACCGCATGCGACAGGTGATCGCCGAAGACAACCCCACGCTCATCGCCTTCGACCAGGATGCCTGGACTCGCAACCTGGACTATGCGCGGCGCAAGCCGAAACAATCGCTCGAAACCTTCCGCCGCGTCCGTGCCGAAAACCACGAACTGCTCAAGGGACTGCCGGAGAGCGCCTTCGAGCGCGCCGGCAACCATTCCGAAAACGGCCCCATGACGCTACGCCGCCTGTTGGAAGGTTATGCGCAACACGCCGAATCGCACGCCCGGCAGATGACGGAGATTCGCGGGGAGTACAAGAAAGTGAAGGGCAAGAAATGAAGCGACTTTTCAGCCTGGCTTTAGCGGCGGCGGCGGGCGCCTGTTTGGCGCTGTCCGCGGCGCTCTTTGCAGCACCCTTTGCGGCACCCCTGGCAGCGACGGTTCCCGATGGCAAACGCTGGTGGTCCTTTGTAGAGGCGCTAGCCAACGATGAAATGCAGGGGCGCAACACCGGCAGCCCGGAGCACCTCAAGGCGGCGCAATATGTGGCCGCGGAGTTTGCCCGGCTTGGTCTGAAACCGGCGGGCGTTCAGGCTAACGGCATGCAGGGTTTCATCCAGCCGGTGAAATTCAAGGGCCGGAAGCTGGTGGAAAGTGGTTGCAGCCTGGAATTGATCCGCGGCGGCAAGGCCGAACGCCTGGTGCTGGGCGAGGACGCCATGATCGGCGTCCGCGTGGATCCCGCCGAATCGGTGGAAGCGCCGCTGGTCTTCGCCGGCTATGGCCTGACGGTGCCGGAATCGAAATACGACGATTTCGCGGGGCTGGACGTTCGCGGCAAGATCGTCGTCATGATCGCCGGCGGCCCCTCGGACATTCCGGGCCCGCTGAAGTCGCACTACCAGTTCGTCACCGAGCGCGCCCGCTTCTTGAAGCAGGCCGGTGTGGCCGGTACGGTGACGATCCAGAATCCGCGGACAGCCGACATTCCGTGGAGCCGCGTGGCACTGGCCCGTTTTCAGGAGGCGATGAGCCTGGCCGATCCGTCACTTTCCGACGATGCGGGCTTGAAGATCGGCGTCACCATGAACCCCGATCATGCGGACAAATGGTTTGCCGGTTCCGGGCATGACCTCAAGGAAATGCTGGCGCTGGTGGATGCAGGCAAACCGCTGCCGCGCTTTCCGCTGGTGCCCGGCCTGCGCGCCAAGGTGAAGGTGGAGCGGCGCGACCTGGAATCGCAGAACGTGGCGGGCATCCGGCCAGGGACCGATGCGGCGCTCAAGAACGAGTACGTGGTGCTCTCGGCGCACCTGGACCACGTAGGCGTCGGCGAACCGATCAATGGCGACCGCATCTATAACGGCGCCATGGACGATGCCAGCGGCGTGGCCGCACTGCTGGATATCGCTGCCGCGCTCAACGAGGGCAAGGTCCAGACGAAACGCTCACTGCTGTTCCTGGCGGTGACCGGAGAAGAGAAAGGGCTGCTGGGTTCGCGGTACTTTGCCGCGCATCCCACGGTGGCGCTGAAATCGCTGGCGGCCGACCTCAACATGGACATGTTCCTGCCGCTGTACCCGCTGCGCCTGGCCACGGTGTGGGGCTTGAACGAATCGGACTTGGGCGACCTGGCGCGGCGTGTGTCGAAGTCGCTCGATGTGGAGGTGCAGGACGATCCGCTACCGCAGCGCAACGTCTTCATCCGCAGCGACCAGTACAGCTTTATTCGGCGGGGTGTGCCGTCGCTGATGATGGCCTTCGGTTACACCGTTGGTTCGAAGGAAGAGGCAATCGCCAAGCAGTGGTTGACCGATCGCTACCACGCGCCTTCCGACGATCTCAACCAGCCGGTGGATATGAAGGCCGCCGGGCAGTATAACCGGCTCATGATGACGCTGGCCGAGGCGGTGGCGAATAACCCGGCGCGGCCGAAGTGGAAGGCCGACAGCTTCTTCAGGCGCTTTGCGCAGTAGAGGCGTGCGCTTAGAGGAACGCCTGCTCAAGGGGCACGATGAAGTCCACTTCCGGCACCGTTTTTTGACTGAGCCGCGCATCGTTGGTGATGAAGAGATTGGTACCGGCCGTGGCCGCGCAGGAAAGTTGGATGGCGTCCGGGGGCCGGATGGTGCGGTCGGTGCGAATCCTGGCAAATATGCGCGCGGCGTCGCGGTCGAAACTGACCAGTTGCACCCCTGGCGAACTGAGGAAGCGCTCATAGCGGACCGCGATATCCCTCTGGCCCAGTTCCAGCGGCTTAGCCATTACTTCGCTAAGAGTCACGGTGGAGGTGATCAATTCGTCCTTACGAGCGGCCATGCGGGCCAGAACCTGCTGCGTGCGGTGGAAGAGATCCCCGGAGCCTTCCAACAGATAGATGAAGAGATTGGTGTCCCAGAAGATCCGGCTCACTCCCATCCCTCTCGCAACCGGCGCACGTATTCGTCGGGATCCTGGCCTGCAAAGATTTCTTTGCCGGCGCCGATCATCTCGAAAATGCCACTCAGCCAGCCTTCTTTACCGGCCGGCGCGTACTCGGTTTCATACCAATCCAACAGGTGGCGGTAGGCCGCTGGGATGTCGTCGCGCTTCGGCACGACCTTGCCATGGCGGTCAGGATGGGAAGGGTCGGCCTCGCGGTACAAGCGCCGCATGCCGCGCCGGGTTTCATAGAGCATGCGTAACCCCGCCGGAGAAGGCGGCCGGTTGGCTACGCAATGAGTGTTGACGTGAACACTGACCCCTGGGCGTAAGATGCCGAGGATGTTCTCGTTACGCGCTCGTTCGACGATGTCGTGCTCGGGAAAATCATCTCTTTCGGGCTGCTCCCGGTGGAGCAGGGCGGTGGCAATCCAGGTTTCATCGGCTACTTTCATTTCTGTTGCGACGGCGGTCATGATTCAGTAATACTAATGAATGTTTGAGGAGTCAAGTGACAAACCGGCGAGCAGCACTCTGATCCACTACGATAGTGCTACGAGCTAGCGGAACTTTCGCAAGTTTGAGCGACCCGGGCACCGGCGGAGAGGCCCGCAGGCCCGTCAACCAAAGGTACGTGTCAGACGCGCGCCGATCCATCGTCAGATGAAGGGGTAGATAAGGCGGGAGCGATGGGTGCCAGCGTCGTGGAAAAAAAGAATCAGGCCGCCGATGAACACCGATGAACGCGGATAAAGACAAACGCGGATAAAACGCACACCGAGTTTTTCATCTGCGTTCATCCGCGGCCCAATACTGTCTGCCCGTGGGCGGAAACCCGAGGACGATACGCTTCCAGACACATTTCAACTCCACCACCAGCACATCTTCGACGAGGATCTCGGCAAAGTATTCTCCGACCCGAAGCCGAGGTCGAACGCGAAGGAGGAAATCTCAGTTGAGCACGAATGACCAGAGCGTATCGCCGGTGGCTGCGATCACGTACTGGCGGCCATCCAGCAGGAACGTCTGCGGCGCATTCGTGACGCCTCCGATGCGCGTGTTCCACAAGGGCTTTCCGTTGACGGCGTCATACGCCACCAGGTTGCCCGCGCCATCGGCGGCAAAGATCAGCTTTCCAGCCGTGGCCAGTAATCCGCCGCCGCCGCCGTTCCCATAAAAGGGACGTCTCCAGGCGGCTTTCCCGGTCTTGTAATCGATCGCCGTCAGGTAGTGCCCGCCGGCCCCGACGCCGGCTTCCTCATGCCCGCCCAGGCCCATCGATCCCCGAGGGTCCACGTCGGTCAGATAGAAGATCGAGAAGGCGTTGCCCTCCGCCACATAGAACAGTCCTGTGTCCGGAGAGTACGCGGGCGGTTCCCAATTGATGGTGCCATCGGAGTTCGGCGACACCAGTGAGCCGCCCACCGTCGCGTCCTTTCCCGGATCGTGCTGCGGGGCGCCGCGTGGGGTCAGGCCGTTGGCCCAGTTTGTCAACAAGCCGTACCTGGCGGTCACCAGATGCTCACCGGTTACGCGATCCAGCGTGAAGTAGTACCCGTTGCGCGCCGCCGTCAACACCAGCTTCCGCATTTTGCCGTCGAACATCGCGTCAACCAGGACCGGTGTCTGCGCGGAATCGTAATCGTGCATGTCGTGAGGCGATGTCGAGTAATACCAGGCCATCTTGCCGGTGTCCACGTTCACCGCAACCAGCGCGCACGCGAACAGGTTGTCGCCCTCGCCGCGCGTGCCCGTGGTGTATGCCGGCGTGGGGTTGCCAGTGCCGAAGATGTAGAGCTTGGTTTCGGGATCGTAGGCTCCCGGGACCCACGTTTGAGCGCCGCCGTGCCTGGCCGCGTCGATGTTCTTCCAGGTGTCCGCTCCGGGGTCCCCGGGCTTCATCGGCACAGTGTAGAACTTCCATTGCAGATCGCCGGTTTCGGGATCGAACGATTGCAGAAATCCGGGCGCATCGATATCGTTGCCCGTGCCCGCGAGCACGTGATTCCCCACTACGATGGGGGCCGGCGTCGAGAAATACCCCTGAGCCAGATCGGCGATTTCCTTGTGCCAGCGCTCCTTGCCGGTCTTGGCGTCGAGCGAAACCAGGAAATCGTCAGGCGTCTCCATGAACAGGTAGTTGTTCCACATGGCAAGGCCGCGATTGCCGATGTGGGTGCCACCTTTGGTCTTCCAGAAGTAGTGCCACAGTTCGCGCCCGTCGCGCGCATCCACGGCCCAGGCATTGTCCGGCATGGTGAAATAGAGTGTGCCATCCACCTCCAGCACGGAGGCCTTGATGGAACCGCCGCCACCGGCGAAGTCGCCCGTGCCCTCGCCCCCGACAATGATGTTCCCGCCGCCGCCGAATCCACCGCCGCGGCCGCCGCGTCCACCACCGCCGCCACCGCCACCGGGGCCAGCGGTCACCCGGCTCATCCAGGCCAGGGTCAGGTGCTTTACAGTGGATTGATCCACCTGCTTTAACGCACTGTAGCGCCTGCCGGTGTAGTCGCCGTTGTAAGTCGGCCAAGAATCCTTGAGCGGCTTGAGGAGGTCGGCCGGAGCCACTCCGTTGCCTTGGCCCATCAGGATCACAGGGGCCAGCCAGAGCGCTGATGCCAGCAGCTTGTGGGTTCTCATTTCCCCGATTCTCATTTCAATGTCACCAGATATGCAGTCACATCGTGCATGGCTTTGTCGGTGTATACCGGCAGCATATCGCTATGGGCCTTAACGGGATCGCGGACCTCAACCTTCGGTACGTCGCCGTCCCTGCGAAATGTTCGCATGGTTCCATCGGCCAGCCCCACCGTCACCAAGAAGTCGTCGATCAGGACCAGCCGGCCTTCCGTTCGTTCCCCCGACGGCGGCGTGACGGCGACGGTGACGGTGCGGGCATCCGCGGACCCCTGCGGCGCCGCGCCGCGTCCGCCGCGTCGGCCGCCCCCACCGCCCGAGACCCAGGTGTTCTGCAACGCCTTGGGGTCGGCGATTCGGGTGGCGATGCCTTGCAGATCGCCGGTGGCGGAATGGCAGCTACTGCATTTGGCTGCGAAGTACGCCTGGCCCTCACTGGCATTGCCTACCAACACGCTGGGGGCCTCCTGGCCGGCCGCGGGAGGTTTGCCCTGCGTGCCAATGGTTTCCAAAACGCTCCGAACGTAAGCCGCCACTGCCTTCTCGTCCTCGGGGTTCAACTTGATCGCCGGCATGCCTCCGTCCTGACGGCTACCTTGAATGATGGGGACAATTAATTCGCCATCGCGGTCGCTCAGCGCCACCTGCGACCGCAGCAAGTTCGGACCGCCCAGGTCGCCGCCGCGGAGGTCTGCGCCGTGACAGCTGGTGCAACTGATACCGTATATTGTTTTCCCGCGGGCGATCTGCGCGGGGTCGCCCGGCGGCCGCTGCTGCCCGGGAACGAACCCCCCGGCCCGGCGTCCGCCACCGCCCGGTCCACCTTGTGCTGGTGGTGTCCGGACGCCGGGTGCTGGGGGTGGCCCCTGCGCCCCGATGCGCGCGGCGGCAATCGTCAGTACGAACGCTGTGGCGGCTATTAAGCCGTTGTTGACCCGCATCCTTCACCTCATGTTCACGAATATAGCGTTTTCCAAAATGCCACGATTTCCCAGTTCGCATTGTACGTCGATTCGAGACCGCCCGGCAGTTCCCGGCACGCGCCGAGGGTCAGACATGCCTGGCCGACCGCGTGCTGCCATCCACTCTGCCGCTTCCTCCGCTGGTCCTCCGCTGCTCCAGCCGTCTCTCACAGGGCTGAGCCCAACTTCCACCGCTGTAGCCGTCCGGATTTCCTCGCCGGAAGAGGCGCAACGGCGCGGCGGTTCTGCCGCAGCCACTTCAATTGTCGGCTTCAGGGCGCGTACTACTTTAACCGCGGCAGATACTCCGGTGCGACGAGGAGGCGAATGGAGCGGGCCTGCCCAGGTTGTTTTTCGATGAGCCCGTTGCGCTCCAGGGTCTTGATCATATCGTGGATCGCAGGAGGGGAAACCCTGAAGTAGTACTGCAGGTCCGACTCCGCCGGCGGGCAGCGGTGGATCTTGGTGTAGTTATGGATGAACGCAAGATACTGACCCTGTTTTGCGGTGAATGGCGGCAACACGGACGGATCGAGTTTCGGCGCCGGATCAATGCTTACCTCGAAGGCATACTCGCTCGAACTCCCGGCGGCGCGGACCTGGAGAATGTACACCTTTCCGCCGATCACCGTGCGAACGGGCTTTTTGGTGGCGGCGTAGAGATTGGCGCACAACTCTTTGGCGTTGCTGCTGGAGTCCTCGAAATTCGCGATCCGTGTGCGCGCGCCGTCGATTTGCGCGAACGCCCGTTGCCGGCCGTCTTGGCGCTCCGTCTCAAACGATTGAGCGCCGAATGACATTGCGTGGCCGCATAGCTGTTCGAGCAATGTTACCGGTTTGCCCATGCGTTCAAGAATAGCGAAAAGCCGCAGCCCTTAACGAAAGAAATCGCCAGCGGGGGATGACGGACCTTCAGGGAGCGGACAGGGAATGGATTTCGGCGCACCCGGAGGTTGACGGCTTCCAGAATCGGTCTTCTCGCTCGCTGTAGTTTTCGCCAGTGCCGGTCCAGTTGACCGGAAGTGTATTTCTTTCCATTGGGGCGCCGATGGCGGAACCCGCCGGCCCACTCTATGAGAAGCCGGTTTCACGGCCAGTGGCGCAGTTTCCGAGGTGGAGGTGGCCCGACAGACCGACCGGAGGGGTCCTACATCGGTAAACGCTACGCGACTAATCGCGACCGATCGTGAGATCGAATTTGGCCGATCTATTCAACGGTCCGAGACGCCAAGCGATTGTGCGATTCCCCCCATGCTTCTTAGCAGATCGCCAATCGGTTTCTCCTGTGCCTAAACCGAAGCATTTCCGCGTCCGAGAGTCGTCAGCATTTGTGGCCCCGGCGGGAGGATGACAGAGCCGTCGGCGCGCTTCTTTTGGGGCATTATCGGCGGCGACTCTATTCGGATCCGCACCCTGCATCGATCCCCGCCTACGGAATTATCATCACTGGCGCCTGCCAAAATGCCCCTTTCTGTCCGGCAGGGTCGAGCACGGTTACTTCGCAGTCATACTCTCCAGGCTTAAGCCCGCCCAGAGGAACGTTCAGTCCCACTGGCAACATATGGGATTTCAAGTTGATCCCCTGTGTGACCTTCATCGGCGGTGTCTCCATCACGTTGTTCCTCCTCTGGAATAAACTCACATAAGCCACCAGCGGTCGCGCGGTCGTTACGGCATTGGGCTCATACGCCTGGAAGTAAACGTACATATTGCTCGTGGAATGGAATACACGAGTGACGCTTGGAATCAGCTTTTCGCCATCCTGCACCAGCGGATTCGAGGCTTGCGTGGTCGCGGCCTTCTTCCCATTGCCAATCACGACCGCGGCGCTCATCGCTACACGCTGACTGCTCAGCACGACCGAGCTGATCGGTACCCGCTGCGTCTCCAGATCAAGGTTGGGAATATAGAATTTGCCGAGAAAGGTCCCCATCCTGCCCGTTCCACTGTCTCTCGCGAGCACCTTTATCTGATAGGCACCGGGCAGCAGCGTATATCCGGTGTCATATTCGACGGGCCGTTTCTCCCACTCTGCCGCCAGGGCATGGCTCAGTTGAATGTCCTTGTGGTCGCGCATGCTGCGGATCGTCGTGCCATGATTGTCCCGGATCTCGCCGATGAAATCGATTTGGGTGCGCGCCGCTCCTCCTTTGCGCGCCAGCGCCAACTCACTGCCCGGAATCTTCACCATGACCGGGACAAAGTACTCCGCACTGTTCTGCCGGAAGTAATTCACTTCGAGCGCCATAGTTAGCTCCGTGACCGGATCTCCCATCATGAGGGCATCTTCCAGCTGCCGCTCTTTGTCGGCCGTCGTGAATTTGCCGAAGACCTTGTTTGCGTAGTAGCCCTGCCGGTAATCCAGCTTTGCTTCAGGATTGTTACTCACCGAGATCTTCACCCGCCGGAATTTACCATCGGGCGTCGTATTGGTCGTGTAATAGCCGATGACGTAGAAGCTGGTAATGGATTTCTCGGCGGCGACGATTCCCGCCGCAAGGTCGTTATGGTCGAGAAAGGCTTTGCCACCCGTGTCCGCCGCGAGCGTGTACAGCGTATCCTGTGACTGCTCGAACTGAGTCATCGTCGTCAGGGATGCCGCGCCCGTGTACATCGCCGCGTTGCCCTGCGATGCCTGCGTTGCTCCGCCCAGCGGCGGCAGCGCGACCAACCCGCGCGCATCAATCGGCCAAAACGAGACGCCGGAGCGAATCGCGTCGTTGATCGTAGCGCGCAACTGCGCCTGATTATCCACGCCGCTGAGATTCAATCCGCTGGCAAAGTAGACGAGAACTTTCTTCTCGTTCAGAGCTCCCAGCATTTTGGTGGCTGTTTGCAGCGCGGCCAACTGGCGGTCCGTATTGAAGATCGTGAATTGAGGATTGTTTTGCCCGAATGCTGCGCCAGTCGAAGAGCTGGCGTTGAGGCTGGAATTATCGCCGGTGTTGTCAGCCTCGGCGGCAATCAGAGCTGCGATAATTGACTGCAGTCTGTCGCGGTCCGCCGTGAAATCCTGCAACACTTCCACGCCGGCGCCGTTGTATTCCATGATGGCCATCATGTCTGCCGGGCTCATCCGTGCTCGAATGAACTTTTCGGCTTCGTCGAGTGCCCGCAACTGGTCGAGTATCGGCATGGAATTTATGTCGAAGTACAGGGCCAGCAGGCGGCGGTCCTTATAACGAACATCTCCCGGCGGCTCCGGCGCAATCTGCACGGCGGTCAGTTCCGGAAGCACAGCGGGCGGCGGAAGCGGCGCCGCTGATGGCGAAGAGGCCACCACATCATCGACGTTTTCAAAATCAAAGAATTTGACTTCTTGCGGTTTACCGTCCTCGGTGACGGCGAAGTCATCTTTCTTCAGACCCTCCACTACCTTGCCGTTCTTGTCCCTGACGGTCACGGCTTCCACGACCAGATGAGTACTGCTGCTAAAGGTCGCGGCCGCGGCCGGTTGAACCTGGGACTGTGCCTGCGCTGACAGCGGGAGCGGCAGGAACAAGACACCGACGAATGCAGATAAGCGCTGGCCGATCATTAGAATGTCAGCCTCAGCGTAGTCGTTAAAGTACGCATTGGATTCACTGCGAGCGGTAGTCCAAACAACGGATTGGTGACCGTCGTATTCAGCTGCGTGACTACCACATGGTTTAGCGGATTGGATGCGTCGATTCGCAGATTCAGCGTGAACCGATCGTTCAACCGAAACGCGCGCGACGTCGAGGCGCTCATCGAAAACTGCCCCGGTCCGGTCATGGAATTTCTGCCCGCATTGCCCCACTGTCCTGGAGCCGGCGTGGTCACTGCCGCGGGGTTCAGAAAGTCGCCGGGTGGCGCATCGGATAACGAAGCGCCGTTATAGTCGGCCCGGACGCTGCACGGTATGCCGGTGCCGGGGCATAGGAGGCTGCTGACAGGGGTCAGGGGCAGACCGCTGCCCACGGTGATTGCATCTACAAGGGTCCAGTCCTTCATCAGCCGTCCGCGCCAGCCGCTCATCAGCGTGCCGCCGCCCAGTCCCATGCCGGGCGAATACTGCAGTTGAATGTTGGCCAGATGTCGCTGATCGAACGTCGAGAAGCCGCGCTCACCATCGAGGTTGAGCCAGTTTTGCGCTACGACGCCCAGGCTTCCGCCACCCAGCACCGCGGCGTCATCGATTGATTTCGAATATGTGTACTGCGCCGTTGCGGTGAACCCGTTGTGCAGCCGCCTTCGCAATTCCAGTGTTCCCGATTCGCGCGTCGAGTTTCCGCCCGACCTGTAATATACGTAGCCAGACGGACTCACGGGACCGGCCGGATAAGTATTCGGCGCGAATGCCTGCAGCTGGTCGGTGCCTTTGGTTCCGGTATAGGTCGCCACCAACTGCATGCCGGCAGGCAGATCGCGAGTCACCACCAGGTTCCACACCTGCGCATAGCCAAGCCTGAAATTGGGATCAACCGCAATCGTATTTGTTGCGACATTCGGTGGTGCGTAGAAACCGTTCGTCAAGGTCAGCGGGTTGGCGGCCGTGTTCGCCACGTTCAGACTGGTGGAAAGCGGCGACTGTTGCACCATCTGGTTCGCGAACGCCTGATAAACCTGAGTGTTGTACGAGATCCCGTAACCCGCGCGCAGCACCAGGGAAGACGCGGCAAATGGCCTCCACGCCAGCCCGAGTTTCGGCTCAATCCCGCGATAGTCCGGCCGGATCCGCGATACCGTTGAATTACCGGCTACGACCGGCGTGATCGCGCTGAATCCCGGCGCGATATTGAGATTCACCAGACGACCGTATTTTTCCGTCAAAGGCGAACTGTATTCCCAGCGCACGCCCAGCTGAAGCGTGAGTCCCGAAGCAATTTTCCAGTCGTCCCGAAAGAACAGGTCCGGCTGCACGGCGCGCAGATACTTGTCGGCATTGCCGAATGCGATGGCGCTCGCATCCGGTATGCCGAGCAGAAAATCGGTAAAGTCGAAGCCGGTGCCTGCGCCATTGAAAGTGAACGTGCCTCGCGGATTGCTCTGCGAAATGGTGTTGAACTGTTGACGACGGTAATCCCCGCCGAAGGTGATATTGTGACCGTGGTGATTCCACGAACTCGTAGAGCCGATAGTGGCTGTCTGGTTGTGGACCACGGAGGCCGTGCCGTCGCTCAATCCGGCAATCGAGCTTTGAGTGAACTGCAGCGAGGGCGGGCCCCAGTTGAGCGGGTCCTGATTGTTGCCGGAGATTCCTGCCCTGCCTGATATGTTCTCGCGATTGGCGAAAAAAGGATCAAGCCGATTAGAGAACCGGCTGAAAGTAAGGGCAAGCGTTCCGTAGAATCGCGATGTGAAGGTGCGCCGGTACGCCGCGTTGGCGTTGACCCCGAACGAGCGGTTCAGGTCGAGGAAATTGAACGGACTGTTACTGTCGCCGCGCGTGTCCGCAAGAATGATTCCGCCATAGACGGAATTTCTCTGGTGGAAGCTCTTGTTCATCGCCACTTGAAGATTATCCGTGTGGGTGTTGGCGATCAGGGGAACCTGGTAGTTATAGCGACTGGTGCCATCGAAGTTGGGGATCGGGTAGTACTGGAGGAGGGCGAGCGCCTGCAGGCTGATTCTGCTGGCTGGAATTGCGCTGCGCGCGCGCTCGGCCGCATCCGGCATCAGACCTGTGTACACGGACGACGACCGGTTCTCAACTCGCGAATAAGTTACCGAGAAGCTGGAACGGTCTCCGTTTGTCAGATGCGGAATTCGAATCGGGCCGCCGAATGAGGCCGTTCCCGTCATGTTGTTGAACGGCGGCTTTGCCGTATGCTGGCCAGTCAGGGAGTAGTTTGCGGCGTCCAACACGGAGTTACTGTCGACCAAGGCGAGCGCATAGTTGTAGAGAGGCCTGCCTTTTCTGCGGGCGTTGCCAAACGCGGGGGACTGGGCGATCTGCGTGATCGCCCCGTTGACGGCACTGCCGTTGATCAGCAGGCCATCTTCGGCCCGTTCAGTCAGTTCACTGGTGATTTCCGGAATAGGCTCGGCGGCGATTTGAGGCTGCTGAAAGGCCGCGGGTTGTCCATTTGCAAGCGCCTCAATCTGATCGAATGGCAACACTTTCAGGTCGATCAGGGCTCCCGACACAGTGTCTCCGACAGATACGTCCTGTATTACAGGAGAGAATCCGAGCTTTTGGGCTCTCAGGGACCAGTTTCCATCGGCCAGATCCGCAAACAAGTACTGACCGCGCTCGTCGGTGGAGGTCGTCAGCGTTTTATTGCCCTGCGTGGCTGTAATCGTCACGCCCGGCAGCGGTAAGCCGCCGAACGTGACGATGCCATGGTATTCGGCGGCAGCAAGAGACACAACGACCGTCAGAAGTGGAATGAGAAATCTCATCGCCGATGAACCTCAGCTATGGGAAGTGATTCCTGCCGCGTCAGTTCTCCGAGGGCTTCTCCAGGTGATCGACCACCAGGAACTCGCGAGGCCCTTTGCCGGCTTCCACCTTCAGGCCAAGCTGCTGTTGCATTGCTGTGAAGATGGAAGGAAACGGCGGGTCGTCCGTTGGTGTAAAGCCTGGATCGCCGGGCTTGCGGTTCGACAAGAACTCCACATGGAAATGAAAGTAGCCCGTGAGTCCCGTCTTGTTCAGCAAGGGTCCGTCAAAGCCACCGGCGCGGGTAATCCACAAAGCAAAAGAATCCATGTCGAAGCCAGGATCGTCGAACATTTGATTCGCGCCCTTCGCCTGAAATGACGCACGGCATGAATTCTGGCCTGCCGGTAAGGGCACAGGATGGGCCAGGCTGATCGGCGCGCATCCTCCCTGGAATGGCGGAAGCTTCGGTCCGCCTTTTGCGACGGTCACCAGATAGACCCGCCCTTCCCGCGTCTCCCGGCGAATCTTAAGAGCAAAACGGTCTTCGAGCAATGCCTGAAGCATAGGCCCGCGCATGGTTCCGGCGCCGGGGTTACCTTGAGATTTTGCTTCAATCGTATAGCGCTCTGAATCGGCCCACGAAGGGAGGCGGTCGATTGGCACAGGGTACGGCGGGACTTTATTTTGGCCGTCGGCAAATATCGAGTATGCCTGGTTGATCAGGGTGCTCGGGGACATGCAGTTCAAGGTCAGGCGGTCGGGCGATATGCCTGCTCCCGCGCCCCGCCCTTCAACCGGTGTGACTGGTGCATTGGTGCAGCGTTTAATGGAAACTGCATCCCAGTTCGGAATATTCTGAACGGCGACCGGAGCAACTGCTTGCGGCCGGCAACCATTCTGAGGGGTGACATGGTCAGAACGACCACCGCCGCAACAGCGCAGGCAACTGCCGCCAGCAACGCCCCGGCGCGGCCGCGCGCCCTGCTGCCGTCAAGCACCGAACCTACACGCGCCGATAAATCGGAACGGTTCGCCATCGCCAGGGCTGGCGGTTGAGCGATCGACAACCGCCGCGCCAGCCCGACGAGTTGATCGGCATAAGCCGTTGCCTCCGAGCACCCGAGCACGGCGTCGTCGCACGAGCGCTCCGCTTCGAGCACAAGCTGCCGCCACGCGGCCCACACCAAAGGGTGGAACCAATACACGGCACAAGCAATCCGAGCCAGACAATGGCTTGCCCAGTCGAAGCGGCGCACATGTTCGAGTTCATGCACGATCGCCCGGCTCAGATCCTCTCCTTCCCATTCCTGTGCGTCCGGTGGGAGCACGATGGCGGGACGCACGATGCCGCAGGTCACCGGCGCGGGCAACGATTCGTGCAGCAAGACGTCCACACGCCGGTGAATGCCGGCATCCGGCGCCAGCCGGTCTACGACTGACTGTCCACCGCGCCAGGGCAGACCGAATCGGCGCAGCGCCCGGACCTGCTGCAGGCCGAAGATCATTCGCAGCAGGAAAAACGCCGCTCCCGCGATCCATACCGCGAGCAATATGGCGGACGGCGAAAGCCCTCGCCATCGTGGTGTGGCAGACGCAACACCAACGCTTCCGTCCGCCGGCGCGGCGGCTTGAGCCGCGTCCATGGGCATGGGGAAAAGAGACGGCATCGCCCACTCCTGCGTGGAGGCCGGGAGTGCGATGCGGACCGGCTTGATCAGGGTCGAGGCGATCGGCAAGGGCAGCAGCACCGCGAACGAGGCTGCCAGTACCGCATGGCGCACCGCGGCGCGGCTACGACGAGTCAGCCACGCTCCCAGGAGGCCCAGTGTTGCGATGACGGTCGCCTTACCAAGAATTGATGCGGCAAGCGAACTACTCAACAGAAGCATTACGCCACCGATGATTTGGGTCATGACTGTTTCTTCCTTTCACTGCGGACGCGGTCGATCTCGGCTTTCAGTGCGTCGAGTTCGTCGTCACTCCAGGGTGAGTCAGTGATAAGAGCCGTCAACATCTCTTGCCGTGAGCCGCCGAAGAAGGTCTGCAGGTATCGCTGGAGAGCCGTGCGTTTTGCGACGGTCGGCGACGCCGTGGCCGAATACACATAGCGGAGGCCTTCCTGCTCGTGTTTCAAAAAACCCTTCTTTTCGAGCCTCGCGAGCATCACGCGAACTGATGAATCGCCGGGCGGGTCGATCAGGCGCGCGCGGATTTCCTCCGCCGACGCCCGGTTGCCCAAGGCAAAGATCGTGTCGATGATTTCTCGTTCCCGGCCGCCGAGTTTTTCGGAAATTGCTTTAGGGTTTTTCATCGTGGCTGGTCCATGTGTGCGACTGTAGTCACACAATACCGCGACTCCAGTCGCATGTCAAGCCCAATTTACAGGCCCCGATCGATATAGGAATAGGCGGGAGGCATTTGGGCCCACACGGCCGACTGGATTCAAGGCTTAACAGAATCGATAACATCCAACCCGGCCTGTCCTACCGCCGCAATAGCTGGAAGGCGATGTTCCTGCCAAGGCCTTGCGCCAACGCCAGCGAGATCCACAGGAGGGCAAAGGGCTCCAGCAGGCGGGCTTGGGCGAGCGGGCCGGCATCGATGGCTTCGAATTCCATGCCCGAGGCCAGGTCCGCGGCAACCCGCTTGGCGGCGGCATCGTCGCCGCAGTAGAACATCACCGGGCGGCCGGCGCCGAATTCCTGGTTCTCCATTACGTTGCTGCCCACGGTGTTAAAGGCCTTCACCACTGTGGCTCCTGGAGCCCAGGACGCCACCTGCTCCGCCCCGGAAGTGGTGGTGCCGCACTCCATCCCGGCCAACTGCGGAAGCAGCGGATTGGTGGCGTCGATCAAGACCTTGCCAGAGAGATCGCCCAGTAGGTGACCACTTGCCTCGTCGCCGGCCAGGGTGTGGCCAGTAACAGCACCTCGCTGGCACGGACGGCTTCGGCGAACGACGACGCCCGCGCGCCTGCACCGGCCTTCGCCGCCAGTTGTTTCATTTCGTCCGACTCCGGCTGGCGCGAGCCGAAAATCACGGTGTGGCCGTTCCGCGCCCACCGCGTTCCGAGCGCGCCGCCCACATTGCCCGAACCGATAATCCCAATCGTCATCCCGGCCGGCTACCCGGCCCAGGTGGTGGGAGTGGTTTGGAAGGGCATCGGCCGCGAGTAAGCCTGGGGTGAATCCTACAACCCGCAAAAGCCCTGTAAAAAACAATTTGCATGTGAAATGTTTTCTGATATTCTGGTATCGCTCTGGTAACCCGACAAACCGCGCGGGGAATATGGACACAGCCGCTCAAGGTCTTTTGACTCGCGACGAAATGGAGAGCAGGCGCCTGTTAGCCGCACAGGACCTGCAAACTGGACTTAAACAGTCCGATGTTGCCCGAAAATTCGGGGTGAGCCGCACTACCGCTTCCCGGTGGCAGCGCGTACTGAATGGAAAAGGCGTAGAGTCTCTGCGCAAACGGCGTGCGCCGGGCCGTCCCAGCCGCCTGGGCCCGGAACAACTCACGGCGATTGCCGGGATGTATCATGCCGGGCCGCGGGTGGCGGGCTTCAACACCGACCGTTGGACTACCACGCGTTTCGCCGACGCGATCCAGGCGAGGTTCGGCGTGCGGTACGATCCCGATCACGCCGGGCGCATCATGCACCGCCTGGGACTGCGGGAGAAGACCCGGCGCCTCCGGCGGACGCAGGACGCCATGCAGGCCACCCCGTTTCCACAGAGCCCGATGGCGAATCTGCCGCAAGCTGGCGTAGCGTAGGGGGCAGGGCGTAGCGTAGTGGGCCGACGCCGAGGCGCGTGCCGGCTTCAGTCTTAGCATCTCGAAGAGTTCTGCAATGGCGGACCAGGAATAGAAGGCCAGGCCGCGAGGTCGGCGCTGTTGCGCGCCGCCAGCGATCCCTCGCTTGAGCCCGGCGTCTAAGAAGTTCGCTAACGTACCGAGAAACCGCTTGCTGACGCGCGCGGCTCCGATCAGAGCCGCCACTTGTCGCTCGACCGTTAGGGAGCGTTCTTCCCGAGATACGAGACCGTATTTAAGAAAACGGTCTACTGAGTCCCGGTTGTGGCGGTTCCGAACAGCTATATCTTGGTTTCCTGAGTAACGTATTCCGTCGTCCGTTGGACCGGCACTTCGACACGATCCGTGACGGTCGTGACTGCCACGGGCGCCCTCTCCGCGACGGCCACGGGCACCCTTTCCGTGACGGCCATCGGCGCCCTCTCCGTCGGCCTGTCCGTCGTCCCGTAGTCGGCGGCGGCCTCCGAGGCGGAAGAGATGTACCGGGCGCCAGTGTCTTTTAGGGTCTTCTTTGCCCGGTCACACCACTCCGCACTGTCGCAGTGAACGGATAGCAGAAGGCCGCCATCCCTGATTCTGCCCGCGTACCGCCTGGCGACATATTCGGTCACAGGCATGCCCGCCAGCAATCCCACGATCCAACCCAGCGCCCCGACCGCGCCGGCGCCCGCCAAAGCCGCCAGCCCCGGTCCCGCCGCGACCAGCGGCTCCAGACCCGTGATGGTCACAGTCTGAATGGCAACTATCCAGGCCAATGCGCCGCCAACCACCGCACCCGCTGCCGCTCCCGCCGCCGCGCCTTGCAGCGCTTTGTTGTGCTTTTCGTGCGCGAAATCCTTGGAGCCTTGATTGTCGGACGACAGGATCGAGATGTCCGTCGCCCGATACCCCGCCCTCTGCAGAACGCTGACGGCATCCGAAACGGTTGTGCGATCCGGATAGATTCCCATCACCGACGTATTTCTTGCCATTTTAGTGTTCCTCCGTTGGAACTGTTCGTCTTTATGTCTGTGCACGAGCCGGGCCAACCCTGCAGAACGCGCCGCGATCTGAAGATCCGCCGTAGAACAGCACGCGCAGGTGCAGAATCTGCCTTTGGAATGCACATTTTTAGCTGGCAAAGAGGCCGGATGCGTCCTTTCGCGGCAATCTGGCGCCACGGAGCCTTTTGAATTCAAACGGCGTCAAACGTGCCACAGCGAAAGTCACTCCGGGAAACCGGCAAGGAGTAGGAGAAAACATGAATTGGGACCAAATCGAAGGCAAGTGGAAGCAGTTCACCGGCTCCGCCCGCGAACGTTGGGGGAAACTTACCGACAACGATTGGGAAACGATTGCCGGCAAGAAGGATCAGTTGGTCGGGCGGATTCAGGAACGGTATGGAGTGGCGAAAGCGGAGGCCGAATTGCAGGCTGACGAGTGGTCGCGCGCGCAGACGGAATCCGAGCGCGCCAGCCACGGCGGCGCCACCCGCCTTTAGAAATGGCTCGGCCCGGGTAAGGAATGTAGATCGATGAAACCGACCCAATCGCGAATCGCGAATTTCTGGTGCAAGTTAATGCACCGGGAGCCAATGTGGCCCGTACACAGCCACTACGAGTGCCGGACGTGCGGGCAGCGGCATCGGGTGTACTGGGAAGATCCTTCACCGGCAACGCCGCGCGCGGTGCAGAAGCGATTCAAAGAGGCATTGCCGCGCGAAACGCAGGCGCCAGGCGTCTCCGTCACGGCTGCTTCGAGTTAGGCCGAAGTTCCCCACGCGCCGGTCTGACCGCGTTCACTTCGCCGGCGCCAGATTTTCGGTCAGCTCGATGTAAGTGCCCCAAGGGTCCGTCAGGAAAGCGATGGCTGTGGTGGAGTTGGGCAGTTGCCGGTACGCCAAATCGATCTTCACGCCAGCCGATTCCAGCTTCTTCAGAAAGCTTTCCAGGTGGGCCACTTCGAAACCGATGTGGTCGAGCGAGCGGCCCTTGGTGCCAGGCAGGGCGGCGGCGGATTTCGAGAAGCTCAGGTTGATGGCTGGAAGGTCGGCCGCATCGAAGTTGCCGCGCTTGCCGGGGACGGCGCCGAAGGTCTTGGCGTACCAGGCCTGCATTTCCAGCGGCACGGGCACATTGTAGTGGATGTGATGGCTGGCGATGGGGACGGTGAGTGACGTGTCCTCGGTCATTTCCAGCTTGAGATCGTCGGGCGCGTAGACCCAGATCTGCGCGGGGTTTGAGCCTGGTGCGGTTTTGGCGCCCGCAGCCTCGGATTTGGCCTGAATTTCTTTCAGGCTTTTCACCTTGAAGCCGATGTGGTTAATGACGGATCCCTCGGTGCCGCCGGTGGGTTCGCCTTTTCGCAGCATCACGAACGTACCCGGGAACTGGATCAACTGGAGCCTTCCGTTGGTCACGGGGATGCCGCCCAGAGCGGTCCAGAAGGCCTTTTGCGCGTCCACATCGCGGACCGTGAGGTGCAAGTGCCCCATGGCCACGCCGGCATCGTTGGGCGGGGAAAGCTGCGCCAGCGCGGGGGTCAAGGCGGCCAGAAGCAGTAAGACGAAGGTTCGAAGTTGCATAGGTATCGAGATCATATCAGAGCGTCAAGGTGAACGAGCGTCAGGTACTCGCGGAACTGGGAACGCAGCCTAATCAGCGAGCGGACCGGCGCCGGAGTGAAGGCCGCGAAGAGGCCGGGGTGAGAAATTCGGACGCAAGCCAAAACTTACCCGCCAGCAGATCGACCACGCCCGGAAGCTAATCGACGACGGCCCGCGCCGCGTGCGGCCGTCCTTATCCCGCATACGCCGTAACGCCGCTTCGTAACACTCCACAGAGGTATATTGCGGTTATTTTTGGTCTTTCCGGCGCTTGGGGATTTTCGATGTTGCGCGACGCACAGAAACAGCTAGTGGACTTTCAAGGGGGAGTACAAGCGGTAAAGGCGGCTCGCGATGCCGCGCTCGAAAGCTTGAAGCAATCCAAGGACACACAGATTTCGGATTTCAACCAGCAAGCCAAAGGAATTGCCAAGGGGGCTGTGAACGGAGAGATGGGAGTGCAGTTAGAGGCGGTTAAGCGCTGGACTCAATATATTTATGAACAAGCCAACAGATATGATATCCCTCCTGGGAGCTATGCAAGCGGTGCTTGGCAAAAGGCATTCGTGGGTGTATACCCAACGGTGCAAAACCAACTGAAATGAGTGGCCCTTCCCTTTGCCATTCAATGAACATCACGTCCCTTAATGTCCGGCTATCCGGAGGGCGGTCCGGTCCAAGAAAAAGCGAAGAGAAACGGTCTGGCGTGTTAAAATGCGCTAAATGCCGGCACTGAGGAACTACAATCTCTTCATCAGCCACGCGTGGCGATACGACGCCGATTATTATCGTATCGAGCGATGGCTGAATGAAGCCCCGCACTTTATTTGGACTAATTTAAGCGTCCCCAAGCACGATCCCATCGCTACCTCTGAAAAGCTCATTCGGGAACTCAACAACCAGATGCGGCCCGCCGACGTTTTTGTGATTCTCGGGGGAATGTACTGTTCGCATAGTGAATGGATCCAGTATGAGACTAATTTTGCGCGACGCATTGGCCGCTCGATCATCGGCATTCGTCCGTGGGGGAGCCTCCTCATACCCTCAGCAGTCCAAAATGGAGCCGATGAAATCGTTGGCTGGAATTCGACCTCAATCATCAGTGCGATCAGGCGACACGCTTTAGCCCCAGCTTTCCGATAAGCGCAACCGATTACACGAACGCGTCCGGCCACATCTCCCCCGCCAATCAGCGCCCCATCGGGTGTTCCCGGGCGGGAATTTCTTACAATGCGATCATTGTTAAAAGGGGCGCGGCTTCTATGCAAGATAACGTAATCACTGTGCAAGATAACCCCTATTCTCTTGCATAGAAACGCGGGCAGAACTACCTAAGAATAAACAAGATCCCTCTCAGTCCCTCGGTTCCGGGATTGAGGTTGGTCACAAAGTTTATGGAACTATAATTCTAGCCCCTGGAACCGCGCATAACCTCAAAATCCGTCCGGCGGGTCGATTTCCCAAGCTGCCCTAACTAACGCTCGACTGACTCCGGCAAGACGAACGTCCCCTTCGCCAAATGTTGCTAGACGGCCACTACCGTAACGGGCCGCGGAGTTTACCCGTGCCTGGCGTTTCGGCGTCCGAGAAGCTCTTCTGACCTTGTAAGCATCTTCCCCAAAAAACGGTTAGGCACCTTTGAACGAGCCTCAGTGAACGGTCACGGTGCCGGTGGACAGCATGCGGGTGGCGGAGTCGGCCGGAATGGTCCAGTTAGCATCATAGAAGCCCTCGGCTACCACGTTGGCCAGCGAGCCTTTGAACAGGATGTAGTCGCCGAAGGTGGTGAGCAGGCGGTAGGGCTCCGGGGCGAAATGGTAGCCGCCGCGGTGGGCATCGTCGGCGCCGGTCCACCAGGGGAGGCCTGAACTCACCAGGGCATAGTGCGCGCCGGTGGAAGCGATAAACAGCAGTCCGTAATCGGCGGCGGCGGGGCTGAGTTCGATGGGGAGGCGCGGGGCGAAGCGGGCGATCAGGGAGTTGGTTTCGCGCGTGCCGAACAGGACCAGGTCGGCGGATTCGATATCCTCGGCGGTGATGGCGTTGTCGGCTTTCACGGCGAGAGCCAGGTTGAGGCGGGTGCGGGTGCCGGACCAGGCGGCGGCCTGTTCGGCAACGCGGCGGCGGGCGGCAAGTTCGTCCTCCGTGTGGATGCCTTGTGTGGGGTAGACGTAAATGTGGCGGGCGGAGACGGCGGCGGCGATAGTGGGCACGGGGACTTGTGCCACGGTGGGGTGCGCCAGGGTCCAGCCGCCGGAAGAATTGGCGCCGGCGGGAGACTTCGTGAAGGCCAGGACCGCGCCGCGGGGGATGCGCACCTCGGTGGAATCGATGGTGACGGTGGCGTCTAACTGGGCTGCGCTGCCCAAGTCGAAGGCTGTGATGTTCTGCGTCCGGATACGATTGGCCGTGGCGTCAATCGTGGCCAGTTGGCCGGGCGGCGAGGACGCAATGCGGAGGCCATAGGCGCCTGCATACCGAGGCGAGCGGGTGGCGAAGTGAATGTGCTCGGGCCGGGGGTTGCGGCTGAATTGCGCGAACCAGGCGAAGATGGCGCCGTTGCGGTAGGCGGAGTCCCAGGCGTTGTGGCGGACGCCGGGATATTCGATGTACTCCACGGGGGCGCCCGCGTTGAGCAGGCGGCGATGCCAGGCGCGGATGGATTCGGCGGGAACGGCCGGGTCCTGTTCGCCTTGATAGAGGCGGATGGGGAGGTTGAGGGCGTTGGCGGCCAGTTCCTCGGCGCCGGGAAACGGGTCGGGACACACGGCGGCCACGGCTGCCCACTGATCGGGACGGGTGAGGGCCAGCCAGAGGGCGCCGCCTCCTCCCATGCCTGACCCGGTGAGGTAGACGCGGTCGGCGTCGATCGGGTAGCGGCGTTTGACGTCGGCCAGCACGTCATACACGTCGCGCTCGGCGATACCTTGATATCCCATGGTGCCGCGCGCAAAGGGGCAGGCCACGATGAAGCCGATGTCCTCGGCAACGGGGAATGGCCGCAGCGAAAGAGCTTGCAGTCCCGATTCACCAAAGCGGCTGGGGATGCCGAACACCCGCTTCAACTCGAAAATATGGTTGGATTCCTCCTCGTGCAGGCCAATGATGAGCGGGTAGGACTTGCCGGGCGCGAGGGATTTCGGTAGGTAGAGGGCGTACGGTTGGTCCGAGTCGTCTACGGCCGAGTGGTAGGTGACGGCGCGCGGGCCGGCGGTTACCCACTGCGAAACGTTGGGTTGGGCTAGCAGCAGTGTGACTGCGGCCACGGGGACGGCGGCCAGAGTGACGGCGCAAACCAGTCGATTAGGCATCCGCGTTCAGCTTCGTCGCTGTGGGCAGCCAGGCTTGGAACCACTCGCGGAACCGAGCCAGCTGTTCCTGCTTTTCCGCGGTGAGGGGCATGGAGAGAGGGCCGGTTTTCAGCCCGCGCAGGCTGGTGGCCACTTTGAGCCCAACGGGGGGAGGAAACTGCCACAGCCAATCGAGGAATTCCTGGAACAAGACGTCCAGGCGGGTGGCTCGCCGGGCATCGCCGCTGCGTATGGCGGAATCGAGCGCGATCACCAGTTCGGGGATGGCGCAGGCGGCGGGGGAGATGGCGCCGTGCGCGCCGGCGCAGCGCGAGCGGGCCAAAGCGGAGTCCATGCCGGAGAGAAGCGTGAAGGGCCGGCCATCGGCGGACGCGGCCTGGAGCCGGCTAAAGGATTCCAGGTTTCCCGACGCCTCTTCCATACCGGCGAACGAGCCGGTTGCCAGGAGCTGGAGCGCGGTTTCTACGTGGATTTCACTGCTGAATGCGGGGGCATTGGAGATATAAGTGACGGCGCCTTTTCCGGCCCTGGCGGCGAACTGGAGGTAGAACTCGACCAGATCGTCCTGCTGGTAGCGGAAGAAGTAAGGCGGCGGCAACAGCAGTCCGGCAGCTCCGGCGTCGCGGGCATCGCGGGCCAGGGCGAGCGACGCGTCCAGGCTGGCGCTGCCAATTCCGGCCAGAAGCGGCACCCGGCTCCGTTTGCATGCCAGGTAGAGCAGGCGCCCACGCTCCTCGATACTGAGGGACGGGTATTCGCCGGCGGGTGAGAAGAAGACAATGCCGCGGATGCCGGATGCGCAAAGGTAGTCGATGAGTTCGAAGGCGGCGCCCAAATCGACGTCGCCCTGCTTGCCGCGCGGAGTGATGGCGGCAGCATTCACGCCACGATCTTGGTTCATCAGGCCACCGGCGAGTTCCTGGGGATTCACTGTACCATAGTGCCCGCGGCTCTCCGGGTGGCCGCGACCCTCTGGGTCGCGGCACTATTCACGCGGTCGCGCCAGGTAGCGCTGTGCCCCATAGCGGTTAGGCTGCTCGCCCACTGCCGTACCCGCAGGCGCCGCGCCCGTGCCGTAGGGGTCGCCATAGCGATCCATCAGTCCGTAGAGCCGCCGGCGCAAGTCGTCGGCTTGTCTGCGGTATTGAGGGTCTTCGATCCCGTTGCGGAGCTCGCCGGGGTCGGCCTCCAAATCGTAAAGTTCGTCTTGATCGAAACCGTTGAAGACGTACTTGTAGCGGTCCGTCACCACCATCCGCTGCGTGTACAGGAACTCGCCGCCGTAGTAGGCGCAGAGAATTTCGTCCGGCCAGTCGCCGCGCGCGCCGTTCTCGAAGAGCGTCTGCAGAGCCCGGCCATCCTGGTACGGCAGAGGCTTGGCCCCGGCCGCGGCAACGTAAGTGTGGGCCAGGTCGTGGGTCTGCACCAGGCGCGCCGAGCGGCTTCCGGGCGCGATGTGCCCCGGCCAGCGCACCGTCAGCGGAACCCGGTAGCTCTCTTCGTAGGGCATCCAACCTTTGAGCCACATGCGGTGGGCGCCCGCCATGTCGCCGTGGTCGCTGGTGAAGACCACCATCGTATGGTCCGCCTGGCCGGTCCGGTCCAACGCGTCCAGCAGGCGGCCAATCTGCGCATCCAGTTGCTCGGTGAGGGCGTAGTAGTGCGCGCGGCTCTGGCGCACGTCGTCTTCGGTGATTTTGCCCCACGATTCGGACTCGCGCCGGTGCAGCCCCGGCTTGCCGCGGAAATCGTCGGCGAAGCTCTTGGGGACCGGGATGGAGCGCGGGTCGTAGCGATCCAGGTATTTCTTCAACGGGAAATAGGGATCGTGCGGCTCGATGTAGTGAACTTCCAGATGCCACGGCTGGACGCCCGCCGAAAGGCTCTGCATCAACTGAATGGCGCAATCGGTGCGGCGGTATTCGGGCGTCGATTCCTCCGGGCCTTCGTTATAACCCCACATCGGGAACGGTTCCGAGCCCGGCCACTGCATGTTGCGGATCACCGTGCGGCGCAAAGGCGCGGGCGCCCGGGCGAGTTTGACGCGGGCGTTGGCGCTGTCCCGCGCGGCGTCGCGGTAGGAGGTGAGGTCGGCCACCTCCTGAAAGCCGAATTCGAGCGGCCCCCGCAGCCACGAAGCGTGCCATTTGCCGGCGTAACCCAATCGGTACCCGGCGTCGCGCAAGCGCTGCGAATAGAGCGTGACGTCAGGGAACATATCGCGATGCACCGAAGGCGCCGAATGGACCTGGTTGTACACGCCATTGTGCCAGTGAAAGGCGCCGGAGAGCAGCATGGCCCGCGCCGGACAACAGACGGCGGAAGGCGTGTAGGAGCGCTCGAAGAGCATACCCGATTGAGCCAGCCGGTTCAGGTTGGGAGTGTGGCACGGTGAGCGGCCCGCAATGGTGGCCCATTGCTGCTGGTCGGACATGATGTGGAGAATGTTGGGCCGTTTCGGCGCGGCAACGTTCTGCGCCAGCGCCGGCGCCAGCGCGGCTCCGCCGAGCAGTTCTCGCCGGTTGATCATGGCCGCCATGATATCGCAGCGTTGCCGCCTACATCGCCGGTGTTACCTTCAGATCGGCGAAGTGAGCCTCGGTCCCCGGCCCCACCCAAAGCCCGATGCCGCCGCCGACGTCTCCCAGCTTGAGGTCCTTGACGATGAGACACGGCTGCGCGGCGCCGTTCACATAGAGTTCCCCCCGCGTACCTTTCACAACGATCTTGTATCGGGTCCACGCGCCGGTCTCCAGATCGACATACGATTCGTACACGCCCGGCGTCTCGTTTCGCAGGCGTTCCCATGGCCACGCTGGTTCAGAGATGTACTGCGTCGAGTGATTGCGCCGCAGCATATCGTCGGCACGTCCGTTGGTGGGCCGCAGGTAGATGCACTCGTACCTGGAACCGCCGGGCTGAACGCGGAAGGCGATGCCGACAAAGCCTCGGGCGGCGGCTGCGGAACCCGCCGCCGGCTTTCCCGCGAGTTCAACCTCGATGGTACCGCTCTGAAAGGCCGAGCCTTTCAGCAGGGCAAGACCGCCCTGCTCCGGGCCTGCCAGAAGGCGCGTGGCTTCCTTTCCCTGATAAGGAACGGCTCCGGCCTCCAGCTTCTGTGGCTCGAGTTTGGCCATCGGTATGGCTTGCGCGCAGCCAGCAGCGGCCGACATCAGCAGACAAAGAAACGTTCTCATGTTGGGTGCCCTCAAATATTCTAAGACGGCTTCTCCGCTGGAATGTGAGGCCAGCTAAGTCTGGGATGGTTTCTCCGCCTGGTCGATAACCACGCTGTCCAGTAGCGCCGTGCCCGGTTCCAGCTTCAGACCAAGCCGCTCCTGGAGAGCTGCGAAGACGGACGGAGCCGTGGTATCCAGAGCCGAACTGTCCGGCCCCGCTGCAAACAGTTCCGGGTAATCATCAAGGATTTGCTGTTCTGTCGTAGCCCCGGCGAGCCAAGTCAACACATCCCATACAGTGATGCGCAACCCGCGGACACACGGCTGGCCGGAGCGCTTGCCGGGCTCGATTGGAACCAAACAGATCCGCGACCGGATCGCGCCAGCCGAGGTCATTTTGGCGCCGGCCTTATGTTAACGGCTATGGGCAATCCTTCCGCGGCCCCAAAATGCGTCACGTCTCCCCGACTGTGCTCCACAAGTGAAGGAAAAATAACCACTTACGGATGAGCCCCGATATTCCACGGAGTCTCGCAAGCGAAGGTCCAACCTTCGCCCTCCCCGGCCCTCGGCCCCATCCCCCGGCCCCCGCTAATCCCGGCCCGGTCCGCGCGTCCTAATAGTGGATGAGCCTGATAGGATGAAAGCGCTAATGGCTGCCCCAATGGAACCGGCCGACGTATCCGTCGCGGATCTGGAGAAGATCTTCCGCGAGAACCACGCCATGGTGTTTCGCGCGGCATATCGCATTACCGCCAACCCCAATGACGCCGAAGACGTGCTTCAGACCGTTTTCCTGCGCATGCTCAAGCGCGACCCCGCGGCTGAGCCGGTGACCAACATGGCCAGCTTTCTACACCGCTCGGCCGTCAACGCGGCGCTGGACCTGGTTCGCTCCAAACAGAACATCCGCAACATTCCGCTCGACGAACTGGAACCGGTCCTCGCCGAACCGGCCTTCCGCGGCCCCGACCGCGCCCACAATTCCGGCGAGATCCGCGATTGGCTGCGCGGCGCCCTGGCCCGCCTCAACCCGCGCATCGCCGAAATGTTCGCGCTGCGCTTCTTCGAAGGAAAAGAAAACCCCGAGATCGCGCGTCTGCTCAAGACCACGCCGGGAACCGTGGCCGTTACCCTGTCCCGCACGCGCGACCGTTTGCAGAAGGAATACCAAGCCTACCTGGGAGGAGTTGCATGAACACCGAGACGAACCAAATGGACCCTGCCCTGGAGCAAGCCGTGACCGAGATTCGCGACCAATCCGTCGACCCAGCCGTGATCGAAGCCGCCGCCGGGCGCGTCTGGGCCAAGCTCAGCGCGGCAGCCGCACCAAGCCGCAATGGCGACCACAATATCGGCAGTTGCGCCGCCTTCCAGTCTCTCATCCCCGACTACCGCGCCGGCCGGCTCTCCGACGCCCGCGCCCTGTTAATGAAGGATCACCTCCACGAGTGCGTCGACTGCCGCAGGGTTTTCGAAGGCAAGGTGGTCGCCATGCCCGCGCCAGCCAGTGTCCGGGGAGCCAGTGTCCAAGGAACCCCGCGCCGCGCCACCTACACCGTCCGCTGGGCCGCCGCCGCGGTCGTGTTCGCCGCCGCCGGTGTCTCGGTCTGGGTTGCGTACAATCAGTTCGGCGCCCCGACGGGCCACGCCATCGTGAAGACCGTCAACGGGACGCTTTACGAAATCCTGCCCACCGGCATCCAGCCGCTGGCCCAGGGTCAGGACCTACCCGACGGAATCGAGATTCGCACCGCCAAAGATTCGGGCGCGGTGCTCCAGTTGCGCGACGGTTCCGAAGTGGAACTGCGCGAGCGTTCGGGCTTTTCCTCCACGCAAACCGCCGCCGATCTCACCATCCACCTGGACCGCGGCAGCATCATCGTCCAGGCCGCCCATCGCAGCCAGGGCCACCTGTTCGTGGCCACCGCCGATTGCCGCGTGGCCGTGACCGGCACCGTGTTCAGCGTCAGCTCCGGCGACAAGGGTTCGCGTGTTTCGGTAATCCAAGGTGAAGTGCACGTGTCGCACGACGGCGTTTCGCAGGACAACCGGGACCAGGTGCTCCACCCCGGCGACCAGACCGTAACCAGCGCCAGCCTGGAGCCCGTCTCCGTGAAAGACGATATCGCGTGGAGCCGGAACCGCGACCGCCTGGTGCGGCAACTGGAAGGGCTGCGCGCCGGCCTGGCCGAACTGCACCTGCCGCAGCTTCGCTACAGCAGCCGTCTGGCTGGCCGCCTGCCCGCATCCACAGCCTTCTTCGCCAGTATTCCGAACCTGGGCGATTATCTGGGCCAGGCCCAGGTGGTCTTCCGCAAGAAGATGGACGAAAACCCCGAACTGCGGGCCTGGTGGAGCAGCCACGGCATGAATGTAGAGCCGGTTCTGCAGAAGCTCCAGGCCGCCAGCGAATACCTGGGCGATGAGATCGTGATCGCCGGCTTCGCGGGCGAAGGCCAGATGCGGGGGCCGGTTTTCCTGGCGGAGACGAAGCGCGATGGCTTGGAAGATTTCCTGAAGCGCGAGGGGCTGCCCCTGCAGATTGAAACCCGCAACGGCCTGGTGGCCTTCAGCCCCAGCCGCGAGGCCCTGGCCGCCTTCGCGCCCGCGCTCGATACTGCGCCGGGTGGCGTTGCATCCACATCCGGCTTCCTAACCACACCTTTCTGGGCGCGCATCGCCGAATCCTACCGCGATGGCGCGGGCCTGCTGCTGTGCGCCGACCTTTCCCGATTGGGCACTACCACAACTCCCCTCGCCGGCGCGCGCTACATCGTTGCCGAAGAGAAAGAAGTCAACAACAAGCTGGAAGCCCGCGCCTCGGTTGGCTTCGATGGGCCCCGCACCGGCATCGCCTCCTGGCTAGCCAACCCTTCGCCCATGGGCTCGCTGGAGTACGTCTCGCCCGATGCCACTCTGGTGGCGGGCTTCGTGGTGAAGAACCCGGTGGCCATCGTCGATGAAACCCTGCTGCTGCAGCAGCGCTCCCAGGCCGACGCGCAGAAGACCCTGGCGGAAGCGCAACAACAAACCGGCATCGATGTGCGCAACGACCTGGCGATGAGCCTGGGCAGCGAGTTCTCCGTGTCGCTCGATGGCGCCGCCATCCCGGTGCCTTCCTGGAAACTGGTGATCGAAGTCTACGACCCCGCGCGCTTCCAGGCCACGCTGGAGAAGGTAGTGGAGGCCTATAACCGGGATGCCGCCAGCCGCGGCAGCGTGCCCATCCGCACTTCGCAGGAAGTAGTCGAGGGGCGCACGTACTACATGATCGCCTGGGGCAATCCCAACCCGCTCACCGAAGCGCATTATACCCTGGCCGGCGGTTACCTGATCGCCGCGCCATCGCGCGCCCTGATCGCCAAGGCGCTCCAGGTGAAGACTTCGGGCACCTCGATCACGCACTCCACGCGGTTCGTCACCATGTTGCCGCGCGACCGCAACATGAACTTCTCGGCCCTGATTTACCAGAACCTGGGCTCCACTCTGGCGCCGATCGCCGGCCTGCTGGGGTCGTTTGTCCCCGCGGGCAACGCCGCGCAATCCAAGATGCTGCAGAATCTCGGCGACATGAAGCCCACTCTGATCGCCGCCTATGGCGAGCAGGACCGCATCAGCGTAGCCACCAGCGGCGACCTGATGGGCATGAGCCTGACCAGCCTGGTAAGCGGCAACCTTCTCGGCATCGCCGGGAATGCCATCCCGTTCAACCAGTTTCAGGGAGTGGGGCGGAGCATGGAGAGGGTCAGGTAGAAGGCAACCGCCTCACACAGTCAAGCCCCGATGACTGGAACCGGGCATGTAGCTGCGGTGTCGAATGGTGGTATGGCCTGGTACTTGATCTTTTCGCCGTGGCGGGTGTCCGCACTTGCCTTCACGCTGCTCCTGCCTGCGGCAACCCGTAGCGCCGCCTATCAACAGCCCGTTCAACAATCCGACCCGGGGATTGGCAACCAGGGGATTGGCAACGGACTCAAATTGACGGCGGCCCAAGAAAAGGATTCATACGAAATCTATTCGATGTTGCTGCGAGCGGAGATGCCGCCGCAGTGGAACATTACGGCGTGGGCGATTAAACAAGAGACTCAGACCTACCCCAACTTTGCCACGGTAAACGGCGGTCTCGATGTGTGTCTGCAACCGGCGAAGGATCAGGAATCCATCTATCTGCCGCTGATTGACGATTACGTTGCGAAGAACAGGAAGAAGCCCGCACTGGATCGTAAATTCGATCTGCCACAGTATGCGCTGATCGAACCCGCAGACATCCAGGCGATTCAGCAGCGAAGGCGCACTGCCTCCGGGTTTCCCTACAACGCTTCCGTGATCTTTCACGTTTCCGCCGTGGGTTTCAGCCGGGACGGGACACGGGCGTTAGTCTACGTGGGCCACGATTGCGGAGGCCTCTGCGGTGGTGGCAGATACCATCTCCTGGTGAAAAAGGATGGACAATGGCAAGTTGACCGGGAGTACCGGGGCCTTACTTGTACGTGGGCGTCATAGCTGTGCATTCCGCATCGGGGACCGGGTAGCCGCGCATTGGCGTGGCGGCCTATCGAACTGGAATGAGGCGCTGCCGCGCCGCGGCTAGTCAATTCGGGCTAATCCCAAATCATCCATTCCAGAAACGGTTGGGAGATCCTGGCGATCTTGTCTCCTGGGCTCTCGGCAGCACCGTCATCGGCCGGCGCGAACACCACGTCGACTTTGATGTATGGGCAATCCCTATAGACGTACCTGCGCTGCCGGCGAGTAAATCTTCCACCTTCGATGGTGAATACCTTAAGGAGTTCGGCCCGGGTCATCCCCACCTTGATGGTCTGCATCTCTTTCAAACTCGCCATGATCCAACGGGTGTGTTCGGAGTCCAACGGCGACGGCTGCGCCTGCCCGAAAGCGCCGCCGATTGGAAAAAGTGGACTGAAGAGAAGAATGGCGGCTAACGCGGATCGAGTTATCGTTCTCATTTCGCCAACTATTCTATAGTCCCGGCAGACGGATTGGCAATCCGCCGCAGGTTAGCAACCTGCCCCACAACTCCCTGTTGACGGGCTACAGAATGCTGTCGTATACTCCTGTAGGCTACCAAAAGGGAGTTCGCTATGGCGAAGGAGAAAACGGACGTCCTTCACGGCTCGCTGGCCTTCATGGTGCTGCGAACCTTGGACACGCTGGGCCCCCAACACGGGTGGGGAATCGCCCGCCGGATTGAACAGATCAGCGGGGACGCGCTGGAATTGAATCAGGGAACGCTGTACCCCGCGCTCCTGCGCCTGCAACAGATGGGATGGATCGCTGCCAAATGGGGCGTGTCCGAGAACAACCGGCGCGCCAGGTTTTACGCCATCACGCGGGCCGGCAAAAAACAGCTCGCCACCGAGGCCGAAAACTGGGAGCGGATCTCCGGCATCCTCGCCCGGTTCGTAAGGCCAGCGGGGGAATTGTCATGACACCTCTTCGTGTGCTGCTGTGCCGGCTTTCCGGTCTGGTTCGCAAGGGGAGCCTGGAACGCGACATGGATGACGAACTCCATTTTCATCTGCAAATGGAGATCGGCGAAAACCTCCGCAGGGGTATGACTCCGGTGGAGGCGCGGTCCGCGGCCCTGCGGCGCTTCGGCGGCGTGGCCCAAATCAAAGAGACCTACCGGGAAACCCACGCGCTGCCCGCGATCCAAGTCCTGTGGCAAGACCTCCGCTTCGGCTGCCGGATGCTGCGCCGCAGTCCGGGCTTTGCCAGCCTGGCGATCCTTTGCCTGACTTTGGGGATCGGCGCCAATGCGGCGGTTTTCAGTTGGATCGAAGGAATCCTGCTGCGTCCGTTCCCGCTGGTAGCTCACCAGGAGCGAATGATGGCCGTCACGGGAACCAATCGCGCGGCCGGTCGCGACGATGTCTCGCTGCCCGACTTCGTCGATTTTCAGAAGAACTGCAAGCTGTTCGACGCGTTTATCGTGGACCGGATCACGGGGACGACGCTCAGCATCGGCGACCGGGCCGACCGCACCACGATGAGCGTTGTGTCGGCCAACTACTTTGAAGCACTCGGTGTGCGTCCCGTCCTGGGGCGCGGCTTCGAACCGGCCGAAGACTTCGGGCGCAACGCTCATCCGGTGACCGTAATCAGCTATCAGATGTGGAAGGAGCGCTTCAAGAACGATCCGGGAATCATCGGCAAAACGCAGATGCTCAACGGCACCAGGCATACCATTATCGGCGTTGCTCCGGAGGGTTTTTATGGGACCTTCGTGGGCTGGGCGATGCAGTTCTGGGTGCCGGCGTCGATGCAGGAATTGTTCGACCCGGGCGGATACAAACTGGAGGATCGCGGCGCGCGCTGGATTGAAGGTTTCGTGCGGCTCAAGCCCGGTGTGACCGCGGCGCAGGCGCAGGCGGAGATTTCGGCCGTGGCGAAGCGATTGGAAACCGCCTATCCGGCGACCAACCGCGGCCG
>DATMNI010000459.1:0-3870 GCA_035570275.1 Candidatus Acidiferrales bacterium | reverse complement strand
GTAGCGGGTCTGGCATGGGGCCTCCTTGGCCTACAGTATTACATACTTTAAGAAACCGGCTCCAAAAAAAGAAAACCACCGATCCATCACTTTCATGTCGCGCACTCTGTCGATGGGCATTTGTAGACTCCTTCAGAAGCGGAACCGCGGCAGTTACTCCGATTCAAAGGACAAGCTGACGTTCGTCTATCACATCCGCTCAGCCGTTGTCAACGCAACTCGGGCCGACGGGTGCTTAACGGTTCCGGGAATGCGCGGTGTGAGCAGGGTATGTGGGGCAGGTTGGTAGGGGCACCCTCTGGGTCCGGCGGATTGGCAATCCGCCTGTCGCACCTTGACGAGCCCCATCAGGCAAGGCGCAAACGCTCGCTGCCGCATCGCGCGGGCGGATTAGCAATCCGCCGCAGATTAACAATCTGCCCCACACGGGTTTCGTGCCTGCCTTCCCGAAAACGTTTAAGCAACTCGGGCTAGCCGACGCAGGCCCGCGCTACAGCTTCACTTGCAGATCCAGCATCTTGAGCTTGCCGGCAGTTTCGCCGATGGCGGTTTGCAGACGCATGCGTCCGCCTATGTCCAGGGCCGCGTTCGCCGTTTCAGAAGGTTACTTTTAGCGCCCCTTGCATGATTCTGGCCGGGTAAGTGGCACTGATTACGCCCGCACTGCTGGAACCGATGGAAGCGCCGGGATTGTTAAAGTTGACGTGATTGAACGTGTTGAACATTTCCCCACGGAATTGGAGATGCAGGTTTTCCCTGATATTGAAAGTGCGGTGTATGCCCAGATCCAGGTTGAAATAACCCGGTCCGACCAGAATGTTATTCCCGGCATTCCCGAAGGTGTATTGCGCCGGCACGGAGAACGCCGCGACATTGAACCAATGAGTAATTGTTTGTTGGCTTGCCGGCAGATTGGGGGTGCCGTTGAGGTTGGGGCGCTCCGTGGGGGCGACCGTACCGGTGACCCCGGAGGGGAGCGAGTTTGAAACCGAAGATGCCAGGGAAGGCGTGAAGTGCAAGCCGGTATACTTGGTCCAAATCCCGGTGAGGTCCCAACCGCCGGCGATATGGGACAACACACCCTTGGTGAGGAACTGGCGGCCGCCGCCGAACGGCAATTGGTAAACGTGATTAATCACCAGCATGTGGTCCCGGTCGTCAGCAGTGTTGCCCCACTCGCATTTATAGCATTGGCTGTTCTGCGGCCTGGAAAAGTCCGCCATGTTATGGGACCAGGTCCAAGCCAAAGATCCCGTTAAACCATGGCTATAGCGTTTGGTAACTTTCGTCTGGAGGGCATTATATTTGCCCTGCCCCATGGCCGGCCGATAGTCGATTTCCGCCAGCGCGGGATTGATGTTGTACAGCGGACGCCGGGGGCCGTACGCGCCCGGGCCCGGGACGGCCTGGTTGGCGACGATAGCTTGAATTAAGTGATCGGTGACGGTCCGGACGTAGCCGACATCCAACAGGAGGTTGGGAATCAGTTCCCGCTGCACGTCGCCCGACATCTGTATCGCCACGGTGTTCTTCATGTTGGAGGGTTCCCCCTCGTAGATGCCGGTCAACGCCGCCGGATTACTGAGATTGGGTTGGACCAGGGCCGGCACGCCTTGGGAAAGCAGCAAGCCCGGCGCCCCGTTCTGATCGTACGTATAAGCCTGGATGACGTCCATCGGCGGGTTCAAATTGAGCGTTCTGCCGACGTTGTCGGTCCTGAAGTGCGACATGCCAAAGCCGCCGCGGAACACGGTTTTGCCATCTTTCGTGAGCTGTTGAGCGATGCCCAGGCGCGGGTCGAAATCGGTTTTGTCGAGGCAGACCAGCGAGGGGCCGCAATTGCCGTTCACGTTTTGAATCGGCGTCCCGGCAACCGCGAACAGGCCGGTGACAGGGTTGATGTTGGACCAGCGATTGAAAGTCTCCCGGGGGAACGCTTGCAGTTCCCATCGCAACCCGAAGGTAACCGTCAGCCGGTTGGTGACGCGCCAGGCGTCTTCGGCAAACATGGCGCCGTCCCACATGCGCTCGCCGAAGGCGCCGAACTGGTTGCTCTCCGTGACCGAAACACCGGCGCCGAGAGCAAAGTCCGCCAGGGTGGTCGCCGAGGAGGTGGTCCCGATCTGGCGGGTGAACGCGCCCGTGAAGTTGTACTGGCCCCGCGGAGCCAACGTGGTGTGGCCGTCCAGGCGGTGGCGCGTATAGCCTCCCCCGAACTTGAAGGTATGCTTCCCTTTGACCACGGTCAGAATGTCCTCAATCGGGATGGAAAGCTGATGGGTGAACTCCGGGTAAGTATTGGTATCTCCCATCGCCGTGAACCCGCTGAGCGACATGGCGGGTATGCCCAGGCTGTAGTTGCTTACGTTGAGGTTGGGGATTCCCAGGCTGTCAGCGGTGGCGATGTGCCCATCGTAGTTAAAAATATTCAGGAAGTCCCTGGCGGCGCCGAAGTGGATTTCGTTGACTATGTTGGTACTGACCATCTTGGTGTAGTTCCCGGTAACCGACCAGTTGTTATCGGTAGCGGTGCCGCCGCCACCACCGGATTGGAGGGCCTTGGAAACGATAACGCCGGCCGGGATTGTACCGCCGATCGGAAGCACCGCGGCGGCATTGCCCAGCGCATTGTCGTAGCTGAATTTCAAGAAGAGCCGGTCGCCACGTCCAATGTTCTGATCCACCCGGGCATCCAGTATGTCATCTCGTTTCGTGCCTTCCGGATTGTAAATAAAATTGTTCGCAGCGCCCGGCGAGGTCGGCGCCGGCAGCAGTTGGATGATTTTATGCGCCGCGGGGTCAAGCAGGTTCAAGGGAATGATGTTTCCGGGAAACGGCACACGCGTGGTGACGCCGGCGGCATTGGTGGTGGTTTGGTACGGATTATAGACGGTGGCCGACAGGGGCGAGAAGTTACCGGTGAGGACCATCTGCTGCTGTGCCAGCGAGGGAATGGTGTCCGTCTGGGTAGTGGGCACCACCAGGCGGGTCCCCTGATAATCCGCGAAGAAGAACGTTCTATCCTTTCGGATTGGCCCGCCCACGGCAGCGCCGAATTCGCTGCGATGATACGCCGGTCTGGCTTTGCCCGACGCGTTGTTGAAAAACGTGTTGGCGTCCGTGTCGGCGTTGCGCAGAAACTCGAAAGCGGACCCGTGAAACTGGTTCGTGCCGGATTTGGTCATCACAATCGTCACCATTCCGGCCGAATTGCCGTACTGCGCCGAGTAGTCGGAACCCATGATCCTCACTTCCTGGATGTCTTCGATCGGCGGGGCCATGATGAGGTAATCGGTCCAGAGTTGCCGGTCGTACAAGCCATCGACCAGGTAGGCGTTGGCGTTCGAATAACCACCGTTGATCACGATAGCCACGGCGCCGTTCATGGTGTAGCCAGTGGTCGCCTCCGCCATGCCTGGAGTAGACGGCGAAGCGCCCGCGCTGAGTTGCAACAGGTTGGTGAAGTTGCGCTCGTTGAGCGGCATCTCCATGGTCTGGGTACTATTAATCAGCGTGGACACGGTTGCGGTCTGCGATTGGACCAGGGATGCCTCGGCATTCACGCTCACACTCTGTTGGACGCTGCCGACTGCGAGTTGGAGGTTGACAGCGATGGTGTCGGCAGCCGTGAGTTGGAGACCCGAGCGAACAAGCTTCTCGAAACCGGAGTGCTCCACCGTTACCGTAATGCTTCCTGTTGGGAATGAATCCGCGGCATATTGGCCAGCGGCGTTGGTAGAGGTGACACGAGTGAACCTGGTGCCTTCATTGATCACCGTGATTTTCGCCCCGGCAACGACGCCCCCGCCCGAATCGGTTATCGTGCCCACCACGTTCCCCGGGGCCTGACCAAACAGGCTGCACGCCGAG
>DATMNI010000458.1:0-21989 GCA_035570275.1 Candidatus Acidiferrales bacterium | reverse complement strand
CCGTAATCCGTGAAGACGTAATCTCTTGTCTTTACCGTAGTGTGGCACGCGAACCCGCACTTGGCGTCGTTCCCCTGCGGCGGTTTGCCAGCCATGGTGCCGGGTGTGAACTTATCGGATGCAGCGTCATAGTCGAACACGGCATATCCCCACCCGCCGCTGTCCCCGAACCTCTTGCTGTCCTTCACCATGAAGTCGACATCATGCTGTGTACCTGGCACGGTCGCTGCGGGAAACGTCTCCAACTTTTTCGGGTTCCAATGGATCTTCGCCATCTTGGCGCCGTCGGGGAATGGCTTGCCGTTGCCGGGAACGCCGGCCAAGTAGGCCTTGATCATCACAGGATTAGCGAGGATCGCAGCCATTAGGTTTCCGTCCTGACTGATGGAGACAACCTGCCAGGCCTCGTATCCTCTGAACTCAGAGAACGAGAGCCCATTCGGCACTTTCAAGGTGTACTTGTCCTGCGCGGAAATGGCCCAGTTGCCCACGAAGGCGAGCACTCCCGTAATAATCGGAATCGTCAACATCCTTTTACCGTTCATCGCTAACACCTCCTTATCAAGTTTAGTGTCCTTACTACTTTACTTCCGGCTGGGATAACGCACCAACCGGAAGTGGGGTGGTGGGCACACACCGGATCGGTCCTCCCGGACGCCGTAGCGTTTTAGGATTGCCGACCCTGGCCCCCGCTCCCCGTTCCTCAGCGCAACACCGCTTCGCCATCATACCCATGAGATTCCATCTGGCGAACCACCATGTCATGATACATGCCGCGGGCGCGCATGAGGTCTTCGTGAGTCCCACGCTCCACAATGCGGCCATCGTCCATCAGCAGGATCAGGTTAGCGCGGCGTACGGTGGAGAGGCGATGGGCGATCACGAACGTGGTGCGCCCGGCGAGCAGCGTGGCCATCGACGCCTGAATGAGTTGCTCGCTCTCGGTATCCAGGTTGCTGGTAGCCTCGTCGAGGATGAGGATCTGCGGGGATGCCAGAATCGCCCTGGCAATGGCCAGGCGTTGTTGTTGGCCGCCCGAGAGCTTGACGCCACGCTCGCCGATAAACGTCTCGTACCCCTCGGGCAGCTTGACGATGAACTCGTGGGCATTGGCTCGTAGGGCGGCATCTTCCACTTCGGCATCGGTGGCATCGTGGTGGCCGTAAGCGATGTTGTCCCGTACCGACCCGTCGAATAGAAAGACGTCTTGTTGCACAATGGCCAGCAGGCCGCGATACGAGTGCAGGCGAAAGTCGCGGATGTCGCTGCCGTTGAGCAGGATTCGTCCCTTCGTGGGGTCGTGAAAACGCGCCACCAGGTCCGTCACCGTCGTCTTTCCCGCGCCGCTACGGCCCACCAGCGCGACCACCCAGCCACCGGGCACCGCGACGGTGAAGTCGCGAATCACCGGGCGGCCTTGGCGATACTCGAACTCCACGTCCTCAAAGCGCAGTTCGCGCACCACCGGCGGCGCCTCGCCGGCATCCGGCCGGTCGGGCTTGTCGTGCTCCATCGCCAGCACTTCGAAGACGCGCTCCATCGCCGCCAGTGAACGCTGCAGCTCGGAGAAGGAATTGACGATGTTCCATACCGGGTTCAGCAGCAGGAACGTGTACCACTGGAAGGCCATGATGTCGCCGATGGAGGCGCCGCCGCGGAGGTTCAGGTAGCCGCCGTACCAGACGATGGCGACGTTGACGATTCCCAGCAGCAGGTTCCAGGACGTCCAGATGACCAACTCACGGCGCTGCGCGAACAGTTCCTTGCGCAGCACGGTGTGCCGCCCGCGCATGTAGTCGAGCAATTCGTGAATTTCGCGCCGGAAGGCCCTGACCACGCGAATCCCGGAGAATGTTTCGCCCACTCTGCCGTCGATCAGTTCCGCATCCTTGCGGACGGATCGGTAGATGGGCCGGACACGCCTGGCGAAGATGAAGCTGATCAGCATCACACCGGGGACAACGGCCAGGGCGGCCAAAGCCAGCCGCCAGTTCAGTGCCATCAACACACCTACTGCGATCACCAGGCGGATCAGCGACACCGCCGGCGACACGATGGCCAACTGGAGCAGCCCGGTGGTGGTGTCCACGTCGCCCGTCAGCCGGGACAGGATGCCGCCGGTCTTCATGTCCCACAGTTTGGGCAGTGGAAGGTACAGTAACCGCTCGAACACCGACCGGCGGAGCGCCAGCATCACCCGCGTGTTCAGCAGGCGCTGCCGGTAGTCCCGCAGTGCGCCAACCAGGTTGGAGACGACGATCAGCACCAAAAACAGCGCGCCGGCCAGATTGAGGTAGTTGAGGCGGGCCGCCGGGTCCAAGCCAGTGGCCAGCAGGGAATGGTCGATGATATACCGCATGAACAGCGGTTCCACCATCTGCAGGCTGGCACTCAACAATGCGAGAGCGAAGAGCGCACCTACCGCGTAGCGATGGGGCCACAGCCAGCGCAGGTATTCGCGGAGGTACTGGCGGCGTTTGCCCGAAGGCTTGCTCCGCGATTCCGGCACGGCCGGCTCCGCACCCGCTTGGGCCGCGTCATCGAGGCGCCCCCGCTTATAATCCTGAACAAAGGACAAATAGCGCTGACGCGAAGAGCGAAGGCGATTCATGTGGGGCAGGTTGCCAACCTGCGGCGCATTGTTAATCCGCCTGCCGCTACCCCAAAATCAACTCCCACCCTCTCGCAGACTTGCGCCATTCAAGTGGAGCGCCCGCATTGCGGACCGTTGCCGCGAATGTGTTCGACCGCGACCGTGTGTTCCCACGAAATGTCATCCGTCGAAACCCCTAGGGCGGCCGCCAGGCGTTGGCGCTGTAACGGACTGGGAGTGTAGTTGCCGCTTACCACCGCTTTAACCAGTTTCACGTCCAATCCCGTGGCGGTAACCAGTTCGCCAACGCCGATTCCGGTCTCTTCCATGAAGCGGGCTATGGCCTTCATTACGGCTGCTATCTTATCACTTCGCGCCTGGTGTGGCCTGGAAGCCTATGCCTTCAATCTTCCCATCCGGTCCCAGCCCGATTCTCCATTCCGTCAAACCGTGCTCGAACCTCACCTCATAGATGTCGAAGCCCCCAGGCCCCACCCCTTTGAACGATACCGATTCCACTGAACCAAGCTCGGTAACCGTGGTTTTGAGCTGAGGCAGCTTCTGGCGCGTGAGATCGGCGAACGCCGGATTCATCAGCTCGTATTTCGGCTGCCCCAGCCGCAGTTCTTCAATGGACCGCCGCAGCGCGGCTTCCGTTCCCGGCGACTGCGCTGGCCCCCTGAATCTTTTCGCCACCTCGGCGTCCCGCGCCACCGCCGCAGCCCGGGCGGCGTCTTCATCCGCGGCCCGTTTGGCTTCAGCCTCGTCCATCCGCTTGGCAACCTGGTCCCTGCCGCCCTGGTGAAGGACGGCTTGCGTCGTTTTACCCTGAGCGTCGGCATCGAAGGTGATCTGCGCGTCAACCACCTTCAGGAAAAACTTGCGCTCGCCTTCGGGGAACAACTGGAACTTTGGCTGTCCCGTGAGCTGCACGAACAAGCGATCGCCCTCGCGCGAGATGGTCAGAATCGCATTCGGCCCCAGTTGGTAGCTACCGACATAACTGTCGTAAGTTTTTGTGTCAACCGTAACCTCTTTATGCTCCCGGGGCGGTTCAATTTTCAGCAACGGGTAGCTGGCGTTCAACAGGTGCCGGCCAATATCGTCGGGGCCCGCGGGGGTTGAGATGTTCGACAAGACCACCACGCCGGCGCGGCGCTTCGGGTCAAAGCCCATAAACGTCCGGTATCCGCCGGTGCCGCCGTTGTGCCAGATAATGGACTGTCCATCCTTCGTTTGAACGTGCCAACCGTAAGCGATCTCCATGTCGGAAGCGCCGGCAGGCTTTCGAACCGAGACTTCCGCGGCCATCGCGGCGGCCAGCGGGGTCTTGACATAGCCCATGTTCGCCGCCAGGAAGGTCAGGAGGTCGTTCGTGGTCGACCGCAGTGCCCCTGCGCCCGCCAGAGTGGGGATATCCCAATTCGGCACGGCAATCAGAGCGCCGCTATGTCCAATCGCCAACCGCGCTTTCATTTCGGGCGTCAGGGTAACGCGGGTACTGGGCATCCCCAAAGGCTCGCAGATGCGGGCGCGTACCAGGGCTTCGTAGTCCATGCCGGCGCGCAGCGACAGCACGTGCCCTAACAGGCCGACTCCCAAATTGGAATACTCGTACTTCTCGCCGATGTCCCGCGTCAATTGGTAGCCCGATACAAACTGATACATCTGTTCCACCGAATAATCGGCGTACGGATTCAACTCATCCTTGGGAGTGAAATTCGAGGGCATCCGCGGCAGGCCCGAACTCTGGGTCGAAAGATCCTGCAGCGTGATCTTTCGGTTTCTCCGCTCGGGCACTTTGACACTCGGCGGCAGGTACTTCGATACCGGATCGGTTAGTGCGACTTCACCTCGCTGCACCATATCCATCAGCAACAGGGATGTGAACACTTTCGTTATGGAGCCGATTTCGAAGACGGTGTCGCCGTTGAGGGGACGCTTATCGTCCTTGGCGAGACTGCCGTACGCCACCACCCGCCGGCCTTTCGCGTCGATAACTCCGGCCACCATGCCTATGCCCAGGTTTTCTCCACCGATGCGACCGGCCAGAATTTGGCGGATCTCGGCGTCAGGCGGTACGGTCGAATCCATGGGCGCCTGCGCGAACGCGGTGGTCCGCAGCAGCATCACGCCGATAGCGAAATGGAACGCGGTGTGGGAGATCATGGTCTGTCCTCAATCTTCAACTCTAGCCGATTTTTCGCTTCAATTTCGGCCCGGTCATGCGCGTGCCTGGCGCCGGGCCGCCGCAGTGAGGGCAAGCCCGCGTGCCACCGACGTGAATTCATTGCCGGCACGGATCTTGTCGGCTCCGAAGCGCGCTTCAAAAATGCCGCGGACAGCCGGCACGAACGACGAGCCGCCGGTGAGGAACACCATGTCCACATCTTTGCTTCCGGCTCCCGACGCCGCCATGAGAGCGTCGATGCAAGCCTCAATTTTCGCCAATTCCTCCGCGATCCAATCCTCGAAGGCAGTTCGTTCCACGGTGGACTCTATCTCAATAACACCATCGGAAAACCGGAACTGAGCTACCGTGTTCTCCGATAGCTCGCGCTTTACCTTTTGAACGGCGCGATGCAGGGGGTACCCGAGATCTTCCTTGATCAGGTGGACCAAGGCTTCAATCTTCGCGGGCTCGAACGCCTCCGCCCTGCTGCTGTTCAGCATGTTGATGACGCTGTTGGTGCGCAGGAAAGAGAGGTGGTGCCAGTGTTCGAGTTTGGCGTAGACCCAGTTCGGCACGGCCGGCAACACCTTGTGCATCGACCGCGCCGAAGAGCCCTTCCCGAGGGCCGGGGAAACCAGATTCCGGACGATCTGGGCATCAAACGCGTCGCCCGCGAGCCCAATACCGCTGTTGCCCAGCAGATCGGCGGGCGTCCGGCCCCGTTTGCGGATGCCGGGGCCGACTCTCAGCAGCGAGAAGTCACTGGTGCCGCCGCCGAAGTCTCCGATCAGAACCAGTTCGTCGTGGTCCAGCGTGGACTCATAATGATGGGCTGCCGCCACCGGCTCCAGTGCAAACTCCACGGAAGCGTATCCGGCGAGTTTGAAGGCGGCCATCAACCGTTCTTCGGCAAAGCGGTTGTCCTCTTCCTTATCGGCGCCGACGAACCGCACCGGCCGCCCCACCACCGCGGTGTGAATCCTGGCGCCAAACTGAACCTCGGCCTTTTCCCGGAGATCCCGAAGGATCCGGGCGATGAGGTCCTCAATGGTCATCCGCCTTCCGAAGACATCCGTGCTCTTGAGAGAGCGGCTGCTCAGGAACGACTTGAGCGATTGCACCAGACGGCCCTTCGTCTCGGCTGCCAGGTACTCTTCAATGGCAGTCGGGCCGCTCCAGGATTTGATTCGGTGAAGGCCGCGGTCCTTCACCAGTTCGAGGTATAGCAAGGAACGATACGCATCGGTGTATCCGCCGGTATACGGAAATCGAGCGAGATCGATTTCACCTGAGCCCATGGCGCGAGCCACGGAACTGTTGGTGGTGCCGAAATCAATTCCGATGGCGAGTGTGTTCATGTGGGATGCCTTCGCGGGGCGGACACGAAAGGACGCGTAGGTGCGGCAGCGCGTCAAGACTGTTTTTGTGTTCGAGGACTTCGAGACTCCAGAATCCTTCTATTCTACCAACGCGCCGCCCCGCGGCCGTGTATGTGGGGCAGGTTGGTAGGGGCACCCTCTGGGTCCGGCGGATTGGCAATCCGCCTTTCGCACTTTGCCGAGCCCCTTCAGGCAAGGCGAAAAACGCTCGCTGCCGCGTCGCGCAGGCGGATTAACAATCCGCCGCTTGAGTTTGTACATTTTTGGGAGAAGGTGGGACAGACCATCGTCTTTCGTGGTCTGTCATGCCTCGCCAGCACTCGCCGGTGTAGTTATGAACGCTCTCCTGGATGGGAGGCGGTTTACTGGTTCAACCAACTCCACGCGTGCGTGGTCATGCCCAATCACGTCCACGCGATCTTCCAACGGGACACCGCAATGCCCACCATCATGCGATGGCTCAAAGAGTGAACCGTGGCGAGGGTCAAGCGCGGGCTGGGTGACAGACGACATAACCCGATCGTCTATCCCACTTTGGCCCGACCAGTAATGTACAAACTCCAGAGGCGGATTAACAATCCGCCGCAGATTCACAACCTGCCCCACAGGCGGATCGCCTCTCTCGCCATGCGAAGGCCGCTGCCAGCAGCATCGCAGCCAGGCTCATGGCGCGTGTGACCACGCGCTCCGTTCCGCCGGTGTAACGCAGCCAGATCTGGCAAGGCCCGGTGCGCTCCGGTTCAATCACCATCTGTCCGATGGCATCGCCCCGCACCGTCAGGCGCTTGCCATTAGCCCAGGCCTCCCAGCCTCGTTCGTAGGTGACTTGTACCGCAATCACCTGCCCGCGATCCACCGTGGCGCGGATATCCGCTTCGCTCATCCCCTTCCATTGAAAGGTCGCCACCGGATATCTGGGATCTTCCAGCGCAGCCACGTACGGCTCCACCGGCGCAATGTCCAGGCCATGGATCGGGGTCCGGGTCACTACCGTCGAGGAGGGAATCACGTGCGCCAGTGAGGCGGAGCGTGTGGGCACCTCATAGAGGGAGTCGCCACGGTCCCGCCAAAGCAACGGCAGGACGCCATCGAATTTGTGTGGATGAGCGACTGGGTTGAAATAGGTGGTGCTCTCCGGCGAGGGCACAGAGATGAGGTGCGCACCGAAGGCCTTGAGCCAGAAGATGGAGTACTCGGCATCGCGGTCGCCGGCGTTCATGCCGGTGTAAATAGTGAAGCTGACAATCGGAATGAACGTGTTGACGGTGTGCTGGTCGTGCCCGCCGGTCAATTGCGGGCTATCGGTGAAGGCGTTATACAGGAAGGAGTCGGAGCCGGAAATGAAAGCCCGCTGCCCGGGGCGGTTTTGGTCGAGCCACTTGGCAATCCGGTATTCGCTCAGTTGGCCGGGTTCGACCGAACGAATGAGATCCCGCGCGTAGACCACCGTATGGACCATCTGCAGCGTCAAGCCGGCGCCGGCAACCGCAACTACCGCTGTGCGCACACTTAGCGAAAGCCGGTCCAGGACTGCCGCCCCGGCGAAAACGATGGCGAGGAGCAGCGCCAGGTCCATCTCCAGTTGGTAGCGATGGGGCTGGGGGAGCACCGCGATATTCCAGAGCGACCAAGGCATCATGATCGCGGTAGGGACGTAGCCAAAGAGTGCGAAGAACTGCAGATGCGATGAGGCTTTGCCCCGGCGCAGGGCCAACCACAAGAGCAGAAAGCCGGCGCCGATCGCGGCCAGCGCCACCCAGGAAGCCGCCCTGTATCGGAAATCGCCGGACGTGGTAAAGGAATTGGCGCGAATCGCCCGAATCATCGCGGGGCTCAACCAGGGAGAAATCCAGCCATAACTCACAGTGGCGATGGCGCCTGCCGTAACCGGCCGCTTCCACCATGGGCGGGCGGGGAAGGCCATCAGCCAGCACAGCAGCGCAACCGGCAGCACCACGATGCCGAACGCATTGCTGAGAACCACGCCGGCTGCCAGCACGCCTGCCAGAATCTTCCATTTCACAGCCGGTATGGTGAGGGCGCGGGAGAAGCAGACAATGGCGGCCGGCAGCAGGGCCAGCGCCGTGGTGTGCGGCGACTCCCCATAGAACACCAGCGCCTGCAGACGCCGCAGGTTCAACGCACCCAGTCCGTCCAACGCCAGGATGGGCACCATCAGGGCCGAAACGGAGATACACGAGTAGGCCAGCGCCGCCATCCAACTCACTATCAGTCTCCGGCTGAGTTCCAGCGCCATCCAGAACACGGAAAGGGCGCTGGCGACGTAGATGGCCGCCGACACGATGTGGTAGGACCTGGCGGCTGACAGGGTAAATCCCAACAGACCAGTCAACAGCGTGAACGCGGCCACAATCCAATGCGAGAACGGCAGGTAGGCAACCTCAAAGGGCAGGCCCCCGTTCCAAAACGGCCACCAACTCCATTGGCCCGGATATTTGGCCATGATGCGGGCGATGGCGATGAAGGTGCCTTCTATGGATATGTTGTAGGCCGAATACTCCACGCCGAACAGTTTCACCGCGATGGCGATGTTGACGGCCAACAGCGAAAGGGCACAGAGCGCTACTCGCGGCTTCCCCGGCCGCGGCGGATTCATGGACGCACCCTCTCCCCGGTCACTGCGCCGACGCGGCTCAAACTCAACTCACTCAGCCCTTCTCCTGCTTCATCACCGCCACATAGCCCAGATTCCGGTAGAGTTGGTTGTGATCCAGGCCGAAGCCAACCACGAAGCGGTCGGGGATTTCGAAGCACCGGTAATCCACCGGAACCTGCACGATGCGGCGCGAATTCCGGTCCAGAAACGTGCAGACCGAAAGCGAATTGGGCGCGCGCCCGGCCAGCGTCAGCAGCAGGTAGCGCAGCGTAAAACCGGTATCCACGATGTCCTCCACCAGCAGCACGTCTTCGCCCTCGATGCCGTCATCCAGGTCTTTGGCAATGCGCACCAGGCCGGGAGATCCGCTCTTGTTGGAGAAACTGGAAATGGCCAGGAAGTCGATCTTGTGCGGAATCTCGATGTGCCGCGACAACGCCGTAAGGAAAAACACCGACCCCTTCAGCACACCGATCAGCTTAAGCGGCTTGCCTTCGTAGCGCCGCGAAATCTCGCCGGCCACTTCGCGGATGCGCTGCTCAATCTGCTCCCCGGTAAAGAGAACGCGATCTATCCCGGGTATCAAGCCCATACTCATGCCTGCACCGGCCGGTCTGCCAACCCGTACTTGAAAATCAAGTTCTCAAAATCCTTCTGGTAGAAAACCTGGATGTTGAGATGCGGATACAATTCCCGCAGCAGCCTCACCTTGCGATTCTTCCTGGTGGTGAGCGACTGCTTCATGGTAGTCAGTTCCACGTACATATCGAACTCGGGCAGAAAGAAATCCGGTGTGAACGCTTCCAGCACACCGCCCGAGGCATCGAAATGGACCGGAAAGCTGCGCGGTTCATACTCCCACGGGATGCGGTAGAAATCCAGCAGGTTGGCGAACATCTCCTCACTGGGGTGCGCGAACATTTTGTTCCGCAACGTAATGTTGCCGTGCGGAACAATGCCGAAGCGCGCCAGCCTGAGCCGCATCTGAAACTGCAGTTGCGCCTCGGCCGCATGGGAAAGGTAGCCGCGCTCTTTCAACCCGGCCGACGCTACCGCGGTTTCGATGAGTTGCGCCATCTGCTCGCTGCTGAGCGATTCGGCGTTGAGCACCAGATCGAAAAGGTCGGCCGTGGCTCTGGTCTTGCCGAACTTGGCTTTGCGGTCGGCCCGGTCGGCGGTCTCCAGTTGCAGCAGCAGAGCGCGCGCGGCCGGGCGATCCAGGCGGCGATCCAGCATCAGGTTGCCGATCCGCACAGTCTCCGGGGCCACCACGTGCACCCGCAGCGTTCCTGGAAAATGGCGCGCCTGCACTTCCCCTCCAACCCCGCAGTAAACCAAGTGATGCTCCGTGGCCAGGCGCGCCAGAATCGAAGTCACCAAACTCGGATAGGCCTTGTCCGGAATCTTGGCGCCGGTACCGAACTCCGCCTCGATCAGCCCGGCGATTCGCGATTGCGTGAGTTGTTCAAAGCCCAGCCGCTGCGCGCTGAAACGCGCCACCTCTTCAAAACGGCATCCCGGATGACCCGAAACCGCGATTAACGCCATGGCACAAGCTCATGATAACGCGCGCCACGGAGTGCCGGCCCCAGGCGCCGCCGGCCAAAGTGTCGCCGCCGGCCAACGTGTCGCCGCCGGCCAAAGTGTCGCCGCCGCACCATGCAGCATCTCCACCAGAATCTGCAGCGTCTCCACCACGCGCGGCCCGGGACGGTTGAAGTACTGGTTGCCATCGGCCAGGTAGACGCGCCCGGTTTGAACGGCGCGCAGATGGTTCCATCCGGGCCGCTCCGTCATCCAGTAAATTTCCTGCTCGGTTCGCGCCAGGTCGAACCCGCAAGGCGCGATCACGATCACATCCGGGTCCGCCGCCACCAGCGCGTCCCAAGTCATCCACGGCGAATGCTTCCCAGCCTCTCCGAACAGGTTGATGCCACCCGCCATCTCGATCAGTTCCGGCGTCCAGTTCCCGGCGGCCATCAAGGGCTCCATCCACTCGATGCAAGCCACGCGGGGTGTGGCATGCCCACGGCCTGCCAACCCTGCCAGCACGGACATCCGCGCCTGGAGTTCGCCGACCACCGTTTCGCCGCGCTCCGCAATCCCCAGCGCCCCGGCCACCCGCCGCACGTCGTCCCAGATCGCGGCCAGCGAATCCGGTTGCAGCGACACAATCCGCGGCTCCCCTTTCATGCCTCGCGCCAACGCCAGTTCCACATCGCGCAAACTGACGGCGCACACTTCGCACTGCACCTGCGTCAGGATGTGAGTCGGTTCCAGCCTTTCGATCACGTCCTCGAACACGTCGTAAATCGATACCGCGGTGCGGGCCCGCTCCTTCACCGCGCGGTCAATCTCCTGGCTGCTGGCGTCCACTGCGATCCTGGGCCGCGTGCAAACCGGCAGCGCCTTCACGCCCTCCGGATAGTCGCATTCGTGAGACCGCCCCACCAGGTTATCGAGTTGTCCAAGCGCGCCGGCGATCTCGGTGGCGCTGCTGATCAGAGAGACGATTCTGGGCATTCCGTCAGATCCGCATAGACGAACCCGTCCACGTCCCGCACCTCTCCCGTCTCCACGCGCAGCGGCCAGCGGAACATCGGGCCATCGTAAGCGAAGGTGTGAAACTCGCCCTTCTCGCCGCATGGGTCGGCATGTTCCGGCAGGTCCGCCAGCAGCCGCTGGTCGAACTCGCGTCCCGCAAACGCCGGGTCCAGCGCCTTGGAATCCACACACGAGAGCCGCGCGCGAAGCCCCGCCGCGATCATGTCGCGCGCCAATTGGCCGGTGGGGAGCTGCCAAAGTGGAAACAGGGGCGCCAGGCCGCTTCCCGCCAACTGCCGTTCGCGGTAGGCGCGCACCTCCTCCAGGAAAAGATCGCCGAAGGCGATGGCGTCGAAGCCTTCATCCACGGCGCGGCTGCAGGCTTCGGCCATACGCCATTCGTAATCTTCGTTGGTACATGGCCACGGCAGCGGAATTTTCCAGACCGGAACGCCCACGGCCTCTGCCTGGGCCTCCAGCAGGGAGCGCCGCACGCCGTGCATGGCCACGCGATCGGCCGCTTCGTTGAGGGTGGTGAGGATGGCCGCCACTTCCACGTTCTGCCGGCGCAGCACGTGCAATGCCCAGGCGCTATCCTTCCCCGAGCTCCAGGCCAGCAGGACTTTGTTCACTTAATGCTACTCTTTGTGAAACAACATGGGCGGAGTGGCTAGAAAGCATCCTATTCCGTTCATAAGCGATCCTTGAGAAGCTCCGCCACATCGCGGCGGCCATGGAATGGCGACAACCTGCAAGGGGCTCGTCTCAGGCCGGTAAACGATCAGGTACGAGTATACTGGGAAAAACTTCACCGGCTCTTCCGTCAAATCCTTGCGCCAATGGCCGCCGCCGGGTCTTCCGGCAAGATAAACAATCTTCTCGCGGATCACGGATTCAACCCGGTCGGCCATCTCAAGACTGCCGTTTTTCTTAATGTAACGCCAGATTTCAACCATATCGAGGGCCGCTTCCGGCGCAAGAACGTAGCGCCGCCTCATTCAGGCTGAGCTTTTAGGCGGGCAAGGTAGGCGTCCAGTTGGTCTTCGGGAATACCCTCGCCTCCGTCAAGCTGGTCGATGCCGCGTCTGAGCTTCGCGTTGATCGCGTTTTGGTTTTCCAACAGCCAGCGATCCTGTTCTTCCTGCGTTTCGAGAAGGCGGAGCAACGCTTCCTCCGCGCTGGCGGCGCCGGTCGCTTGAATCTGTTTTTGGATTCGCGCCTCCAAGGCCGTATCGTGGATTTCGATGTTCATGAGCGGTTCCCGATTCTCTCTCCAGAGTACAAGGATAGCGCCTCCTGTCACGGTTTTTAAGTCGGCTCGTGCAGCACGCCCAAAAACGGAGCCGCGCGCGTCAGCAAGCGGTATCACCAGAAGCGACGATCCTACGCGTGCGCGGCGATTACCCGCTCGTTTTGCACAACCCTGCGGCTGAGCCACGCGTGCAGGCCGAACAGGACCGCCGAATAGAAGACGTCCGAGGCCAGGGTCCGCCCAAAGAATGGGATGCCGGCGACGTAACAACTCACCAGTCCGCTCCACGTGTGCGGGTATGTGTTGAAGCCGAGCCACGCCGCGAAGTTCGTGATCAGGAAAAACTGCACGCTGCCCGCGACCGCGGCCGCGCCGATCGCCAGCGGATTCTCCGTTTGCCTTAGACGGCTGCCGATCCAGACGTTGATCAGGAAACTCGCATAAACCAGCGGTGTGGCCACGGAATAACCGCCCAACAGCGGGTCCGTCGCAGCCATCAGCACCAGCGGCAGCAGGTACGCCTGCCAGCCCCGCAGACGGGCGCCTCCGAAGAGGCTAAGCGCGCCAACCGGGGCGAAATTCCAGTGCTGCGTGACCCGAATCAATGCTCCCAGCACCATTAAGCCGATGGCTAGTGGCCGCGCCTTATTGTTCTCCATCCGATTTCTCCTTTCACCCATTATCCATCAGATTATCCATCAGATTATCCATCAGACAACCCCGACGTTGACTGGTTCGGCTGCCACAAAGTTTCGGGCGCGCCGGTGACGTGGCTGGCCCACCGGCTCCAGACGAACAACCCGTCGCTCAAGCGGTTCAAATACCGCACGGCCTCGGGCGGAACGCTCTCCACCCGCCCCAGCGCCACGCAAAGGCGTTCGGCGCGGCGGCAGACCGTGCGGCAGACGTGCAGCTCCGCATTGAGCCGGCTGCCCCCCGGCAAGACGAACGAGCGCAGCGGCGGCAGGTCTTCGTTCATGCGGTCCATCTCCAGCTCAAGCTGGGCCACTTCGGCGTCGGTCACTCGCGCCTGTTTGGGATGCACGTCTTCCGGCATGGTAGCCAGAACCGACCCCAGATTGAAGAGTTCGTGCTGCACGCGCAGCATGATGGCCGCCAGCACCGCCATGCGTGGTTCCTCGCCGGCAATTTCGGTTGCCGTAACCCGCGCCAGACCAACGAACGAGTTCAGCTCATCCACCGTACCGTAAGTTGCGATGCGCGCCCCGTCTTTGGGAACGCGCTGGCCGCCCGCCAACCCCGTCTCGCCCTGGTCCCCGGTGCGCGTATAGACACGATTGATCGCCAGGCGAGGTTGCTCGAACGGTTGCTTGCTCATATCTTCCTCATATCTGGCGGGGCTCCGTCAGGTTGTGGGGCAGATTGTTAATCTGCGGCGGATTGTTAATCCGCCCGCGCGATGCGTAGCGAGCCAGCCCGTGTTAGCAGCCTCGCCCGCCACGTGCGGCAGGCGGATTGATAATCCGCCGCAGGTTAACAACCGGTTAACAACCTGCCCCACAACCCCCGCTTGACTCATTGCGTTCCGGCCAGGGTCCACTTCAAACCCGCCACAAAATTCACCCGCGGCGACGGGAATCCGAACACCTCTTCATAATGCCGGTCCAGCGCATTGCGCAGATTCCCATAGGCCGTGACCCCGCGCCCCAGCGCGTAATTCAAATTGACGCCCACGTTGGCAAACCCCGGATTCTCGAACAACCCGCTGCTGGCGCCAAAAGACGGTTCCTCATACAGCGTCTTTCCGCGGAAGTAGCCCGTCAGATTCGCCGCCACCCGGCCACGAGTGAAGGTGGCTACCACATTCCCCGAATGCTCCGGCCGGCGCGTCAACTGCTGGCCCACGGTAAACGGCAGCGGCGCCTGGTTGGTGCCATCCAACGAGAGAATGCGCGTCTGCAGCAGCGTATACGACGCCGTGACGGATGCCCACCGCGCCGGCCGCAGGCTGGCCGAGAACTCGGCGCCCTGGGCCCGCGAATTGGCCAGGTTGTCCGACGTGTAGTGGCTCAGCGTGGTGAGCGACCCGCCCAGCGTCACGATCAAATCGTAGTACCGGTTGTAGAAGTAGGTGCCGTCCAGCAGCAGCTTCCCGCTCCACAGCTTTTGCGCCACGCCGGCATCCACGCTGCGTGTGCGCTCCGGCTTCAGCGCGGGGTTAGTGGTGAACGCCAACTCGAACCCCGAGGGCGGCCGGATGCCCATTCCAAATGACGAATGCAGCCGCGTATTGCCCGCCACGTAGGCCGCCGACAATTTCGGACTGGCCTTGGAAACATCGCTCGCCGGGAACAGGGGCCGCGAGAAACCATCGCCCGGTATGGCAGGCGTCCGGAAGAATTCGGCGCGCACGCCGGCGCTCAGAAACAGCCGTCCGGCCACTTCGTAGCGGTTCTCCAGGTACACCGCAAAGTCATTCCGCCGGATGGGAAACACACTGAAACTGGCGTCGCTGATGAAGGTGTTCTTGACTTCCTCGCGCCCCGCCGCCGCGCCCACTGCCACAATGTAATGCCGGGTTACGCTGACAATAGTCCGCGTCTCGCCCTGGCCGCGCATATCTTTGTTGAAGCTGAACCCGAACGGGCTGCGGAAGCCGCTGTTGTCCAGGAAGAAACTCCCGAACACCTCCTGCCGCACACGCCCCCCAAGGTCGGCCTCATAGTGTCCGCCGTATTCGCCGAAATTGTTCCTGGAACGGCTGACAGTATCGATCCCGGTGAAAATCCCTTTCGGATTGGACCCCCACGGCCCAGGTTCACCCACGTCGTTCGAATCGAAGTAGCCGTGGAGCGCCAGGCTCTGCCTCCCGAACCGGCGCCCCACGTGCAAGAGCAGGTCTTCGTTGCGGTAATCGTTATTCCGCACCATGCCGTTGCTGTCGATGCGCGACGCCGAAGCCAGTATTCCAAAGCCTGCCAACGTCCCGCTCGCCGTAATGCCGAAGCGCCGCTCGTCGTAAGAGCCGCCTTCCGCCAGCAGGTCGAGCTGCGGCGATGCCCCCGGCTGCCGCGTGACGAAATTGACCACGCCGCTATTGGCGTACGATCCGTAAACGGCCGATTGCGGCCCGCGAATCAGCTCGACGCTCTCCACCGCCTCCGCCGGAATGTGAGCAAAATCGAAGAGCCCGCCGAACGCATTCACGGGCACGCCGTCAATTTGCACCAGGCTGAAGTTGGAGTTGCCGCCGCGCAGAAACAGGCTGGAAACGCCGCCGGCCGCGCCCGTCTGGTTGAAAACAACACCGGGCACATAGCGCAGCAGATCCATGGCATAAGGCTCGTTGCGCTCCCGAACCTGCTCGCGCGGGATGATGCTCACGCTGCTGCCCTGCTGGCTGACCGCCACGTCGATGCTGGAACCCAACACCTTCACCGAATCCACCTGCGGGGCAATATCAAGCTGCACCAAAATGGCAGGCTGCGCCGCGGCGGTGCGGTCCAACGGCAGCGTCCGGGTGCTGAAACCTGGGGCTGTCACCACCAGCCGGAAGTCCGGATCGCCCGGGTTGTTTTCGACCAGGCGCCCCTCCAGCGTGCCTGGGGCCTCCAGTATAAAGGCCCCGTTCGACGTCGACACGGTTTGCGCGGTAACGCCTACCCGGCTTATCAACGAAACCTGCGCGCCCGCAACCGGGGCGCCGGATGGGTCGGTTACCTTGCCCTTGACTTCCCTGACTTGGGCGGCCGAAAGGCAGGCGAAAAAAAGCAAACCAGCCGTGAGGCCCATTACGTGACTGGTAACGTTTGGAGCAGGCGGAACTTTAACCTCAATACGCATTCTGGGCTCCTCCCTCGAGAGCCGTATGTGTAGGCCGCGCTGGCCGGTCTCCTGACTTGCGCATCGTCAAACCATTCGGCCTTCCCGCTCCGTCACCGGAACAGTGGCTCGTTCGAACGGCTCTCCGCGCTTACAGTAGCGGGGCTGTGCTGGATTCTCACCAGCTTCCCGAACACCAGCGGAATTTCAACTACGATTCGAGTGTACACTATTTTTCAGGGAATCAATGCGGACTTCACGCTTCCGCCTGGCGCGGATTTTACTAACGTTTAGCGTTGCCTGCAGCGCGGCCGGCCTGTTGGTTCCGGCGTTCGGCGCCGACATCAAGCCCGACAAGAAAAAGTCGCAGGCCGCCTACCAGCGCGGGCTCAGCGCCGATCAAGCCGGCAAGCGCGATGAGGCCGTAGCCGCCTACACCGAGGCGATTCAAGCCGATGCCTCGAATGCCGCTGCTTTTCGCGCGCGGGGCAAGGATTACCTGGCCGTGGGCGCCAACGAGAAAGCCGCGGTCGATTTCGAGCAGGCCATCCAGCTCCAACCCGGCAACGCCGATTTTTACTTCGCCCGCGGTACGTACTTCGCCGCCGTCAAACAGCCCGAGCGTGCCATCCACGATTTCGACACCGCCATAAATCTCGCCATCAACCTCAACCAGGAGCGCACCGAAGTCTACAACGCGCGCGGCCAGGCCTACCTGGCCACGTCCAACTACGAGAAAGCCATCGAAGATTTCACCCACGCCATCAAACTGCGGCTTGACAATCCCGAACCGTACAAAGGACGCGGCATGGCCCACGCCGCCCTCCGGCAATACCGCGACGCGGTGGAGGATTTCGAGTCCGCGATCGCCCGCAAGCCCGACGACGAGGAGGCCTTCGTGGAGCGCGCGCTAGCCTTCAGCGGCCTCGGCGAGTACACCGAGGCACGTGCCGATCTGGACCTGGCCATCAAGCTGAATGCCGGCGATTTGCGGGCGTGGCGCATCCGCGGAGCCGTGCGCGAGCGTCTGCATGACGACAATGGCGCTGTGACCGATTACACCGAAGCCATCAAACGCGATCCCAAGGACATGCGCCTCTACCTGGCGCGGGGCGCGGTCTACGCGCGCACCAATCAGCTACGGGAGTCGCTGCAGGACCGCGAGCAGGCGGTTCAGTTAGACCCCAAGAATGCGGAAGCTTATGTGGCCCGCGGCGGCACCTACCACCTGCTGGGAGAGCACGAAAAAGGTCTGGCCGACCGCACCCGCGCGATCGGGCTCAACCCCGGCTACGCCTTAGCCTGGGCGGCTCGCGGCAATGCTTATTTCATTATGGGCCGCTGGGACGATGCCTTGTCCGATTTGACCCAGGCCGAACGACTGGAACCAAACAACGAGGAAACCCATCGCCTACGGGAGATGGCCCAGAAGAAAGTTGACGAGATCGTGGACGTTGCCAAGGCCAAAGAGAAGGCGCCCGAGACCGTCAAGGTTGAATTACCAGGCGGTGACGCCGCGGCGACGGCTCCTCAACCTGCCGCGCCTCAACCTGCCGCGCCTCAACCTGCCGCGCCACCGGTGGCGCAACCGGTTACGCCCGCCGCTCCAGCCACCGCTCCAGCAAGCGCGCCCGCGACGCCGCCTCAGCCGAAACCGGCGCCCGACCAACCCGTTCCCCCGGCGGCGTCTATGCCACCAGCGGTCCCGGCGCTCCCGTCCGTGACCAGCGCTGCCGAATACCACACCCGGGGCCGCAAACTCATCCAGGAGGAAAAGTATACCGAAGCGATCGAACCGCTCACCCAGGCGGTCAAGCTGGACCCCTTCCTGTCGCTAGCCTTCAACGCCCGCGGCTACGCTTATTTTCGATTGAAGCAGTACCAGGAAGCCCTGGCCGATTTCGACCAGGCCATCAGGCTGAACCCCATCTACACCAACGCCTACGTAAACCGCGGCATGGCCCGGCACGCCGCCGGCGACATGAAGGGCGCCGACGCCGACCAGGTGAAAGTCCGCGAACTGATGAAAATGAAGTAAGCTCGCATACCCGAGCGGCCAAATTGGCCTGGAAAATTGGCCCTAACTCCTTTGTTTGAGTAAATATTCGGGCCAAATTGGCCTGCGACGGCTAAAGGTACGCGAGATGCGGGACGGGCGTCAGCAGATGTTTCATCCCGACTGCTGCGTCTATATCAGCAACCACCAGATCTACTTCGTATACGTCTTTTCGTACTTGTTGCGGCTGTTGTACATGGTGAATGTGGCGTTTTTCTGCGCCGTCACCTTGATCCACTTGCCCTCGCAAATCTCATCCACGTTGGCGATTACAGGGTCGGCCGAATTGTGCTCCTTGCCGCCGGCCAGGGCGAAATGCACTTGCCAGAGATCCTGCAACCCGGGCGAATCGTGAATGGTCTGCCAGATCTCCGGCGAGCCGCCTTTCTTGGCGCCATTGTTCATCAGGGCCACCCGCGGATGCAGCGCGTGCACAAACTGCGGCGAGCCCGACATATCCATTCCGTGGTGCGACACCAGGTAGAGGTCCACCGGACCGATCTTGTTGGTGGGGCAAACCAGGTCCTTCTCCTTGTTCCATGTAAGGTCGCCCAAATCGATCATGCGGAAATCGCCATAGGTGACCAGGATGCCCAGCGATTGCGCGTTCTCCGACGGGTCCACCGCGTGCATCTGAAAGCTGTCGCACTCCGGGTTAGGCTGGCCCGCGCCCTGCAGCGGCTGCCCGATCGCATTCCCCGCGGCGGAAAGCACCTGCACCGCAATACCCTTGATGGGAATGGTGTCGCCGGCCTTGACCTGTATGTGGTTGCCTTTGTCTCGGAAGGCACTGTAGGCGTTGAACAGAACCGTGGCGTCTTTGCCGGTTTCCACGCTGGGTCCATGGTCCACGAAGTTGCGGATCGGCAGTTTTTCGGCAAGCTGCGGCACCCCGCCCACGTGGTCGGCATGGTAGTGGGTAATCACCAGATAATCGATCTTCTTCACGCCCGCGGATTTGGCGGCGGCCGCGATGCGTTCGGCGTCGCGGTGGTTGAACCCGGCCCAACCGGTATCGACCAGCATGGATTCGCCCGAGGGGGAAACGAACAAGGTAGCCTGGCCGCCCTCCACGTCGATGGAGTAAAATTCAAGGTTCTTGGCCGCCGGCAACACGGCCGCGCACACCAGGAGGAGGATGCCCAGGATGGTCTTTCGCATGGCGAAGATCTTACCACGGCCGGAAGCCGGCGGTTGCCGGAACAGACCGGGCCTGCATAACGTATAAGATAACAGATGCCTTTTTGCAGCCAGTGCGGGAACCAGGTGGACGCGGCGGATTCGTTTTGCTCCCGCTGCGGAGTCCGGCAACCGCCAGGCGCAGCCGGTCAACCGCCCGGTGTGGCAGGTCAACCGCCAGGCGCAGCCGGTCAACCGATGGGCGCAGCCCGGCCCGGACGCGGCCCCGACCCCCTGTCCGGAATCAATCCGCGAACCGCTTCGATTCTCTGCTACGTCCCCGGCATCGGCTGGATCGCATCCATCATCGTCCTGGCGTCGGACCGGTTCCGTCACGACCGCACAGTCCGGTTCCACGCCTTTCAGGGGCTCTATCTGTTCGTAGTCTGGCTGATGGAAGACTGGGTGCTGCGGCCGCTCTTCAGTATGATTCCCGGCATGCACATCCACCCGATTATCGAAGCCGGGCTGCTGGCGCTGGCGATCTTCATGATGGTGAAGGCCTCGCACGAAGAGGCCTATGCGCTGCCGGTGCTGGGCGAGTTGGCGCAGAAGTCGGTAGCGGAAAACTGAGTTCCGGGGCGTGGCGGCGGGAAGCGTGTCGCTTGCCGGTGCACAGCCCCCGGCTCCATGCCGATCGTCGATACCCACATCTACCTGTTCGACACCTGCAGTCAACACGGCAGCCGGCAGTCTGCCCGGTTTTCTCCGCGCCGGGCCATCTTCAGGCGTTGACAACTTGTTGACATTGCCCTGACAACCTGGTTTTCGCCCTGCCGCATATTGGTTAAGAAGTGGCCGGGCACCGGACACATAACAGGAGAACATGAAACTAACGACAAGCAATTTTCTGGATGCGGGCAAAAGCCTCGGGAGCGGCGCGCTCCTGTTCGCTTTACTGGCTGTTCCTTGCGTTATGCAGGCGCAGACACCAGTGACCGTGGGATTTCCTGCAAACTTCGACGCGTTCAATACGACCGGAGCCCCGATCAACGGATTCGAAATCGAGGCCGATGGTATCCAAGCCTCGGATGTCACCCGCGTTTTCGGCGGGGTCTGGGTATCCGGTCAACCCTGTGTCATCCGCTACTGTCAGGGCAGCATCGTGCCCTTCGCGGGCGGCGTCTACATCCGCTGGATGAGCCCCTGGGATCCGGCCGCGCAACAGTTCACGCTGTCGACGCCGGTATCGAACGGGACTGTCACCGCGGGTGAAAGCTGCTGGACCATGGGCCTGGCCGCGCGCTACCCGGCCGCGGGCTGCGAGCATTTCGGAATCAGCACGACGATCAACCCGACCAACGTCGTCTACCGCTGGCTGGTCCCCGATCCGAATAACCTCGGCCAGTTGACCTATTTTACGGGAACCTCGGCCCCTCCGCCCGGGTTTCCGGCGCCTCCGCCTATCCCAGTGGCCATCCCGCAACCGGTCATCAATGTGAATCCTCCCGCGCAAGTCGGCGCGGCTCCGGTGGTCGTGTTTGAAATCCAGGCGCCGCCTCCTCCCCCGGCCCCCAGGGCGGTACCGCAATACGGCGACGCCCAATGGGTGAAGGTCTATAAACTGGAAGTGCCCAATGCAGTCGATCTCAACGACCTGATGGGCGGCAATCCCGTGGTTCCGGAAGGCAACAATGCTGCTCCGGAAACCCCCTGGAAGCTGCTCCAATACAATCCGAACTCCAGGGGCAACAGCGGCATTCTGATCAACCAGGCGCTGCTCGGCAACGGCTCCCACGCCGTGGTGCGCCGCTACGAGCACTACCAGTACAATGGAGTCTACGACCCGTTAAGTCATGAGGCCCTGTGCATCGACACCATTTGCGCTGCCCCCCAGGCCGACGAGTTAGGTCAAATGATTGGCGCGCAAAACGCGGCGGTCAATCTGGAGGTTCCCTCGATCACTGTGGTCAAGACTGGCAGCGGTACCGTGTCGAGCGCCAGCCCAAAAATGAATTGCGGCGCCACGTGCACCGCCACCGTTGCCGCCGGATCCACTGTGACCCTGACAGCGTCGGCTCCCGGTAACGCCGTGTTCAACGGTTGGGGTGGAGCCTGCAGCGGCACGCAGGCCACCTGCACGGTCACAGTGAACGGCGCAGTCAATGTCACCGCGAAGTTTACCACCGTCAACACGCTGTCGATCGGGCACGGCGGCAATGGAGTGGTGTCCGGAACTCCGAACGGCGAGTTCTCGACGTTCATCACCTGCGGCAGCAGTTGTTCCGCCAAATTCCAGCAGGGCACAACTGTGACCCTCACGGCCACGCCTGCGGCCGGCGCCAACTTCACCGGCTGGAGCGGCGCCTGCGCGGGTCTGGCGCCAACCTGCAGCGTGACCATCGCGGCAGACACCAAGGTACAAGCCAACTTCAAGTAAGGCTCGGAGGGATCGGCCACGCACTCTTGCGTG
>DATMNI010000457.1:0-14241 GCA_035570275.1 Candidatus Acidiferrales bacterium | reverse complement strand
CCTGGAGCAGATTCGCCTGTTCATGCGCGACCAGAAGCTCAGCTTCGAAGAGGCCCAGGACGCCGCGCGGGCCAGCAACGTTTTTACTACCCACACGCCCGTGCCGGCCGGAATCGATTTGTTCGACCCCGGCCTGATGTACCACTATTTCTCCGACTATTGCGCCGAAACCGGTGTGGATTTCCAGCAGTTGATGGCCATTGGCCGGCGCAATCCCTTTAATCGCGACGAGCGGTTTTCGATGGCGGTTCTGGCATTGAACACCTCCTCCTACCGCAACGCGGTCAGCCGGCTGCACCGGGAAGTTTCACAGGAGATGTTCCACGACCTCTGGCCCCAGTTGCCCCTGTGGGAGGTGCCCGTCACCTCCGTCACCAACGGCGTGCACCTGCCCAGTTGGCTCAATGGCGACCTGGCGTCACTGTACGATCAGTACCTGCAACCCGACTGGCGCGACCGCTTCAACGAACCCGCCATCTGGGAGCAGGTGAAGGAGGTTCCCGACGAGGAGTTGCTGGAAGTCCACCGCCGCCGCAAGCGCCGGCTGATCACCTTCGTACGCGCCGCGCAGCATGCCTCGGCATTGCGCCGGCACGCCTCCGCGACCGAAGTCCGGCGCGCCGGCGATGTGCTCGATCCCAACGCCTTCACCATCGGCTTTGCGCGCCGGTTCGCCACTTACAAGCGGGCTACCTTGCTGTTCCGCGATGTCGATCGCCTGAAGAAAATCCTGCTGAACAAAGAGATGCCGGTGCAGATTGTGATCGCCGGCAAAGCTCACCCCAAGGACCAGCCGGGAAAGAGCTTCATCCGCGAGGTGGTGCAACTGTCGCACGATCCGGATCTGTGGAAGCACGTGGTCTTCGTGGAAGATTACGATATGAAGGTGGCGCGGGAAATGGTGCAGGGTGTCGACGTCTGGCTGAACACGCCCCGGCGCGGCGAAGAGGCCTGCGGCACCAGCGGTATGAAAGCGGCCATCAACGGTGTTCTCAACCTGAGCATCCTGGACGGATGGTTCGACGAGGCCTACGAATACTCGGGCGGCTGGCACATTGGCGAACGCGAGCCTTATGCCGATGACCAGGACGCGCTGCACGCCAGCGCCATTTACTACCTGCTCGAAAACGAAATCGTGCCGATGTTCTATGAGCAGCGTGGGCAGACGCCGCGGGAGTGGATGCGACGCATGAAGGAATCGCTGATCCACATCAGCCCGCAATTCGATTGCCGCCGCATGGTGCGGGAATATATGACCGAGTTGTACGAACCGGCGCACACGGAGCACATCCGCCTGTTGCAGGCCGATTACGAACAGGTCCGCGAGCAGGCCGCGTGGCGGTCGCGCGTTCGCGACGTGTGGGATCAGGTCCGGTTCGTGGAAGCCGAGGGCCCCGGCGGCTCCATCACCAGCGGCAAGCCGGTGGCCGTGCGCGCCGCCATTGATCTGGCAGGGTTAACCCCCGCCGATGTGCGCGTGGAAGCGGTGATCGGGCGCGTGGACAGCAACGGCCACCTGGAAGACACCGAAGTCATGGTGCTTCCCGCCGTGGAACAGGAGGGTTCGGTGACCATCTTCGGCAAGGAAATGGTTCCCGAACGCACCGGGCGTCTGGGCTATGCGCTGCGCGTCAGCCCCGATCATTTTGACGATCCAATGACGCGGCCTTGTGCCAGCTTGCTGAAGTGGAGTTCGGGAGATTGACCAGCCGGGCGCACCCGCGCCCGGTACTATCGAAACCGGGTACTATCTACCTGGAGCGGTACCGCAATATCTGAAGATAACGGAGATTGGCCGTGCAAACGGCTTCGATCCGTGGTAAATATGTATTTGCAGCATTGGCGGGTTCCTAAAACCTGTTTCTGCGTTGCGCCGAGGAATTCCCGCAAGCCCCTCTCGACAAGATCCAGGGTGGTGGGCATCGTTAGCCAGCCAATCCCACGCCAAACCACTCTGGGTTCGCATTTTTAACGGTTTGGTGGGAACCGGGGCGTGCTGGATCGCGTTGGCGCCACTGGATTCTTGACAGTTTAGCAAGAAACACTCATTTCGTTCCGCGATTTACGGAGCAACCTTCCCCATGGACAGCGATCGCAAGTACAGACAAAACGGGTACATGGATTCGAACCGCGACAACAAACCCTTTCGCGAAGGTCCGAAACCACAGGGTCCCCGCCCTCCCATAGACATCACCGGCCCCCGGCTTCCCCGCCTTGTGCAACACGTAGCCGCTTCCCGGTGTTACAACTGTTCGACAACCATCCCTCCAGGCACCGACTTCAGCGGCAACTGTCCGAAATGCAACGCGGAGCTTCACTGCTGCAAGCAATGCTCGCATTTCGAGCCTGGGACGCGCTTCCAGTGTCTTAAGCCCATTCCGGTGCGCATCGCGTCGAAGGACAAAACCAACAACTGCACCTTGTTTACGCCGCGCGTCACGGTGGCGCGCGAAGGTACGGCCAGCCAAGCCGCGCCGCTGCCTTCGCCGTCGATGAACGCGGGGCCACCCGGCCCGCGCAACGCCGACGACGCCCGTAACGCCTTCGACAAACTGTTCAAGAAACTGTAACCGCTGCCGGAGCGTCTCTGTTGTCGCCTTCCACATGGGCATGGGACACGTCGCCGTCGGCCTCGGGTTCTTCGCCGGGTTCCTGTCCGGCTGGTTCGTCCTCGCCGGTTGGCAGAGCTACCAGCGTTCGCCGCGGGGAACCATGTCAGCAAGCAACTGTGTCAGCAATAAACCAGGCTCGATAAACCAGGCTCGCTACCCATGTCGACGCATGAGCTGTCGAGTCACTCAGCCTCCCCTAAGTCCATTGGAAATCCGCCCGCCGCCCGCATTCGCCGGGTGGAACCATTTTCGTTAACCATTGGCGTACTGATACCCGCAGCAGCCCCATAGTATAGTCCAGTCGGATGAGCACCGCAGCTACCGAACTACCGCAAGTGGTCAGGCAGTCCGCCTGGCCCATCGTTCCCGACCGCGTAGAGGACCTGGGCATCCCACGGTCGGTGGTCAGCGACCTGATTCTGCGCTATCTCTGGCTGCACGGCGCCGGCACCCTGGCGACCCTGCATGAAAGTCTCAAGCTTTCCTATCCCATCCTGGAAGCCCTGTTTCACCAGTTCCGTCAACAACAACTGTTGGAAGTCAAAGGCATGGTAGGGAACGACTACTCGTTCTCGCTCACGGGCGGGGGCCGGAGTCTGGCGTCAGGCCGCAACGAAGTCTGCCAGTACGTTGGCCCCGCGCCGGTTTCCATTCAGCAATATCAAAAAGTAGTGAAGGCGCAGGCCGCCCAGGTGCGCCTCAGCCGCGAGAGCCTGCGCCGGGCCTTCGACGATCTGGTGCTGCCCGACGGGCTCCTGGACCAACTCGGGCCCTCGCTGATCGGCCACCAGTCGCTGTTCCTCTACGGCGGAACCGGCAACGGCAAGACTAGTATTGCCGAGAGGATTCTGCGCATCTATCACGACGTGATCGTAGTGCCCTACGCGGTGGAGGTGGACGGCCACATCATCGCGCTGTTCGATCCCGTGGTGCACAAGCTGGCAGCTTCGAGCGACGACCTGCTGGATCCGCGGTGGGCGGTCTGCGAGCGGCCCTGCATCACGGTCGGAGGTGAGCTATCGGCCGCCATGCTGGAACTGCGCCTGGATGAAGCCACGCGCGTCTTCGTCTCCCCCTGCCAGATGAAGGCCAACAACGGCATCCTCATCATCGATGACTTCGGACGCCAGAAACTGGCGCCGCGCGACCTGCTGAACCGCTGGATTGTGCCGCTGGACCGGAGAGTGGATTACCTCACGCTGGCCTCCGGCATGAAGTTTCAAGTGCCATTCGAACTCATGGTGGTCTTCTCCACGAACCTGGACCCGCAGGATTTGGCCGATGAGGCTTTTCTGCGCCGCATCCAAGCCAAGATCATGGTGGAAGAAGTCAGCAACGACATTTTCGAACGCATCTTCCTGCGCGTAGTGCAGACGTATCAAGTGCCCAGCGAGCCGGAGTGCGCCGAGTATCTGCGCGAGCGATGTCTGGCCATGGGCTCGGGCCTCCTGCGCGCCTGTTACCCGCTGGACGTGTACAAGTTGATCAAAGCCATCAGCGAGTATGAGGGACGGCCGGTGCGCATGACCAAGCCGAATATCGATCGCGCGGTGGCGCTGTATTTTGCGAAAGCGAAGGTGAGCGCGAAGGTGTAGCGGTCTCCTCCAGGTGACCCGGTCAATCCCGGTCTTAGCCGGCGACCTTCGGCGCAGTTGCGGCTTGCTGGCAGGCGCAACGATAGTGAGGTCTTCCGCACCGGTTATTTCCTCCGCCTCCTGACACTCTTGCCTGGTTGGTCAACTGGCCTGACCGTGATCGCGGGACAGGAGGACCCCCGATCGGCCTGGGCTCGCATCCGTGCGGCTATCGCGAGGCCGAACAGGACCTCATGGACGCCCTGCCGGACCGGTGTGATGCAGGAACTTATCGGCCCAGGGAATAAAGTATTTCCAATTGGGCCCGTCCGTATGTCCGCCATCGTGCTGCCGCCAGGCGAACTGGCCATCGAGCAGGTCGACGTTCACCGCGGGCATTTTTGCCGTTTGGTAGTCCTCTTTCACTCCAAGATCCTTCGCGCCAAGAAGACGAAACACCGGCTGTGCCGCGACCGCGGCCATGAAACTGCCCTGATGATCGAGCCATTTCGCATCGCCTTTTTCCGGCACACCATAGCTCACGAAGGTGAGCCGTGGAGCGCACAACGCCAGTAGTTCATGGGCGTCCACCGGCAGGTCGCCCGGCGTCTTGGGTCCGAACGTCGCCTCGGAAGCGCCGTACTTCAGGAAGTTGCCCGCCATCCAGTGATACTCGCCGGAACCCGTCAGATTCTCAACCGCTTCGCCCCAGTTGCGCCGATGCAGTTTCGCACCGCCTTCACCAGACGAACCGATCAACACAACGGCGAATCTGGTATCGAAGGCCATCGTCACCAGCGCAGCCTTGCCGTAGCGCGACACACCTTCGATGCCGACCTGCTCTGCATTGACTGCCTTCTCCGTTTTGAGATAATCCAGGCCGCGCGAAGCCCCCCAAGCCCAGGCGCGCAGAGCACCCCAGTCGTCCGGTTTTCGCGGCTGGCCTTTGTTTACAAGCCCTATGATGCCCTTCGTCAAACCCGCACCGTTGTCAGCTTGAATGCTGCCGGGATTGATGGTGACAACAGCCCAGCCGTCCGCGATGAGTTGCTCGATCGCAGGAGGGTCGGCATTCGGCGGCGGAGCGGCAGGGCCACGCCCGGCCCCCGGCGCCGCTGCTCCCGGCGCTCCGCCTCTGCCGGGGAACACCGGTGCGGGAAACGCTACCTCCGGAATACTACGTCCTCCGAACATCATCATCGCCGGCACCGGAGCCTTGGCGTGGGCGGGGATGACGACAGTCATCTGGATCTCCACCTTGATGTCGGGGTAGGACGAGTCCTCCACGTGACCCAGCAACTGCTTGCCGATCACCGGATGCGAACCCACGGTAGCCTCCGCGGTCTTGGTGACTTCCCAACGCACTTTTGGCACGCCCTTTGGAACTCGCCCCAATACTTCCCGTTCAAAGTCCACCACGATTTCCGGGCGCCGCTGGTTCCACCACATGGCCTTGCTCGTGACCTTCTTCCCGTTCTCCAGCGTAAGGACGTCAGGAAGATTGGGGTACGGATTTGCCGTGGCCTCATCGTAGTTGGCGTGGTTCGGCGCCGATTCATTCCCGCTCGGGCCGGGGCGGAGCGCCTTGATACCAAGCTGCTCGAGCATATTCCGATGATCGTCAGCGGCAGTCCAGTTCCTGGTATCCACTTTGCCCTGTCCCCACAAGGTAGCAGCGATCAGTGCAAAGGCGGCAAACGGCCATGCGGTACGAATAGTCTTCATGGTTAAAAGGAGATCACACTTAATTTGAAGGTGCAACAAAAAAACTTGGTCGGACAGCCTACTCAAGAGGTAGCGGATCACGGAATCCCCAGCGAACCAGGCGAATCCGTTCGGGCGTACCCAGATTCTTGATGGATTCGAATGCAACTGCTAAACACTACACCCAGTCGACTGGCATACGCGCGGCCGCCACCGCGTGTTTCAGGCTGCCAAGGGTTTCCCGTTCCGCCGTGCTCGCCGCCTCCCGGCCTAGATCGTCGAACAGTGATTCCAGCGTAGCCGCCGTCGGGCCCAGCGGGTCGGAGCCGCCGCCGTAGGGTTTCAGGCGGTCGCGTAACCATGCAATCTGCTGGGCTTCGGCTTGCCCACTTAGCTTGCCGAGCGCCGCCAGCAGGTCGCCGCGGAAGCGAGTGTCGAAGTCGGCCTTCAGATCCAGATCCAGGTAGTCGGGCAGCAGGTGCGCGTTGGCCGAAAGGCTGAAGCCGATCCGCCCAATGCATTCGTCGAGGACGTGGGCGGCCAGCCGGCGCGCGAATTCCGCCGCTCCCGGCCGGCCGGCGACGCCGGGAATCTTCGCGCCTTCCACATCCACGTAGATCTTGGCCTTCGGCTCGGTTCCGCTGGGACGAACCACGATCTGTGCCTGCTCCAGTTCGAACACCAGAAAGTTGCGCGACAGCTTGTCCGTGTCGCTCTGTATCGGGCCGTGCTCGGCGGAGAGCAAATCGCGAAACCGCAGCACCGGCAGGCCACCGAACTCCCGCGGCGGTTGCTCGCGCAGCGAACCCATCATCCTCTCCAATAGCGCCGCGCCGCGGATGCCGCGCATCACCATGCTCCTGGCCATGTTCTGATAATTGCCGCACGCCATGGAAAGGGTGTCGAGGTACTCCGGCAGGTAGCGGCCTTCCATCCGCAACTGCGAAACCAACTCGCACAGGATCAGCGCGCCGCCGGCGGCGTCTTTGTCGCGGACCAGCGGGGTCAGCAAAACACCGTGGCTCTCCTCGCCGGCCATCACCAGATCGCGGGGCGAGGCCGCGACGCCTTCGAACCGCCCGTCGCGCTCCAGGCAGAGCAGCACATTGGCGATGTACTTGAAGCCCACCAGCAGGTTCCCCACGATGGCGCAGCCGGATTGTTGGGCGATATTCTGTATCATCCGCGTGGTCACCAGCGTCTTGATCAGAAGTCCGGGACGCTTGGGGCCATGTTCGCCATCCATCACCAAATAGTAAGCCAGTATGGCGGCGATCTCGTTTCCGTTCAGGTACCGCCACCGGCCTTCGGCGTCGCGAGCGAACACGCCGATGCGGTCGGCATCGGGGTCGGTGCAGAGAACGATGTCGGCATTCACTTGGCGTGCCATGATCAGCGCCGGACTCGCCGCTTCCGGCACTTCGGGGTTGGGAAGACGCAGCGGAATGGCCGCGAATGTGCCGTCATAGTTGGCGTGCGGCTCATATAACCGCACATCGTAACCAGCGGCCCGCAGCACGTCCCCCACAGTGGCGTTTCCGGTGCCGCAGAGAGGCGTATAAACGATGGTGGCGGAGCGGGGATTTTTAGAACGCAGCGCCAGGTTGGCGCCCAGATACACGGCATGCAGGCCTTCGGGCAGAGGGCGAATCCGCCCGTCGGCAACCGCGCTGTCAAAATCCACCCGCTGGATCTTGGTTACGTCGCCCATGAAGGAGGTCATCTTCTGGTCGGTGGGCGGGATGTCCTGCGCTCCGTGTTCGTTGAAAAACTTAAAGCCGTTGTCGTCCGGGTGATTATGCGAGGCGCTCACGTTAATCCCGCCGATCGCCGCCAGGTGCCGGATCGCAAAAGACAACTCCGGCGTGGCGAGGTACTCGGTAATCGAAGCCAGACCGGGCACATACACTTGGAAGCCATTACCGGCATAGATCTCGCAGGCGATCCGCGCCAGCGCCCGCGAAGTCAATCCGAGCAGCGGATTGTCCGGCCCGAGGAACCCATAAGTCCCGGCTATGTCGGCGAAGATGCGCGTGTCGAACGCAACCACAATGGTGCCTGACGCCCCAGCCGCAGCGGTCTCGCGCAGGTAGTCGCAGTGACCCTGTACCGACATGGCCACGGTGATCTGGTTGATCCGGTTGGGGCCGAAGCCGACCCGCCCACGGCGCCCGCCGGTTCCAAAAGGAACCAGTTGATGGAAAGAATCGAGCAACAGATCGAACTTCCCTTGCGCGATATGAGCCAGAATCGCGCTGCTTTGCGTTTGGTAAATCGGCGCCGTGAGCCAGGTATCGAGGAAGCCGAGAGCTCGGTCCGCTATGACTGGATCGGGCGACACCGCCGTCAGCCGGAGAGCGGCATCCTGACGAAGATCGTTCCAGTTCGCAAGTGTCGGCTCTGTTTTCATTACTAGGCCAGTATAACGCGGGCTGCTCGCTCGGCATCGCGCAGGCGGATTAGCAATCCGCCGCAGGTTAACAACAACCTGCCCCACATAGCTGAAAACTTAGTTCCTCGACCCCACGCTCTCCGTACGGCCCGCCAGCGGCTGCACCGACCCGTTGCCGCAGACGGCCACACCCGTCTTGATGAGCGCAGTCAGGAAATTGAACAGAAGGTGATAAAACACCTGTTCAGTCAGGGGCTGCTTTCCCGGCAGCCGGAACGTGGCGGGCAATTCTTTGGAAATCGCCAAGCGCACCGCGTGGAGATGGGGCTTGCCGCCGCGGTCGCGCTTGTTGGCCAGGGTGAGAGGCGTTTGCATGACGGCTCCGGTGCGCCCATCGACATAGAATTGGCAGCGCGAAAACCATCCCAGGTTGGCCGGGTCGGCCGCATCGAACAGCAGCAGCGGGCCTTGGCGGCCGGGCGCGCTGAGGTCCAGTTGAATGACGCGCTGGCCGTCTTTGGCCTTGGTTTCGAACCCGGCTTGGCGCGCGATATTCGCCACCATCTCCGTCTGGAGTTCGAGATAGATCAATTTGTGCTGCCCCGCCTGGAGTACCTGCATCGCCTGCCTGCATCGCGAAGGGCCATTGTAGCGCACTAAACTAATCCTTCCCCTTATTGAAGAGGAGCATGATCCTTACCCGGCCCGCCGCGAGATGTTCCTGGCCGCGATTTGCGCCGCGGCGATGGCGAAGCTTGGCGGCGATAGTTGGCTGCCTCCTGCGAATGTGTTTCCGGCGTACAGCCGCGGGAGACACTATAATGTCTCCTGGATAACGCCTGATGAAGCGAGACATTTCGGGATGGTGGTTGCGGCCGGTAGTCGGGATGATCACAGCGGGTTGCCTGTTGTCACTCTCGTGCGGACGGTCCGACCGGGCCAAGACGATCGAGATCGCACTGGTTGCCAAAGCGCTCGACAGCGAATGGTGGCAGCGAGTGAAAACCGGCGCCGAAGAGGCTGCGCGCGCCGTTCCGGGAGTGAGCCTGGCGGTGCTTGCTCCCGAGCGCGAAATCAACATCGACCAGCAGGCGGCAATTCTCGAAGACCAGATCACCAAGCGGATTTCCGCGCTGGCGGTGGCGCCCGCGGGAGTATCGGAGATTCTGCCGTTGCTGGATCGGGCGAAGGCAGCGGGGATTCCCGTCATCATCTTCGATACCGATGTGGATTGGCCTTCCAAGGTGAGTTTCGTCGGAGCCGATAATCGGCGCGCCGGCCGTCTCGCTGGCGAACATATCGTCAAACTCCTCGGCGGCAAAGGAAAAGTCGCTGTGATTCGCGGGATACTCGGGATACGGACTCATGACGATCGTCTGGCCGGCTTCCGTGAGGCGATTGCCGCCGCGCCCGGCATTGAATGCGTGACGGTTCAGCCGGCCAACAGCGAACGTGCGATGGGCATGTCGGTCATGGAAAACATTCTGACCACGCATCCGGACCTCAGAGCGGTCTTCGCGACCAACGACCAGATGGCGCTCGGCGCTGTGGAGGCTGTGGCCGCGCGGAATTCGGCCGGCAAGGTGGCGGTGATCGGCGTTGATGCCACCAAAGAGGCGGTCGCAGCGGTCCAGAAGGGCAGCATGGCAGCGGATGTCGCGATGCATCCGGAGGCTCTGGGCCGCGGCGCCGTGGAAGCTGCCATCAAGGCGGCCCGCGGCGAGTCGGTTAACAAGATCATCGACACCGGCGAAACGCTCGTCACCAAAGAGAACGCCGCAGAATTTCTGCGATAAAGCCGTGCTTCGAGTTGAGAACATCCGGAAGAGCTTCAGCGGTGTGGCGGTTGTACGCGATGTGTCTTTCGACGTCCGCCCGGGAGAAGTGCACGCTCTCGCAGGAGCGAATGGGGCCGGAAAGTCGACCCTGATGAACATCGTCAGCGGAGTTCTGACACCGGACAGCGGGACCATGTTCTGGGACGGTTCTCCGGTCGAGTTGAAGACTCCGGCAGACGGGCGGGCACTTGGGATCAGTTTTGTTCACCAGGAGTTGGCGCTGGTACCGCAACTGAGCGTAGGCGAAAATGTTTTTCTCGGGCGGCATCCGGTAAATCGTTGGGGGGTTGCCTGGGACGAGATCCACAGACGCACGCGCGAACTGCTGGCAGCAATGGGGCATACGTTAGACCCGGCCCGCCTGGTCAAGGAGCTCGGCGTTGCGGAGCAGCAATTGGTGGAGATTGCCCGGGCGCTGGCTAGCGAAGCCCGGCTGATCATCATGGATGAACCAACGGCGCCTCTCTCCGGCGCCGAAACCACCCGGCTGTTCGGCACGATTTCCGAGTTGCGGGCGCGCGGCGTCAGCATCATTTATATTACTCACCGATTGCCGGAGATTTTTCAACTGGCGGATCGAGTCACGGTGCTCCGCGATGGCCGTCACGTATTGACCTGTGACACGTCTGCAATCACTCCGGAGGAGTTGGTCCGAAAAATGGTCGGCGACGCCCCGGCCTTTGTGGGCGGAGTCCAGCCGGCCGGGCGGTCCCGGGAACTGTTTCGCGTCGTGGGCTTCACCGCCGCCGGCAAATTCGAAGACATCTCATTCGACGTAAATGCCGGAGAGGTGCTGGGCCTGGCTGGCTTGGTTGGCGCTGGCCGGACGGAGCTAATTGAAGCGATCTTCGGCTTTGGCACGCACGATCGGGGCGCCCTGTACCTGGATGGCACACAGATCCGTATCCGAAGTCCTTTCGATGCGGTCCGGCATGGGCTGGCCTTAGTGCCGGACGACCGCAAGGCAAAAGGGCTCGTAGCCAACGCATCGGTGGGGTTTAATCTCGGTCTTACGAGCCACCATCAGTTTCTGCTCAGGCCGCGCCGGTTGAGAGAGTCCGCCGGGCGCGCAGTGCGGGATCTCCGGGTAACATTGTCCAGCCTGGACCAGCCCGTAACCACTCTGAGTGGCGGGAATCAGCAAAAGATCGTTCTCGGAAAATGGCTCCTTGTTGGAGCGCGTGTCTATTTTCTCGATGAGCCGACGCGCGGCATCGATGTCAGTGCTAAAGCGGAAATCCACAACCTCATCGGCGGTCTGGCGCGCGACGGCGCCGGGGTTGTGGTGGTCTCGTCCGAGATTGACGAGATCCTCGGCGTGGCGGATCGCATCCTGGTCATGCACCGCGGAAGAATTGCCGGTGAGCTGGCCAGGGCGAACGCCTCCGAGGAACGAATTGTCGAACTTGCCACAGGAGGGGAATGAATGGTGGAGCCGGCGTCAGGGCGATCGGAAAGGGCGCGGTCGTGGCGACGCGCGGTACTCGCGGTGATGCGCCGTCTTGGCGCCGTGCTGGCGCTGCTGGCCATGTGCGCCATTCTGACGGCTCTCTCCGATCACTTTCTGACATTTGACAACGTCATGAACGTTTTCCGGCAGTCGGCTGTAAACGCTCTGTTGGCGTTGGGTCAATTGCTGGTGATTGTGACGGCCGGAATCGACCTATCCGTTGGATCCGTCCTGGGCTTCGCTTGCGTGGTCGCGGCCTACATGATGAAAGCGGGTATCCCTGCCTGGGTGAGCGCGCTGGCGGCCATCGCCGTTGGAACCGCCCTGGGGAGTGTCAATGGATTGATGCTCACCAGGCTTCGTCTGCCTCATCCATTCATACCCACGCTGGGGATGATGAATGTGGCGCGCGGGCTCGCGCTGGTAATCTCCGGGGGCTTTCCGATATCCGGCTTCCCGGCGGGTTTCCGCTGGTTGGGAGCCGGAAGAGTCGCCCAGGTTCCCGCGCCGGTATTGGTTGTCCTGGTGGTCTGTGCCGTGCTGCATCTTTTTCTGAGCCGTACGACGGTCGGGCGGGACATTTATGCGATCGGCGGCAACAAGCAGGCGGCCGTGCTCTGCGGCATACCCGTGAACTCGCGGCTCACGCTGGTTTACGCCATCAGCGGCGGACTGGCGGGATTAGCCGCCATCCTTCTGGCCGGTCGTATGAATTCCGGGTATCCGCTAGCGGGTGTGGGGGCCGAACTCGATTCCATCGCTGCGGTGATTATCGGAGGGGCTAGTTTCTTCGGCGGCGTCGGGACGGTAAGCGGAACAATCGTGGGCGCGCTGATGATCGGCGTGCTGCGAAACGGCCTGAACCTGCTCGATGTCTCCTCCTACTGGCAGAGCGCTGTGATCGGAGTTGTGATCGTGATGGCGGTATGGATCGATGTCGTGCGGCAGCGCTCCGCCTCGAAGAACACGCAATAGTCTTTTGCCCACTCAAATCTACGAGCGCAGCCAGTTTTCCAGGGGGTGACACTACCGGGAACAATGGGATGCGGCAAACGGTGGTGCGGTTTGGGGAAGAGACTTTCGCGATGGGACCGCCGTATCTATCTTACGGAGCCTTACACGCGAAATTCGCGGCGTCGTTGGTGCTGCCCATCCCTTTATAAATCCCCACCTGAGGGTACGGACACAGCGGACGCGTCATGGTCACGCGGTTGTCTTCGACATGGTACGCCGCGATCTGCTCGGGAGCGATGTCCGACTCCCGCCAGCGTTCCAGCGCCCCAAGAATATTGAACTGAGAGGGTCCCGGACCGCCACCGCAGTGCGCCATGCCAGGCACCATGAACAGGCGTAGCCAGTTCTCCTGATTGGTTCCCATCGTGGCGAGAATACTCGAATAGTAGTCGAGCGTATTCAAGGGCGAGATCGCTCCGCCGGAGCCGCCGTCATTCCAGCCGTGGTAGACCAGCAGTTTTCCGCGCCTCGCCTTAAACGCTGAAAGATCCGGATCGACGGCGGTGATGGATCCGGCCTTCTTGTCTGCGAGCGCCGTATCCCGGTCCAAGTCGAACGAGCGCCAGTCCCATGCAGCATCTTCATGGGCAATGTAGCGGAACATTCCGAAATCGATTCCGTTCGGCTCGGGCCGGACGGCTGCCAATAATGCCCAACCCGCCTCGCTGCCGGGCACCAGGCCGGGGTAGATCCGTTCGCCGGTTTTCTTGTTCGCGGGCGCGTAGGCTTGCTTGACGCTTTCCAGTTGCGGCGCGGTCAAACAAGTGTCGGTGTCAGGTCCGCGGCACAACAGCGTCGAAGGATCGAACCGGCACTTTTGTGGATCGGACAGAAATCCGTCTTTGACGCCGTCAAGGGAATCGCACGCGGCGAGCACGGCGCGATTTTAACAAAGTCGTCTTGGCCAGCGGAACCACACGGGCAGGGTCTTTCAAGGCCCCGGTTTCCAAGGCGAACCGCCAGGCGCTCAACTGGATTTGATTGTTCGCCGGAGCACCGGCGATGATGCCATCGAAATCGGCTGGATAGCGCTGGGCTTCCATGAGGCCCTGGCGTCCGCCGGTAGAGCAGCCAGTCCAATAGGAAAGGCGAGGGCCCCGCCCATAGTGGGCTGCCATGATTGCTTTGGCCTTCGCGGTCATCTCATGGACCGCGCGATAAGCGAAGTCGGTGACCTTTTCCGGGTGGCCCACTGCGAACTCGGCGGTTGGACCGGTGTGCCCGGTGTCCGTGGAAGATGTTGCGTAGCCATCCCGGAGGGCGGCGGCCATGGCCCCGTAATTGATTGATCCGACCCATCCGCCGCCGCCGACCCCCAGGTATTTTCCGTTCCATGCACCACCCGCCGGCAGCCAAACCTCGATCTTGATTTCGGAATCCAAGGAAGGCTTCAGAATCGCGGCCACCCGGCAGAAAGCCGGCAGCAACGGCCCGACGGCCGTGGGCGGTGCGCCCGGCAATTGAAACGCTCCAGGACCGGCAGACTCGGTCAGGGTAATCGTGGTATCGGCCAGCTTCAGCGATTTCAGTTGCTCACAGGGAGTCTGCGCAAGCGCGATCGCGGGTACGGCCGCTACTATTAGAAAGAACTTGATCCGTGGCATGGCAGGACGAACCCTCTTTCTCATCCTATTCCTAAACGAAACAGCCGTTCGAA
>DATMNI010000456.1:0-14718 GCA_035570275.1 Candidatus Acidiferrales bacterium | reverse complement strand
CAAATGGCAGAGGCCATTGTGCAACTCCGGGCCATTTATCTCTCGGGAGATTTTGATCGCTACTGGCAATTCCACATCGAGCAGGACCAGCGCCGCCTATACCCAGTCGCCTGGGCCGTCGTTCCAAAGTAGCCACACCCACTGCAAACTCCTTCCATCCAAAGTTTGGATCGGGGTTTGTTCATTCTGGAGACAGTCGCGAAGACATCGGACTCCGTTGGACTCGGGCAACTCACCGATCTGCTGGGGATCGACCGAAGCAGCGTTTTCCGGCTGGCGAACACTTTGAAGCGCCGGGGATTTCTCGCGCATCCAAGCGGCCGGAAGGACTACATTCTCGGCCCCTCAATCTGGCGGATCTCGCGCAATCAGGACTGGAGCAAAATGCTGATCACCTTCAGTCACGATCACGTGAAGGGCCTGGCCACGCAAACGGGCGAAACGACCCATCTGGCGGTGCGCGAGGGCAAAGAGGCTTTCTTCATCGACCATTACGCCTCCACAAACCAGGTCTTGGTGATCTCCGGACAGACCGGCGAATTTGTGCCGCTGTATTGTACCGCTCACGGCAAGGCTTTGCTGGCGGATTACGGCCTCACGGAACTCAAGGCGCTTCTTGGCGCCGCCGCCCTCCAGGGACACACGCCCACTACCATCGTTTCCCTCAAGCAACTCGCTAAGGAATGCGCGGCCATCAAAGCGGCGGGCGTGGCCACCGATGAAGAAGAGTATATTCCAGGCGTTCGCTGCATGGCCGCTCCAGTGCGCGACCGTGACGGCATGATTGTGGCGTCGATTGGGATTTCGGCGCCGGCTACTCGTTTCCCACCAGAGCGCACGGCTACGGCGGCCAAGCAGGTGATGGAGGTTGCGGCCGAGATCAACGCAATGTTGAGCACCGAGGCCGAGGAGTGACCCGGTTCTGCGATCTGAGGCGCGTGGCATCGAAGTGCGAAAGTCGGGCTAAGCGCGCCGGCTAATTTTCCGGCGCTCATCCGCCGGAGTCCGGTTAGCCACCACAACCACGATTCGCTCGCCTCTGTGGGTGCCAAAGCGCAGTACGGCGGCGCGCCAATGGATGATGCCGCAAGCGATGCCGAGGCCGCCGTAGCCTATCTGAAGACGCGCCCGGAAGTGAATCCTCACAAGATTGGCCTCCTCAGCCACGGAGAGGGCGGCCTCGTGGCTCCCATCGTGGCGGCACGTAATCATGACGTGGCTTTCGTAGTGATGATGAGCGCCCCCGCGGTTCCCGCCGCTGAAAACTCCGTGGAATCGAACCGGCTGAGTGCCGAAGGCAATGGGGAACTCTACAGGAAGGCGGATGAGCAGGCCGCTGAGACGCGCCATTCTGTCTGTGGTCCAGCAAGAGAAAGATACCGCATCTCTCGATCGGAAGCTGAGAGAATTTCTTGCCGGGAAAGTGCCGGAAGCGCAGATCGGCAAAACGGAGGGACGCACAGAAAGATTTGCGGGCGCTTGGGAGGCGCCCGCACTCGAAACCAATAGCAGTTAATCTTGTTTTTGTCCAAAACCCGGCAGCACCGGAGTGCCTTCCGCCTGGACGGCGGTCAGCGCGTTCGGATCAAGCCCTAGAATCGACAGGATGGTGGGAGCCACCTGAGTCGTCTCAACGAAGCTGGTGACTGTTTTGGCCTTGATGCTCGGATTCGATACGAGCATCATCACATTGGTGTCGTCGTGGGCAAATCCGCCGTGCTCCGCCTGCTTTTTCAAGCTGCCTGTGTACACGACGCCGACATTCGGCTGCACGATGATATCGGGCGTCCGAGGGTCGAGGGGTGGCAACCCGGGTGCATTGTACATAGTTTCGATGGACGGCCCGTAGAAGATCTGCCCGATACCCGCGGCTTTCGCGTTGATGGGGAGTTCCAGGAGGTTGACCGCCGAAAGCGTGTCAGCTCCCGGTTTGAGCCAGAGAAGCGAAATATCGTCTTCGGTAGGCCCGATCCCGTTGATCTCGGAATCGGGAAGGAAAGCCGGTCCAAGCACTCCCGATGGGGGCGTGCCATTGGCCCCGCTGTGGCCGGGAATGGGGAAGAAACGGTGAGGATCGACCGGCGACTGGCCGTGTTTGGCGGTAATGATAATGGTCGTCGAATCGAGGAGGTGCTTGTTCGTCAGGGCGGTGACCATCTGGCCGATCGCGGCATCCACAAACTCGATTTCGGCTAGCATGGCCGCGGTCGGAGTGCCGGCCGCATCCGTGTAGCCGCCGTTGGCCGCCGCCGTGAGCAACTTCTGCCCGACGCTGACAGCCTGGAAATTCATCCCGAATATCATAGGCACCGGAGCGTTCTTTCCACTCAAGTGAGTCTTGCCATTGATCCAGTTGAGCACGGCGTTTACCTTGAGTTGGTCGTTGCACTTGACGCTGTCAAAGCCGGTGGTCCAATCGCCGCTGATCGGTATGGTGGCGCAATTCACACCGCTGGCGGTGGTTATTCCGGGCAGTGCGACCACATTGGAATTTATGTCTGGCGCGTAATAATCGTCCACATTGCTCGGTGTGGAAGTTCCGGTTGGACCCGAGACCGCCGCATAAACCGCGTGCTTGTCCGCCCACGCCGTGTAGCCCCCGGCCTTATGGATCACGCCGTAGATCGTGTTCGCGCGGATGAAATTCCACGGATAAACCGGCGTGCATCCGTTAAACGGATCTCGCGGCAACTTGTTGGGGTCGATTGACTGAAACCCGCCATCGATCGGATTAGTGAACACGGGGCTGCCGCCGGTGAGCAACGTCTGATCGATGTCGACGCCCTCTTCGTATTCCGTCCGGGTACCGTTCGGTTGGTTTGGAGTGCAGGTTCCCCCGGCCAGTCCATTGCCGGTCGTGGTCTTGGGCGGCGCCAGTACCCGGTCGTAGGCAACGTCATAGTAAGCACCCACGGTCTTCGGAGTGCCTCCCGTGACGATAGCCATTAAGCCGGGGAACGAATCCGAAGGCCGGGAGGCGGACGTACGCGTGTAATTCACGCCGGTCTTTCCGAGAGCCTTCAGATTGGGACACGTATTGGCGCTCACGCAATTCTCAAAGTCGAGAGCGTGCATGCCATCGATGCTGATCAGCAGAACGTGGCGGCCGCCGTCGTCGCCATTGGAGTCGTCTGGGAGCGCGGGAGTCACACCCAGCAATGCGAGTGTAAGCGCAATAGCAGTCGGGTTTAGCTGTTTTAACATCTTGAACACTTGAAATCCTCCTAGGGCCAAAAGTTATCAGGCTATATTTAAGATCGGATGACATCGCGATAACATTCGTATGTCGCTCCTATAGTTATCCGACATGAGACTTTGCGGTCGAGTTTCCTGAATTGGCTGTTGCAACCGCTTGAGGTGAGCTTCGCCATTTCGCGATGAGGATACTGCCGTTTCCGTGTTATCGCAACCCAGGTTTGGGCAGGCAAATGTTGTACTGCTGTTTTATGTCCGAGTTGTCCCGGTAAAGCTTGACGAACGCTTCGTAAGCCGCATCGTGCTCTGGCTCCGGCCGGCTGGATGCCGGGTGAACATGATAAGTCATCGCTTCTTTCGCAGAGTAACTCTGCGCCCGCGTCGTCTCGTCGCGAACGACGATGCGCGCGACGAAAATCTCGTGATCGCCTTGCCCGTGGGATCGATACCACTCCCTGTGAGCGGCGACCGCCTTCAGGAATCCCTCCATCGAACCGGCGGAGGCGATGGCGGAGACTCGCACGGTGGCGAAATTCCCGTCGCATGTGGGTCTGGGGCTCTGAGCGGCGGGCGCAGTCTGGGCCACCAACGAGGCTGCGAAGATCGTCAAGAAAACCGGCAACAGCAGAATTTGCATGAGTCGAGTCAGAATCCTAACAGGCGAATATAAACCGCGTATGAACATTCCGTTACGTCACGATGACACCCGCGCGAAGCCATCACACACTCTCGGCGGCCGGTAGCGTGTCCAGCAACGCGCGATAGTCCTCCAAGGGCGGGACGCCTAACCCGGGCCGCTTGGCCGCGTCATCCCAACGCCGGAGTTGAACTGCGTCGCGGTACCAAGGTAGCCGCTCGAATTCGCGTGCATTCTCCTCGGTGAAAGGCCCGCCCTGCAGGGCCAGACTCCGCACTGAGGCGGGCGACAGGTTCGCATAATACTCCGGGTCCACCTGGCACAGGTAGCGTTTAGCGGCCACGTGCAAACGGACCGGTTCCGCCACGGCAAGTCCGAAGCGCGCCAGCAGCCAACCGAAACCGGCCTCTTCGTGGCGGGTGTCGACCCCCTGGTCTGCCACGTTTTCGCCCAGATCGTGCAGAAGGTGTCCGATATCGTGAAGAAGCGCCGCGGCGACTAGCGTGGGTGCGCTTTTCGCTTGTGTTGCGAACCACGCAGCCTGCAGTGCATGCTCCAATTGCGAGACCGGCTCGCCGAAGTAGGCTTCACCGCCGCGTTTATCCATCAACCGGATGACTTCGTCCGCTCGAGTTTCCGTTCGGTTCATGGCTGCTCCATATTAGGCGGCGCCGCAACACTGCCATGTTACTCTATCGGATTACTCGCCGATGCCAGGAAGTACGATCCAGACTCGAACCGAATCGGTGTTGCCGGTGCTTCGTCCGGTGGACACCTTGCCCTGTTGCTCAGTTTGGCCGGCGAGAAAGCCGGACTGGAAGGCTCGGAAGGGTGGCCGGGCGTCTCCAGCCGCGTTCGCGCGACTGTGTCCTACTGTGGCCCAACGGATGTGACGACAGTCACCGTCGATTTCGGGACTCGGGGGCAAGCAGCCATCGCCAAGCTCATTTGTGTGACACCACGGGAAACCCTGCCGCCTACAGACGGGCCAGTCCAATTGCCTATATTGCATTGGGGCAACCGCCGATTCTGGTGGTACATGGCGATGGCGACACTCCGGTGCCATTCGAGCAGTCCAAACGATGTTGGATGCATGCCTCCGGGCAGGCGCCGATGAAAAGCTGGTCAAAGTCGGGAATGCGAATCACGACTTCGAACTCCTGGATCCGGGCAGCCTCTCTCGATCGGCATTGAGCAGATCCACAACATGACCGTAGAGTTTTTCCAGAAGCATCTGGACGCCAACCGGCGGTGAATAAGTGAAATCGGTTCGGGCTGTCGCGGCGCCCCGAACGGCGGGTGCGGTCTTATTCTAATCCGACATATTTCAACCCGTCTTATTTCAACCCGTCTTATTTCAACCCGAGACGAATCACCAGGTTTAGCCCGAATGCAAAAATTCCGGCGCCCAGCAGTACGCTGACGGGTAGCGTCAGCACCCACGCCAGCAGTAGATTTCGCAATGTGTCCATCTGCAGCCCGGACCGGTTCGCCGCCATCGTGCCGGCTATGCCCGATGAGAGCACGTGCGTCGTGCTCACCGGCAGGTTGAGGTAGTCGGCCGTCAGGATGGTGGCCATCGCCACCAACTCTGCCGAAGCTCCCTGGGCGTATGTCAGGTGTTCTTTGCCGATCTTCTCTCCCACCGTCACCACGATGCGTTTCCATCCAATCATCGTGCCCAGCCCAAGCGCCAGCGCCACCGCCACCTTCACCCAGCTGGGGATAAACTTGGTGACCTTGTCCATCCGGCCCTTCAGCGCGGCGGCATCGCTGCCCTCCACGTCCGTGAGTTTCTTCTTCTTGACCAGCTTGCCCAGCGATTCGGATACCAGGTACAGGTCCGTCCGCAGCGTGCGCCGCTGTTCGGTGTTCAGCTCGGTGAGGCTCTTTTTCCCCTCCATCATATCGGAGAGCTCGAGACACTTATTGCTGATGGCCGCATAGGTCCGCTCCGTGTCCACGCCGGTGGTCTTCAGGAAGGACGACAGTTCATCGGCCGAGGTCTGGAAACCGGCCAGCGCAATGCCGGGCGAATGGTGGTTCATCTCCACCCTGATGGCCACCGCGCTCTGCGAAATCTCCTGTACCGAGACGTCGCTGGTACTCAGGTTGACCGCATAACTGGCCGGCAGAATCCCAATGAGGATTAGCATGATGAGTCCCATGCCCTTTTGCCCGTCGTTGGAACCGTGGGCGAAGCTCACGCCCGTGCATGTCACCATAAGCAGCGACCGAATCCACAGGGGCGGGGCCTTATCTTTTTCGGGCGCTCTGTAGAGATCCTCGCGCTTGATTAGCGCCTTCGACAATAACAGGAGAAGTGCTGAGCAGGTGAACCCCACTAACGGTGAGATCAGCAAAGACATGCCCACCTCCGACGCCTTGGCCCAGTTTACGCCCTCGCCGAACACGTGGCCTGCGCCCATCATCGAGTTGGCCAGGCCCACACCCATGATCGCTCCGATCAGCGTGTGAGAACTGGAGGCAGGCAGCCCGAAATACCAGGTCCCCACGTTCCAGATGATGGCGGAAATCAGCAATGCGAACACCATGGCGAACCCCGCCGCCGAGCCGACGTTGATCACCAGTTCCACCGGCAGCAGCGCGATCACGCCGAATGCCACGCCGCCCGATGAACTGAGCACTCCAATCAGATTCCAGCATCCGGACCACACCACTGCGACGGTGGGTTTCAACGTGTGGGTGTAGATTACCGTTGCAACCGCGTTCGCCGTGTCGTGGAACCCGTTCACAAACTCGAAGCTGAGCGCCAAACCCAACGCCAGCAGCAAAAACATTACGGTGGCTACCGAAAGGTGCTCCCCGAGAAAATCCATGGCGCCTCCAATTAAAGAGCGAAATCACAAGCCTACGAAACCCCAGTTACGGCGGTATGACGTGTGCGTCACAATTCGACTACTGATTTCGAGGACGCTTTGCGTTCCTGGCTGCGCGAGAATGGATATATCTGCCCATGCAGAGACATCGAACTTTGGTCGGGAAGTTGCTGCGGCGGCTGCAACCGGATCACACGCCGCGCGCCGCTACGCAGGGCCGATCCATCTTCTCCCGCCTGGCGGTGCCTTACACTTTTAGTCCGGATCTAAGCCTTGGCGACGCTCTGATTGCCATCGCGGGATGCTTGACTCGAATTTTCGCCGCCTGCGTGCTCTTCGCTGTCTGGGGAGTCCTCAGTGCTCTGGCGTGGAGCGCCATCGAGAACCATTTCTGGCGTGCGGCCGCTGTGCTGGCGCTAGTCCTGATATTCCTCGCGGGACTAGCGACTGTGATGATTGCCATTTCCAGGCATCTGTCACGTTGATTACCCTTCCCGTTGGCTTTGCGGCGAGAAAACCGGCACTTCCCGCGCATGGCGTGGATTCCGAAAGCCTGTACTGCCGGACCGCGCCTCCGCCGGCACGCGCCGAGCGCCACCGCCAGTACGAGCGTTACATCCTGCGGGAAGTGATCCCATTCATGCTTTCGGAAAACGGCGTCCCATCCCTCACTGTTCACGGCTGCAGCATCGGCGCCTATCACGCGATGACCCTCGCGCTCCGCCATCCCACGCTGTTCTGCAAAGTGGTGGCACTCAGCGGGCGATACGATCTTACCCGCACGTTCGGTCCGTTCGAGGACTTGTTCAGCGGACACTACGACCAGGAAGTCTACTTCATCACCCCGAACCACTTTCTGCCCAACCTGCAGGACCCGTGCTTCCTTGGCCCCATCCGCTGCATGGATATCACGCTGGTAGTCGGCGAACGGGATCCGTTTCATGAGAGCAACCGCCTGCTGAGCCAGGCCCTCGTCGCTAAAGGCGTCCCGCACCGGCTCGACATCTGGCCCGGCGAGCCCCATCGGGCTCGTTACTGGCGCGAAATGGTGCCCCACTACCTATAGCGCCCACGGCGGCCGTCTCGCCGGCCGTCACGGAGTTTCGGGTGGCGTCGTCAGCAGGGCGCGATACCCTTCCAAGGCAGGGACGGCCAACCCGGGCTGCGCCCAGGCGGCCTGCAGGGCATGCTCCAACTGCGAGACGGCCTCGCCAAAACAGGCTTGGGCGTCCTGTTTTTTCATCACCCGCAACACTTCGTCCGCTCGAGTTGGACTTACGTTCATCGCCGTTCCATTGCCTGCCGCCTCACTTGGACAAGATACACACCAGCGGCCAGGCTCGATAACAACGCAACCGAGGCCAACGCCGCGAATGCTCCCTTCCACCCCCAGATGACAGAGATGCCCGCAACGCTATTCCCGGCGAGCACGCCGCCGAGGTAGCCGACGCCGTCAATGAGCCCGGATGCGGTGGCGCTGCCCTGCTTGCCTCCGAAGTCGAGGGAAATGGCGCCAGCGAGGTAGGAGTAGGGTCCGATCATCGCGAATGCCACCAGCGCAACCAGAGCGACTGGAGCCACGCGCGACCCGCCGAAATCGCCAACCGCAAGGACCATGAGCGCGCCCGTGGTTAAGAGCAGTCCGCAGAACATAATCGCGGCCCGGCCCGCGCTGCCCAGGCGGTCGCTGAGGAATCCCGCGAGCAGAACCGAGAGGCCGCCGAAGAACGGAAACAGCGCGCTTTTGTGTGCTGCTTCCGCTACGGTCAGTCCCACCGACTGCGTGAAGTAAGTGGGCGTCCAGAGGTTGAACGTCTCCCGCATGATCGTCACGCCAAGAGAGAGCAGGCAAACCAGCCAGAATGCGGGGCTCTTAGCGAATGTGCCGAGCAAGGTGGCGAGACTGGCCGGTTTGAGGCTGGCTGGTTGGGCGGTTTCGCCCGCCTCACCGAAGAGGTTGGCGGGGTTGGCGGGCGGCTCGGGAAATCCGAGGAGCACCGGCGTTTCCTTGAGGAGCACAACGTTGAGCAGAAGCAGGATCGCTAACGTTCCGGCGGCGGCGAGGAAAACGCCGCGCCAGCCGATTCCGGCATCGATCAACCGTGCCATGAACTCGCGCGCCGCCGCATCGCCAAACAGATAACTCAGGCTGATGATGCCCATTGCGGTACCGTAGGCCGAGTAAGAGAACCAACGGGAAGTGATCTTCACCATCCCGGCCCAGCCCCTAGATTGCACGGCGCGGTTGCCCATCCACGCCAGCGTGAAAAGGGGAATTCCGCCCGTCAGACCGAACAGCAGGGTGAACAGGATCGACCCGGCCATGCCAAACAGAAAATTGCGCCTGCCGCCCAGAAAATCTGCCAGCCAGCCGCTAGGGAACTTTCCAATGGCGTAAGCCAGAACGCCCAGTGAGGCGATAGTTCCCAATTGCACCTTGGCGGTGTCCGGCGATACGCCGCGGCTCGACATCTCGCGAATCAGCAACGGCATGGCCACCGACAGGTCGGACCGGCACAGGTAATAACCCGCATAGCCGACGGCGATCAACGCCACCGTGCATCCCTGCCAGAAGGCGAATGAGCCAGGCGTCCGTTTGATGGATGCCGAAACAATCACGGCCGTTCCCCGGCCGCGACGCGCGCGTCGATCTTATCCAGAATGCCCGCATCGAGCAAGCCGAGACACTCGGCGACGCTTTCCGCCAGGTAATGAGCGCCGGCGTCCTCCAGGCGAATGGCTGCCTTCGCCAGCGCATCGGACCTCTGCGCCGCTGGAGTGGCCTCCCACTCCGAGGCAGTCATGCCCACCTCATTTCCCGTTCGCGTAATTCCGATGGTCCACATCCCAGCGCTCCGGCCTTCCGCCATGTCGCTGGGAGTGTCGCCTATCTTGACCATGCTCCACAAGGGGCTCACCTGTAGCCGGATCGCGTTCAGATAGCACATCCACGGCGCGGGCCTTCCGCCGCCGGCCACATCCTCGGGGCAGAGGGCGCAATCGGGTGAGAACCCCTGAGCTTTCGCGAACGCCAGCAGGAAATCGAGCATCGGGCGCGTGTAACCGGTGGTGGACCCAATCTTCAGACCGCGCGCGCGCAACCGTTCGACGGCATCGGGGACCCCCGTGATGACATCCGAGTACCGCTCCAGGCACGCGAGTTGCTTTGGGACGAAGGCTGCGTACAAACGGTCGACATCCGCATCTATTGGAATGGCGCCGTGTTGCCGCTGCCAATTTGAGACGACGCGGGGCAGAGCCAGGATGGACGCAATATGAGCCCGCTTGGCGATCCCCATGGACAAGCGAGCCTCCTCAACCGTGATTGCCACGCCCGCTCCCTGAAACACTTCGAGGAGCGTGGCGACCGGCGCGCGGCTGCCATGGTCCACAACAGTACCAGCCCAATCAAAGATGACTGCGGTCAGGTGCATGATCAAGCCTTCTTGTTCAAGCCATAGCCTTGGCCGTCCGGTCGGCCAACCCGAACGACAACGTCATCCCGGAACCGCCGGGTGCGGTCACAATCCGCACTCCTGGCGCCGGTTCGGCTTCGAAGAACGGCCGTTCGGGATGCAGCGAATAGACTCCATGCCAGCGCTCCGCGATTAGCCAGGACGGAATCCGCAGGAAGAGCGCCGCCTCCCGCAAAATCAAATCATCCAGCAGACTCTTATTGAAGATGTCCACATCCAGACCATATTCGTGCGAATCGCCCAGGGTGATCGCCCTGTCCGCCGTCTGGGAGGCGAGCAGGTGGATCGCCCAGCGATCGTACTCCGGCTTCTCCGCGGCGATCCGCGCACGCAAAGCCGGTAAGGTCTTGCAGATCGAGAACGCCTTGTAGAAGCGCAATGTCAGGCCCGACGCCAGAGATGGACCCAACTGCCAACCGCCCGGCTGCGGGCCCGTGCGCATCATCTGCAGCTTGCAGCGAGTAAGGCCGCTGGCAGCGAATGTCTCCGGATAAAGCGTCTCAAAATCGTCCCCACCGCAGACGATTGCCGTGTCGACCTCCCACCTTTCTTTCGCGCCGTTCCCAGGACCCGTCTCGATCAGCGGTAAGTTAATTCGCCTCACCAGTGACCCATAGCGGAGATCGACACCGCTCTCCCGTAGATACGTCGGGAATTCTCCAATCACTTCCCGTGGATCGACGGTCAGTTCCGTCTCACTCCACAGTGAGCCTTGAAGATCGACAGGCTGGACTGCTTCGCTCCTTTCCATGGTCGCATCAGCGCTCAGCCACTGGCACCGGTAACCGGCGGCGGGACCCACCTCAGCGAACTCCTGCAGCACCTCGGCCTCGTCAGTCTTATGAGCGACGTGCAAAGATCCAGTCGGCCGGAAGTTGAGCTTTGCAGCCTGCAGAGCGTCCAGCCAGATCTCACGGCTGCGAAGCGCCAACGCATGCATTTCGCCCGCCGGTTGGCCAATGGGCCAGATCATGCCGAAGTTCCGTATCGAGGCGCCGCTGGCTCGTAGATTCCTCTCGAATAGGACGACGCGCTTACCGCTTCGTGCGAGAACGTACGCATGGGCAAGTCCCAGGATGCCGCCGCCGATTACGGCGACGTCCGCTCTACGAGTCATTGGTTCAGGATAGTCGGATCAATCGCCATTTTGCGTGACAATCCGGTTACCGGTGGGGCTCTCACTACAAAGTTTTGTGGAAATCGGAAATTGTAACGCAGTAGTCAGCGATCTATCGTCTGGATGAAACCTTCGGCCGATACGCTAGCGGGAACGAAAACACGGGATTTGCGTTCTCCCACTGTGCTCGAAAAACCTTAGTCTGAGGAGGGGAATTTGTTCTTTGCAAATAACAACAAGGTCTTTTCACGGCGAGTAGTTCGCGTGGTTGTCACTGGATTGCTGGCTTCGAGCGCCGTGCTCGGTCAGTCAACCTACGGCACCATCGCCGGAGCCATCACCGACCAGACTTCCGCGGTCATCCGAGCCGCCAAGGTTGAGGCCCTGAATCAGGAGACGAAGATCACCCGCAGCGTCGTAACCGACGACGCCGGCCGGTACCGCCTGGTGAATCTCGATCCTGGGGTATATACCATATCCGCCGTCGCCCCGAACTTCGGCCGAAGTGAGCAGAAGGATGTACAACTGCCGGCTCGGGAAGAGATCTCGATCAATCTTCAACTCGCTGTGGGCAGCGCTGCCAGCACAACCGTGGAAGTTGTCGGCACGCCGGCCGTTTCTGAAGCGCTCACGCGCTCCGACTCCAAGTCGGGTGATGCCATCAACTCATTGGCGCTGAACTTCCGCGCTACCGCCAGCCCGAGTCCGATCGTGATCGCCAATCTGGCCCCAGGCGTTCAATCCGACACCAGCGGCAATATCACCATCGCCGGGCAACTGCCGACAGCGACCTCCTTTTCGCTCGATGGCGTTTCGACGCAACTCCCGCGCTACGGCGGTCCGACGCGCGACTTATTCCCATCGGTGGAAGGCATTTCGGAGTTCCGCGTCAACACTGCGGGCAATAGCGCCGAGTTCTCCCAGCCAACCGATCTAACCGTGATCAGCCGGAGCGGCACCAACGAATTCCATGGCGGCGGTTACTGGTACGGGCAGCGCAAGGACTTCAACGCCGGCGACCAGATCAGCAAGGTGATCCCGACCAGCGACGCCAACACATATGGCGCTTCGCTCGGTGGACCGGTGAGCATTCCCCATGTCTACAACGGCAAGGACAAGACCTTCTTCTTCTTCGACTACGAGGGTGTCCGTCTCGACTCGAACACGCTGATCAGCACGAACACGGCGCCCATTCAGTGGCGCACCGGCAACTTCGCCGGCTCGGGCACGAACATTATCGATCCCACCAACAATTCGCCGTTCCCCGGCAACGCCATCCCTTCGAGCCGCATCAACCAGGTGTCGGCGAAGGCAATCCCGCTCTTCTTCCCGGCACCGACGAACAGCGACGTGTCGCTGGCGAATCCGAATCTGGTTACGACCTTCCCCGGCAACTACACCTCGGACGGATTCGACGGCCGCCTGGATCAGAGCATCGGCCAGAATCATCGCGTTTGGGGCCGCGTCACGCAGAAAACGATTTCAGGGATCGGAACCGACGCCGCGCTAGGCGCGGGCGGCGCCGGCGATGCGAGTTACAACCCGCTGATGGGCTCGTTTTCGACCGAATCGGACCTGACCAATCTCGCCGCTTCCTACAACTGGATTATCAAGCCGAACCTCATCAACGATCTTCGATTCGGTTATACGCGCGCCAATTTCTCCTTCAGTTACCCGCAGGCGGCGCAGGGCAACTCGATCGTCCAAGGCCTTGGGATTCAGGGTTTGCCGGGCTCGCCCAGCAACGGCCTCGGCGGCGTTCCGGTCTTCTATATCGGCGATTTTCTGGGCGGCCAGACCAACCCTTACGGCCATCCGCGATTGAACAAGAACACCACATATGAGGTGGGTGACAACGTCTCCTGGACCAGGGGCCGCCACAGCCTGAAGTTCGGCTTCGAGTTCCGCCGCCTGAGCTACCAGGACAACATCACGTTCAATCTGGGCGACGAATATGGCGATTATTTTTTCAACGGCAACGATGCCACCGGCTTCTCAACTTTCTTGCTCGGCAACATCGACGATGCGGTGCAGGCGCAAAACGGTCCGGATGGCAAGCCATTCGGCTATCACTATGGCGGCTTTGCGCAGGACGAGTTTCGAGTGCGCCCGAACCTCACGCTGACGGCCGGACTGCGGTACGAAATCAATACTCCGTTTGACGACGGCACCCATCAGCTCGGCAACTTCGACCGCAATTACCCAGGCGGCCGCCTGGTCATCCAGAACGAAGAAACCTCCTTGATCAACCCGCTATGGAAAGGCGCCGTGGGCAATACGCCGTTCGTGACCGCCAGCAGCGTTGGCCTTCCCGACACGCTCCGCAACACCTATAAGAGGAACATTCAGCCGCGGCTTGGCCTCTCCTGGAGTCCGGGCAGCGATAACAAGACGACGGTTCGCGCTTCCGGCGGGATGTATTCGGTTCCCGTTTTGGGCGCGGTGCTCTACTCGCTTCTGGGCGTAGACACCAGCTACTACGCGGACTACGGCAGCACGACGTTCCCCAACGCTTTTCCGAAGGGTTCGGGCAGCGCCGCGGCGTTCCCCGGTTACCGCCGCGCCAACGATTACAACCTGAAGGATCCAAGAGTTATCCAGTGGAACCTTTCCATCGACCGCAGCATTGGTTTTAGCACGGTAGCGCGGGCCAGCTACACCGGGTCTCACACCTATAATCTGATCTACAGTCCGGACCTGAATCAAGTTGCGCCGAACACGTTCGGCTACGCGGCTTTGGTCGCCACCCCGGCGCTCCGCCAGCAGAACCTGAAGTTCCCGAACTTCCGCGAAGTGCTGACTCGCGACAACGGCCCGAGCGCCCGATATAACGCCTTGACGCTGGAACTGAACCGCCGATTTTCTCGCGACCTGACCTTCTCAAACAACTACACGCTCGCCGACAACCAGACCAACGCGCTTGGCGCCGCCCCCGGTTCGGCCATTCCGACCGGCGGCCAGGGCGATAACGGCGGCAACGTGGCCAATTACTACAACATCGCTTCGGACGTGGGCAACGCCTACTACACGCGCCGCCACCGGTTCGTGAGCACTTTTGTCTACGACCTGCCCATCGGCCGCGGTAAGAAGTACTTCGGCGGCGTGAGCCGTGTGGCGAATCTGGCTGTAGGCGGATGGCGCGTCACCGGCGTGACCCTCATTCAGACCGGTCCGTGGCTGACGCCGTTTTTCCCCAGCAGCCTCGCCGATCCCTCGGGCACCTTTCCATCGTCCCGCTCCGTGAGTCAACAGCGTCCGGATTGCGTCGGCGGCAAGACCGGTTACCTCTCGAACCCGACCACCAGTCAGTACTTCGACGTGAGCGCCTTCTCCGTCCCCGCCTCGAACATCGGCCGGTTCGGAAACTGCGGCGTTGGCATTCTCGGGGGCCCCGGCACGAGGACCTTCTCGATGTCCGCCGGCAAGACGTTCGCTCTTACGGAGCGGTTCGCC
>DATMNI010000455.1:0-10963 GCA_035570275.1 Candidatus Acidiferrales bacterium | reverse complement strand
GCCCTCAATTTCAGCCACCAGCTCGCGGATCGCGCCGGTGACATGGTTGTCATCGCTCGTTCCTACCTGCTGCGCGGCTGCCGCCAGCCCCTTGGCCCGGCGAATTTCGATCAACTGCTGGCTTGCGGCAAGCCATTGATCGATGAGCGATCTCAGCCTGTCCAACCGTGTTCGCTGGCTGGGATAGGCGCGCAACGGCGTCCGAAGATCGTCCATCTGCCGGTTTGCAGTGCCCAGAGCACTGCGGTAGAGTTCGAGAAAGGCTTCCGAACCGGTCAGCGCATACCCTCGCGCCGAGGTCTCGGCGTCCAATGCCACTCGAAGAATGTTCTCCAGGGGGATGACCACGAGTCGGGAATGTTGCCGGCGAGCCAATACCTCTTGGAACCCCACCGTGCTGCGGTATGTCGCCACGCCGATCAGGACCAGCATCAGCGACGAGACCACGTAACCTATCCGGATATTCCTGATCATGCGCCATCTCCACGCCGGAAAGAGCCATGTCCGCTTCTGCCGTTGGCAGCGAATACTGGCTTCCGGCCGGCAGCAGCTTGTCCTGGCGTAGTCAGGACCGGCGAAGAGGCCTCGCCGTGCTCCAGGGCCTCCCGCGCGCAGCCGGCCACCTGGAGGAAACTGTCGTTGACAAAACTGTCATTAGTGTCGGAAACGCGATCGGTGTTGGCTACCATCAATTCCAACTATGTTGGCTTCCCCCGGGCGGCGGAAGCACTCGTTCCCGTTGCGAATTTGGCACCGCCTTGCGAAGTGCCTCTTGTGCCAACAGGATTTCCGTTTGAACCTCCGGCTACTATATTTCTACAGCATCCATGGTAGCAATAGTACCATCAGATTTGAAAATCCCATTGCCTCGCGGGTGGGGCCGGTACCAGGCGACCGCTTTACGGGGCCATATGTGGCCAATCTGAGCCTGTTTTTGGAGTCAAGCCAGCGTCGCGACCATGTGCTCAATGGCTTGCTCCGCGACCTCCGCTCGCTCCGCGCTCTCAGGTTTTGACCTTCAAACTCCTTTCTCGGCGCTTTCCTCAGCGTCTCAGCGTCTCAGCGGTGAAGTCGCTGCCCGAAGTGTGTGGCACGGCCCTTGACCTTTGCGCGCCATAACAGATCCGTCTGAAAAAGAAAGAATTCTCATTCCGATCGCGCTTTCCCGATTGGCCGGTAAACAAATCACACGATTTTTAAATTTATATTTCCTTTATTTCCTGCGCTCATTACCGGTTTGTTCAAATTGTGTCCTTCCGCCATGCCAGCATGGAATAGGGGGATTCCCGGCTCCCCCGCAGTCCTGCTGGCCGGCAACGGCAGCGTCGTGCCGGCTTCAAACCTCTAAGTCGTTTGAAATCTGCTGTCGTTGCGAAGGAAACCGGAACGGTCGTGCCGGTTTTGGTGAACCCTATGGAACCGAACGTCACCCAAACTCTGGAATTCGGCGCCTGGCTTGGTCGCGGCCAGGCCTTTGCGATGGTCGCCAACCTGTCGCTGGCCGCTCAGGCCGAATGTCTCCGCAACATCCGCGACTCCGCGTCGTACCAGTCGGTGTGCCGGACTTGGGAACAGTTCTGCACCCAATTCCTGGGCACGTCCCGCCGCCACGTGGACCAGCTCATTCACAACCTGGAAGAGTTCGGCGCAGCCTACTTCCGCCTATCCCAGATTGTCAAGATTTCCCCCGAAGCGTATCGCCAATTGAATCCCCGCATCGAAGGCGAAGAAATCGAAATCGCCGGCGAGATGTTCGCCCTCACTCCCGAAAATGCCGGCAGCATTCGCCGCGCGTTCCAGGGCATGCGCGCCGCGTTATTGAAGGCCGATACCCAGATCGCAACCCAGGCGGCAACCCTGGCCGCGACCCAGGCGCAGCCACCGGCCGAACCCAGCCTGAGAAATCTCACGTCCCGCCTGGATGTCTGCCTCGAGGAAATCTCGCGCCTGGCCGATCGTCCGCTGGAGCCATCCGAGGAAACCGATCTGCGCGGCCTCTTCAAGCATGTCAGCCACCGTATCAACCAGATCTCCCGATCCATCCGCCGCGCCTGAGAAGCAGTGGCCGGATGCCGGTGGTTGTGTGTTTAACCGGCCCCCGGCCACCGTTCCTAATCCACTGGCCACCGGCCACCGGCCACCGGCCACCGTTCCTAATCCACCGGCCACCGTTCCTAATCCCCCAGCCCAACCTACTGCCGCGGCGCCGCCTCCGGAATCGCAGACGGCGGCCGCGCCACCTTGCCCTTGAACGCCTCGTCCAGCGACACGTTGTTGTTGTACAGCGTCTGGCCGGTGGCCCGGTCCATTTCCACTTTGGACTTGGAGTAGGCGCTTTCGGCCGCCACCAGATTCGACTCCGCGGTGGTCAGGTCGCGCTGTGTCAGAATCACGTTGTACGTGGTGGAAACTCCCATCTCCAGCTTCTTCTGCTCGGCTTCCACGGTCTGCTGCTGCAGCGTGCGCTGCTTGATCGCCGACTCGTATTGCGCCCGCGCCTGCTGCACCCCGATCACGGCGTTTTGCACTTCCACCCTCACCTGGTTCTCCATCCTCTGCACGCCGATCTGCTGCTGCCGCAACGCCAGTTCGCTATTGATCAAATCCGCCTGCGCCGCCCGGTTGCGCAGCGGAACATTCAGGTTGAACCCCAGTGAGTAGTTGGGGAAATTGCGCTGAAAGAGCTGCGAAAGCACGGTGCCGTAGCCGCCGATGAAAAACCCGGTTGGCGCTCGCGGCACGCCGCCAGTTCCCGGCAGCGGGTTCACCGTGCCGGCCAGGCCATTGTTGCTGAGACCGCCAACCAGGTCCAGCACGGGCAGCAGTTCGGCCCTGGTGCCGCGAATGCCGATCTCCTGGTTCTGCATCAGGATTCGGAATTGCGCCAGCTCCGGCCGCGAGGCGAAGGCCTGTGCCACCAAGTCCTGGATAGGCGAAATCGCTTCCACGCCCGGCACCTGGATGTGGTCGGTCAATATCACGTGCGCCGATGCCACCGCCGGGTTAATCACGCCGGTCCGGCTGAGTGCGTTCTTGAGAATAATCTCCTGTTGCAGCAACTGCGTCTGCGCCACCGTTACCGCCTGCTGGGAAGCGGCGATTTCGGCTTGTGCGCGCACGATTTCGATGGAAGCCAGCGTCCCCACCTCAACCTGCTTGGTGTTGTCCCGCAGCAGCCGCTCGTTGGCGGCCAGGGCGTCGGCCTGCACCCGCACGTTCTCGTTGTAGCTCACCAGGTCCCAATAAAGGTCCATAATGGCGGCCACCGTGGTGATCACCTGCGCCTTGAAGGTCAGGTCGGAAACTTCGCGGTTATTCTTGGCGATGCGGATCTGGCGCGTGTTCACGGGCGACCCCCAGCCTTGCAGCAGATGTTGGGTCACCGTGAGCGAGAGTGCCGAGTTGGTGACCGGGCTGAAATCCGAGCGCGATGCATTGCTGGTCGTCGAGTTGTTGGAGAGACCCAGGTTGACCAGCGTGCCGGTTTCGAAATACTTCTGGACGGAGAGCGAAGAGCCGTCCTGACGCTGCACCAGCGCATTGGTGCCGGTGATGAAGTTGCTGGTTTGCGGTGTGGACTGGTGCGCCCAGGAGAGGCCGCCTATCAAGGCCGGGTCGAAGCTCGGGGGCGCCGGGCCGATCTGCGTGGAGCCGGCCACCAGCAGCCCTTGCAATCCGGCCGAGGGCGCCGCCGCGGTAACGCTCGACGGGCCGGCAAAAACCGTAGTCGTAGCCGGTGTGGCAAACCCGCCCGCCTGCGCTCTGAACAGGTTGCTGTCGGCGATCTGCGGCGTGTACCGCTGCAGTTCGATATCCAGATTGTTCTCGAGCGCCAGCGCCACCGTGTCCAGCAGCGACAGGTAGAGATTGCCGCCGCGGATCAGCGCTTCCAGGCGCGGCGAGTTGGTCAGATTGATCGCCGCCGGAATCTTGCCGCGGTACGGCTCCGTGATGGAGCCCAGGACGCCGCGCTCCGTAATCGGCAGCGGCCGGTCGGTGCCCGCCCCGGCGCCGGCCTGTGGCTGGGGCGCGGGCGGACTCCCAGGCTGGTCGGCCGCCTGGCCGGCTGCCTGATCGACCGCAAAGCTGCCGAGTGCCAACGTACATAGCATCGCGATAAAAGTTCGTAGTTGATTCATTAGTCTGGTACCTCCCGGTTTGTGGGGCAGGTTGGTAACCTGCGGCGGATTGGCAATCCGCCTGCCGGGGTCGCACGTGCTGCCGGCAGGCGGATTAACAATCCGCCGTAGATTCACAATCTGCCCCACAAGTGTCTTCCGCCGTCTGGGTTTATCTTCAATGGTATAGTAGGCGTTTGTGACGCCGCAAGCTGAATCGGTCCTGGAATTATTTCGATCCACGGGAGCCTACCTCCAGGGCCACTTTCGCTTGACCAGCGGGCTGCACTCGGCCGAGTACCTGCAATGCGCGCTGGTGCTGCAACATCCGGCCGCCGCGGAAAACTTGGGCCGTATGCTGGCCGATGAAGTGCGCCGCATCGTCACCGAAAGAATCGGCGTGGTGGTCTCGCCCGCGCTGGGGGGGCTCATCATCGGGCACGAGGTGGCGCGGGCTTTCGGAACGCCCCACATTTTCACCGAGCGCGATCCGGCAACGCGCAAGATGCTGCTGCGCCGCGGCTTCACGGTCGTGCCGGGCGAATCGGCCCTGGTGATTGAAGACGTCATCACTACCGGTGGCAGCACCCAGGACGTCATCGACGTTCTGCAGGCCTCGGGCGCTAGAGTGCTGGCCGCCGCGTCCATCGTCGACCGCAGCGGCGGGCGCGCCCAATTGACCGTCCCGCGCGTGGCGTTGGCTACGCTTCAAGTGGCGGCGCATTATCCCGAGGAATGTCCCCTGTGCAGCCTGGGCATCCCGGTAGTCAAGCCCGGCTCGCGTCCAGGCTGATGCGCCGCATCCGCATCAAGCTCGCTTACGATGGCGGCGGATTTCATGGATGGCAGGTGCAGCCCGGCCTGCCGACCATTCAGGGCGTCCTCGAAGAGATCGTTTCCGGGATCGAAGGCCAGCCGGTTCCGGTGGCCGGGTCGGGCCGTACCGATGCCGGCGTCCATGCCCTCGGGCAGGTGGCGGCCTTCACGCTGACCAACCCGATTCCATTGCCTAACCTGCGGAAGGCCATCAATCGATTGCTGCCGCCGGCGGTCCGTGTGCTCTCTACCGAGGAGGTGCCTACCGATTTTCATCCGCGCTTTGATGCCAAGGCTAAGACCTACGAATATCGCATTCAGCGCGCCGAAGTCTGTAGCCCTTTTGAGTGGCCTTACGTGCACCACTATCCCTATCCGCTGCGGGATGACCTGATGGCCGGGCTGGCCCGGGTGTTCGAAGGGACGCACGACTTCACGCCCTTCGCCGCCGCCGACGAGAGCGATGCGGAAGCCAGAAGCAAGGTGCGGACGGTGTGGGCTTCCGTGCTGGAGCGTCAGGGCGACACCCTGGTCTACCGCATCCGGGGCAGCGGCTTCCTCAAGCACATGGTCCGAAACATAGTGGGCACGTTGATTGAAGCCGGCCGCGGAAACGTGACGGATGTCACCGTGCTGCCTGCCCGCTGCGGGGCCACCGCGCCCGCCAAGGGGCTGTTCCTGGTGAGCGTGGAGTATGTGGAGCCATAGGCGTGACGGCTCGACGGCTATATTGATCGCGATGGAGCGGCGCTTCGGCGTCAGTCTACGATAACGCCGTTTTTTGGCCGCAACCCCATCTTTCGGTACATAAGCTACGCTGTAACCTGACATGAACCAACCGACGCGACCCTTGGACATAAGGACGGCTGCTCTCATCACATGCACCACGGGTGCATTGGGCATCGTCAAGCCAGGGTGGGATGCAACTCGGAGGGTGTCCGCAGTTGAGTCCACTCATCCGCAGTGGTGGATCACTCCGACAATCGTGGCGATGGGCATCTTTTCGGCTATTCTGCCGCTGTTCTATTTAGCGTTGTACCGCGACGAAGGAACGTGGCAAATCCCGCGCCGCCTACGCCTGTTGTCCCTGGCAGCCGCCGTACTGTTTGGCATGATTGTGGCAATTGGGGCACCGGCGTGGATCGAGTCTCTCGGGCTGATTAGGTCGCAAAGTGTCTTAAGTCAGGAGCGGGCACCTTGGAGCATCAACGATCTCGCCCAAATCATGGCTCAACTTTCGAACTTCGCCTACATCCTGCTATTGGTCACGATGTACCGGCAGGTGGAGGACGAGCGACAGCCGGATGTCCCGGCGTCGAAACTGCTGGCAGTTGTAACAAAAATTGCTGTCATCTTCTACGGCCTGTGGGTGACATTCAACCTGATCCGGCTTGCCCTTACTCCCTACAGTTATTCTCAGCTGCGAGACTACGCGCTTCGCATTGGCCGAACGCCACCGCCGTTTCAAGAATTGGTAAAGGAAGCAATTCGTGCGGTCCTGACGGGGTCTTGCATGTTTGCCGCGCCCTATGTTGTATGGGCAACCATTCGCAGTCAGAGAGCGGCCCGCCCGTGCCCTGATGCTAGCGAAGAGGCGCAGGGTAGCGGAGAAACCGAATGAGCCAAGCGCGGCGAAGCCCCTCGAAGCTCCCGATATATGGGGTTATCTTCCATGGCCCGCCCGCCGGTCCGAAGTTCTGCCGCTGGAGAATGCGGTTTCCTCCCGTGAAACGCCGTCCACGCATCAACCGCTGCCTAAGGAGCCGCCCGAAGTAGAGGGCCTACCGCCAGGTCCTCGTCAATCAACGGCCAGTGAATGCCATAGCCTGCAGGCGAGAGTTCAGTTCGATTTCGTTCTGCCGGGGATGCGCCGGCAAGTCGCGCGGAACACTTTCCCAGGGAATCGACACAGACCCGCTTTCCATAATCACGATTAGCGCCTCCGGCGTGGTCTCGATTGCCTTTGCCAAAATCGGTTTCGTTTTACTCTGCACGATCTCCTCTGAAATGCTCCCGCCAGGCAACAACGAGCTGATCGAAATGCTCAAGAATTATCTGGCGCACCTGGCGTCGCAAACGCGGCGAGCAGTTGTATTCAAAATCATCGACGATATCGAAACGGTCCGGACACAGCCAATACTTTTGCACTCCGCATCTCCCTTCACGCATGCACGTGCATCGGCTCGTTGCCCTCGTTCGAGTAGAAATGAAACTGCCAGCCCTGCACATAGAGGATAGTGGGCATCGGTTCGCAATTCCATTATAAGGAGTTTTGGGATAGCGGCGAAGCCTTGATACGATGGGGGAACCCGCGTCTGAAGGAGAAGAATTCCGCAATGCTCATGCGTGCGCCCCTGCTGCTGTGCGTTTCAGGACTGGCTTTCGCGGCATCCTCGTTCCCCGTGCTGACGTATTCCACTTATTTGCGCGATAGCTTCACTCCGCAAGCGATCGCCACGGACTCCTCCGGAAACATCTATCTGGCCGGAAACGCCATCGTCGACCCCGCGAGTTCGCAGAGTACCGTTCTGGTAGTCAAGCTCAACCCGCAAGCCAGCCAGTACCTCTATGTGCGCTACCTCGGTGGATCGGTTAAGGATTCCGCCAACGCCATCGCCATCGATGCCGCCGGCAGTGCATATGTCGCCGGCTCCACCACATCGCCCGATTTCCCCGTCACCAGCGGCGGTAATCTGGGGACGCCGCCGGGGCCCTCCAGCCAGCGGTCCTTCGTCGTCAAGCTCGATCCCAGCGGCACGCTCCTGTTCTCCGCTCTCCTCGGTGGCTCGGCTGCCAGTGCCGCGCAGGCCGTCGCGGTCAACGCGGCAGGCCGGATCGTCGTGAGCGGCATCGTCAGCGATGTTAGCGGACCGGCCTTCCCATCCACTGCGGGCGCCCACAGTATCGCCAACACCGCCAATCATCCTTATTTGCTGGAACTCGACCCCACGGGCACGAAAACAGTCTTCTCCGCGACCGGAATCGGCGGCAGCGCCCTCGCGCTCGATCCGTCGGGGAACATCTACCTCGCCGGCTCTACGAATCTGCTCGACTATCCGACCACGCCGGGCGCTTATCAGTCCACGTTCCCGGCCTTCCAGATTTGCGCCGCCCCTCCCTGCTCCGGAACATTTCAGGGAGCCAGCCAGTATGTAACCAAGGTCGATCCCACGGGCTCAACACTCATTTACTCCACCGCTGTTACAGGAAATGGAAACACCACCAACGCCGGCGTGGCTGTGGATGCCGCCGGCAGCGTGTACCTCACCGGCTATGCGGGACCGGGTTATCCCTACACCGTGACGCCTCCGGCGATACCCATAGGCCCCATCAACTCCATCTTCTTTTTTGCATTGCCATTTCTCTCTAAACTCGATCCTGCCGGAAAGACGCTGGCGTTTTCCGTGCCGGTCGGCGGGACGGGCGTGCAGGTTGACTCCCACGGAGCTGTCTATGCCAGCGGCGGTGCCGGTTCCGGCCTCACCGGCCTGATCGGAAACTATGGGATTGCCAACAACCTCCCGGCACTTGGGAGCGTTCCTGCCCAGTGTCTGCCCAACAGCCTGGGCATCCGTAGCTCCGCCTACGTGTCGCAGGTGGATGCCGCCTCGGGCAGCCTGCTCGGGTCGCAATTCATCGGCGGTTCCACGCTCGTTACCTCCGCCGTCGCCCTGGTCGGTTCCACGGTATGGATCGCCGGAGCCACCACTCTGCCCGATTTCCCTTTCACCCCTAACGCCGTCACGCTTCCGAGCCTCAGACCCACCTCGCTCGCCGGCGCTTACCTCGGCGCCGTCGATTTCTCGCAACCGCAGCCTCCAGCGGGAACGCCGCAGATTTTCTGTATCGTCGATGCGGCGGATCTGGCGCCGGTTGGATCCGCGGCTCGCTATCAGCTCCTGACGATTCTTGGAACCTCGCTAGGCCCTGCGGCGGGTGTAAGCGCGAGCGATAATGCCACCGCTACGCTCGGCGGAGCCAGCGTCAACATCGGCTCCCTTTCCGCTCCGCTGCTGTACGTTTCCGCCACCCAGATCAACCTCGCCGTGCCGCTGGTCGATTCCAACCAGAATTTCGCGACGATGCAGTTGACGGTCGGCGGCGCCACCGCGGCTCCGCGCCGGCTTCCCTTGACCTTCTCCGCCAACCCCAGCCTGTTTCTAAATAACGCGCAGACCCAGGTGAGTTCGCTGGGCTCGGTCGCATTGGCTCTCAACGCGGACGGTTCCATCAATTCGTCCGCCAACCCGGCGAAACTCGGGTCGGCTGTCTCGGTGTTCGTCAACGGACTCGCGCCGGACCCGCGGATCACCTCCTTGCCGCCTCAGCTCGGGACGACCAATGGATGGTCGGTAACCGGCACCGCGCAGTCGAATCCATTCGTGGTACGCGTGGACCTGCGGGTTCCTTCGGCGTTAGTCAATAACTTTGCGTGCGACGTCTCATCTGTGTGCGCCGTCGGTTTCACTCTGTATGACGTAGGCTTCGTGTCAGCCGGCCAGATCGTCTCGGGCGGCGAAGCATTCGGAGGCGTAGTGTACGTAAATCGGGCCCAATAATGGCAGCTCGAATCCTACTCATACCGCAGCGCGGCCAGCGCATCAATCCGCAGTGCCCGTCTGGCCGGCAGATAGGCCGCGATCAACGACACGGCGACCAGGCTTGCTACCGCGACGCCGATGGTCGCGGCGTCGTACCGGCTCAGCCCATACAGCATGCTCGCCAGCAGCCTGGTGGCCGGCCAGGCGATGAGCAGCCCCAGGGCGGCGCCGGCCGAAACCAGCAGCAGGGCTTCGCGCAGAATCAGCGCCAGAATATCGGCGCGTTGCGCGCCCAGGGCGGTGCGGATTCCAATCTCGGCGCGGCGGCGCGTGACGCGGAAAGCCATCAACCCGTACAAACCGGCCGCCGCCACCATCAGTCCCAGCGCTGCGAAAAAGCCGGAGAGCGTGGCCAGCAGCCGTTCGCGCAGCAGGGTGCGGTCGATCTGTTCGGTGAGCGTGTTGACGTCCACCACCGGAACGTCGCGGGCGAGTTCACGCATCAGCGCGCGAATCTCGGGCGTCAGCGCGGCGGCATCGCGCGTGGCGCGCAGGGCGAAGTGCATGCGTTCCAGCGACGCCGCGCCTTGCTGGTAAGGGAAGTACGCCATTTTCACCGGCTGTTCCCGCAGATCGTGGTAGCGCGCATCGCGGACCACGCCGACCACTTCGATGGGTTCCGCGCCGCGGAGAAAGAAGCGCCTCCCCAGCGGGTTCTGGCCGGGGAAGAACTGCCGTACGGCGGTTTCGTTGAGGATCGCCACTTTGGGCGCGGCGCTGCTGTCGGTGCGGGTGAAGCCGCGGCCCAGCACGACCGGCATCTTGAAAGTCTCAAAGAAACCGGCGTCGACCGCGTTCCCTTGCAGGGTTCGGGGCGCGCCGGCGTTGGAGTCGTCCGCCAATCGAATTCTGCCTCCGAAGCGGCCCGGTGTCATGGGCCGAAACCGCGACATGCCGGCCGACTTCACGCCGGGAAGCAAGCGTAATCTCTCCAGGACGGCTGCATAGAGGTTCATCATGCGGTCGCCGCTGTACCCGCTGGCGGCCGGCTCGATAGCGAAGAAGAGCAGGTTTTCGCGGTCGAACCCGGCATCGAAGCTGCGCAGGTTGCCAAGGGTGCGGGCCAGCAACCCGGCCCCGATGACCAGCGCCACGCTCAGGCCGATCTGGAAAACCACCAGCGCGCTGCCGGGGCCTGCTCCGGAGCCGCGGGAGGCGGTCGAGCCGGCGCACTTCAGTTCGGGATACGGGTCGACGCGCGTGGCGCGAATCGCCGGGGCCAGTCCAAACAGCAGCGTGGTCCCGAGCGCCAGGGCCGTAGCAAAGCCAAGCACGGCCATGTCCGCGTGCATATCGAGAGCCAAGGGCCTGGGCCCATTCCCGGCCAGACGCACCAGAAGACCGCGGCTCCACTGCGCGAAAAGCAAACCCAGCGCGGTGCCCGCGGCAGCCAGGATCAGGCTCTCGGTGAGCAGTTGGCGTATCAGC
>DATMNI010000454.1:0-32114 GCA_035570275.1 Candidatus Acidiferrales bacterium | reverse complement strand
GCAAGCGCGCCGAAGGCCAAGCTAAGAGTGTCGGCCTGCTCGTGAATCTCCATATGGCTATATTGCCATATGGAGATATACTAGTCAAGCCCTCAAAAGCGCAAATCGGCAAGTAGATGCCTCTCCAAAGTAGATGCCTCTCCTCGACTCAAATCGAATGCAGAAGCACTGCGCGCCGCACGAAGGGAACGCGAAGTCCTGCAGGTTGGAACCAAACAGAGGCACGAGACTGGAGGGCGCGATCGAAGGTCATTTTGGCAACTGCACTGTTTTGGCGTCTATAGCCCAGCCCTATCGGGGGACTTACGATGCCCGCAGGGATTCGGCCGGGTCTATTCTGACGGCGCGGTACATGGGCAATACGCTGGCCAGGATCGCCACCGCGATCAGCACCAGGGGTGGAATCGAAAAGCTGAGCAGATCGTGCTCGGCGACTCCGTAAAGCAGAGTTCTGATCCAGCGGGCCAGCGCCCATGAGGCGGCGAGACCGGCGATCGTCCCCACCAGCGTGTAGCGCAGACTTGAGCCCACCACCAACCAGGCGACGCGGCCGCGGCTGGCGCCGAGGGCGAGACGCACGCCCAACTCGCGGGTTCGCCGAAGGACGCCGTGGCTGACCACGCCGTAGATTCCGGCGGCGGCCAACGCCAGTGCGAGTACGGCGAATCCGCCAACCAGCCAGGCCATGGAGCGCGGCGTCTCCACGGCGCCCGACACGACGGTTTCCATGAGTGCGATCTTGCTGACCGCGCAGTTGGGGCAGACTTCCTTGATCATCTCCGGCAGGCGCTTCTCGAAAGCGCCGGGGTCGCTGCCATGGCCTGCAACCGGGCTGGCAACCGGGCGGTCAACCAGGCGGGCGACCAGGGCCATCGTCTGGGGCGGCCCCATCGCCTGAGCCAAGGGGAGATAGATCTCGCCTTCCATATAATCGGGCGGCCCGGTGATGCTGTAGTACTTCACGTCGTCGACAACACCCACGATGGTGCGCCATTCCGGCAGCCAGACGGGCCGAAGGCGGCGGCCGATGGGGCTTCGGTCAGGCCAGAAGCGGTTAGCGGTTGCCCGGCTGATCAGCACGACCGGTTGTGCCCCCTCCCGGTCTGCCGCGGTAAAGCCGCGGCCCTGCAACAGGCGGATGCCCAAAGTTTCCAGATGCTCGGGCGTCACCACGGTGCTCCACAGCGAGTATTGCGGCTCCCGCTCGGGACGGGGGTGATCCTCAATGGCGGCGGTAAAGGCCGAGAATTCGGGCGTCAACGGGAGCACGTTCATGGCGGCGACACTCATCATGCCCGGCCAGGCGGCGAGTTTTAGCCGAACCTGCTCATAAAGCGCAACAGTCTTCGCCAAGGACGCTCTGGCGGGGCGGTCCGGACTGAGCTCTGCGGTGACCACGGATTCGACGCGGAACCCAGGGTCGGCCTGCATCATGGTCCACAGGCTGCGCAGCAGAAGGCCGGCGCCAACCAGGAGGATGGTGGCGAAGGCAGCCTCAGTCATCACCAGCACGGCGTCGGTTCGCAATCCCATGGGGCCGGTAGTGGAGCGGCCGCCTTCCAGGGCGGCCAGCGACCTTTGCCGGCGCGCCCCCCAGGCGGGCAGAAGGCCGAACAGCAAACCGCTTCCCAGAGAGAGCGCGGCGGTGAAGATCAGAATGCGGCGACTGATAACGACCTCGGCGAGGCGAGGCGTATCGGCGGGCAGCACGTGCTTGAGCAGCGCCAACTGGCCGAAAGCCAGCAACGTTCCCAGAAGGCCGCCGGCCGCGGCGAGCAGCACGGCTTCGGTGAGCAGTTGGCGAGCCAGGCGGGCCGGGGTGGCGCCCAAAGACGCACGCAACGTGAGTTCCCGCTGGCGCGCGGCGGTTTGGGCGATCATCAAGTTGGCCACGTTGACGATGGCGATCAGCAGCACCAGCGCGACCACGCCAAGCAGCAGCAGACTGCGCACTTTGGCGCCGCGTACCAGATGGTCGCGCAGGCCGGTCAGACGGGCGTCCACTCCCCAGGCATCCGGCATGCGCCACGGGAACATGGCGCGGATTCGGGGCATCCAGGAGCGCAGTTCGGACTGAGCCGCCTCCGGCGTGACGCCATCGCGCAGGCGGGCGAGGGCCATGACCCCACCGGCGCCCCAATACTCGCCGACGATGCGCGGATCGAGCCGCATGGGAACCCAGAAGTTCACCTCCGGCGACGGATATTGAAAACCTGCGGGCATCACGCCGATGATTTCGTAGGGCGCCTCATCCAGCATGAACTTTTGGCCGATGGCGTCGGGCCGCGCCTGAAATCGTTGCGCCCAGAAGGCGTGGCTGAGCACCACTACGCGCAACTTTCCGGGCCGGTCTTCCCCATCGGCAAAGGTGCGCCCGCGCAGGGGGCTCACGCCAAGTACCTGGAAGAAATTTGCCGACGTCTCGATGCCTTTCCATCGCTCCGGCCAGTCGCGGCCCGCGGTATTGAAGGCGCGAACGCCCAGATGGGCGGCGTAGAAGGCCAGGCGGCTGTTGGCGCAAAGGGTGTCGAAAGGCCCGCGCATGCCTACGTCGCCGGCGTTGAACAGACGGTCCGGCGCGGGGAACGGCAGGGGCCGGAGCAGCACGCCATCGATCAGGCTGAATACCGCCGTGGTGGAGCCGATGCCAAGGGACATGGCCGCCAGCGCCATGGCCGAGAAGGTGCGGTTCTTCAGGAGGAGGCGGATGCCGAAGCCGGTATCCTGTTTGAGCTGTTCCCAACCGGCGGTGCCGCGCGAATCCCGGCACTCCTCCTTGATGGTGTCCATCCGGCCCATGGTGGCCGCAGCCCGCCGGCGGGCCTCGGCAGGGGGCACTCCGTGGGCCATCAGCTCATGGGCCTCGGATTCGAGATGGCCGGCCAGTTCGGCATCCATCTCATGCTCGACGCGTGACCGCCGTAGCACGGCGCGCCATTTCAGCGACAGTTTTTGGAGCCAACGCATGATTCCTCCGGTTCGCTAGACCTTGACCGATTCCAGAATTCCGTTGACGGCCTCGGACAACCGCGTCCAGTTGGCGGTTTCCAGGCGAAGCTGACGCCGGCCGGCACGGGTGAGCTTGTAGAGCTTGACCGGACGCCCGGAGGACGATTCCTGCCACTCGCCCAAGATCCAGCCCTCGTGCTCCAGCTTGTGGAGCGCCGGATAGAGCGAGCCGTGGCTGGCCTGCAGGGCTTCGTTGGACATCTGGCGCAGCCGTTGCGAGATGGCCCAGCCGGTTCTGGGCTCAAGGTCGAGGATCTTGAGAATCAAGAGATAAAGCGTGCCTTGCAGCAGGGCCGTTGGTTTGCTCACCGTGACTCCCGTTTGTGCATTCAGATAACCATCATATATCGGTTACCTGAATTGTACGATGAAAACGGCGAATGTTTAGCTGTAAGCAGCGGGCAGGCGACGATTACAACTGGCGGCCGGCGGATTGCCAATCCGCCGCAGGTTAACAACCTGCCTCACAAGAAAAGGGGGGTCAAGGAATCGGGACGATGGTGTAGTCGAACGTGTAGGAGTGCCTTCCGTCGGCGATCTGGATGGTCATCCTGCCCGTAATGCCGGTCAGTTGGCCGGTGCCCGAATCCGGCACCACGGTGACCGACAGTTGCGGCGCGCCGCAGTCCATGGTTCCGGTATGCTGGAGCACGAACGAGCCAGTGCGGCCATGGAGGGCGCCGACCACGCGCTCGATGGCGACGTAACCGGCTGAGCCCTTGACCACCGTGCCGGCGGAAAGCATCTCGCCCTTGCTGGCGGCTTCCAGATCGCCGTGGAAATGTTTGTCGATGGACATCCTGGCGAGGGTGGCGTCGGCGGATTTATCGTCCAGCGCCAGAGGCGTCAACTTGACTTCAAACGTACCGCTTGCATGAGTGGTCATGATGGTGGTTCAACCGATCTGCCGGTCAACGCGCTACCGGAACCTCATTACCCGCCAGGCGAACTCCGGGGCCGAACTGATAATGAAGAATCACCTCACCCGGCACGGTGACGTCCCCGGCGCGGGCTGGAACAAACTCCCATTGCCGCGCCGATACGGTCGCCAGGTCGGCGAGATCGCGGTCGGTTGCCGTCACCTTCGAAAGCACCTCCGAATAATCCACCTTGCCGGCAGGAGTAACGTAAACTTTGACGTCGATGTTGACGTCCCGCGGAACGTTGCGGTGCGGGGGGTTGGGACGCGGCGGGTTGGGGAGAGGGGAAGGGGGAACGTAATCCGGACGCCGGTAGCGTTTTCCAATCAGCGGAATGTTCCGGGCCAGGTGCTCCAGGCGAGAGCCCGACACGGGCTCAACACTGACGCGGAGAGACGAATCCGCGCCGTCGCGACCCAAACCGTTAGCTGGCACGATTGCTTTGAGGACATCCTTACTGTGTTCCGGCGGCAGCCCAGCCATCGGCTGGATGGTTGGAGGATCGGGTAATAAGGTACCAGCGGCACCGGCCGAATCATGGTCAGGCTGCGGCAACGCAAAAACGCGGGAAAGCTGCCGCGAAGCCGTTCCGGCCCGATCACGGCGGGGCGTACTCGGGGAAGCCAACCCGGGCGGAGATGCGTCGACTGCGCCGACTACAGCCGGGGGCGTTTTGACGGCGGGCGTAGCAGGTGATTCGCCAACAACAGCCGCGGGGGCTGGAACCGCAACCAGGGTTTTGGACGGTGCTCCGATGGCCCGAACGGATTCGGTCACGACGGCGCCGGAAGAAAGCAACTCCAGGCGAAAGTTTACGTCGCTGTTCCGGGGCCAGTACGCCACGCTGCCTTCGTTCAACTGCTTCGAATCGAGTTCGAACCTCTGTTCTTCTGGCCCGTCTTTGATCCACAGGACCCCGTGGCCCGCATGGCGGGACTTTTGATGGTCCCAGGAAAGCCGCAGGCCGTTTCCGGTGTTGGTTACATTCAAGGCCAGTGACGAAGCGGGCCTGGCGGGTACCGAACCGGGAATGCGCCTTTGAATTCCAAAGGGTAGGCCCACCACCAGTGCCATGGCACCCGCGGTTGCCAGCCAGATCTGCCACCTCGCCTTCCAACCAGTCCGCTGCAGCCAGGTGGTCCGCTGGGGCCAGGTGGTTCGCGGCGGCGCTGGAAGTTGAACGACTGGAGCCGCCCGAGTTGGCCCCGGCAGCGTTGGCGCCAGCGGCGTTGGCGCCGGCGGCGTCTGCGGGGTGCGGGCAGGGGTTTCGCGAGCGGCCGGCACGACCATGGTCCGGTCGAGCGGGAACTGCGCATAGGGGCTGTAAGAAAGGACCTTCCCCCCTTCCCGGATAATGAAACCGCTGGTGGGAGGAGCGCCGTCATTGGACTTGATTAGCAGAAAAACATCCGACGCTTTCCGAAAATAAGTGGAAAACAGAGAAGCATCTTCCGGCGTGATGGCAAAGTCCCGGCGCGTGTGACTTCGGTAGATGCCCACAATCGAGGTATTCCTGGCGCCCGGCTCGTGAGCGGCAATTCTGGCTTCGAGCAGGCTGCGATCGGCATTCGAGAGCAGATACGACGGTCCGGCTGCGTGCTCCGATTCGACGGGTTCGAAATCGTCTACCTCGATGACGAAATGGTTGCCCCTCTCTCTCCTGGCGCCGATAAGAAGTCCGCCGGTTTCCAGACCTCGCCGGGGAAGAGCCTTAAATCCTTCCCGGACCGCCATTCCGAGGCGGGCAACAACATCCGGGCTGAGCCGGACGGATACCGGCTTGCCTGGGACTTCCCAGACGAGCCACCCGTCGCGAACGGCAGCCGCAGTGTTGGAAGCATCTTCCATGACAAGTCCTCGCCGGCACCCGAGTTAGAGCCTGCCGGTTTCCCCATTGTACGGCTGGGCACGGAGCCTACACGCCATAAATTGCGTTAGCCTCAGGTGTTATGTTACAAATCTTACGATCATTGAAACCGTCTTATTGCGACCAGCTTACAAACGCGGCTGTGGCAAACTGACTGTTAGCCTGAAGTTCCTAGACTGTTAGCTCAAGACGATCCTCGAAAAATGTCACAAGGCCGCGTCGCGTTTCAATATTCAAACTTTCGCTTCTTCATGACGGCGCGGCTGCTGGTTACCGCTGCGGCGGAGATGCAGGCGGTGGCGGTGGGCTGGCAGGTGTATGGAATGACGGGCCGGGCGCTGGACCTGGGCCTTGTCGGGTTGGCGCAGTTTCTACCCGGCGTGCTGCTGTTTCTGGTGGCCGGCCAGACGGCGGACCGCGTGCCGCGCCAGCGCATTCTGCAAAGCTGCTACCGGGCATTCTCCATGGTTTCGCTGTTGCTGCTGGGGCTGACGTGGAGGGGGCCGGCGTTGCGGGGGCCGGCTGGGGTGTGGCCCATTTACACGGTCCTGGTGCTGAATGGAGTGGTGCGGGCGTTCAACGGGCCGGCGTCGCAGGCGTTTCTGCCGGCCATGCAGCCCGAAGAACATTTCCCGAACGCGGTGGCATGGGCCTCGTCCATCATTCAAGGGGCGATGGTGCTGGGGCCGATGGTGGGTGGCCTGGTCTATGGCTTCGCCGGCAGCCCGGTGGCAGTATACGCATGCTCCGCGGCTGCCTCCCTTACGGGGCTGGTGTTGATCTCAATGATCCGCGTGCCGGCGGTGCAAAGGCCGCGCGGGACGGCGCGCCTGCCCGTGGTGCTGGAGGGCTTGCGCTACATCTGGCGGGAGAAACTGGTGCTGGGGGCGATTTCGCTCGACCTCTTCGCGGTGCTGCTGGGCGGTGCGGTGGCGCTGCTGCCGATTTACGCCAAGGAGATTCTGAGGGTGGGGCCGGCGGGGCTGGGGATGCTGCGCAGCGGGCCGGGCGCGGGGGCCGTGATCATGGCGATCGTGGTGGCGCATTGGCCGATGAAAAAACATGCGGGCGCGGCCATGTTGTGGTGCGTGGCGGGCTTTGGAGTGTTCACGGTGATCTTCGGGCTTTCGCGAAACGTGGCGCTTTCCATGGCGGCGCTGGTGCTGGTGGGCGCCTGCGACATGGTGAGCGTGATTGTGCGCCACACGATGGTGCAACTGGCCACGCCGGACGAGATGCGCGGGCGCGTGAGCGCGGTCAACATGATTTTCATCGGCGCTTCGAACGAGGTGGGGCAGTTCGAATCGGGCCTCACGGCCCATTGGTTCGGCACAGTGCCGGCGGTGGTGCTGGGCGGGATTGGGACGCTGTTGGTGGTGGCAATCTGGGCGCGGATTTTCCCGGCGCTACGGAAGACCGGGGCGCTGACACGGCCCTGAGAAAAGCGGCCGCGAACACGGGGCGGCTCGCTGCCGCATCGCGCAGGCGGATTAACAATCCGCCGCAGGTTAACAACCTGCCCCACAAGGGCCTTGTGCTACTTACTCACGAAGACCACGTACATATTGCAGTCCTTGATGCCGGGGGATTCGGTGTTGGAACCGAGCGTGAGGCTGGTATCGCGGTCCGCCCGGAGCTGGAAGATCTTCATCGGCTTGCCGCCAACCGTCAGAGCCATGCCGGTGGGCTGGAACTGCTCCGTCAGCCAGATGGGACGCGCCAGCCGGTCATCGTGGGCAACGGAAACGGTGGAGCGCGCTTTGACCGCAATTTCCATGAGATCGACGGCGCTGTATAGCTTGTCGGCCTGCGCGGCCTGAACGTAGTCGGCGCCCAACAATGCCTCGGGCAGAGCCGTGGCGGTAACTTCGCTATCCACGAAGAGCCTGGCGCCGTTGCGCACATCCTGCCTGACGTGGACGTCCGCGGTTGGGCCGGAGTATGAGAAAGACTCCACGTATTTTCCGGGGGGCGCGGCACTGGCGGCTGGGGCACCGGTGAGTGGGGCGGCGCTCGCACCAACGCCCGCTGCGCCTCCGGAAGCCGGTTTCGCGGTAGCCGTGGTCACGCGCGTTTCGGCCGGCTCGGGCACGGGCATGGCGGGAAGCGCCGCGGTGAAGCCGTTCTCCACGGGCACGGGCATGGCGTGAATGGTGATGCGGGCAGGCTTGAGCCCCGCGGCGCCTGCCTGTGAACCTGCAACCTGCACGGTGATGTCGCCGGCGGTTCTGGTGGCGCGAACCGACACGCGATTGACGCCGGCTTCGAGGTCGAGGTACGGGTTGTTGATCGACTTGATTTTGCCGCTGTTGTAACCGCCGCGCCAGACACCGGGGCCGCCGATTTCGAAATCCACACGATTCTGAAAGGTGGGGGCGCGGTCACCATGGGCGTCCACGGCTTCGACGTCGATGAGAACAATATCGGAGCCATCGGCGCGCAGGCCGCCGGGGCCGGCGATCGGCGTCATCTTCAACGCGACCGCTGGGCCCACGGTGTGCTTGCTGTCCGTGGCGACCGGCTTGCCATCGAACGACGCCACCGCCTTGATCTCGCCGGCCTTCCAGGCGACATCGGCGAAAGTGAAAAGGTAGCGGTCGGAAACGGCGCCGTGGCCCAGCGAGCGGCCGTTTACGAACAACTCCACCTCCTCCGCGTTGGACGTGACGTAGATGGTTTTCTTGGTGCCCGCCGGATAGGTCCAGTGGCCAATGATGTGGACCTGCGGATCGTCGCGGAAGATGGTGCGGCACACGTAGTAGGCTTCCTTGGGCAAGCGCACGCCGTCCACTTCGCCGCCGGCGCGCGCCACCTCGGAGGAAACTCGGCCGCCGCTAGTGGAGTCGGAGAAAATCCAGTTGGCGCCGCCGGCGTGGTTGTCCTCGGCGATCTTCTTCATGTACTCGGTCACCTGGTTGACGGCGTACTGTTCGGAAGTGAGCTGGTAGGTTTGGCCCTTGCCCTCCGGGTAGCCGAAGTTCGGCGGCGAGGCGTCGTCCCAAACCCGGCGCGGGGACTCTTCGCGGTCGTATTCGCCCTCCACCACGGGCAGGCGGGCGATCTCACGGCCGCCCTCGGTGCCGATGCCGATGTCCATGAACTCGGCGGTGATTTCGTCGGCGCGCCGGTGGGCGTAAACGCGGCCGCCGTGGGGATCGTACTGGTCCATGTAAGAGCGCAATTCCGCGGCGTGGTCGCGGCTGACCTTCTGATTGCCGCCTTCCCAGATCAGGATGGATGGGTTGTTGCGGAAATATATGATGGTGTCGCGGAAGGCCGCGGCGCGGATTTTCCAGGGCTCAGGCTGCGCGTCGCCTTCGCCATCCACGCCGGGCTGTTCGGCGATCAGGCCGAGGCGGTCGCCGGCGGCGATCATAGCCGGCCCGCCGGCGCAGTGGCCCCAACGAATAAAGTTGCCGCCCGCTTCCTTCATCAGAGCCAGGGTGTAGTAGTGCATCCAATCCGGCTGCGCGGCGCCCAGGCCGGGCCATTCGTCGGTGGGTTTCTGGCCCCAGCCGTGAAGTTTTTCGTGACGGCCGTTGATGAACAAGCCGGTCTCGGCGCTCCACCGGACGGAGCGAATGCCCAACGGAATTTCACGCGTATCCACCACCTGGCCGGCCACACGAATGGTGCAGAGCACGCGATACAGATAAGGGTGGCTGGGTTCCCAGCGTTGCGGTTTGGGGAGCGTTGCCGAGGCGCTCAATTCAGCGCTGGAACCGGCGGCCACCGGCACGGCGGCTTGCTGCAACTGGAGGACGGGTTTGCCATTGCGATCCAGAATGTTGGCCACCAGTTCGACATTCGCCGCGGAATCGCGTTCGTTTTGGATGGGCACTTCCACGGTGACAATGGCCGAGTTTTGCGAGACCTCCGTGGCGTAGACGTAAGGCCCGGCTGTTTGCAGAAAACTATAAAGCGGCAGCGCAATATGCAGCGGATCGGCGACATGCAGATAGACGTTGCGATAGATGCCGCCGTGCGCGGGGTGCCAGTGCGGGCTGTTCCAGGGCAGGTCCGTCTTGACGATCTTGGCCATGTCGGTTTCGGCGGTGAAGCGGTTGTCAGCCATCACGGCGATGACGTTTTTGGCGCCGCCGAATTTGAGGCGCGGGGTGAGATCGAAGCCGAACGGAATGAAACCGGTCTTGCTGACGCCCAGGAGTTGGCCGTTGAGGTAAACCTCCGCGATCTGGCGCACGGCTTCGAACTCGATGAAGACCTTCTTCCCCTTGAGCGTCTCGGGGAGCACGAAGGTCTTGCGATACCAGGTGCGGCCCGACCAGAGGTTCATCTCGCCCACGTGATTGGGCGTTGACCAGTCGTCGAAGGTATCGATGTCGTTATAGGTGTGAGGCAGGGAGACGGTGGACCAGGCGCTGTCGTCGAATGCCGGCGCGGCGGCGCCCGCGGGATCGGCTTTGAGAAACTTCCAGTCGGGGTTGAAGTTGAGCTTGGCGGATTCGGCGGCAACGGCGGCGCCGGAGAGCAGCAGGAGGCATAGACTGGCGAAGCTGCGCAACGTTCCTCGCGGCATTCCTCGCATGGGCGTGCCGCCGCGGGAGAAGAGACACATGATGACGAACTCCTTACCAGGCACCGTTGACGGTAAAAGACACTATAGCGCGGGGTGCGCTCAGGCAGGGACGCGTGACCTTGGGATGGAACAGCTTCCGGGCGGTAACGCAATCGTCTCCCCGACTTGCACCCGCGTGCCGGTCCGGCAGAACGGCTTAGGTTGTTGCAAGCAGCCAGTAGCGTTGCACTCAATGGGATCATATGATACCGTATAGGTGGGAAGGATGAGCGCCCTCAGCGGGAAAGACCTCCGAGAGCGCTGGATCGCCAATGCCGAAAGGCTGGACAAGAGGGGACATTTCGCCAGCTACTCATCGAAGCAGCGCGATGAGGTCCTCAGGAAGGGTTTTCTTGCCAGCTATCCGCCGGATCAGGCGATCAAGATGGCCAGGGATCAGGCTGAACAGGGTCATGGGTATCGTACGCCAAAGTTCAACGACGAAATCCGCGAGCACTTCGGCTTGGTCGGCGCGGAAGGTTGGCGACAAGCTTCTCAGGATCCTTGACGAGACCCCGCCAGAATCTTATGAGCCGCCATTCAAACTCAATGAACCTCCAGGATGCCCATTCATATTCCGAAGCTCGGTTCTTGGGTGCGAAGTCTTCTTCAAACTTCAGATCGTCGGTACGGCCAAGAAGCCACACGTTCTATTCTGGTCTTGCCATCCTCGCCTGTACTGAATCAAGAGAGAAGAATCATGAAGTGCTTTCAATGCGAAAAAGGAAAGATGGTGAGCAAGCTCGCCGATATGACCGCCCATGTTCGGGGCGAGGAGGTACCTGTGCGAACGGAAGCGACGGTATGCGATCGTTGCGGATTCCAGGTTCTCAGTGACGAACAGTCGGCCATTTACACTATTGCGAGTGCGGACGCCTACCGCCAGAGGCATAAACTCCTCACAACGAAAGAGCTCAAGGAAATACGGCAACGTTTCGGAATGAGCTTCCGCGCCTTCGCCAAATATCTAAAGGTCGGTGAGGCGAGTCCAAAGCGATGGGAGGCCGGCCTGGTTCAAGATGAGGCGATGGACGAGTTGATCCGACTGAAAGCGGATCTTCCCTCAGCTCGCGATAATGTCAGACAATTGGAGTCGCGTCTGGGTCTGGCATCGGCGGTTCCCGTTGCACAGGTGAATCGTCGTCCAGATGCCACGACGAGAAGCAACTGAATCCACGTGGCGGGCCGCGGCGGCCCTATTTCTATTGGGGGAGCACGGTTCGCTCCAGGGTTCCTTAAGGACATCGGCTACCCCGCGTAGTTCAAGTTGTGGCGAACGAAATGGGATTTACGATCGAGCAGGACAGGGATGCCGTACAGGCGGCACACCGTTTTCAAGTGAGCGCAATGCTTGCAGGACGTACACTTGCTTGACTGTAAGGCGTCTGTTTCAAGGCCAAATTGGAGCTAGAGGGTCAGCATTTCGCGAAGGGAACGCTGTCTTCCACTGCTGGCCGTATTCACGCGAACTTGTCTAGAACATGACGATGAGAATGGGCTTACCGATTCCGCCGTTGCCTTTCTTGCGACTGGCACCGAAGATCGCGGCCAAGAAGTCGGCGATGAAAGGGTCGGCCAAACCGCAACTGCAACGCGGCGAGGAGAAGGTTGACGGCTGACACCTTTCGCGCCGAGTGATAAAGTTGGGTATAACCGACCCGGGAGCAACCAGGTCCTGGATGACGCATCCGGAAGTTGTCCCACGCTCTTCTAGAAGGCCGCCCTGGCTGCTGGCGGTGGGGGACCGCGAGAGTTCGAACGCGTCCACGACGGGGAGTCGAAACATCCCAACTCCCGTTGACGGCTCTTTCAAACCCGAGAGCTTTCCCGCACGCTCCGTTCAGATCCGATGAATCCTCTGTAGACCCGGCCAGCGGTCGAAATCGCCATCGAAGCTAAGAATCGATCGGATACCGTGGCGCTCCATGACCGCGATGTGGACGGCATCGCGGGCTGACATCCGGGCTGACATCCGGGCACGATTCTGGGCAATCTCTCCGGCGCGCAGAACATCCGCTTTCTCGATGGGGATCACTTCGTCGACAATGTCCAAGGTCACTTGAAATGCGGGGCCGATGGCTTCCCGCTTATCGATGGCCGTGTACCGATGGAGTATTTCCTGCAGCACCTCAGCGTCGGTGACGAGACGCTGCCCCCCTGCAATCAGGCGCTCCAGGATCAGTTGTGCGTCGGTCTTGTGCGGATGTGCGGCTCCGATCAGGTACATCGGGATGTTGGAATCGACGAAGATCAACCCTGGTAGCCTCGTTCAATTTCGTCCAGCATCTGGCCAACGTCAGCCGTGGGGAATGAATACGCCACAGCACGGCGAACCGCCTTCAACTTCGTTTCTGGTTCGATCACCGGCCGGCTCGCACGCGCTTCACTTAGCGCGCGCCGGACCCATTCGCCCACCGTTAGACGTTCTCGCTTCGCCAGACGCTGGATGTCCAACATTTCCCGATCGGGAAGCAAGACCTGAAGACGCTTACTCACACAGTGAGCATAGCATAGTCATCAGCGGAGTATCACAACGGTGCACTAACCAAACGCTTTTGTCCGGTGCTGTCGCGCAATCCGAAGGCCGCAGGCCGGCGAGACGCAGGAAACGCGCCACCTGGCAGAGGCATTGTCGCAATATGTGAAAGGCTTGTGGGCTTGCCAACGGGCCACTAGAAGTGCATCATTTGTCCCAGGAGGTAGGCGTCCAGCCACGGGATGCGTTGGCACCACTGCCCGGCTCTGCACGTTTGCGAAGCACCACTCGCTGCCGTCGCGGCGCGGAAACGGCTGCCGAAGCCGCCGCCGCAGGGGTCGGATGCAGTATCGCGCCTATTTGCGCTGGCGCTGATTTCGCTCACGATCGCGCCCGCCCGGGCGGCGGACATCGCCATCAAGGTCAGGGTGGTGGACGAGACCAATGCCCCGGTGGCGGGTGTCCGCGTACAATTCTCTCCCCACGGCACGCCGGAGGTGGCGTCCTCCGATGCGGCCGGCGGATTCGAGGTGAACCTGCCTTCCGCCGGCCGCTATCTGGTGGAGGCGGCACACGAGCAATTCTTCCCGCTGCATGACCACCCGGTCGAAATCCTGGATCAACATGAGTTGCTGATCGTCTTGAATCACCAGCAGGAACAGTTCGACTCCGTGAAGGTGACTGACCGTGAGCCCGAAGTGGACCTGGATCGGAGCTATACGGAGCGCTCGCTGAGCGGAACACAGATTCTGGACGTGCCCGTGCCGGAGGACCGCTACCTGCGCAACAGCTTTCGTCTCATGCCGGGTGTGGTGCAGGATAACCACGGGGGAGTGCATTTTGCCGGCGGCGCGGAAAACCAGGTGCTGTACACACTGGATGGGTTCAACATCGGCGACCCGGTCACGGGCGCTTTCGGCACCCGCCTGAGCGTGGATGCGGTGCGCTCGGTCGAGTACTCATCGGGAGACGCTTCCGCCGAGGCGGGCAGAGGCTCCGCGGGCATGGTGGCGATTCAGACCAAGACGGGAGACGACCGCCTGCGCTACACGGCAACGAACTTTATTCCCGGCGTGGACGAGCGCAAAGGGCTGCGAATGGGCGCGTGGTCGCCGCGGTTGGGTATGTCGGCTCCGCTGCGGCGCGGACGGGTATGGTTTTCCGACAACGCCGATCTGCAGTATTTGCCGCTGGTGATCCAGGAGTTGCCAAAAGGAAAGGACACTGCCATCACCTGGCAGGGCAGCAACCTGGCCAGGTTACAGGCGAATCTTAAGCCGGCGAACATTTTCTACGGCTCGTTTCTGGTCAACTACCTGAATGCTTCGAACAACGGACTGGGACCGCTCGACCCGCTATCCACAACCACCGACCGGCGCGCGCGGAGTTGGTTTTTCAGCGGCAAAGACCAGATATATCTGGGCCACGGCGCGTTGTTCGAGGTAGGGTATGGCGACAACCGGACGCTGGCGCGTCAAATTCCGCAGGGCGACGCCATCTACCAGATGACACCTCTCGGCCGGAGCGGCAACTATTTTGTGAACTCCACGCAAACCTCCGAGCGGAAACAGTTGCTGTCCAAAATCACTTTGCCGCCGCTAACTCTGTTGGGTAAGCACCAGGTAGTCGCGGGGATCGACCTGGACACGCTGGAACAGCGGCAGGACGCATTCCGAACGGGATTCGAACAGTACAATGCCGCCGACGTGCTGTTGTACCGCACCAAGTTCAACGGGCCGTCGAGGGAGCGGGTGACGAACGCCGAAGCATCCTGGTATCTCATGGACGGCTGGACTCCACGTAAGAAGGTCCGGGTGGAGTATGGGGTCAGGCAGGATTGGGACCGGCTGGCCGGCCAGTGGGCGCTGGCTCCACGCGCATCGATCTCCTACGCGCCGTGGAGCCACACGCGCCTTTCGGCCGGTTATGCGGTGAGCCATGACGAAACCAGTCTGCTATTGTTCAGCCGCCCGTTCGACCCGCGTCCGGTGACGACTTTTTATTCCCCGGATGGAACGCCGATGGGGATCCCGAGCCTCGGCCCGGTATATGTTGCCCCCAGGGGACTCGGAAACGGCAGCTATCACAACTTGAGCGTCGGGGTGGAACGCCGCCTGTCCCGCAATCTTCGGATCACCTCAAACGTGCTGCGGAAGCGCGGAGACAACGGGCTCACGTACATCAGCAATCGCGGAACCCTCGCACTGGCGCCGTTCAAGAAGGACGTCTACGATTCCGCCGATATCGCGGTGCACCACACGGTGGACAGCCTTCACGAGTGGTCGGCGAGTTATACGCGATCGCGAACGCTGTCCAATGCGGTAGAGGACGTCAATGCCGACCAGACCCGGATCGTGCGAAATAATTTCGGGCGAATGGGTTGGGACGTGCCCGACCGATTGTTGAGCTGGGGGTACCTGCCCACACCGCTGAAACGGTGGTCGGTGGCCTACCTGGTAGACCTGCACGAAGGCTCCCCGTTTTCGGAGGACCGAGACGGAGCCGTTGTGGGAGGCGTGAACTCCCAACGGTTCCCGACGTTCTTCGAGCTGGGTCTTCATCTGGAATACCGGCTGACTCTGTTCCGGAGACGGTTGGCGCTCCGGGCCGGCTTCAATAACATCACCGGCCACAACAATCCGACGGCGGTGAATGCCACGATGGGGTCGCCCAATTTCCTCAAGTTTTACGGCAGCGATGGAAGGCGCCTCGTGATCCGGCTGAGGGCTTTGGGAAAGGAATAGCGGAGTGTGGCAGAACGTCTGTTTTCCCGATGGGATCACTTCGCCGACAAGCCGCTCTTCGGCCCGCGGCCCAGAACTCAGCGGGCCATAAGAGCGGGAGCGGCTGGACGCGCTGCCCTGGCAAGAACGGGGATCGAGCCTAATGTATATCGATCTTGAGAAGGCTGTCTGAATGTTCGTGACGCCAGCCCCAGTATGATTGCCGGTCGTTGTCTTTGAGTTTGGAAAACTCGCGCTGCTTGCGATGGTTCTCATTTGTCCACACACGATAGGCCTGATTCTCATGATCGTTCCACTCATGATCGTCATTGTGTTGTTTGTCGTGGTAGCGAACCACTTTGTGATCCTCGGCTCGCAGCGCCGTTGGCACGATTGCCATAGGGGTTATTAGAGCGGCACCCATTAAGACCGCATTCCAGAAACGTGACATGAATTATTCTCCTCTACATCGATAGAGCATTTGTCGGGCCAGGCATTTTTGCCGGCGGCTGGTAACGAACTAACGAATAGAATGCAAAGGCCATTGGTAACGGCTGAATGGTCTGGCACCGTCGAGGTAAGTTATCGAGTTCTTGCAGATGACGGCAGATCCGGCCGGCGGCGGTGCACATTGTGCCGTCGCGCATCCTGCTGCCATGCCCGCTAAGGCTAGTCCAAGAGCGGCAGGCGGATTGCCAATCCGCCGCAGGTTAACAACCTGCCCCACAACTCTAATTCAGCAGTCACATGAAAACTCGAAATACTTGTCGGCCGGCAATGCTTAGAAGCCTCGGCGGGGTTGGTTTCTTGGGGAGGTAGTCGATGAGTGACAACAAGTACAAATTGATATGCGCGACAAAACGGCCTATCAGTCTGCCCGCAGCATGGCGGCCGGGTCGATTCGGAGCGCCCGGATCACGGCGGGGACGGCAGCGATCACCGCCGCGGCCAGAATGGTGAACGACGGCAGCGCCAGCATGGCGACATCCGTAGGCTTCACCTGATAGAGCAGCGCCGCGATGTATCGCACCGATGCCATACCCAGCGCCAGGCCCGCGACGGCGCCCACCAGCACCATGGAGAGCGCATCCACGGCCACCAGTCGAGCGATCCCGCCGGCCTGCGCACCGATAGCGATGCGGATGCCGATTTCGCGCCGCCGCTGCAGTACCCCGTAGTCGAGCACCCCATAGAGGCCGATGCCCGCCAGCAGCAGCGCGACGCCGGCGAAGAACAGCGCCAGCGTGGCCAGCAACCGCTCGCGCACCGTGTTGGTCTGGTTGAACTCCAACTGCGTATGGATGTTGCTGACTCGAAATTCGGACCGCGCCCGAGGCACTTCCCGACGGAGAATCGATGCCAGCGCGAGCGGGTTCGCGCTGGCAGTGCGAACCACGAAAGTGCCCCGGGCGAGCGACCGCAATGCGCCCTTGGCGTCAATCGATTGAAACGGAATGTAGGCCGTCGGCCGGATGGGCTGGCGCATGTTGTCCCGGGAGCGGGCATCGCGGACAAAGCCCACGATCTCGATGCGGGCGCTACCGCCGGCCGGTTCCACGCGCTCGAACGTTTTTCCGATGGGGTTCTCGCCGTCGAAATACTGCTTCGCGAAAGCCTGGTTGACGACCGCGACGGTGGGATTGGTGTCGCTCGGGCGAAAGTCTCTGCCGCCCAGGAAGGGAATTCTCATTACGTCAGCCCAGCCCGGCGAGATGCTGACGAAGTCGGAAAAGACTTCGGATATTGGCGCGCCGTCGATCGAAATATTACCGACCGCGCTTTCCCCGCTCATCAGCGGCCATCCGATCAGGGCCACCTTCTCGACACCGGGCACGGTGCGCAAATGTTCCGCTACCTGGTCCCAGAAGGCCGGCGGCTGCGAACGCAGCGTGACCGCTTCCAGATTGAGAATTCGTTCCGCGGAAAAACCGATGGGCTGATTTACCAGGCGGTCGAACGAGGTGACGAACAACCCCGGCGACGAAATGCACCACAAAACAGAAGGCGACTTGTACGGCGATCAGCGCATGCATCAGGCGGCGTCGCGAGTGCGGATCTTCGCCGCCTTTCATGGCGCTGGCCGGCTTGACGGCCGAAGCGCGCAGAGCCGGCGTAAGGCCGAAGAGGAACGTGACCCCGGAGGCCAGCGCCAGACCAAACCCGAGCACCCGCCAGTCCGCCGGAAGAACCAGCCGTGCCTGGTCATAAGCCGGCGGATTGATCATGCCTACGATGAACGGCGCGGACCACCAAGCGAATGCCGCGCCTAAGGCAGTGGCCAGGAACGCCAGCCAGGCGCTTTCCACCAGAACCAGTTGCACCAGGCGCCACCGTCCTGCGCCGATTGAGACGCGGAGCGCCATCTCGCGCGAGCGCGCCGCTGCCCGGGCCGTCATCAGGTTGGCGACGTTGGCGCAGGCAATCAGCAGCACCAGCGCCACCAGCAGACCAAGCGCCGCCAGCGCCTGGCGGTAGTCGCGCTGCAGGTTTGAGCGGCCGGCAGCCGCCGGTTCCAGCAGCAGCTTCTCCTGGAACATTCGGTCATGGTCCCGTTTGGACTGGGCCGGAAAACCCTTCACCCTTTCTTCCTGGATGGCGCGAAACGTTGCCCGCAACCGGTCGCGAACGGGTTCGGTGGCGACGCCCGGCTTCAGTTGTACCAACGTCCGGAGCCAGAAGTTATTTGAGCTGGCGAGGGTGCGGGGATTCTTCATCGCCATCGGAACGAAGACGTCGATCATGGTGCCGGTTTCGGTGCCGGTGAAGCGCTCCTCGGCGACCCCGACGATCTGGTAAAGATCGTTGCCCACCCGGAACGTGCGCCCGACTATTTTCGGATCCCGGGCGAAGCGGCGAGCCCAATAGTTGTAAGAGAGCACCGCGTAGGGGCGCGCGCCGGGCTTGAGATCGTCGTTTTCGGTGAGCAGCCGCCCTAACCGCGGCCGCAGCCCGAACGCGCCGAACAACCATCCGGAAACGTATTGCAGGTCGGCTTTCTCCATCTCCTGGTCCGATCCGTAGGTCAGATCGACGAACCCGGAGTACATAGAGACTGCGATTAGCTCGGCTTGCTCCCTTACCGCGGCACGCATCTGGCGGAACATGGGATAGGAGCAACTGTCGTACTCCATGGCCTTGCCATCCGACGCGGATGACGTTTGAAAGGCGACGGTGTACAGGCGATCGGGATTGGCAACAGGCAAGGGTCGGAACAGTAGCGCGTCGATGAGCCGGAATGCCGAAGTGCAGGCTCCGATGGCCAACGCCAGGGACAGAATCGCGGCGGCGGAAGTGGCCTTCTTCTTCATGAGCTGCCGCCAGCCGAAGATGGCGTCGGCACGGAGCGAATCGAGCCACGCCATGAGCCGGATGGCGCGGCTTTCCTCCCGCAGGTGGAGCGGGGACCCGAATGCCCGGCGCGCTTCGGCCGGGTCGCGGCCCTGGTCGATGGCTTCCGCGAGGTGCGACTGAAGTTCTTCGTCGATCTCGCGGCTCAGACGGTCACCGCGAAGCGCGTTTGTAATGCGTGAGAAAAATGACATATCAGTCTGCCCTCAACATGCTTGCCGGGTCGATCCGCACCGCGCGCATCACCGCCGGCAGCGCAGCCAAGAAAGCCGCCGCGAGAATGGCCAACCACGGCAGCACCAACATCCCGGGATCGGTTGCCTTTACCTGGTAGAACAGCGCCGCAATGTATCGCACCGATGCCATACCCAGCGCCAGGCCCGCGACGGTGCCCACCAGCACCATGGCGAGGGCATCCAGGGCCACCAGTCGGGCGATGCCGCCGGCTTGCGCGCCGATGGCGATGCGGATGCCGATTTCGCGCCGTCGTTGCAGCACTCCGTAGTCCAGCACGCCATATAAGCCGACGCCCGCCAGCAACAGCGCGACCACCGCGAAGAACAGCGCCAGCATCGCCAGCAGCCGCTCCCGGATAGTGTCCGACCGGTTCAGTTCCTCCTGCGTGCCGATGTTGCTGACGCGGAATCCGGGCCGCGCCCGCGGCACTTCCCCTCGCAGGGTGGACGCGAGAGCCAGCGGGTTCGCGCTTGACGTGCGCACCACGAACGTCGCCGAGCGTATCGGCTGCAACGCGCCTTTCGCATTGGTCGACTGGAATGGAGTATAGGCTACCGGCATCATGGGCTCGCGCATGTCGTGGTAACGAGCGTCGCCAACCAGGCCGGCGATCTCATAGCGAACCCGCCTTCCCGCCGATTCTACCTTCTCGAAGGACTTGCCGATTGGATTCTCGCCGTTGAAATACTGCTTCGCGAAAGCCTGGTTGACGATCGCGGCGTTGACGATCGCAACGCCGGGAAGGGCATCGCCCGGCCGGAAGTCCCGACCATCGATGAAGGGGATTTTCATGGCATCGATCCAGCCGGCGGAGACATTCAGGTAGTAGGCCCGGTTCGTGCCTGGGCGCCGTCCATCAACTGAAACCGACTCAACCGTGGCGCTTCCGCTGAGCAGCGGGAAGCCGGCGAGCGCAGCCGTTTCGACGCCCGGCATGGCGCGCAGATGCCCGGCCACCTGATCCCACAAGGCCGCCGGCTGAGCAGGCTGCGCGACCGTATCGAGCAGGAGAATCCGCTCCGCCGAAAAGCCGGTGGGTTGATGGGCCAGGCGGCCGGCGCTAGCGACGAACAGGCCCGCGGCGAACAGCACCACAAAACAGAAGGCGACCTGGCCGGCGATCAGCACATTCATCAAGCGGCGCTGGGTTAGACCGAAAGTGCCGTGCAGATCTTCGCCGCCTTTGAGCGCGCTCGCCGGCTTGACCGCGGAGGCACCGAGCGCCGGCGCCAGGCCAAACAGGAACGTCACGCCCAGAGTCAGCGCCAGGGCAAATCCGGGGACTCGCCAATCGGTCCGGAGAAACAGCCGCGCGGGGTCGTCGGGCGGGTTGATTCTGCCGACGACGAATGGCGCGGACCACCACGCGAACAGTCCGCCGATGGCCGCGGCCAGAAACGCCAGCCACGCGCTTTCCACCAGGACCAGTTGCACCAGCCGCCAGCGTCCCGCTCCGATGGAGACGCGCAGGGCCATCTCGCGCGCTCGCGCCGCCGCCTGCGCCGTCATCAGATTGGCCATGTTCGCGCACGAAATGAGGAGTATCAGCGCTACCAGCACACCCAGGGAGATCAGTGAGTCGCGGTAAGTTCTCTGCATGCGGGATGTGCCCGCCGCCGCTGGCTCCATCATGAGGGTTTCGCCGAGGTATCTGTCCAGAAGCGCTTTGTTCATTCCAGTAATGCCCCTGGCCATCTCCGTGCTGTACGCGCGAAACGGTACGCGCAGCCTGTCACGAACCGGTTGCATGGCCACGCCCGGGTGCAGATGGACCAAGGTCCGGACCCAACCCGAGCTCTGCTGGGTGACCGCGGCGTTCATCATCGTGGGGACGAAGATGTCGGTCACGGTGCCGGTCTGGGTGCCGGTGAAGCGCTGCTCACAAACGCCGGCGATGGAGTACAGCGTGTTCCCGATGCGGACCGAGCGGCCGATAACGTTGCGGTCCTGGCCGAAACGGCGCGTCCAATAATCGTAGGAGAGCACCGCATACGGATGCGCGCCTGGAGTGAGGTCGTCGTTTTCGGTGAGCAGGCGCCCCAAAGCGGGCCGGAGCCCGAACGAGCCGAACATCCACCCTGAAACGAATTGCAGGTAGGCCTTTTCCATATCCTGGTCCGAGCCATAGGTCAGGTCCGTCCGGTTGGAAGAGGAGACAGCGATCAGCTCGGCTTGATCTTTGACCGCGGCACGCATTTGACGAAACATCGGATACTCGTAGGTGTCCATGATTCGAGGCTGGCCGTCGGCGGCCATCGACAAGTGGAAGATGGCATAGAGCCGTTCGGGCTCCGTCACGGGCAACGGCCGCAGCAGCAGAGCGTCGATGAGGCGGAATGCCGATGTGCAGGCGCCGATCGCCAAGGCCAGCGACAGAACGGCCGCCGCGGAAGTGGCCTTCTTCTTCATGAGCTGACGCCAGCCAAAGATGGCGTCGGCACGCAGCGAATCGAGCCACGCCATGAGCCGGATGTCGCGGCTTTCCTCCCGCAGGTGGAGCGGGGAGCCGAACGCCCGGCGCGCTTCCGAGGGGTCGCGGCCCTGCTCGACGGCTTCCGCCAGGTGCGACTGGAGTTCTTCGTCGATCTCGCGGCTTAAGCGGTTGCCGCGCAGTACGTTGGCAATGCGAGATATGAAGGACATATCAGTCTGCCCTCAACATACTTACGGGGTCGATGCGCACGGCGCGGACCACCGCCGGCAGGGCGGCCAGCAACGCCGCCGCCAGAATAGTGAACGACGGAAGCGCCAGCATGGCCACCTCCGTAGGCTTCACCTGATAGAGCAGCGCCGCAATGTATCGCACCGACGCCATCCCGATAGCCAGGCCCGCGATGGCTCCCACCAGCACCATGGCGAGGGCATCCACGGCCACCAGTCGCGCGATTCCGGCGGCCTGCGCGCCGATGGCGATGCGAATCCCGATTTCGCGCCGCCGTTGCAGTACTCCATAATGGAGCACGCCAGACAGGCCCACCCCCGCAAGCAACAGCGCAACCATGGCGAAGAACAGCGCCAGCACCGCCAGCATGCGCTCGCGGACCGTCTGCGCCTGGTTCAGCGCCTTCTGAGTGCGGATGTTGGTGACGCGGAACTCGGACCGGCCTTGCGGCACTTCATGGCGGAGGGTCTGCGCCAGCGCCAACGGATTAGCGCTGGACGTGCGCACGATGAGAGTCCCGCGCGCATAATTCGAGCGGAACGGAAAGTAGGCCGTCGGCTCCACGGGTGCGCGCATGTATTGGTAGAGAGCGTCCGCGGCCAGGCCCACAATCTGAAAACGGGTACGCCGGCCTTCCCCATCGTTTTGCTCGAACGTCTTGCCGATGGGACTCTGCCCGCCGAAATATTGTTTCGCGAAAGCGTGGTTGACAATGGCAACCCCGGGATATTTATCGTTCACCGTAAAATCCCTGCCGTCCGCTAACCTGATCCGCATGATGTCCAACCAGCCGCGCGAGACAGTCAGAAAGTTGGTCATCACATCGCCGGGAGGCGCTCCGTTGACCGAAATCATGCCGTTCCAGACGCCAGGGTTCATCAGCGGCCATTCGGCCAGCGCCACCGATTCGACGCCCGGCACCGTGCGCAGATGTTCCGCCGCCTGATCCCAGAAGACCGCCGGTTGCGGCCGTACCGCCACCGTATCGAGATTCAGAAGGCGTTCCGCGGAAAAACCGGTGGGTAGATTCGCCAGCCGCTGGTAGGTGGTGACAAACAGGCCGCCCACAAAGTGCACCACAATACAGAAGGCCACTTGCACCGCGATCAACGTATGCATCAGGCGGCGGCGCGAGTGCGGGTCCTCGCCTCCCCTCAGGGCACCGGCCGGTTTGATGCCGGAGACACGCAGCGCAGGCGCCAGGCCGAACAGCAGGGTAGCCACCAGCGCCAGCACCGCACCGAACCCGAGCACCCGCCAGTCCGCCGGAAGAAACAGGCGCGCCGGGTTATCCGGCGGACTGATCATGCCGGCGACGAACGGCGCCGACCACCATGCGAACAGCCCGCCGGCCGCGGCCGCCAGCAGCGCCAGCCAGGCGCTTTCCATCAGGAACAGTTGCGCCAGCCGCCACCGGCCCGCGCCGAGCGAGACCCGCAGAGCCATCTCGCGCGCCCGCGCCGCCGCCTGAGCGGTCATCAGGTTGGCCACGTTGGCGCACGCGATCAGCAGCACCAGCGCCACCAGAACGCCGAGTGCCCAGAGAGCGCGGCGGTAGCTTTCCTGCATTCCGGAGACGCCCGCGGCCGCCGGTTCCAGCAATAGCCTCTGATTTAGGAATTGCTGCCGCCGCGACTCGGACATCGCGGTTAACGTCTTCGCCCTCCCCTCCCGAAATGCGCGAAAGATTCCGTGCAGTCTCTGTCGAACCGGCTCGGCGGCTATACCCGGCTGCAGCCGTGCCAGCGTCCGGAACCAGAAGTAGTCGGCGCGGCCCACGGCACTGCCCTTCATCATCGTGGGCACAAAGATGTCAGTCACCGAACCCGGCTCGGTGCCGGTGAATCGCTCCTCGGAAACGCCCACCACCGTATAGAGATCGGCGCCGCTCCGGAAGGTGCGCCCGATTACTTTCGGATCCTGTCCGAAGCGGCGCTTCCAATAGTCATAAGACAGCACCGCGTAGGGATGCGCCCCCGGTTGCAGATCGTCGTTCTCGGTAAGCAGCCTCCCCAGCACCGGCCGCAATCCGAACGCGCCAAACATCCAGCCTGAAACATATTGCTGGCTCGCCTGCTCCCTTTCCTGGTCCGGCCCGTATGTCAGCTCAACGCGGTCGGTATACGAGATTGCGAACAACTCGGCTTGGCCTTTTACCGCGGCGCGCATCTGGCGAAACAGCGGATAGGAGCAACCATCGCCCGTCTTGGGCTTGCCCTCGTCGTCGATGAATTCGTAAGAGACGGCGTACAGACGCGCGGGGTCCGCGATTGGCAAAGGCCGCAGCAGCAGGGCGTCGATGAGCCGGAATGCCGATGTGCATGACCCGATCGCCAGGGCCAGCGAGAGAATCGCCGCGGCCGAGGTAACCTTGTTTTTCATGAGTTGCCGCCAGCCGAAGATGGCGTCGGCGCGCAGCGAATCGAGCCACGCCATGAGCCGGATGTCGCGGCTGGCTTCACGATAGCGGAGGGTGGAGCCGAACGCCCGGCGCGCTTCCGAGGGGTCGCGGCCCTGCTCGACGGCTTCCGCCAGGTGTGACTGGAGTTCTTCGTCGATCTCGCGGCTTAAGCGGTTGCCGCGAAGTACGTTGGCGATGCGAGATACAAATGACATATCAATCCGCCCTCAACATGCTTACCGGGTCGATTCGAACTGCCCGGACCACCGCCGGCAGGGCGGCCAGCAACGCCGCCGCGAGAATGGCCAGCCACGGCAGCACCAACATCCCGAGATCGGTTGCCTTTACCTGGTAGAACAGCGTTGCAATGGAGCGCACCGCGGCCATACCGAGTGCGAGGCCGGCGACCGCTCCCACGAGGACCATGGTGAACACATCCACGGTGACGCGCCGCGCGATATCGCCGGCCTGCGCGCCGATGGCGATGCGAATCCCGATTTCGCGCCGCCGTTGCAGTACTCCATAGTCGAGCACCCCATACAGACCGATGCCCGCCAGCAGCAGCGCTACCCCAGCGAAGAACAGCGCCAATATCGCCAGCAGACGCTCGCGGACGGTGTTGGCGCGGTTGATCTCCAACTGCGTACGAATGTTGCTGACACGAAACTCGGACCGCGCCCGGGGCACTTCCCGGCGCAGGGTGGATGCCAGAGCCAGAGGGTTCGGGCTGGATGTGCGCACGACGAACGTTCCCCGGCCGATCGGTTTGGGTGCTCCCTTGGCGTCGATAGCGTGAAACGGAACATAGGCCGTCGGCCGGATGGGTGTGCGCATCCTGTCCCTGGAGCGAGCGTCGCGGATAAAGCCTACAATCTGAAAACGGAGGCGCGTGCCCGCCCCACCGGATCTCTCGAACGATTTTCCGAGAGGATTCTCGCCGTTGAAATACTGCCTGGCGAAAGCCTCGTTGACAATCGCGACCGTGGGACTGGCGTCGCTGGCGCGGAAATCCCGGCCATCGACGAAGGGAATTCGCATCTCGTCCGTCCAGCCTGGCGAGACACTCAGGAAGTCGCAAAAGACTTCGGATTCAGGTGCGCCGTTGACGGAAATATTACCGGTCGCGCTCTCCCCGCTCATCAGCGGCCAGGTGGTTAGCGCGACCGTCTCCACACCGGGCACGGCGCGAAGATGTTCGGCAACCTGATCCCAGAAGACCGGCGGTTGCGGGCGCTCGGTAACCGTCTCCAGATTGAGAATCCGTTCCGCGGAGAAACCGATGGGCTGATTCGTCAGGCGGTCGAACGAGGCCACGAACAGCCCGGCGACGAAATGCACGACAAAACAAAAAGCTACCTGTGCCGCAATCAACGCGTGCATCTGGCGGCGCCGGGTTAGACCGAAAATGCCGTGCGGATCTTCGCCGCCTCTCATCGCGCTCGCCGGCTTGACTGCCGACGCGCTCAGGGCCGGCATGAGGCCGAAGAGGAAAGTCACGCCTGAGGCCAGCGCCACGCCGAATCCCAGCACGCGCCAGTCGGCTGGCAGAACCAGGTGTGCCGGGGTACCCGGCGAATCGATCATGCGCAAGATGAACGGCGCCGACCACCATGCGAATAGCCCGCCGATAGCAGTGGCCAGGAACGCCAGCCAGGCGCTTTCCACCAGAACCAGTTGGACCAGCCGCCATCGGCCCGCGCCGATCGAGACCCGCAACGCCATTTCGCGCGCCCGCGCCGCCGCCCGTGCCGTCATCAGGTTGGCCACGTTGGCGCAGGCAATCAACAGCACCAGCGCCACCAGGATACCGAGGGCCGCCAGCGACGGTCGGTAGTCCCTTTGCAAGTTGGAGCGCCCGGAGGCCGCGGGCTCCAGCAACAGCTTCTCACTATAGAAATGATCGAGCTGCCGTTTGGGCATGCCGATGAATCCCTTGGCCCGCTCCTGCTGGATGGCGCGAAACGTGGCGCGCAACCTCTCGTGCACGGGTTCCGGGGCAACGCCTGATTTCAATTGCACCAGCGTCCGCAGCCAGAAATTGTCCGCACTGGCGAGGGTGCGCGGATCCTTCATCGCCATGGGAATGAAGACGTCGGTCACGGCGCCGGTTTCCGTGCCGGTGAAGCGATCTCCGGCGACGCCGACGATCTCGTAAAGGTTGTTGCCCATCCGGAATGTGCGTCCGATTATTTTCGGATCCTGTCCGAAGCGGCGTGTCCAATAGTCATGAGAGAGTACCGCGTAAGGGTGCGCGCCGGGCTTGAGATCGTCGTTTTCGGTAAGCAGCCTTCCCAATGCCGGCCGCAGTCCGAATGAGCCGAACATCCAGCCGGAAACGTATTGCATGTACGCCTTCTCCATGTCCTGGTCCGATCCATAGGTCAGATCGATCCGGTCCACATACGAGATTGCGATCAACGCGGCTTGCCCCCTCACTGCGCCGCGCATCTGGCTGAACATCGGGTACGAGGAACTGTCGTATGTTACGAGCTTGCCATCCGCCGCACCTTCGTTTTCAAAGGCGACGACGTACAAGCGCTCCGGGTTCGCCACGGGCAAAGGCCGCAGCAGCAAGGCGTCGATCAGCCGGAATGCCGATGTGCAAGCGCCAATCGCCAGGGCGAGGGAGAGAATCGAGGCGGCGGAGGTCACCTTCCTCTTCATGATCTGCCGCCATCCGAAGACGGCGTCGGCACGGAGCGAATCGAGCCACGCGATCAGCCGGACGTCGCGGCTGGCTTCACGATGGCGCAGGGCAGAGCCGAAGGCCCGGCGCGCTTCGGACGGGTCGCGGCCCTGGTCGATGGCTTCCGCGAGGTGCGACCGGAGTTCTTCGTCGATGTCACGGCTCAAACCGTCGCCGCGAAGTACGTTTGCGATGCGCGACCACAACGACATCTCACGCCTCCTTTTTCAATCCGCCCTCAACATGCTTACCGGATCGATTCGTATGGCACGGACGACCGCGGGCAGCGCGGCCAGCTGAGCCACCACGAGAATGGTCAGTGACGGAAGCGCCAGTATCCCGGGATCGGTGGCCTTTACCTGGTAGAACAGCGTGGCAATGTAGCGCACCGATACCATACCGAGCGCGACGCCGGCGACCGCTCCCACGATCACCATGGAGAAGACATCCACGGTGACTCGACGCGCGATATCGACGGCCGGCGCGCCGATGGCGATGCGGATGCCGATTTCGCGCCGCCGTTGCAGCACTCCATAGTCGAGCACGCCATACAGGCCGATACCCGCCAGCAACAGTGCGACACCAGCGAAGAACAGCGCCAGCATAGCCAGCAGCCGCTCGCGGATGGTTTGGGCCCGGACCAACTCCGCCTGCGTCCCGATGTTGCTGACGCGGAATTCGGATCGTGCCGCCGGCACTTCGCGCCGTAGAGTGGACGCCAGCGCGAGTGGGTTTGCACTGGACGTGCGCACGATGAAAGCTGCCTGGCCTATCGGCTGCAATGCGCCGCCGGCGTCGATCAAACGAAATGGGACATAGGCTACCGGCAGAATTGCTTCCCGCAGGCTGCGGTAGGGGGCATCGCGGACCAGGCCCACTATCTGGTAGCGGTTTTGCCTATGCGTGTTTTGGAACGACTTTCCAATTGGATTCTCACCGTCGAAGTATTGCTTCGCGAACGTTTCGTTGACGATGGCAGCGCCCGATCCTATCCCGGGAGCTGTCGTGTCGTCTGCGCGAAAGTCTCTGCCATCGAGCAAAGGAATCTTCATGACGTCGATCCAACCGGGTGAGACACCCAGGAAGTAAGCCAGAACCGGGCCGGGAGGCGCACCGTTGACGGAAACGAAGCTGTTCGTGGAGTTCCGGCTGAGCAGCGGCCATCCGGCCAACGCGACCTTCTCCACACCCGGCACCGTGCGCAGATGGTCCGCCACCTGCTCCCAGGCCACGGGCGATTGAGGGCGCGCGGGAATCGTATAAAGATAGAGAAGCCGCTCCGCCGAGAAGCCGGTGGGCCGGTTGGACAACCGGTCGAACGTAGCGGCAAACAGTCCGGCGACAAAGAGCACGAGAAAACAAAAAGCGACCTGGGCGGCGATCAGCGCATACATCAGGCGCCGCCGCGCGTGTGGATCTGTGCCGCCTTTCAGGGCGCTCGCCGGCTTGATGGCCGAGGCGCGCAGCGCGGGCGCAAGACCGAACAGGACTGTCACCCCAAGGGTCAGTGCCAGTCCAAATCCCAGCACTCGCCAGTCCATCGGGAGAGACAGGCGCACCGGGTTGCCGGGCGAGTTGATACGGCTGACGACGAAAGGCGCCGACCACCATGCGAACAACCCGCCAACGGCAGCCGCGAGCAGCCCGAGCATCGCGCTTTCCACCAGCACCAGCTGCACCAGCCGCCATCGTCCCGCGCCGATCGAGACGCGCAGCGCCATTTCGCGCGCCCGCGCCGCCGCCTGAGCCGTCATCAGGTTGGCGACGTTGGCGCAGGCGATCAACAGCACCAGTGCCACCAGCACACCAATGGCGATGAGCGAGCGGCGGTAATCCTGCTGCAATCCCGAGACGCCGGCGGCCGCAGGCTCCAATACTAGCGTCTGCTCGATGAATCGATTAATACTCTGCTTCGTCATGCCGCTGAACCCCTTCGCGCGCTCCTGTTCGAACGATCGCGAGGTTGCATCCAGTTTTTGGCGAAGAGGCTCGAGGGCGACTCCGGGGTTCAGCCGCGCCAAAGTCCGGTGCCAGGTGGAGTCGTCACGGACCACTGCCTGATGCATCATCGTAGGCAGGAAGATGTCGGTAACGGTGCCGGTCTCGGTGCCGGTGAAGGGCTCGGGCCCGACTCCAACGATTTCGTAAAGGCGGTCGCCCATCTGGAATGCGCGGCCGACGACTTTGGGGTCCTGCCCGAACCGGCGCTTCCAATAGTCATAGGAAAGCACGGCATAGGGGTGCGCTCCTGGCTGCCGATCATCGTTCTCCGTGAACAGCCGGCCGAGCGCCGGCCGAAGCCCGAACGAGGCGAACATCCAGCCGGAAACGTATTGCAGGCAGGCTTTCTCCATTTCCTGGTCAGACCGGTAAGTCAAGTCAACCGTTACGGCGTAAGAGACCGCGATCAACTCGCCTTGGCTTCTCATTGCCGCGCGCATCAGGCGGAACGACGGATATGCCCACCCGTCGAATGTGCTGGGCTTACCGTCAAAACCGGTTCCCTGACGTTCCAGAGCGTAGAGCCGTTCGGGCTCAGCCACGGGCAAAGGCCGCAGCAGCAGGGCGTCGATGAGCCGGAATGCGGATGTGCAGGCACCGATTGCCAGTGCCAGCGACAGAACTGCCGCCGCCGACGTCACCTTCTTCTTTATGAGTTGCCGCCAGCCGAAGACAGCGTCGGCACGGAGCGAATCGAGCCATGCGATGAGGCGGATGTCGCGGCTCTCTTCGCGATGGCGTAGCGCGGAGCCGAATGCTCTTCGCGTTTCGGCCGGGTCGCGGCCCTGCTCGGAAGCTTCCGCGAGATGCGATTGGAGCTCTTCATCGATTTCGCGGTTCAAATGGTTGCCGCGAAGTACGTTTGTGATGCGAGATAATACTGACATTTCAGGCCGTCCTGAGAACCCGATTCACGGCTGAGGTTACAGCCTGCCAGCGCGACTCTTCGGCGGCAAGCTGCTTTTTTCCCGCCGCCGTCAGTTCATAAATGCGCGCCCGCCGTCCGGTGTCCTTGGTGATCCATTGGGCGTGAATCCAGCCGGCTTCCTCCATACGGTGCAGGGCCGGATAGAGCGAACCTTCCTCGGCGCGGAGCACATCGCCCGACATGTCCTGAATGGCCGACATGATGGCGTAGCCGTGGAGAAGGGGCCGGCGCGAGAGGATCTTCAAAACCAGCAGATCCAGCGAGCCTTGGAGCGAATCGGGCTTGGGCATACTCAGACCTCAGAGTATACAGACGTCTGGGTATGCGAATGGTTAGGCCTGGTATTCGCCAGGACCGGAGAGTCGCCGCCGCGGGAGCCATGATGAAATCAATTCCGTCCAGGGGCGGTCTGCGGGACCTCGTTTCCGAGTGCGCCTCGGGAGACCTCGTCGATCAGTCGTCGCGCGGCGATCTCCGCGCCATCGGTGCGCACCGAGGCTGCGACGGCGCGGGCACGGGTCGCCACGACCGGCTGGAGAGTGTGGCTGAGCGCTTCGGTCAGCGAGTCGGCAGTGGGCGCGCCGGGCACGTGCGCGGTTCCAATCCCGAGGTGGTGGACTCGTTTGGCCCAGTAGTGCTGGTCGTACATCTGAGGCACGACGACCTGGGGTGCTCCGGCCTGCGTGGCAGCGGTGGTGGTGCCCGCGCCACCGTGGTGGACTACAGCGGCGACCCGCTTGAAGAGCGCCTGCTGGTTTACTTCCCCGAGGGAAAGGCAGTCGGGTTCGTTGTCCGGCAGTGTCACGCCGGCCCACCCACGGGACATGATCGCACGGCGGCCGACCGCGCGCGCGGCCTTGATCATCGCCTGGCTCACGCCCTGGGGAGCGCGCATACTACCGAAGCCGAAGTAGACGGGTGGCTCGCCGGCGTCGAGGAACGCCTCCAGCTCCCGGGACAGTTGTCTCTGGTCCGAACGAATCCAGGCGCCCGTCTGGACGACATCGAGGTCCGCGGTTTCTGGCCATGGCGCCAACGTCGGGTCGGCGGCCAGCCATGGCCGGTTGGTGAGGATGTGGCTCCGAACGTCGGAGACCGGCGCCAAACCGGCTGCCGCGCGATGGGAGTTGATAGCTGCGGCCCAGAGGTCGTTCCAGCGTTTCGCGTCCTGAATCCAGAGTGTGCGATTGTCGGCCGTGCCGTCCCTTGGAGGCTGTGCCCACGACGGCAACGGGGGCGGTGCATGGTGTGGGGATGGCAGGGTTATCGGGCACCAGGCCGCGTAAACGTAGGGGATTCCCATCTGCTCTGCAACTGAGTGAAGGGCGAATTGCAGCGCCATACCCGCCACCAAAACGTTACAGCCCCTGGCTGCCGCTGTGATCGCCTCGAACTGCCCGTCAACAGTGTCCTCCATTAGCTGACGGATCTGCGCTGGCGCAGGCGGGGCCTGCGCGGCTGATGGGCTGGGTGCCGCGGTCTGGCGCACCTCGGGTCCGACCGGCACGAACGGAATCCCGAGAGTGCCAATCCACTCGCGGAAGTCAGGCGGCGCGCAAATACGGACTTCCTGGCCAAGCTCTCTCAACTGCAACGCCAACGCTACCATTGGCTGGACGTCGCCACGAGACCCGATTGTCGACAGCAGCACACGCATGGGAACTCCTCTCCGGTAAGAACGTAGTGAAGGATAAGCTGCCTGATATCGAAATTCCAGGCCGCATGCCCAGGTTACGCGGATTCGGGGATGAAAATCACTTTGAAAATTGCTTTTCCCTGACATCTATCTTTTGTATTTTCTGCGTGTTAGACTTCAGCATAGAAATTTTGCTAAATTGGAACAGAGGGCGCTGGGCTCTTAATCGGTCCGGCAGACCGCAGCGGCCGCCATATAGCACCTGTCGAATCGTGACCAAATGCTCTTCCAAGGTTTTCGAAGGAGGAGATGCCGCAGCCTGCTCGCGTTCCCGCACGGGCGACCCCGATTGGGACAGGCAAGGACTAGCTTAGGCTAGAAACCTCTCCGAGGCTTGAACCACAAGCAACGCTGTAGTGTTTAGCTTCCTGGGGCGGATCGTCGACCACCTGGAAAGGTCACCTGACCGCGTGGTCTTCCCTGGGAATGACGCTCTAAGTATAGCCAAGGGCTGCGCCCTTGAAATCCCAAGGAGAGGGTGACGGGATATCCCTACGCGTCTTGGCGGCTTGGCGACTTGGCGTGAGAATCGTCTTCGAGACCGTTGACAATTCGCGTGATGCCGTCTTTGATCAGCGCCA
>DATMNI010000453.1:0-3868 GCA_035570275.1 Candidatus Acidiferrales bacterium | reverse complement strand
ATGCACCGGCGGTGCAGCGGGAGATCGCGAGCATTCGCAAGCGCAAGCGCCCGTCAACACCCCGGGACGAGAAGAGCGATCCATTATTTTCAGAGAGTTGATGAGGTAACTCACTATGTCGTTGGATCCTGCGGCGGATTGTTAATCCGCCTCGGGCGATGCGGCAGCGAGCCCGCGCTTGGAGCGTTGCCCGCAAGGTTCGCAATGTTTGTTCTCGCGCCGGGCGACAGGCGACACAAAACGATCGCCCGTCCCACCTTACTCTTACCTCCCGGCCGGGTCCGGCCAGATCGTTTCCACCTGAATCCCAACACCGGGGAACCGCGTGGGCTTCAGGATGCCTTCCACCAGAATCGCGCTCCGCGTGAGCTTGCCGGCGCTCAGTGGCCGGACCTCGACGCTTTCCGCTTCGGGCGAGAAAATCCACGCTTCGGGCACGCCGATGGACGCGTAGTCCTCCATCTTCGCTTCCTTGCGGCGGCGATTCTCCGAAGGAGAGAGAATCTCGACGATCAGGTCGGGAGCGGCAACATGCAATCCGTCCTCAATCAAGTCCCGCTCCTTCCAGTACAAAACTAGATCCGGCGACCGGCAGGTAAGCGGCTCACGGCTGATCATCAGACCGAAGTTGGAACTCAGCACCTTGACCTTCTTCCGGTCGACCTGCATCATGAATTGCGCGGTCAACTCCTCGATAATCTCGGCGTGAGGATAGTGAGTCGGCGGCATAAACCGATACTCTCCTTTCACCACTTCGTCGGTGCCGTCCTCGACGGTGGGCATTAGGAGCCACTCTTCGTAAGTGATAAGTTTGGAGGCGGTCGGCATCGGCTGATCTCTCGAACCCAATCTAGCATGCTACTAGAGCAAACTCAGGCCAGGAGGCCCGTGCCACATAGGCCATCAGGCCCGTGCTGCTAGGTCACCGCCTTGCCCTGAAACTTCTTCAAACCCAACACCAGCAGCAGGCCATCGATGGCCACCAGCGCGCCAATCACTACCAGCGTATTTATGTGCGGGAACTGCGGAGCCAGCGCGCCGCGCAGTCCCTCGCTGGCGTAGACCAGCGGGTTGAAGAGCACGGCTATCTGCAAGATCGGGAAGGCGCTGAGCGCGCTCCACGGATAGTAGGCGCAGCCGAACATCATCATGGGCGCCAGCACCAGGCTGAACATCAGACCGATCTGCGTCTGGCCCACGCTGCAGCCCAGCGCCAAACCGCCGGCCGACGAAAACAGCGCTACCAGCAGGCAGACCACGGCGAACTCGACGGGCTTTCCGAAATCGATCTTCAGGCCCGACCCCATCAGCAGCCAGGCCGCGGGGATCACCACCAGGCCGGCAAACATCGCCTGAATCATCCCGGTGAGGATCTTGGCCACGGCCAGCCAGCCGACTTCAATCGGCGCCAGCAGCCGGTCTTCGATTTCGCGCGTAAACTGGAACTCCGCGATCAGCGGCATGGCCACCGCCTGCACCCCCGCCATCACCATGCTGATGGCCATCACGCCGGGCAGCAGCAGGCTCTTGTAGGAGGCGGGCATGATGCCGCTGGTGGTCATCACGCGGCCGAAGACGAACGTGAACAACAGCGGCTGCAACAGGTTTTGCAGCAGCATGGGCAGAAGATTGCGGCGTGCCACGTGGCCGTCGCGCGACAGCAGGGCGAAAAAAGTTTTCCAGTTCAATCTCGCAAGCTCCTTCCGGTGTGATGCAGGAACAGAGTCTCCAGGCTCGGTTCGGCAATGTGTACGTCGCGAAGCTCGATGCCGGTCGCGCTGGCCGCGTTGACGATGGGCCCGATCAGAGGGCCGCCGCGGTCGGCGTAGACGTCAACCGCAATGTGGTCGGCGGTGCGGACTTCGGTTACGCCAGGCAGCGTCCGCAGTTCGGCGATCAACTCCTCGGGCGCGCGGTCAAAGCGCAGGCGCAGCAGGTAGCCGCCGGGAATCGAAGCCTTCAGCTCCTGCGGCGCGCCTTGGGCGATGATGCGGCCGTGATCGATGATCGCCACGCGGTCGCACAGGGTGTCGGCCTCATCCATGTAGTGCGTGGTCAGGACGATGGTCTTGCCCAGCCGGTTGTAATCGCGGACGATTTCCCATAGCAGCAGGCGCGTCTGTGGGTCCAGGCCGGCCGAAGGTTCGTCCAGGAAGAGGATCTCCGGGTTGTGCATCATGGCGCGCGCGATGGAAAGCCGCTGCATCATGCCGCCCGAGAATGTGCGTACCATGTGGGTGGCGCGGTCGGTGAGTTTGAACTTTTCCAGCAGCTCGTCGGCGTGCTGCTCGCGTTCGCGGGCGCTCTGGCCGAAGTAGGCGCCATGAAAGACCAGAATCTCACGCGCGGTCAGCGCAAAATCCAGATTGGGACGCTGCGGCACCACGCCCAGCAGCCGCTTGGCGCTCACCTGCTCCCGCCAGATGTCGTGCTCGCCGATGAAGGCGCGGCCGCTGGTGGGTCTGGTGCGGGTGGTCAGGATGCCGATGGCGGTGGATTTGCCGGCCCCGTTCGGCCCCAGCAGGCCGAAGACCTCGCCGGCGCGAATCTCGAACGATACGCCATCCAGCGCCACGATTTCGAACTTCTTCTTAGGCCCGGACTTGGTGCCCGACTTCATCGGGGTGAATGAAAAACCGGCCCTCCCTGCCGCACTGGGCGGCGGCGTGTCGTAGACTTTGCGCAGTTCCTCAATGCGGATACCGATACCCATTCGGCGTTTCCTCCAAGCGCTTCGTTCAGGGATCTGCCAAATTCAAAGATCTTCCAATTCCCGGCAGACCCGTTCCAAAACGGTGCGGACACGGTCGGGCCCGCTGCGCCGCGCGGCCTGCAGGCTGGCTTTTACCAGGCGGGAGATCGGCTGCAGCACGCCCATCGATTCGGGGCCGAAGCACTGGCCCCAGTCTTCCCAACGCTCGGCGCGCTCCCAGATGCGGCGCACGTGATCCGGGGCCTTGGCCAGTTCGCGGAGCCCGGCCTCGGTGATACGGTAAACCTTTTTGCCGGCCTGCTGATCGGCCAGAATCAACTCCTCGTCCTCCAGTTGTTGCAGGGTGGGATAGACGCTGCCGGCGCTGGCTTTGTAGAGCCCTCCGGAGCGCTCGGCCATCTCCTTCATCAACTGATATCCGTGCTTGGGACCCTCGCTGAGCAGGGAGAGAATTGCCAGCCGCACCTCGCCGGCCTCGAAGAACCGGCCGGTCTGGCCAAAGGCAAAGGCCGCCCACGGAGGGTGCCCGGGGAAGGCCCAGCCCCAATGTTCCTTACTCATGATGCATCTTACGATATATCAAACGCGCTATCGGCGCAAGGGGTTTCGTCGATCGGTTTGCTGGCGCAACGCTGGACTAGACTTGCCTCATGGGAACATTGAATGGAAAGACTGCGGTGGTTACCGGAGCCAGCCGGGGAATTGGCCGCGCCATCGCCCTGCGTCTGGCCCGAGAGGGCGCCCGGACCGTGCTCTCGGCGCGGGATCGGGATGCGCTGGGCCGCGCGGTCGCGGAGATTCAGGCATCGGGGGGCCAAGCCGCATGCGTGGCGCTCGATCTGAGAATACCCGACGCGCCGCCGCAACTTGTGGATTTCGCCATGAAGACGTTCGGCCGGATCGACATCGTGGTTAACAACGCCGGCGCCACCCGGCGGGGCGAGTTCGAGGACCTCACGGACGAGGATTGGATCGACGGGTTCGCGTTGAAATTCTTCGGCGCGGTCCGGTTGACGCGGGCAGCCTGGCCGCACCTGAAAACCGTTTCGGGCTCGGTAATCAACATCTCGGGAGTCGGCGGCCGCACCCCCGGTAGCCAGTTCACCATCGGCGGCTCCGTGAATGCGGCTTTGCTCTCTTTCACCAAGGCGATGG
>DATMNI010000452.1:0-6327 GCA_035570275.1 Candidatus Acidiferrales bacterium | reverse complement strand
TGGCGCTGATCAAAGACGGCATCACGCGAATTGTCAACGGTCTCGAAGACGATTCTCACGCCAAGTCGCCAAGCCGCCAAGACGCGTAGGGATATCCCGTCACCCTCTCCTTGGGATTTCAAGGGCGCAGCCCTTGGCTATTCTTAGGTGGTCGCTGGAGCTGCCGGTCTCGCGGCCTACTTCGCTGCCGGTCTTGCGGCTTACTTCGCTGCCTGCCTCGCGGCCTACTTCGCCGCCTGCCTCGCGGCCTACTTCGCTGCCGGCTTGATGGCGAAGTCCCAAATTTGAATGTTCAGCTTGCCCTCGGTGTACTCCACCACGGCGTACTCCCCGGCGGGAAGCGGTTCCTTGGGCCAGATTTTGTACAGGCCGCCGGGCGCAAGCTGCTTCTGGAAGGACTCCACCATGACCAGTTCCTCCACAACTTCCTTGGTGACCGGCATGAACGTCAGGTTCTCGACAATTCGGACCGGTCCCTTCACGGTCAGCTTGCAGATTCCGAAGCGCTCGGTTTCGGAAAGCTGGAGGAAGAGTTCCTGCTCCGGGTTGGTGAAGACGTTGGTTGACTGCGTTCCCTGCAACTCCAGCGTGCCCTTGCCGCTGACCATGGGAATTGGCGACAGTTTCGCCAGGACGGAGCGGCCCTTATTGGTGTGGACCGCGGATTCGGCCAGCTTGATGACCTTTGCCTGGTTGCCCTCCAGCCAGTAGGCCCCGGGGTCCTGCGGAATCCGCGAGGTTTCCTTCTCCAGCTCGCGCTCCACTTTCTCTTCCTGCTCGATGATCTTGGAGTCGGCATCCAGCTTGGCCTGGCGTTCGCCCACTTCGGTCGCGGTCCGCTTCAGGTCGACCATTTCCAGCGGGATGTCCTCCCACTGGCTGCGTTCCACGCTGTAAAAGTGGACGCGGTCGGTCTGCACCTGGTATTCGCGGACAATATGATAGGTGCCATCCTTCATGTACAGCTTGAGGTTCGCCGCCCAGGCCGTGAAGACCAGGATGAGGAAGGCCGCCAGGTACTTGCGCATATGCCCTGTAAACTACTGTACCGCAGTGGCACGGCTTCCTGGCCTGTTTGTTTCTGACGCCGTCGCACGGCCGGGGTTACCCTGGTTCCGCCTGTGTTTCCTGTTAAGAAAACGCGAACTCGAACGTCCCATAATGCGTATACCAGAAAGAAGCAGCCACCCTTAGAACACGGCCGCGCGTTTTCCGGCCATAATAGTCTGTTGAGGTCTCAATTAACTATGTCGCGTTTGAAACCCCTCGTTGCTGTCCTGCTTTGCATTATTATCGCGTCACCGGTGTTCGGCCAGACGCCGGAATTAAAGGTGACCGACCACGGCTTCCTCAGTGAGCTTTTCCGAAGCTACATTCCGCACCCGGTAGCGAAGATCAGCTTTGAGGACTCGCCCCGGATCGAGAAACTGATGCGCGCCGGCAATATTTACCTCTCCCTGCGCGATGCCATCGCGTTGGCGCTGGAGAACAATCTCGATATCGAAGTTGCCCGCCTCAGCCCCAGGCTGCAGGACGCCAACATGCTGCGCGCGGATGCGGGCCTGCTGGTGCGCTCTGTTTCCACCGGCATCGCCAGCGGCCCTTCGTCGGCCCAACTGGGCGCGCTGGCGGGCGCCAATTCGCTCGGCAGCACCGGCGGCAGCGGCGGTGGAAATACCAGCGTCCTCAGCGGGCTGATCGTGCAGCAGGGCGGCAGCAGCATTCCCAACCTGGACGCCGCCCTCTTTGTCAGCGGCGGGTTCACGCATCAGACGCAGGCCCTCTCCAGCAATCTCGTTACGGGCACCAACTTCCTGGTGACGCAGTTCAAATCCCTGACTTACGGAGTGCAACAGGGGTTCCTCACCGGCACCACCGTGCAAGTGGGCCTGAGCAGCACTCTGGGCCTTGACCAGAATGCCCCCGCCAACCAGTTTAATCCCCAAAGCACCGGCGCCGCCTCCATCTCCGTGACGCAGAACCTGCTGAACGGTTTCGGCATCAAAACCAACAATCGCCAGATTCGCATCAGCCGGAATTCGCGCCACATCTCGGATCTCACGTTCAAGCAACAGGTGATTTCCACCGTCACCAACGTGGTGAACCTGTACTGGGACCTGGTGTCGTTTGACGACAACCTCAAAATCAAGCAGCAGACCTTCGAATTGAACAAGAAGCTCTACGAGGATAACAAGCGGCGCGCCGAACTCGGGGCGCTGGCCGAGATTGACATCATTCAAGCCGAAGCTGAGATGAAGACCAGCCAACAGGCCGTGACTACGCAGGAAACGCAGGTGCTGCAACAGGAAGCGATCCTCAAGAGCACGCTCACCCGCAGCGGCTTGGACAATATGGCGGTGGTTGGAGCGCGAATTGTGCCGACCGACCACATCCAGGTGCCGGGCAAGGAGGGTGTGCGCCCGCTGCAGGACTTGATTGCCGACGCCTTCCAATACCGCACCGAACTGGAGCAGAGCCGGACCAATCTGGAGAATTCCCGCCTCACCACACTTGGCATCAAGAACAACCTGCTGCCATCGCTGCAAGTGAGCGGGGGCCTTTCCAACAGCGGTCTGGCCGGCCAGACGAACTCGCTGGGCCAGGTTCCCGTCTTGGGCCCGACGGGGCAGATCGTAGGGTTCCGCCCGCTCAGCAACGCCGATGTAAATCCTTTTTTCCTGGGCGGTTACGGCTCAGTATTAAACCAGATCTTCAGCCGCAAGTTTCCCAACTACAACGTGGCATTCCAGTTGACGGTGCCGATCCGCAACCGCGCCAACCAGGCGGACTTGATCACCGACCAGTTGAACTACCGCCAGTCCGAGATCCAGGACAAACAGCTTCAGAACACCATCAAGCTCAACGTGATCAATGCCCACACCGCGGTTCAGCAGGCGCGCGCCGCATACGATACGGCCGTGGAGGCACGAAGACTGCAGGAGCAGACGCTGGCCGGTGAGCGCCGGAAGTATGAGCTGGGGACTTCCACCATCCTGGCCGTGGTCCAGGTGCAGCGCGACACCACCAATAGCCAGGTTGCGGAGGTGGAGGCACTGCGGCAATATATCGATGCGCGCACGGCCCTGCAACAAACACTCGGGAAGACCCTGGAGGACTATGAAGTGAATCTGCAGGATGCCCAGCGCGGCGTCGTGGGCCGCGAACCGGATCTGATTCCGGCGATCGGACAGAACCGGTAACCGCTGGTCAGGAGCCCACCGCTCCCTTACGGTCGAGCGACAAGTCGCGGCTCTGAAGATAGTCGCGGCTCTGAATGCAGCCTCCTATTGGAGCCGTGACCGTACTCGCGCTCTGGCGAGCCAGGGAGCGGTGTTCTTATTTATCGCCCGCGCGGTGCATCAAATCCAGAAAGCCGTTGACGATGGCGTCCTCGGCGCATCCCGGCTTCAGCCTGGATGCCGTGACCTCATAACTTACCGGCTCAAACGCGGTATCGTTGGGAATGTATCCGCTGGATCCGTTGGTGTGTGTCAGCATCACGGTGTGAGTGAAGGGCGACTCCTTCTTGAGGCGCTCGGCAATCAGCGTGAAAACCTCGCCAGACACGCCGGCCAGTGCCACGCGGTCAATCATCAGCAGGCCGAGCCGAATCGGGACCGGATCGGCATTGGTGAACTCATAGTTGGCGCGTGGGGTGGGGCCCGGTTCCACGCGCCGCCCGGGGCAGGTCGCCACTTGCTGCGCCCCCCAGATTCTGGCTTCGGGAGCAGTCTTGATGCTGCCGGCTACCCGCACGGCTTCCTCACCCAGAATCCTGCCCAGCGCGTTGACCATCGTGAAGTCGTCCCCATTTTCCATGGAGACGGGATTCTGGTCACCGGCCGCGCCACTGGTCCAGAGCGCCACCACCGGGTGCGCGCTCGCGGGTCCCTCCGTCGCCCTTTCCTGCGGCCTTAGCTGGATGCGCGGGCCGGCGTCGGAGCGTGGATGGTCCTGACCGAGATAGTGCTGCTCGACGAACCGGGACGTAGCGCCCGCCAGGTCACCGGTGATCGCGTAGTTGCCCGGACCCATGACCACCACGTGCACGGCGTAATTGATGAGGAACGCAATCGGCTTCCCAGCCAGATCTTCGAACCGCAGGACCGTAACCGTCTTGCTGGACGGGCCGTTTTCGTTGTAGCCGAGCCACCAGCCGCGCGGCGTGGGCTCTCGGCGGTTGACGTTGACGGAGGCCGTGCCGGCGCCGATTCCGAACCGGGCCGGCTGAAGCTGTGCCTTGGCCAGGCGCACGGCTTCCACGGCCGCATCCTCGACGGTTTTCGTATACGCCACGGTATTGTACGCCACGATATTGGCCGCGGCCAGTCCGCCGGCTGCCGCCACTGAGGGCGCGCCGTGATTGTGAACGGCCGACAGCAGGAGATGCTCCGGGCGAATCCCTACCTCACTGGCGATGCGCTCCGAGACCTCCGCCCAGACCTGGTCGGGAACGAAGATCAGTTCCCAGGCCACCAGCGCCGCCTGGGTTGTGCCGTCGTCCAGCACGATGGCGCGCACGTAGATGTGGTCGTGGATGGCCTTGAACCCCGCAGTGCGGCTGCCATAGCCGCTCATGGGAAGGGCAGCGTCGGCCGGCGGCGTGATGTCCACCCGGGCCGCTCCGGCGCGCAGATCGCCTTGTGCCGTTCCCGCCAGCAGGAAAATGCCGCAGCAAAACAGGACGATGCGGTTCATGGTGCTCCCTCCGGTTGTGGGGCAGTTTGCGAACCTGCGGCGGATTGCTAATCCGCCTGCGCCCCTACCAGATCAGAGTATCTCGCCAAAAGGGATGTCGATGCCAGGGAGCAGGCTGGTGTGGATGGAGCGGGTCTCGTTGCGGACGGCGGCGGAGCCATCGTACACCAGGGCGTTCCGTTGGTCCGGATAGATCAGCCACACTTCGGCGGCACCGTTCGCGAGGTATGCCAAAACCTTTTCATTGAGACGGACGGCTCTTTCGGACTGGGACACCACCTCGAAGGCGATCAGGGGCGCACCGATATAGAAGCGGTCGATTGTTTGGTTGGGGTGGGTGAGGCCGACATCGGGCTTTAGCCAAGACCCTGGCTTACCGGGAAAGCGGTAGCCCATTTCGATATGCACCTTGCCGAGCTTCACGCCGGGGCTAGCCTGACGCAGGTGCTCCACCGCGGAATCCAGGCGCTTGAACAGCCCCTCGCAGGTTTCCATATGCGAGACTTGCGCAAAGGGCATACGGATCAACTCTCCATTCAGAAGCTCGATATCCTCGAAGCCTTCATCCAGTTGCTCGAATTCCGCGAAGCTCATCAGCGTCCTGGTTGCCATGGATCAATCATACCCGCCATGACCATAGCCCGGCAACAATCAAAGCCCCGTAGAGAATCGACAAGGCCAGCATCTGCATCCCGACGCGCGCCAACGGCATTTGTACACCCTGGACGTCTCGCTGGCGTCGCAGTTCCCACCAGTATCCGCCGGCGACGATCAACAGCGCGGCTGCAATCCAAGGGTTCCGCCAGAACGCGATGGCCGACACGGCCAACACCGCCACCGATACATGCGCGGCGCGGCGGGCTGCCGGGTTGACCGCTTCGCCGGTAGGGGCGGGGCTGCGTGCGGCGCTGCTCACGGCGCTTCGAATGGCGTTGCGTGCGGCACTTCGAGCGGCGGTGCTTCGAGCATCCAGACGTGCGTGCACCACAAAGATTCCAGCGGCCGCCTGCATGGCGCAGAGCAGCCACAGCCACCAACCCCAGCGGGGAACGTCGCCCAAGACAGCCAGGCAAGCTACCAAAGACGTCGAACTCAGCGCCGCTGCGCTGGCTACCTGAAACCATTCGGACCGCTGCCGGTTGCGCACGTTGACCCACACCGCCAGGAGCGCGAACCCCGCGGCTGCCAATCCAACAACAGCGAACGGACGCCAGGGCCCGGCAATAGCAAGCATGGCTCCGCCCGCCGCCACTCCCAGCAGTTCCACTGCAAGCCATCGCCTGGCCATCCGGGTCTCCGGATGCTCGTGCTTCCACACCAACCGCTGGCGGACCATCGCCACCAGAGGGTCCTTGGCGGCGAAGGCGCTCACACCCGCGATGAGGGCCACCGCCTCCGTCCAGCGGACCTGCCGCAGCAAGATCGCGGCGCAGAAAAACGGCGTGAGCAGCATCGCCGTGGCGCCGTGCTCTCGCGGGAAGAAGGTGGCTTTCACGTTCACGATTCTATCGGCAAGCGCGGCGCACCGCACCGAGGGCATGACGGGGATGGTAAGCGAATTCGGCGGCGTGGTCGCGGCACCTGCCGTGCCGAATACTGCGAGGCACCTGCCCCAGGACGCCAAGCTAA
>DATMNI010000451.1:0-12418 GCA_035570275.1 Candidatus Acidiferrales bacterium | reverse complement strand
CGCAAATCCCCGCGCAACCGTTTGCCGCGCCTCCAGCCACCGGCCCCCGGCCACCGGCACTGGCCCCCGACCCCTGGCCACTGGCCACCGGCCACCGACCCCCGGCCCCTGGCCCCGGCCCCAGTTCCGTTTCCCAGCCGCCCGCTGTTTTCTGATATATTAGTCGGGAAAATCTCCTTCGCAGAAAAGATGGCACGAAAGGAAGGTGTCTGGTGAGTTCACGAAAAGAACCTGAGCTTCCCTCCAAGCCGAAAACCGGAGTCAGCCGCCGCGGATTTATTGGCGGCATGGGCATCGGAACCGGCGCGGTGGGAACGGGATTACTGGAAAACGAAGCGATCGCGGCACCGGCCCCCGCCAATGTGACGGGTCCTGGCGCCGTGCCGATCGCGCTGAACATCAACGGCAAGCCCGTCAAGGTGACCGTGGAGCCGCGCGTGACGCTGCTCGACGCCATGCGCAATTACCTGGACCTGACCGGCGCCAAAAAAGTCTGCGACCGCGGCACCTGCGGCGCCTGCACCGTCCTCATGGGCGGCAAGACGGTCTACAGTTGCACCGTGCTGGCGATCGACGCCCAAGGTAAGAACATCGAAACCATCGAAAACATGCCCGTGAACAATCCGATCTCGGCGGCCTTCGTCAATAACGACGGGCAGCAGTGCGGATACTGCACTCCGGGCTTTGTAATGGCCGTGAAGGGGTTCCTCTCCGAGCATCCCAACCCGACCATGGACGACATGAAGCACGGTTTGGGCGGCAATCTCTGCCGCTGCGGCACCTACATGGGCATTCGCAAAGCCGCGCTCGAAGCCGCTGGCAAAATGAAGGGGGCGAAGAATGGCTAACACACCAGACTATAGCTGGCCGCCGATGGAAAGCCGCAAGGTGATGGGTAAGCCCATGAAGCGCCTGGACGGCCCCGCCAAATCTTCGGGACGCGCCAAGTATTCGTCGGATCTGAACATGAAAGGCCTGCTCTTCGGAGCTTACCTGACCTGCCCGCATGCCCATGCGCGCGTCACCAGCGTGGACACCAGCGCCGCGGAGAAGATGCCCGGCGTGAAGTCGGTGCATGTCGCAGCGCCTGCCGGTAAAGAGATCCAGTGGCAGGGCACGGAGGTCGCGGCGGTCGCGGCCACCACCGAGGAAATCGCCAAAGAGGCGGTTCGCATGATCAAGGTGGAATACGAAGTGATGCCGCACTTCGTCAAGGATGAAGCGCTCGGCAAGGCCGGCTCGCGCGGCAAGGCGGCGGGCGAAAAGGTGACCGGCGACCCCGACAAAGCCTTCCAGGACGCCGAAGCTGTTTCCGACGGAACCTACGGAATCCCCGTGGTCTTCCACAATTGCCTGGAGCCGCACGGATGCGTAATCCAGTGGCAGGGCGACCCGGCGGCGCCGGAGAAATCCACGGTGAAAGCGTGGCCTTCGGTGCAGTTCGTTTCGGGATACGCCGGCTCGCTGGCGCCCAACCTCAAGGTGCCGGCCACCAGCATCAAAGTGGAGATGCAGTACATTGGCGGCGGTTTCGGCAGCAAGTTCGGACCGGACGCCTGGGCCGAAGTGGCGGCCAACCTGTCGATGAAGGCCGGCGGCGCGCCGGTTAAGCTCTTCCTCGACCGGGCCACGGAGCAGATGATCGCCGGCAATCGCCCGTCCGCGTACGGCAAAATCAAAATCGCCGGCAAGAAGGATGGCACCATCACGGGATGGCAGTCCGATACCTGGGCGACCGGTGGATTCACCGGCGGCGGCAGCCCGCCCTTGCCCTATATCTACAGCAACATTCCCCATCAGCGGCTCAACCATACCGCGGTCTCGGTGAACGCCGGCCCGCAGCGGGCCTGGCGCGCGCCCAACAACCAGCAGGCGTCATACCTCACCTGCTGCGCCATTGAAGACTTCGCGGCCAAGGCCGGCGTGGACCCGATGCAGGTCTTCTCGATGAATGCCGGATTCACGCCGCGGGCCGAGCAGTATAAGTATCAGCTCGACAAAGCCGCCGAGCTTTCCGAGTGGAAGAAACTTTGGACGCCGCGCGACCAGAAGGGCTCAGGGCCCGTGAAGCGCGGGCTCGGCATCGGCCTCAACGCCTGGGGCGGCGGCGGCCACAATGCCAAGTGCCGCGTGACCATCAACCCCGATGGCTCGGTGGTGGTGGAGATCGGCACGCAGGATCTGGGCACCGGCACGCGAACCATCATTACTCAGGTAGCGGCTGAAACGCTGGGTCTTGAGATGGGCCAGATCAAGCTGGTGATCGGCAACAGCGATCTGCCGGCGGCGGGCGCATCGGGCGGGTCCACCACGGTGGGCGGCGTTTCATCGGCCACTCGTAAAGCCGGGATGAACGCGCTGGTCAAGTTGTACGAAGCGGCGGGGCCGGCGCTGAACGCGCAACCCGATGACCTGGAGGCTGTGGATGGTCACATCCGGGTCAAAGGCAGCCCCAACAAAAGCATGACGTGGGCGGCGGCCTGCAAGAAAATCGGCGGCGGCAAGATCGCCGAAGAGGGTGAGAACCTGCAGCGTTCTCCGGGCGGGCTCAATTCGGCCGGCGCGGCGGGCGTGCAGATCGCCGACGTTTCGGTGGATACCGAGACCGGCATCGTGACCATGAACCGGTTCGTGGCGGTGCAGGATTGCGGCCTGGTGATCAACCCCTGGCTGGCGCAAAGCCAGGTTCACGGCGCCATCATCATGGGCATTTCTACGGCGTTGTACGAAGAGAGGATCATGGACGAGCAGACCGGCCGCACCATGAACCCCGACATGGAATTCTACAAGCTGGCCGGCATCAGGGACATCGGCGATATCGTGGTTCACATGGATATCCGGCCGGAAAACGATAAGCGCGGAGTGATCGGCCTCGGCGAACCGCCGGCCATTGGGATTTGCGCGGCGGTGGGTAACGCCGTGGCCAATGCCATCGGCATGCGGGTTCCGAATATGCCGATGACTCCCATGCACGTGTTGAACACGCTGGAAGGGAGGAACGCGTAATGCAATCCTTCGAATATGCCAATCCGACCACCGTTCAGGAAGCCACGGCTCTCCTGAGCGCGCAGTGGGGCCAGGCGGACGTGCTGGCAGGCGGCACAGACCTGCTGAGCCTCATGAAGGACCATCTCCACTCGCCCAAGCGCGTGGTGAATATCAAGAACATCAAAGAACTGGAAGGCATCCAGAAGACCGACGCCGGGTTGCGCATCGGCGCGCTGGTCACCATGGATGAACTGGCGAAGAATGCCGATGTGAAGGCCGCGTACCAATCGATTGCCGAAGCGGCGGCAGGCATTCCGAGCCCGCAGATCCGCCACATGGGAACGGTTGGCGGCGATCTGTGCCAGCGCCCGCGCTGCTGGTATTACCGCCAGGGCATGGGGCTGCTGGGGATGAAAGACGGCAAGTCGCTGGTGCAGAATGGCGAGAACCAATACCACGCCATTTTCAGCAGCGGGCCGGCTTATTTCGTCAGCGCATCCAGCCTGGGGCCGGCGCTGGTGGCGCTGGGGGCCAAGGTGAAACTGGTATCGGCTGCGGGCAGCCGCGAGGTGCCGGTGGCCAGTTTCTTCCTGTCTCCGGCCAACGAAACCACGCGCGAGATTGCGCTCAAGCCGAACGAGATCCTCACTGAGATCATCGTGCCGGCGGGCGCGGTGCGCTCTGCGACCTATGAAGTGCGGCAGAAGGAAGCGCTGGACTGGCCGATGGTAGCGGCATCGGTGGCGCTCCACATGCGCGGCAACACGGTGGTTTCGGCCAAGGTGGTGCTCGGCCATGTGGCCCCGAAACCATACGAAGCCGCGGCGGCCGAAAAGTTGCTGGCCGGCAAGTCCATCAACGCCGAGACGGCCGAGGCTGCCGGGAAGGCCGCGGTGGCGGACGCCACGCCGCTCAGCCAGAACGCATATAAGGTTACGTTGGCGCGGGTGGCGGTGAAGCGCGCGCTGCTTGAGGCCGCTAAACAAAAGGCATAACGAGGCCTAAGATGGAACGTCCTGGACTGACTAGAGTCAGCATGAATCGCTGCGAAAAGCTGCGTTGGAAGGGCATGTTTATCGAAGCGCTGGAGGATCCCACGATCCAATACAGCAACGATCGCGCCTTCTGGTGCCAGCACACGTGGAACTGTTTGGGGCCGGACGGCAAAGCCGTAGACGATTTCGAGTGCAGTCCGGCGCGGGCCTGTTACGAGCAGTTGTGAAAAGATCTCACGCAAAGGTGCAAAGCCGCAAAGGAGCGCAAAGGGAAACGGAAGAATTTGTTTTTCTTGGCGACTTTGCGTCTTTGCGTGAAATCCTTATTTTCTCCGGGGTTCGCTATAATCTGAAGAGAGGGAAAAATCGATGCTGAAAGTTCTGGGTACCATCGCCGTTGTGTTTGCAATGGCCGCTTCGTTTTCTTTTGCTGCCGGCTTGCCCGCCAACGGCATCAACGGCAACTACATGGAAGCCCGCACCGCGGACGTCTATACCGGCCCGTGTTTCGCCAACGGCGAAGCCGAGATTAACGGGAAGGAAGCCGTGTTCGGGTGGAAAATCAACAATGGTTCCTGGAAAGGCGTCAACATCGCCGGACTGGGCGTGGTCGGCGTGGTCCGTTCGCAGCATACGCTGGGCAACGTACATGAGCCGGTGAACCCGATGATCGCGGTGATGATCGTGGATAGCCGGGCCAACGCCGAGCAGCGTGCCGCTCTCCAGAGCTTCGCCAAAGCGCAGGCGCCCGACCTGTTCAAGAACGTCGTGCAGGTGGACTACGCGCCGGTGAATCTGGAAATTGAGGGCGGCAATGTCCACGGCGGCGCCGCCAGACTGACCGCCGGTTCGCTGGCCACGGTGCAGACCCGCGCTATGAACGCGGGCGATCACGTGTGCGGCAACGAAGAAATCTGGTATCCGCCGTTGACCAAATTGGAGCATGCCATGCCGGCCTTCGCCACCGCCAATGCCTATACCGGCAACGCGCTGGGCGAGACCTGGAGCAACCACATGCAGCGCAGCGGTTTCGTCGGCACGTTTGCGGTTCCCACCGAATAGTTGAAGCACTTCGAGAAACTCGCGCCGGTCGCCGCGGTCATTTCCGCGGTTTCCTGCCTGGCCTGCTGCCTGCCGTTCGGCTTTGCCGCGGCGGCGGGTGCGGCTGGCCTCGGCGCCGTGCTTGCCCCTTTGCGCCCGTGGATGCTAGCCATCTCGGGCGCACTTCTCATTTTTGGCCTGGTACAACTCTATAGCCGCCAGGGCACTTGCCAGCGCCGCAGCCGGCTGAGCCTGGCGATCTTCTGGGTGTGCGCCGTGCTGGTGCTGGCCATGATCCTGATGCCCCAGGTTGTAGCCAGCCTGCTGGCTGACCGCTTGCCCTCCGGCCTGTTCTCCTACACACCGCCCGCTGGCCAACCGCCTCTCGCCGAAATGGACGCGCGGTCCATGGAAGCGTTGAAAACCGAATTCAACCGGGCGCAAAATGAATACCGGGTCATCGCCCTCCTCTCGCCGACTTGAACCACCTGCCTGCGGGGGGCCTCCGCAGTCCAGCAGATTCTCGATCGGCACCCCGGCCGTCAAGGTGCGGGTCTTCGCCGTGTGGGAACCGATGCTGGCGACCGATATCGGCGCGCCCACCAGCCTGGTCCTGCAGCGGTTGAAGGATTCCCGGGCGCGCCAGTTCTGGGATCCGCGCCACACTCTGGCGAAGCGTCTGGCCGCGGACGTCCACCCGCCGCAACCGAAACAGCATTGCTGCGAACAAGAGGCCGTGCTTTGGGACCTGGCGGCCGTATACCCGCCGGGCGCAGTATGGGCCGGCCAGATTCCCGCGGCGGCGTTCTTCGATGGCCCGGTAGTGAAGGTGCAGGTGGGACTGGAAGCCGCGCTGGTGGGCCGCTAGATTTAAGCCAGTAGCCTCGGAGCCGCGCGCGTAAGCAAGCGGTTTCCCGATACGGAATCCTGACAAAACGTCTGTTATAATACGGACCTGAATCCCAGTATCAATTTCAGTATCCGGAGACCGCTGGTTTCTGCACGGGCGCTCTTGTTTGGCGCGCTCCTGCTTACGGCGGCTGCCCTGCCCCTTCGCCCACAGTCTCTACTCCTCAAGGGGCCGGGTACGGAGCCGCCAGCGAGTGTCGAATTTACTGCTCCCAGCGCTGGTAAGGTCGCCATTCCTGTCGCCGGTCAGGCCGCCAGTCAGTCCGTAACGCCTGAGCCGGCCCTGGTCGATGCCGCCCTGACCATCGTGTTCGATGCCGGAGTGCTGGACAGTCCCCAGGCGAAGACCTGGAGTGCCGGCTTGGCGGCGCTCTTCACCAGGAACCGGAAGCTTTCCTTTGAGTTCGTCGCGCTGTCCCCGCCTGCGGAACCGCACGTGGAGTTAGCCAATTCGCGGCCACAGGTGACCGCCGCCATGAAGTCCCTCGCTGCCGGAGCAGGCGGCGGATCAGGGCCCCTGCCGTTCGCGGCACTGCTCGCGTATGTGCGCTCCATCCCCGCGCCCGCCACCGGTTGGAAGCAGGTCCTCTTTGTTGGACCGGAGCCGCCGCTCGCGCCCGAGCTCCACGAATACGCGTACGGTCTGCTGCTGCGCACGCTGCTCGAACGGCGCATCCGGTTTTCGCACTGCTACCCGGAGGGCACGGCCGAACCCACCTGGGCGCCGGTGCTGCGGGCCGCTGCCGGCGACGTTGCCCCATCAAGCCCTGCCGAATTCGCTGCCGCCGCCGGGCAGCCCGCATCTGAACACGCCGCCACCGGGCCCGCCGCCGGGCAGCCCGCATCGGAACACGCCGCATCTGAGCCCCGCTGGTTCGAAGTCAAGATTCCGGCGTGGGCGCCGCCCGAGGGATTTCGCGCGATTCCCCTGCATTTCCGCATCGGCTCCGGGGAGGACCGCCAGATTCCCTGGGTCTGGAACACCGGCGCACGGGCGCTGCCTGAGCCGGCCCTATATGGCGAGTTTCTGGCCTTGCGCGCCAAGGTCTCGGCGAATCCGCCGGCCGCCAGCGCGGACGATCTGGCCCGTCTGCTGGCAGTCAATCCCTACGATCTGGACAGCCTGAAACTGGCTGCCGGCTTCGCCGAACGCGCCGGCGACCATGCCTCCGTCGTTCGCCATGCTGTGCGGGTTGTGGAACTGGAGCCGGCCGACGGCCCGCACTGGTCCATGCTCGGCTATGCATACTGGGGTGCCGCTGACGGCGCCAACGCCGAACGCTGCCTGCTGCGCGCCCGCGAATACCAGGCGGATCATCCGCAGTCGGCCGCCATACTGGGCGATATCCGGCTCGCCCTCAAGGATCACGCCGGCGCCGCGGAGCACTACCGCGAGGCTGTGCGGCGCGAACCGGACCGCGTTCCGCTATGGCTGAAACTGGCGGACACCCAACAGACCCTCGGCCGCAAGCCCGATGTCGCGCTGGCGCTGGAGGAGGTTTTGAAGCGTAAGCCGGACATGTGGGACAGGCGTACCCAATTGCTGGACTACTACCTGGAGACGGCGGACGCCGGCGCAGCCAAACGCCATTTGCAAACCGGCATTGGTTTGCTTGCGGCCGATCTGTCTCTGGTCAGCCGCTTCGCCGTCTACGCGGAGCGCCTCGGCCAGCCACCAGACGCGCTCAAGCTGTGGGCGCGCAGTATCGAGCTGGATCGGGCCTATGAGCCGGGCCACTATGGGCTGGCCCGCATCTACAAGGATGCAGGAACCTGGGACAAGGCGCTCTCCGCGGCCGAGGCCGGTGTGGCCGCGGCGCCGAAATCCGCGCGCCTGGCTGCCATCGAAGCCGATGCGCTCACCGCGCTCGACCGCATCGAGGATTCGCGGCTCTTCCTGCAGGCGGAAACCGTCCAGATCAAGGATCGCGATCTGCTGCGGCGCGCCGCGGATTTTGAAGACCGCTACGGAGGCGGGTCGCCGAAGTACTACGAGCCGCTGGTGGAGGCGCTGCGTGGCGCCGGTGAGAACGAATCCGTCTGGCGGCCGGCGGCGGAGCGCGGACTTCGCGCCTCCATCCGCGAAGGCGATAACGCCGCCTGCGAGCGCTTCGCCAAGCTTCTCGGCTCGCCGCAGTGTGCTCCGATTGCGCCCCCGGCGGACGCTTCCACGGTCAGCGTCCAGGGCGGATTGCGCGCCCTGTTGTTCACTGCGCGCGGACCGCAGCAGAGCTCCGCGGATGCTTTTCTGGCGGATTACAGCCGCACCCTCTCGGCCTTCATCCCACCCGCCAAAAACAAGACCCCGGCGTCGGAGAAGTATCGCGAAGGCCTCATCGAATACTTTCACGTGCTGGCCGATCTGGCCGCGATGGGCAAGCGCACCGGCGGAAAAACCATCGTGCGCCTGTCGCTGGAGAACAAGAACTCGGCGCAACTCACCGAACGCGTGCTGGCGCTGATTGGTTGGCGCACGCGCCGCGAAGGGGGAAAGCGGATTGTCGAACCGGCCGCCAAAGGCAAGCGCACGCGGCACCAGGATCTGGCCGCCGCCCTGGCGATCGATGTCGTTTCCATGCAGGAAAGCTTGCAGGCCGGCCGCGAGTTTTCGCTCGAAATGGAAGACGAGCCCGCGGAGATCTTCCCCGCCGAGAAAGCCTGGCAGCAGCAGTTCTACCCGGGAGAGCATTATGCGGGTGGCTTCCTGGAGGCCATGGTCCGCAACCAGCCCATGGCGGCACTCTATGCCGCGCTTTCCAACATGGAGCCGGGGTCGGCGGAACTGCTGGTCCAATTGGTTGGAATGAAGCGGCTCGCCGAGAAGTACGGCGCGCTTCTGGGACTCTACTCCTCCTGTCTGCAGATCGCCGGCGGACGCGTTCAGGTGCCCGGCGGCGATTCGGCCGCCCCCGTCTGGGCGGCTCTCACCAAGGCACAGCCGGCCGACCCGCGCCGCTTCCTGCGCGAATTGCTCGACAAGGACGATGGCAGGCTCCTCAGATTCTACTTCCTGCTGTCGCAGTTGGATTTCCAGCGGCAGCGGTTTTTCACCGCCAGCCAGGCGCGAACCACCGCCTTTTACGAGGTGTTCCGCGACTCCCACCAGGTGGATCACAGAGCCGGCCGCGAGCTCGGATCGGCGTCGATCGAAGATCTCTTTCGGGAAGTCCCCATCGATAGCGACGGGCGTCTGGAATTCCCCGGCGGGCCGGAGGTCTGGATGCTGGCCAAGGGGAAGTCGGGCTCCGTCGAAACCACGGAGCGCCGTTTGAAGAAGCTCTCGCGCGTCACCACCCCGGAACTGGAAGACGAGATCCTGTTGCGCCTGGTCAGGAACTCATACACCCAGAGTGGACTGAGATACGGAGAGTGGCAGAACCTGCTGGCCGTGATTCGCGTGGATGAGGGGCGCGGCGACCCCCTGGATGAAGCTTCGGCGCTGCTGCTGGCCGAGAAGTTCTCCTCCGCCGAGGGCCTGTATGGATATTTCACGCGCCTGCGCGGCCTGGAGGCGGCAAACTTCCGCGAGATCTTCGGCTTCGCTGAGAAAGTGCGGCCGTTGGACTGGAAACGGGCTAACCTGGCCGCAGGGCTGTTTCAGTCCGTGCTGTACCTCTTTGCCGCGGCTGAGGATTCACACCGGCTTGACCCCGCCAGGGCGGCCGCTCTGCTGCTTAGTTTTTCCAAGGCCATGAACCAGGCGCAATCGCCAGGGGAATGGGCCAAAGCTTCACTGGACGCGCTGGCGGCCTATATGCCCGCCGTGGGAGCCGCGCCCGGGAGCACGTCCCTGCGCGAAATTCTGGTGACAGATCCGGATCGGGCAGTGCCTTTGCCTGGAGGCAAAACCGTCAATCCCGGCGAGACCGCGCGGCGCAGCTACGACCGAATTCTGGAAACGCAAAAAGTGCCGCGGCTCGATGAGTTGCTCAAGCTCCACACCGCCCTGGGCGCGCTGGCCTCGGGAAAAGGAGATGCGCACGCGGTGGCGGCGGTGATCGTCGAGATTTCCAAGGCCTTGCAGGAGGTGGAGAGCCCGAAGGCATCCAAAGAGACCGCCGAGGTGCGCGAGATGCTGAAGATTGGCGACCCGGCGCGGTTCGCCGCCTTGAACGCTCGTTTGCAGAAGGAAGCGGCCCGGAAAAAACTCTCCAAAGATCTGCCGAAGTTCGCCGCCGAGTATTGGGACCTGCTGACGTTCCGCACGGTGGAGGCGCTGGCCGGCCAGATCTACGCCGCGCATTTCCGCGCCGACGATCTGCTGGCCCAGGATCCGCTGTTCCTGCGGAAACACCAGTTTGCGCTGCCGGGCGACCGCCGCGACTACTTTTCGATCGGCTACCTGCAGAAATCCAGCGAGGGCCTTGGCAGCTACGTCACCGGCGGCTTCGACGGTCTGGCGCCGGTTACCGGGTCTGCCGCGGCGGCTGGCCTAAGGAATGTAGACCCCAACTCGGAAGCCGTCGCCGCGGCATTGCTCGGAGCTATCCGGACCACGAATTGGACCAGGGTGACGCCGAAGACGCTCCGCGCCATCGCCGTGCAGGTCAACGCGGCGAAGGACTGGCTGGTGCTGGCCGCCGGCGACGATGGGCTGCGTGTTACCGTCGGCACCGCCACCTACGGCCTGCTGTCATTGAACCGGCGGGCGCGGCTGCTGCTGGCCCTCGCGCGCCGCGATTGGGATTCGCTGTGGCCCTCGCTCTCGCTCACCGACCTGTATTTCCTGGCGGCCCGTTTGCGGGCGGCCGGGGTCCGGCAGCCGGAGCAATCGCCCGCCATTGCGGAGTACCTCGCCTATGCCGGCGCCGTTCCCGAAGGGGCTGGCGAGCTGGGTCCGGCTTTGGTGCATGTCCGCCGCTACACCACGCCCGCCCTGGTGGAACTGGCCCCGTATGAGGATTCGGCCACCGTCATCTTCCCCGACTATCTGGCTGAGCGTGTGGCCGAATTCAAGTTGTACCTGGCCTGCCTTTTCGCCGATCAGGCGCTTCCGGCGGGGGCGCTTTCCGCGGTCGCCGAGGCTGCGGCACGCGAGGTGTTGAGCGATATCCAAATGACCACCGTGCACGATTGGCAGGCGGTCATCTCGGCCTATAGCGACTTTGATGCCGCCCGGCTTCGGGACGTGATGGGGAGTATCTTATGATGCGTCTGACGCTTGTGATCGTGACTCTTGCCACAGGGCTGACCTGCCTGATACCGCAGGTTGCCATGGCGCAGGGGGTTGACCCGGCGCTCCCCACTTTTCGAGCCGAGGCCCGCCTGATCCAGGTGTATGCCAGCATCTTCGACAAGCGCGGCAACCCGCTGCCCAATCTCACCCGCGGCCGGTTCCAGGTGCTGGATGCCGGCCAGGCGCAGCCCCTGGCTGTCTTCGAAGGCGCCGAGGAGGTGTTGTCCTGCGCCCTGCTGCTCGATACCACTGGCAGCATGACAGACTATCTGCCCACACTAAAGACCGCCGTGGTGCATTTTGTCGACGAGCTGAGGGCGGAAGAGTCCATCGCACTGTACACCTTCAACCGGACGCTCCAGGTGGCGCAGAAGTTCACCACGGATAAGAAACAGTTGAAGCAGGCGGTGATGCGCACCAGCGCCGCGGGGATGACGCGTCTGTTCGATGCCGTGTCCCAGGTCTCGCGCGATCTGGAAACCCGCCAGGGCAAGAAGGCTCTGGTTGTGTTTACCGACGGTGACGATAACGCCAGCATTTTAAACGCAGCCGGGGCGTCCCGCCAGGCGCGCCACTACGGCGTGCCGATTTATGTAATCGCCGTGGGCTCCGCGCTCAAGGACGGCAAGCTGATGAAGATTCTGGAAGAGCTGGCGGCCGACACTGGAGGCGTTGCCTTCCGTCTGACCAAACCCGACAAAATCGGCGAGGTGTTTTCCGAAATCAGCCGTAACCTGCAACACACCTATTTGCTCTCCTGGAAGCTTCCGGAAGGGGCAGGCACGTCCTGGCGCCCCATCAAGATCACGGTGGACGGCGCCGAAGACGCGCGCATTCGCGCCCGCCAGGGCTACTGGCCGGATTGAAGGCAGCACCGCCAGGGTTCCGCAAGAGCGCAACCGCCAAACTCAAGATATAGAGACCCGCAACATACATTAATTACGCCGGCTGCGTTATCGTATAATAAGTGAGCAAAATCTCTTTCTTGTTGACCTTCCTCGTGCTGGCTCAGGGAGCAACCGCCGCCGTTCCCGCGGGCACGCTGCTAAGCCCCGCGGGCAGTCCCTTCGCAGCCGGCGCCTTTCCCAATGGAATGGCAATGGGAGATTTCAACGGCGATGGCAAACTCGACCTGGCCGTGGTCAACCTCACCGTGAAAGGCGGCACGGTGACCCTCCTTTTCGGCAATGGCGGCGGTGGTTTCACGCCGGGAGGCACGGTTGCCGTTGGCGATTTTCCGCAGGAGGTGGTCGCGGCGGACTTCAATGGCGACGGCCGGTTAGACCTCGCGGTCACCAACTATAGCAGC
>DATMNI010000450.1:0-11146 GCA_035570275.1 Candidatus Acidiferrales bacterium | reverse complement strand
CTCACCCGCCGCGCCTTCTTCTCCACGCCGGTCGGCGCCGCAGCCCTCGCCACCCTCCTCAGCCGCAATGCCCGAGCCTCCGGCGCGCTCCCCGGCCTCCCCCACTTTCCGCCCACCGCCAAGCGCGTCATCTACCTCTTCCAATCCGGCGGCCCCTCCCAAATGGAGCTCTTCGACTACAAACCGCGCCTCGTCGAATTCCAAGGTGAGGAACTGCCCGATTCCATCCGCGGTACCCAGCGGCTCACCGGCATGTCGGCCACGCAATCGACCTTCCCCGTGGTCCCTTCGAAGTTCGCCTTCGCCCGCCATGGACAATCCGGCGCCTGGATCAGCGAACTTCTCCCCCACACCGCGCGGGTCGCCGACCGCCTGACGTTTCTGAAATCCGTCAACACCGAAGAGATCAACCACGACCCCGCCGTCACCATGGCGCAGACCGGCTTCCGCCTCGGCGGCCGCCCCAGCATGGGCGCCTGGGTGGCCTATGGCATCGGTTGCGAGACCCAGGACCTGCCGGCCTTTTGCGTCATGATTTCGAATTCCGGCGGCGGCCAGCCACTCTACGACCGCCTTTGGGGCAACGGCTTCCTGCCCAGCCAATATCAGGGCGTCAAGTTCCGCTCCGTGGGCGACCCCGTGCTGTACCTCACCAACCCCGCCGGCTTCAGCGCCGCCAACCGCCGCCAGTTTCTGGACTCGCTGGGCGAGATGAACAAGCTCACCTCCGCCGAGTTCGGCGACCCCGAGACCGCCGCCCGCGTCGCCCAGTACGAGATGGCCTTCCGCATGCAAACCTCCGTGCCCGACCTGACCGATATTTCCAGGGAGCCCGCCCACACCTTCGAGCTTTATGGCGAAGACGCGCGCAAGCCCGGCACCTTCGCCGCCAACTGCCTGCTGGCCCGCCGCCTGGCCGAGCGCGGCGTCCGCTTCATCCAGCTTTACCATCGCGATTGGGACCACCACGGCAATCTGCCGCAAGATCTCCCGAAGCGCTGCAAGGATGTGGACCAGGCCGGGGCCGGTCTCATTAAGGACCTGGAGCAGCGCGGCATGTTGGACGACACGTTGGTAGTTTGGGGCGGCGAATTCGGTCGCACGGTTTACTGCCAGGGCCGTCTCACGCCCACCGATTACGGCCGCGACCACCACGGCCGCTGCTTCACCATGTGGCTGGCCGGCGGCGGCATCAAACCCGGCCTCACTCTCGGCGAGACCGACGATTACGGCTACAACATCACCAAAGACCCCGTCCACGTCCACGATCTACAGGCGACGATTCTGTGCTGCCTCGGCATCGACCACCTCCGCCTGACTTTCAAATTCCAAGGCCGCGACTACCGCCTGACCGACGTCGCCGGCACCGTAGTCAAATCAATCCTAATTTGATTTTGTGGGGCAGGTTGTTAACCAGGTTGTTAACCTGCGGCGGATTGGCAATCCGCCTGCCGCTAGCCGCAACCAATGCCCGTCGGGACAATCGGCGGCCGTGATTCGGCCGACCCTTCTCCTCACAACCGCTTTTGGCCCGCGCCCACTCGCGAGCAGTCTCCGTGTCCGTCAAAAGAGTCGTGAAGCGGTGAGAAAACGACGCATCAAACGCGTCGCCTGGCTCCCAATTCTTCGCCTCCATACCGTACGCCGCGATCACGACGGCCGCTGTTTCGCCGTCTGGCGGCTCCCTGGCGGACTGAAGCCGGGTATCCCACTCGGCGAGAACGCCGGCTTCGGCTACAACATCACGAAAGACTCCCCGAATCCACGATTTGCCTACCCCAGTTTCGGACCCACTTCTCCGCAGAAGCTCCAGACATGTTACGCTAAATCTTTATGCACATTTCGGGCGTGTACCTCGGATTGGGCCAAGATGCGTTTGCGCAGCTCATCCGCGGCATCTCCATCGGGAAACTGAAAACCTATCAGATTTACGAGGGGTTCAAGGTGCGCACGCACCTGCACAAGGTGAACACGGAAAGCCTGCGCAAGGCCGTTCCCAGGTTTTGGGAGCGGATCACGGGCGGCGACGAGGAATTCGCCAAGGATATGGCCCAGGCGGTCCTGGTATCCCACTTGGATATGATTACAGCGGTATTGGACTTTCTGGGCGTACCGCACGAAAATGGCTTTTTCGCCAAGAATATGGACCCCAAGCCCTATTTCACGGAAGGCTGGGAAGGGCGCGTCCATGAAAAGTTCCGCGAGATTTATGCGGAACCGCTGTTGCTGTTCTATATGAACCACTTACGATGGGAATTGCTGGGCGCGGAAGAGGTTTTCCGGCCGGCTTCGCCCAACGCGGCGTAAACGGCTGGCCGCGTGCTATATAGTGAGAGAACCATGACAGTTCTTCGACGGATTCCATGCCCACATTTCCGCTCCGTCCCTGTCATACATCTGGAAGTATTTTATTTCCATATAGATCCGAACGGGCAAGGCCGGCCAGCAGGAAAGGCCGCGCACCGTTTCGGGGGTGTCGCGTTTTGATGCACCATGCATTCTGCTGCGCCATTGCACCCAATTTTGGTGGTTGGACGGCTGGCTTTGCTGGGTTTCCCGAATTAGAAAGGTGCCGGATATGAATCATTGCGATTTCCATTATTCCCATTTGCTGCCCAAAAAGCCGGGCATTCTCCCGCTGGAGGAGACGATGACGAAACTGTGCCGCCGCTGCGGCGCCGAATTCATCACGCGATCCCGGATCCGGAAACGCTGCGACGGCTGTCAAACGGTGGTCTCTGCCGAGAAGCAGAAAAAGGCCAATGAGCGTCTCAAAGCACGCCGTGCGGCACGCCGGATGTGCCTGGTGAAGACCGCCTAGCGGTTTGAGAAAGTTTAAGCCGCCGTGCAGCTTTTTACATTGGCGGCAGCCTTTGGTGGCGGCGGGCTTGGGCTGCGGGGCGCCAAGTTTTCGATCGGGGGCGGAGGCTTTATTCCTGCCGGGCCGGTGAGTCGTGAAACGGGCCACTGCCGAGCTTCTGCAGCGTAACCAGCGCCTGGGCTTCCGCGGAGCGGCCTTCGCCGACTGGCCCCACACCCTCCGCCGTCTTGAACTTGACCGATATCCGGTCTACTTCTATCCCTAGCGTCGCGGCCAGTCGCTGCCGAATCGCCTCCCGGAAATCCTTCAGCTTGGGCCGCTCCAGAATCACCGTCGAATCCACATTCATGATGCGGTAACCCGTGGTTTCCACCAGTTCCTTGGTGTACCGCAGGAAGACCAGGCTGTCGCTGCCCTTCCACCGCGGATCGGTATCCGGGAAATGCATGCCGATATCGCCCAGCGCCGCCGCGCCCAGGATGGCGTCCGTAATGGCGTGCGCCAGCACGTCCGCATCCGAGTGGCCTTCCAGCCCGAATTCGCAGGGGATTGTCACGCCGCCCAGCGTCAGAACCCGGCCCTTGGCAATGCGATGGCAATCCCACCCCAGGCCGGTGCGGATTTCGCTCAAGGCAGAACTTCTTTCGCCGCTGCCTGGCGGAGAAACAGGTGCGCCAGTTCCATATCGCTCGCCTTCGTGATCTTGATGTTTCGGTCGCTGCCCAACACTACGCTCACCTCCACGTCCAACCGCTCCACCATGCTGGATTCGTCGGTGCCGATGAACCCGTCCTGGCGGGCCAATTGAAAGGCCTTCACCAGCAGGTCGTACCGGAACACCTGCGGCGTCTGCGCCATCACCAGCTTTTCGCGGGGCAGGGTGGCGCGGATGCGGACGTGTCCCGTGCCCCGGTTCACCTGCTTCACCGTGTCTACGGCCGGCACCGCCACAATGGCGGCTCCGGTAGCCGCGGCCTCGTCAAAAACCTTGTGGATTGTTTCCAGGTCGATGAAAGGCCGCACCGCGTCATGCACCGCCACCAGTTCGCACTCGGGGCCTAGCGTGCGCACGGCGTTTTCCACCGATTCCTGGCGGCTGTTGCCGCCTTCCACCACCCGCACCCGCCGGCCGAATTCCGGCGCCATCATCTCCGAGACCCACTCGATGTCCTCCGCGCGCACCGCGATCACGATGTCTCCCACACGGTCCGACGCGGCAAACTTGCGGACTGTGTGCATCAGAATCGGCGAGCCTTCCAGCAGCATAAACTGCTTGCGGCTGATACCCGCTTTCTCCGCGGTGCCCTTCCCCATTCGGGTGCCCAGGCCCGCCGCGGGCAATATTACGGCGACTTTCATGTGCACTACGATTCTATCGTGGTTTTCTCGGGCGCGACGTTCGTCATGGGCTGAGGATCGCTCTTGCGCACCGGCCGGTCATGCCGCTCGGGAGCCGTGGCCACGTGCGTACGTTCGTCGAACTTACCGAAAATCATCTTGCCGGCGGTGGTCTGCAGCACGCTGGTGACGGAGATATCGATGGTCTTCGAGATCATCTTCTTGGCGTTATCCACCACCACCATGGTGCCGTCATCCAGGTAGGCCACTCCCTGGTTGTATTCTTTGCCTTCCTTCAGGATGAAGACCCGCATGGCTTCGCCCGGCAGCACGATGGGCTTGAGCGAATTGGCCAGCTCATTGATGTTCAGCACCTCGACGCCGTGAAGCTGCGCCACTTTGTTGAGGTTGAAATCGTTGGTGACCACCTTGCAATCGAAGACCTTGGCCAGCTCGATGAGCTTCATATCCACTTCGCGCACGTTGGGGAAGTCCTCTTCCACAATCTGCACGTTGAGGTGGGGCATCTTCTGAATGCGCTGCAGAATGTCGAGGCCCCGCCGGCCCCGGTTGCGCTTCATGGAATCGGCAGAATCGGCCACCAGTTGCAATTCGCGGAGCACGAATTGCGGAATCACCAGCACGCCGTCGAGAAAACCGGTTTCAGCGATATCGGCGATCCGGCCATCGATGATGACGCTGGTGTCCAGTATTTTGAAGCTCTTCTTCGACGATTTTTCGCCGCCGAAAACGCCGCCCAGAGCCGACAGGTTCAGCATGTCGCCCTTGTTGGCCCCGACGATCAGACCGACGTAAGTCATCAGCAGCAGCAGACAGACCGGCAGGAACGGATCGTTGGACGCCCTGGCCAGCACCAGCGACATAAAGAAGGCGCCTACGATTCCCAAAACCGACCCGGCGGCCGCGCCTATGAGCCGCTTGAGGCTGACACGCTCCAGGCGGATCTCGAAGAAAATAATGCCGCAGCCGAAGACGAACCCGCTGGCGGCTGCCAGCCGCGGATCGGATTGAAATGGGTGTAGGGCATATGCGGAAGCCGCCAGAACCAGGATGAAAATAGCGCGAACAATGAACAGATCGAGCAAACCAGCACCCCCTTAGGGTGAGTACAGAGATTCGGAAATCGACTCAATAACCGGCAACATGAACTCTGAAAATAAGCGATCACCCGTCGCGCCAAGAGTATACCACCTCTGGAGGCGGCAGTTTGGAAAGCATGCAGTTCGTGGTCCATGCCCGCGGCAATCCGCTGGCGCTGCTGCCCACGGTTCGATCCATCGTCGCCGGCCTGGACCCGAATCTGCCGATTGCCGACGTGCGCTCGTTCGAAGAAGTGGTCCACCGGTCCGTCGCGCCGCAGCGGTTCAACACCATTCTGCTGGGCGTGTTCAGCGGCCTGGCGCTGCTGCTGGCGACCACCGGCATTTACGGAGTGTTCTCGTATTCGATGAGCCGCCGCACGGCGGAGATCGGGCTCCGCGTGGCGCTGGGAGCAAGCGGCCGCAGCATTCTGCGGATGGCGCTCGTCCAGGGGATGCGGCCGGTGTTGGCCGGCCTCGCCTCGGGCGCGCTGGGTGCGTGGTGGCTCTCTCGCTACTTCACGGCCATGCTGTTCGGCATCCAGCCGTTTGACGTGCCGACGTACTTTGCCGTAGCCGCGCTGCTGCTGGCGACCGCGCTGGCCGCCTGCTATTTTCCGGGCCGGCGGGCAATGCGTATCGATCCGGCCGTGGCGCTGCGGAACGAGTAACGTTTAAGCATCGCGGCCCTTGGCAGTTGGCTGCCTTCCGTGGCATTCTTAGATCATGCCCATTTCAGCGCGAAACCAGCTCGAAGGAAAAGTCGTCGAAGTGACGCTAGGGGATATCATGGCCCATGTCGTCGTCAAAATCGGCAAGAACCAGATCGAGAGCGTGATCACGCGCCGCAGCGCGGAACAGCTTAGTCTCAAGAAGGGAGACAAGGTCACCGTGGTCATCAAGTCGACCGAAGTGATGCTCCAAAAAGACTAGACTTCCCATCATTTCGAGGTGCTCGGGCTTTTCACCGCCGGCCGCTTTTCACTGCTGGTCGTTTTTCACCGCCTGGGCTTTTCACCGCCAGCCGATTTTCACTGCCGGTCGTTTTTCACTAGCGGCCAAGGGTCGCTCCACCGCCTGGGCTTTTCACTGCCAGCCGCTTTTCACTGCCGGTCGTTTTTCACTAGCGGCCAGGGGTCGCTCCACCGAGCGTCGTGAAGCAGGTCCTGGTCGGTGAGCGATTTCAGGAATTCGACCAGGTCGCGTTTGTCACCATCCGTCACACGGAACGGACGCAGGATTCGCGACTTGTTCGGATGGTCCAGCCTGCCCCCGGCCGCGTAATGGTCGATCACCTCCTCCAGCGTCGCCAGGCTTCCGTCGTGCATATACGGCGCGGTGAGGACGACGTTCCTCAACGAGGGCGCGCGGAACTTGCCGATGTCCCCGGTTCGCTGAGTGCGTTCGTAGAGTCCGCGATTGGGCGCGGCGTAAACGGCCACGCCGGTGTTGAAGAAGCCGCCGCGAGGGTCGTTTTCGCGTCCCGCCTCGTCGCTTCCTTCGAATCGAACGCCTCCGCTGAAATTCCATCCGGCGTGGCACTGAAAGCAGCCCGCGCGCTCGCTTGAGAAAAAGAGAAGCTCGCCGCGTTTGGCGGCATCGGAAATGGCGGAGGCGTCACCGCCCCAGCGATAGCGGTCGTACGGCGACCGCATGGAAACGATGGTGCGTTCAAAGGCCGCGATGGCCTTGGTTACATTAGAGAGAGTGAAGGCCTCGGCGTCATCTGGAAATGCTGCCGGAAACAGTCTTTGGTAAAGGGGATCGCGGCGTAGTCCGGCCAGCAATTCCTGCTCGTGACCCTTCAGGCCGAGCTCGATGGGATCTTCACCCAGCATGGGGATCAGCGCCTGCTCTTCCAGCGATGCCAGCGCCGCGTCTGCCCAGGTCAATCGCGGTGCGTACGCCACATTCACCAGGCTCATACTGCTGCGCGGGTGGAGTTGCCCGGTCGTGCCTTCGGCGCGCGCGCGGCCGTCCGTAAAAGCCAGTTCCTGGCGATGACAGCTCGCGCAGGATTCCTTTCCGTTTACCGACATCCGTTTGTCGTAGAACAGGTAGCGGCCAAGCTCGACCTTGGCTGCGCTCATCGGATTGTCGGACGGCACTGCCGGTCGCGGGAAACCGGCGGGCAGATTCCAATCGAAATCGGCGCCCATCAGGCCCACTGCGATCAAGAACCCGGCGGCGCAGCGCCCAGGCAACCTCTTAGGCCACCTATTAAGCAACCAGCGCTCCGGTATCCGAAGTGTCATAACCAGCCAGGACCTCGAGCTTGCGGCGCAAGGCGGCGCGCTGCAAAACATCCAGGAACGCCTTGACGGCCGGCAGATCGGCGGTACGCTTGAGCATCACCAGATCGTAGCGCTCGCTATGCAGCGGCATGAAATCCAAACCGAAGGTTTGAGCGGCAGATCGCGTGGCCAGGCAAACATCTGCCTCAAGGGACACCACACAATAAGCAGCCGCCAGGTGACCGTAAGCGACCCGGTCGTATCCCCTGACCCGATGCCCTTCGATGCCGGCTTTCTCCAGCCGTTTGTCCAACAGGGCGCGGCTTCCCGAGCCGGGTTCCCGATTTACGAAGCGGACATTCTTCCGGGCCAGGTCTTCGATCTTGTGAATGGCCTTGGGATTCTCCGGCGCCACGACCAGTCCTTCTTCCCAGCGCGCAAACGTCACCACGCTGAAGTCCTCATCCGGATATTTCCCGCGCAGGAAGGGCAGATTGAATTCGCCGGTCTTCGGATCTTCCAGATGGGAACCGGCGATGTGCACCTTGCCTTCACTGAGCCATCTGAGTGCCAGCTCACTGGAAGCGGCGGCGGAGACGATTTCCACGCCGCTGACTTTTTCCACCATCCGGCAAAGCAGACCCGTGGCCGGGTCGCACCCAGCCAGGACCAGCCGTTTCTGAGAGGCTTCTTCCCTGGCGAACACCACCAGGTCCGCACGGCCGTTGGTCCGGCCTGTGCGCTTGATGATGCCATCGGCCTCCGGCATGTAATACGGCGAGGCGCTGACCGGAACGCTGACCCAGCGCGAACCGATCTGGCAGATACGCACGGGCTGCCCTTTGGCCGGCGGCGCCGCGCTGAGCACCTCGGCGGCTAGTGTCTCGGGCGACTGGTGCGACCCGGCCTCCAGCGAAAACAGCTCTTCGACCGTCACCTCCAACTCGCGCGCAAGATTCAACGCGACTTCGGTATTGGGAACGTACGTCCCGGCTTCGATCGCGTATATCGTCGGGCGGCTCACCTGCACGCGACGCGCCAGGTCGGATGCACCCAGGCCTCGGCTCTTTCGAATCTCGGCGAGCCGGTTCTCAACACGCGGCTTCACGGCATTACTTCCTCACCTGAACCACTTCGAGCCTGGTCAGCATGCGGACCGACCGTGCCCCCGGTTTGTCCTTCGGCACAACCAGGCGGAACCGGCCCTGGGCGCCGAACAGGGGCTTGCCATTGGCGGTATCGGCCAGCAGAATCTGGTTGTCGATAAAAGCCGGATCCAGTTCGCCGAGCGAGAACACGACTTGATAGCCATCCTGCGCTTCGGCGAGCACATAGCTCGCCAGCGCCTTGCCGCGCAGTTCACTGCCCTGCGGAACGCCGGCCCGTTTTAATACTTCATGGAGCCAGACGCCCTCATAGACGGTCTCGATGCCGTTGTTCGTGGTACGCACGGATGCGCGGGGCATTTTGGCGAGATCGTCGGCGGACAGCGTCAGCGCCTGCTTGACCGCTCCGGAAACCTGTACCGATGTGACCGGGACCGATGTACCCGCGACTGATGGCGGCCCGTCCTGCGCCGGCAGAAGGCCCGCTGCCAGAAGCCCCAAAAGCAACCAGCGTCTTGTATACATGACCCTCACCATTGTAGCGTCAGCCTGGGATCTAGAAAGCTGAGAGCTAGAAGCGAACCTTACAGACGAATTCGAAGTCGCGGGGATTGCCCGCGCTGGTAATGGAACCGAAGGCCGCGCTGCCGAAGCTTCCGTTGGGATCGTTCAACGGAGGGGTGTTCGACACGTTGAAAACTTCCGCGCGGAATTCCAGGTTCACGCGCTCCGCAATACGAAACGTCTTGCCGATCATCAGATCCGCGTCTTGAAGCCCTGGTCCGCGAACCGGATTGCGCGAACTGGTTCCAATCACAAACTGCGGTGCGGCGCTGAAGGCCGCGGTGTTGAAGTACCTGGCCACGGTGCGGTCGCCCATCTGGTTGGGGTCGCCGATGCGGTTGGGCCTTTGCACGGCAAAGCCCAGGCTTGAGTTGTTGTTGGTAGCCTGGGTGACCGCCACGGTGTCGCCCGTCTGCACGCGGACCAGGCCGGCGATCTGCCAGCCCGAGATTTTCCAGAGGCGAGGAATCTCGTAGACCCAGCCAAGCGCGAAAACCTTGGGAATATCGCCACTCGACAGATCCTTTTCCAGGTGCCGGTTGTAGGCGTCCGCCGCGCCGGTAGTGTTGAGAACGGGGCCGGTAAAAATCGTCTGCGAGAAGACGCTGGAAGCGTCATCCAGCAACTTGGAGAAGGTGTACGACGCATTGATGGTCAATCCCCGGGACAAACGCTTCTCCAGTTTCACGGCAGCGGCGTTGTAGCTGGAGTTACCCACATTGTCACGGAACAGCGCCACGTTGGTGAAGCGCGGGAACGGCCGCAAAAGCTGCTGCTGCGCGATGGTTGCGGCTCCCAGAGACGACGCGGCCGGAATCTGCCCGAAGTACGGATTTGCAACTTTGGTCAATAAGGCCGAGCCCAGGGAAAGGTCTTGCGAAGGGAGTTGGTTGATGTTCGCATCGGGTATGCCGAGCCGCGTGTTCTTGGAGCCCAGGTACGACACCTCCACATTCCAGTTCTTTCCGATAGTTTTTTGAACGGTGAAGTTCCGTTGCTGGGAATAGCCCGAACCGTTATTGCGATCCACGCCAAAAACACCTTGTCCCAGACCGGAATTCGGATTGGGCGCGGTAACTTGAACCGTAGGTCCATTCGACAGACCGAACGCGGCGTTCACGTTGTCCGGTGACTGCTGGCCCACCGTTTGAACGAACGGAAACTGCGGGATCGTAAAGGGCGTAGTGATGCCGGACTGCTCAAAGAAGATAATGCCGTAGCCGGCGCGAACCACCCAGCTTTCGCCAATTTTATAAGCCAGGCCCACGCGGGGGCCGAAGTCGCAACATTCCAGCGCACGGGCGGTGTGAGGAAAGTCCAGCACCTGCGAGCTCAGATTGAAGACCGCCCCTTGATCGTGAACCTCCGTCGATGGGAAGTTGAGCGTGTAGCGGGTGCCGATGTTGAGTGTGAGCCGCGGCGAGACTTTCCAATCGTCGCCGATGAAGAACTCGGCAATGTGCGCGCGCGGTTGAATCACCTGCTTTTGGATGTCGATGGTGAATGCGTTCACCTGCCCCAGAAGCAGCGAGGCCAGTGCATTTCCGCTTCCGGAGACCGCGGCGCTATTGGTGCCGGTGGTGGCGAAGCCGAACGATCCGGTGGGGTTGGGCGGGTTCAGAACGTCCAGAGCTTCACGCCGGATGTCGGCTCCGAACTTAATGGTGTGGCGGCCGCGCACCAGCGTAAACGTATCGACGAACTCGGTGATGGAGGTTGTGAAATTGGAGTTGGCGGCGGTGGTCGGACCGATTTGCTGGAATCCGGCGACGGCGAAGACGGGCAACACCGATCCGAAGGAATTTTGCGGCAGCCCCGGTATCGTGATGCCGCCGTTCTGCAGGGACGTCTGATTGAGATCGCGCCTGGAATAGCCAACCCGGAACTGGTTCAGCGCCGAAGCTGAGAGCACCCAGTTATAGTCACCGGCAAACGCGTCGCCGCGTGTAATCGCGTGACCGATCACTCCGGAGGTTAGACTCC
>DATMNI010000449.1:0-79847 GCA_035570275.1 Candidatus Acidiferrales bacterium | reverse complement strand
TCTTCTTGCCATCGATCTTGCTGAACATCTGTCCGCCGCGGTAGTCGTCGCCGGGGAACCCACCCACCGACGTCAGCCCGTCCGGAGCGAAAGCCATGAAACCGGCCAGTGCAAAACGGCGCGTCACATCCTCGATGTGTGGATTCAGCCCGCGGTTCTCGTGAACCACCAGAATGCCCGGCAACTTCGCCGGCTTGGCGTCGCGCGAGTCCGCGCTCACCGGCCGCACCAGATAACCCTTGATCGAGCCGTTACCCTGCGGCGACGGGACCGCCTCGTAGCCAGCCTTGATCCGCTCGTCTGTCCTCGATACCTGTTGTCCCGCCGCGTAATTCGGCATCAAGGCTTCAGCCAGCGCCGCCACAGCCATACCGCCCGTCGCGAATTTCTGCAGGCCTTCCATGAAGGCACGCCGGTCAATTTCCCCATGAATGAACAGGTTGTATAGCTGTATCGCGCCGCTCGACACTTTGTTCTTCTCAGTTTCCATTCGGTGGACTCCTCTGCGCTACAATAGCGCAGAAATCCGGCAGGAACCAGCGGCAACTCCCGGTGGGAATCCGCCGTGTCGCCTCCACGACTTTGAGCAATCTCTGATTGCCTTTCGCAACGACCATGGACTGCCCGGCGGCCAAAAACTTTTCGGCCAGTCCGGAACCCGCCGGCCCCGGAGATCATCTCTTTGAGGCGCCGCTTGTTTGCCGCCCATGCGTCAATCTCCCTGGCATCCACCGGCGAGGGGTATCCTGAGCTAGAGTCGGGAAAACGCGACCTCGTCCGCCCTTGAGGGATCCAGCGCCAGAAAACCGACCTCGGCCGCGCCATTGCGCATCTCTTCTCGCCCAGCACCGGCTTCGCCCCACCTTCGCGCCGTGATACGTGCCGTCGCGTACGCAATGCTGTCGCGCGGTCAGGGCCTCTGCACGACTTCGTGGATTGTTTCCGGATGCAGCGTTTTCCAGGCTCTTTCCAACGTCGAATCGGGTAAAATGGGCTGAATCGCGCCTATGCCCCTCTCCACCGGCGCTAGCTTCTTCGAGGAGATCACAATGTCCAAAGTTTTAGTAACGTTCGGCGTCTGGCTCATGCGGCTAGCGCTTATCTCGACCGTTTTCGCGATGGTGTCATGGAGTCAGGGAACTCCTCCCATGCGCACCCGCTACCTCACCAGCCTGACGAATACCGAGATCGAAACGTACCTCAAGCGGAATGACATCATTTTCATTCCCGTGGGCAATGTTGAAGTTCACGGGGGCTTCCCCACGGATTGTGAATATGTCGGCCCCCTGGCCTTTGCTCAAAAGATGGCGGAGCAGACCGACGGGCTGGTCTTTCCATATCTCGCCTACTTCTTTCCGGGTGGGACGGTGGTCGGAAAGGGCACCGTGTACGTCACGCCGTCCGAGGGATTGGCGTATTTGAAGGTGCTGGCGCGATCATTACTTCGCCAGGGCTTCCGGCGGCAGATCTACCTGACGGGGCACGGACCATCGCCCGAGACACTCAGCCCATTGGTCCGTGAATTCTTCGATGAGACAAAAGACCCGATTCTCTATATCGAGACGGGCGGACTGATGCGGAGGGTTAAGGGGGACTTCAATAAGGTACTGTTCGGCGCCTACTCAATTGCCGGCAGGCTGGAAGACATTCCTCTTGACGTCACGCAAGTTATGCCCGAGCATCCCACGGACCCGAGCCTGAGCAAACTCCAGGCGTTGGGTCCGCCTAGCGGGGCAATCGGAGCCTACTTCGGCGACCCCGGCGAACACGGAGGTTTGGCCAAACCGATCACCGCGGAGCAGCGCGCGGCATGGGCCAAAGAAGGCGTGGCCATGATCGAAGCCGCTGTAAAGGCGGCGGATATGAAAGGGATCGTGCAGGCAATGCGGGATCACGACAAATTCACGCAGGACGTGATTCTGCCAAAATACGGTAGTTTTCTGCCCAAGTGAGGTCGACAGTGGAGACGCGACAGAGAATGAGTCAAGGTTCTGTTAACCGCAGAGACGCCGAGACGCGGAGGAAGTCGCAGAGCAGAGGCACTGAGGCATGCCTTGCACACAGGTAGGGTTACCGCCGTATACGCCAGGTTGTGCGCAAGGAAGCCGAGACAAGGGTGGGCTATCGCCACGCGGCGGTGCGTGAAGTAGGCGGCCTCAACCCTCCCCTAAGGCTTCGCCGCGTCAGCATGCGAGTGTCTCTGCTTCCTGCGCGCCAACCCCGGGATTGTCGGAGGCTACGACCCATGCCGAAAGCCGTATCAGTTTTGGTCTTCCTCAGCGCTCTCTCTGCGGCTCTGCGATGAAGAACACTTTCGGTCTGAGGCGGACGATTGCCGACCGCCGCGGAACTGGCGGATACTTGGGAGATGAGTAAAATCAGTTTCCTCGCCGCCGTTCTGTGCTGCGGGCTGGCACAGGCCCAGAGTCCTTCCAGTGTCGCTTCCACGATCGTCGCCGGCGCCAACGGTTTCCTGAGTTCGCTCGATGAGGGACAGCGGGCGAAGGTGCTATTCGACTTCAACGACGCCGCGCAGCGGGTGAAGTGGTCGAATCTGCCCACGACGATGGTGCCGCGGGCGGGCCTGAAAATGGGCGATCTGAGCGAGGCGCAGAAGAAAGCCGCGATGGCGCTGCTGGCCGCTACGCTGAGCCAGCGCGGGTACCAGAAAGTGCTCGCCATTGTGGCCGGCGACGAGGCGCTGAAGGCCGAGAGCGGCGGGCGCGGGGGGCGCGGCGGGCGCGGGGGGCCGATGTTCGGGCGCGACCTGTTCTACATTTCCATTCTCGGCAAGCCTTCCGTGAAGGACCCGTGGATGCTGCAGTTCGGCGGGCACCATCTGGCGCTTAATATTACCATGGTGGGTCGCGAAGGCATTCTGACGCCCAGCCTCACGGCGGCTCAACCGGCGAAGTATACGGTGGACGGCGCCACGGTACGGCCGCTCGGAGCCGAAAACGATAAGGCGTTCGCGCTGATTAACGCCCTGGACGAAGGGCAGCGAAAGCAGGCGATTCTCAACTACAAGGTGGCCGATCTGGTTTTGGGACCGGGGCAGGACGGAAAGACGATCCAGCCAGAGGGGATCAAGTGTTCCGCGATGAATGCCGGCCAGCAGGCGATGCTGCTGGACCTGGCGGGCGAATGGGCGGGCATAATCAACGAACAGGCAGCGGCGGTCCGCATGGCCGAGATTAAAGCGAATCTGGCTGGGACGTGGTTTGCCTGGAGCGGACCGACGACCAACGGGATGCCGGCATACTACCGGATTCAGGGACCGACGTTGGTGATCGAATACGCCCCCCAGCCGCTTGGGGGCGACCCGACGATGCATATCCATACGATTTACCGGGATCCGACTAACGATTACGGGAAGAAGTCAGCGGGCCATTGAGCCGGGACATTGAATAAGGTGACGATGAAGCGGCTTGCGTTGGGCGCGCTGTTGGCTATAAGTCTGTCGGGAGACGCGGCGGCGCACCGGCTGGACGAGTATCTGCAGGCCACCCTGATCGGAGTGACTCGGGACGGCATTGACGTGGAAATCCAACTGACGCCGGGCGTGGCGGTACTGCCCGTGGTGATGGCTGTGATCGACCGGGATCGTGACGGGAGGATTTCCGTGGAAGAAGAGCGGGTCTATGCGGCCCGAGTGGCGCGGGAGGTGGAGTTGCGGGTGGATGGCGTGCCCGCGGCGCTGTCGCTGATGGAAAGCACGTTTCCGGCTCCGGAAGCGATGCGGGAGGGATTGGGGACGATCCGGATGAAACTGCGCACGATGCGGACCGGGCATACCTTGCGGTTCGAGAATCGGCATCTGCCCCAAATCAGCGTATATCTGGTGAATTGCCTGGCGGCTCCGGCGGACGGGCTGGAGGTGAGCCGGCAGCAGCGGGACGAGGCGCAGAGGTCGATCGTGTTCGATTATTCTTTCGCCGCTGGCGCCGCGCCGGGGTCGCTGGCGGCGTGGATTAATCTGGTGCCGTTCTGGCCGGCCGCGCTCGGGATGCTGCTGGTGGCGCGGATGGCGGTGCTTATTTACCGATGGAAGTCGCGCCCCGTTGCACTGAGGAAAGAGGTAACGTAACCGGGGAGTCTCCGCCTGGCCCCACCATGTTTCGACTTTGGCGAAATGGTTTCGCCTTTGGCGAAATGGGATCGGAGCCAGATGCTCTCCAAAATGGCCCGGAAGAAGCAATCGCGTCAGATCTGGCCGATGAGGCGCTTCTTACCACGGCATTTTGCGTTTCGTGAATTCGCGCCCTTTTTGCGCCACGGCCTCGGTGCCCGTGCACACGCGAACGCCTTCCTTGATCATGTCGATCACGTTGTCGACGTTGCAACTGTTCAGGAAATATTCGTGATTCGCTTTCACCGCCGCGAAGACCTTGGCTCGGGCGTTGATCAGCCTTGAATCGGTATTCACCAGGGGATTGCCGCGTCCCCCGCGTCCGCCCCCACCACCACCGCCCTCCCCATCGCCACCCCGGCCCGCGGGCATGGACGTGTCGGCGTAAGCGGAGAACCCGATCAAAGACATAGTCTGATCGGTCGGACCCCACTCGGCGAAAGCGATGCCTGGCACGGCTGTGTTTTTCTCGGCATTGGCGAGTGCATGCTTGTCCTCGATCTTCAGCCCCAGCATGATCTCCCCTTTCCGGTTGAGCGGCCAGACGTCCGCCACGTTCACATACATGTTCGGCGAGATGCCCCAGATCTGCGAAGCAAAGTTCTGACTTCCGGCGCCCCGCATCCCCTCCATGGGAAGCTGCTTGATATTCGGACGCTCAAAGGGATAACGCGAGGCAGCCACGAATACCTCTATCGCCTTGGGGTCCCGCGCATGGCAAAGATGAAGTCCCATTGCGCCCGTGGCTAGAATCTGAGCCACCATCCACGAGTTCGCGCGCATGTAAGCCTCGTCGTAACCGAGCACCGGCATCGTCACAATCACGGTCGGCAGGCGATGGCCGCTTTTGGTGGGCCCGCCCTTCGCCAGCCCTTGCATGAACTGGCGCAGATTGGCGAGGTCGAAGGCGCCATGCTCCATCTCGTACATGATCACGTCCGCCCAGGTCTGGGCCATCTTCACACCCTGTTCATACCCACCGCCGCCGGCCCCGGTGTAAAAAATGGGCTGATCGTCCTCCAGTAATTCGATGGCCTTGTTCAGGCGTCGGGGTTTGTAGTCCGGATCGGGTTGCGCCACGATCGTGCTGGCGAACATCGCGGCCAGCGTTACGAACAGCAGGCTTCTTTTCATCTCTTCAAACCTCCGGCGGCCGCACGTCGCCATCCTCTTATTCACGTTGATGACGTCACTCTTGAGCCGTTAATTTCCCAGTCCAAACGCAAAAACTCTCGCGTCCCACGTGCTGATGAAAATGCTTCCGCCGGAAAGCGCCAGGCCACCGTAGTGGTTCCAGCTATCCATGGCGTCGCCGGTCGAATAAATCTCGTCACCGGTAGCCGGGTCCAGCGCGTAGAGGACGGCGTGAGTGGTATCTCTGCCACCCGAGTAGCGTGTCCCGGGTTTCTGTCCACCTTCTTCAAAGGGCCGCGATTGCGCAGCGCGCCATGCCGCGTCTCGTTCGAATCCGGGCTCGGCGGGATTAACTTCCGTCAGTGGCAAAACACGCGGTCCGCCGCGGCCGCCAGGACCTCGGCCACCAAATCCGCCGGGACCGCCCCGTCCCCCGCGACCGCCGCCAGGAAGGAGAGTGGAGGCGCGATCGCCGTTTGCCAGTATCAGGATCACGCCATTTGCCACCACGGCGACGCCAGGCAGATCCAGATCCGCGGACACCCATTGCGGCTGCAGCATGGGGCGCGCTCCCGGTCCTTCCACCGTAAAGGCCATCAATTGTCCGTTGACCGTGGGACCATGGTTCTTCTTAAACAAGCCCGCCGTGTCTTTCGCCGCCGGTCCATAAAACGGCGCCAGCAGCCAGCGCTTGCCCTCGGCATCCACGTAAGTCGTGATCACGCTCCACATGCCGTTATAGCCGAATAGCATGGCGTCGTTCGACCAGCGGGGAGATGTATAAAGCGCGGTGCGATGATCTTTGCCGCCCAGATTCTTGGCATCGAGCAGATAGATCTTGCCTTCTTTGGCCGAAGTAGCCACCAGGGTGCGACCGCCGTACGGGAAGACTATCGGGCTGCTTGAGCCGAGATCGAAATCCCGCGCGTTGAGCTCTTCCTGATCTGGCGGAGTGAACGAATCGGTCAGACGGCCATCCCTTGACAGGCCGATGATCGAACTGCCCCACCGGCCGCTTCCAGGGTCGTACGCGCCATCGGCGGTCTGAGCCAGCCAGCCAAAGGGCGTCTTCACGATTCCGCCGCGTCCCCAGATTCCCGACCCCTTTCCGGTACTGGTGTAGAAGTGAATCACCTGATGTTCTGAACCGGACACGTCGATCCCCACGACTTCGGAGATGGCATTGGCGCAGCCGCGCGTCGTTGAAGTGAAGATCCGGCCATCCACGAGGTTCAGGCTGAAATTCCGCGAAAACGCCGGAACGATACTAGTGCCAGGGAATCTATCTTCCCCATCAGCGAGGCTCACACCCCGCAGCTTGCCGTCGTTGGGCAGGAAATACAGGATGCCGGTCTGCCGGTCGATCACCGGTGTGGCGTTCATGTTGTTCGGGCAATTCCCAGTCGCGGCCAGCGGCGGCTTGGTGGTATTCGGGTAGCTTCTCTTCCAGACTATCGTGCCCTTATCGGCGTCGATCGCGTATACCGTATTGTCGTGGCTGCCCACAAATACCAGCTTCTTCGGGCCGTCGCGCGTGGGAACATTGGCTGCCACAACGGGGTCGGTCAGCGTCGAATAGCGATTGACGGGGTTTGGCGCCGTATCGGTCTGCAGCTTCCATAGCAGGTGGAGCTGGGGAGCACTCGTTTTCGAGATTTTCGTTTCGCCGCGTGCCCAGCCAGTTCGCTCGGCGTCGTAGCCGAACGTGAGCCAGTCGCCCGTAGCGGGCGCCAAAGCAGCGGTGACCGGCGGTGCCGTCCCCCTGGGGTTTGCGGCCACGGCAAGGCTGATCGCTTCGAGCGCCGCGTCGAGTTCGACCCTCGACGGCTTGGGAGCGCCCTGCGGGGGCATCTGGCCGGAACGAATCTGGTAGGCCGCGTCTTCCCACGTATCATGACGCTCGGCGAGTGAATTGGGCGTCGCCAGCAATTGTTGGAGATCGACGCTGCCAGAGGGTAGGCCGGTGTTGTGGCACGTTTGGCAGTTCTTCTCGATGAATGGACCCACGGTCCGCGCCAGCGTGCCGCTCGGGTCCGTGGCTAATGGTGGGGGGGACTGAGCCGCTACCCGAAGTGCCACGACGCCCGCCGCCGCAATGAGCAAAAGACAAATTGACGAGGAGTTCCGGACCCGTGCCCTATGCGTGGTCATGTGCACCTTCGGGAACGGCCGTCCGGTTGTCGACAGGATGGCCAAATTCCAAAATCGCTTCCGCGTAGCCGATAGCCGCCTGGGCATTCTTCGCATGGCATATCTTCGTATGCCATAGCCACGGCCTTGCCGCGAACTTCCTCTGTTCCCCTGCAAACCATCACGCCGTTAGCGGTCGTCATAGCTTTGAGCTTTTCCCTCTACCCGATATTAGCCAATTTCGCTCCGTTCCGGCGCATGTGATGAATCAGCGGATCCCCCGAAAATTGTCGAGCCTCCGAAGGCAGCCTTGCGCTGAAACCCGAACTCACCTGTCACGGTACAGACTGGTCCCGGCGATCTATCGCGAAGGCGGCAACCCTACCTTCTCTACTCGGCCGCCGGCGACAGCGCCATCGCCACCGCGGAACTACACTGAGACTTATGAATCGCAGATCATTCCTCCAGACGGCATCCCTGGGCATGGCGAGCGGTCTTCAGGCCATCGGGCAACAATATGAAGGCCAGCCGGCGGGCCATCATGCGGACGAGCCGGCGCGCAATCCGCGCCCCAACGTCATCTGGATTCTCGGCGATCAGTTTCGCGCGCAGGCGCTCGCATCCAACGGCGATCCCAACGCGCGCACGCCCAACCTCGATCGCGCGGGCATTAATGGCGTAACGTTCTCGAACCACCTTTCCGGGTTTCCCCTGTGCTGCCCGTTCCGCGGCTCCATGCTCGCCAGCCGCTACCCGCACCATTGCGTGCCCGGTCACGAGTACCCTCTGCCGGAAGGCCAGAAGACCATCGCCGATGTCTTCAATACGAACGGATACCACACCGCGTATTTCGGCAAATGGCACCTCGGTGGCTTCCACGAGCGGAATGGCCGCGCGGCCTTCTTCATCACCGATCCCGCGCGCCGCGGCGGATTCGAGACGTGGAGCGGTTACGAGAACAACAACAGCCAGTGGGATTGCTGGGTGCATGGCGGCAGCGGCGCGACCGCGTTCCATTATCGGCTGCCCGGCTACGAGACCGACGAGTTGTCGAACCTGCTGATCAACTACGTCAAGGATCGCGCCGAGGAGCGCAAGACGGGGACCGCCAAGCCGTTCTTCGCGGTCATGAGCGTTCAGCCTCCGCATGACCCCTACGTCGCGCCGGAGCGTTTCATGGCGAACTACAACCCGGAACGGATCGTCCTCCGCCCCGATGTGGCGCATGTTCCCCGGCTCGAACAGGAGGTGCGCCGCGATCTGGCGGGCTATTACGCCATGATCGAAAACCTGGACTGGAACTACGGCCGCGTGATCCGGACGCTGGAGCAAACCGGTCTGCTCGCCGATACTCACGTCTTCTTCTTCGCCGATCACGGCGACATGCACGGCTCTCACGGTATGCTTCGCAAAGTTTGCCCGTTTGAGGAATCCATCCGCACTCCGTTCATCATCTCAGGCGGCGTGCCCCGTTATCCGCCGTGGAAAAACGGTCGCCTGCCGGTGCTTTCCAACCACGTCGATATCGCGCCCACGACCCTCGGCCTTTGTGGCATTCGCAAGCCCGAGTGGATGGAGGGCGCCGACCTGTCCTACCACCGCATCGGCGCCGCTCCGGCCATTCCCGATCCCGACTCGGCATATCTGCAATCGGTCGTACCCACCGGTCAGTTGGACACGCCCAATACACCCTACCGCGGCCTGGTGACCCGCGACGGCTGGAAATACGTGTGCTTCGAGAACCGCTCCTGGCTCCAGTTCAATCTGATCGAAGATCCCTACGAGGAAATCAATCTGGCGCAATTGAACCGCTACCGCCCCGAGCGCAAGAAGATGATCGCGCGCCTGAAGCAATGGGTGGCCGACACCGGCGACAAATTCGCAATACCGGAAGATTGAAGAGCTGGCGAGCTCCCGGCTCAGATCGACTCATCGGAAGGGGTTGTGGACGGTTATACTCCCGTACCGTTGGCCGTCAGTGAGGTCCTCGGTCCAAAGTACCGTACACCCGAGTTCGATGGCGCTATTGACGATCAGGGCATCCCACCATGAGATCTTGTGCCGGCGTTGCAGTTGCGCGGCATTCAACAGATCGGAATGTCCGGGCCGGTGAATGGTCTAACCGCCGAGATCCCGGACGATTTCCTCGGCCTCAGCGCTTTTGACGCCCAGTTTTCGGTCGCCGCCGAGTAGAACTCGGACAACACCTGGATGCTCAGCGCTCCGGCCTCCCCTTCGAAAAGGCGGTTTAGCGAACTCGACGGCTCGAGCGTGCTTCGCACCGGCTCCCCCGTCGTGAGCGTAAATCAGGACGTTGCTGTCGATGAACTCAACGCTCATGCAACTCGTCCCGTGTCCAGCCGATGGTGCCGCCAGTCTTCCTGTCGGGCGCCTTCCGGATACGTTCGAGGAATCGCCGCCTGGCTTTGGCCTTCTCTTCGTCAGGGTCCATCAAGGTACGTATGGCCACCGCCATCAGACTGGTCATGGACTGGTTTTGTCTGGCGGCATAGACCCTGAATTTGCGAAGCAAAGGCTCCGGCAGGCTCAGCGTGACATTCCTGTGCTGCTTCACGCTTCGCGAGGCGGGAACCAGCTAAAGATCGCCGCAAAAATGCCGATAGTGTATTGGGGGTAACGTGTCGATTCGATACTCGTTCGCGGCCGTTCTGATCTTGCTTGGCGGCCAGGCATCGATTCCGGCGCCTGTTCGCGGCGAGCCGCAAGCGGGGCATCGCGTGGTCCGGATCGGCGTCGATCAGGCAGCGCCCTATCAGAGCTTGGTTGAGGGCCGCGGACCGGTCGGATTCGCGGTCGAAGTCCTCGAAGCCGCCGCCCGGAAGCGCGGCATCGATCTTCAGTGGATTTTTTGTCCGGAGGGGCCGCAGAAAGCGCTGCGTGCCGGGAAAGTCGATCTCTGGCCCTTGCTGGCGTCCCGTTCCGCACAGGAAGCTGGTTTCTACACGGCCGACCCGTGGTTGCAAAACGAGTACGCCGTCATCTGGCGTGGAACCGGCTCCGGCTGGCATGACGAGGAGCCCGATTGGAAGAATCGCACCGTCGCCGTGACCAACTTGCCTTCGGGTGTCCGGCTTGCGAGGCAGGCTCTGCCCGGCAGCACGATGGACCTGACAGCCAACCGTACGGTGACGCTCCAGCACCTTTGCGCCGGCTTGGTTGATGGTGGATTCATGGAAGTGCGGCTGCTTGAAGCCATGCTGCTCAACCGTCCTCCGGGATGCGCCAGCACGAGCTTTCGCGTCCGGGTGATCTCCGAACTGCACCAGCCGATGGGGACGGCGTCCACCAAGGCGTTCCGGCCCCAGGCGGATGCGCTGCGGCAGGAGATCGGCATCATGTTTCAGGATGGCCGGTTTGCCGGGTTCGTGGACCGTTGGTTCGTATTCTCGAATATTGAGGCGAATTCTCTGGCCCAGTTGATCGAACAGCGCCGGAGGAACAGCTACGCTTGGGCCGTGCTTGTCGCTATGACGATCCTGATGATTCTGCTGGGGTGGATGTACCAACGGGCGCGTGCGGCAACGCGCTCCGCTAAAAATGCGAACCGGGCCAAGGACGAATTCCTTGCCAACGTCAGCCATGAGGTTCGTACTCCAATGAATGGAGTCGTTGGCATGGCGGAACTGCTGATGGAAACACCGCTGAACGCCGAGCAACTCGAATACACAACCACCATAGCCGAATCGGCTCGGCTCCAACTGGTCATCCTGAACGACATCCTCGATTCGGCGAAGATTGACTCCGGTAAGCTGACGCTGGAAGCGGTCGCGTTCTGTCCATCCGATCTGTTGCGGAACGTGTGGCGGGCCTTTCATCCGATCGCGCTTCAGAAAGGCCTTCGTTTGGAGTTGGAGATCCCTGGCGACCTGCCAACGGTGATGGGCGATCCGCTTCGCGTTCACCAGATCCTCAGCAATCTGGTGAATAATGCTGTCAAATTCACTCGGGAGGGAGAGATCCGCCTGGCAGCCTCGTCCGCCGGCGGAAGCGAGGCCACGACCATCGCCTTCTCGGTAAGCGACACCGGCATTGGTATCGAGCCCGCGGCGCAAGCCCGCATCTTCGATAAGTTCACTCAGGCGGACTGCTCCACCACTCGTCATTTTGGAGGTACCGGCCTGGGCCTCAGCATTTGCCGGAGGCTCGTCGAATTGATGGGCGGATCGATTGGCGTGGAGAGCATTCCGGGAACGGGTAGCAGGTTTTCCTTCTTCGTACGGTTCCCGGTAGTGGAGAGCGGCCCCGAGAGAGTTACGGCCGGGCGAGTCATTGGGAAGTTGACGGCGGCGCATCCCATTCTGGTCGTCGAAGACAATTTCGTTAATCAGAAGGTTACGACGGCCATGCTGCGGAGCTTCGGCCTCTCGTACGAACTTGCAAGCGACGGCCTCGAAGGCGTGGAGAAGTGTCTGTCGCGAGAGTATTCCGCGGTGCTGATGGACTGTCAGATGCCGGGAATGGATGGATTCGAGGCAACCCGCCGGATCCGTGCCCGGCAAAGGACCTCCGTGCCAATCATCGCCGTCACTGCGGCCGCGGCTGCCGGCGATCGAAAACTGGCGATGGATGCCGGCATGGACGATTATCTCGCAAAGCCGCTTCACCGCCGCGAACTTGCAGAGCTGCTCGCCCGATGGTTGGACCAGCCCGTGAAAGCCACCCGGAGTGTCGCGGTTACCTGACAACTACCAATACAATGAAATCATGCCTTTTGTTTCCGTTGCCGAAGCCATCGAGGAAATCCGCGCGGGCCGAATTTTAGTATTGGTGGACGATGAAGACCGGGAAAATGAAGGCGACCTCACCATCGCGGCGGAAAAAGTGACGCCGGAGATCATCAACTTCATGGCGACCCACGGCCGCGGGCTGATCTGCCTCACCTTGACCGCGGAGCGCTGCGACTACCTGCGACTGCCGCTGATGAGCCCCACTAACACCTCCAATTTCGGGACGGCGTTCTGCGAGGCTATCGACGCCCGCGACGGCGTCACTACCGGTATCTCCGCGGCCGACCGGACCCGGACGATCCTGCAGGCCATCGACCCCGAATGCCGCCCGGCGGACCTGGCCCGCCCCGGCCACGTCTTTCCCTTGCGCGCGCGCGATGGCGGCGTGCTCGTGCGTGCCGGGCAGACCGAGGGCTCGGTGGACCTGGCCCGCATGGCGGGTCTCTCGCCCGCCGGCGTCATCTGCGAAATCATGAATGACGATGGCACCATGGCTCGGGTGCCGCAACTCAAGGAATTCTGTCTCCGTCACGGCCTCAAGATGGTCTCGGTAGCCGAACTGATCCGCTACCGCATGAAGCATGAGCGCTTTATCCGGCGCGTGGCCGAGGGCTGCATTCAGACCGAGTTTGGCGATTTCCGCAGCATCGCCTATACCAGCGACCTCAACCCGGAATACCATCTGGCTCTGGTACAGGGCGAGGTGGCGGGGCGGGAGGGGGTCCTGGTACGAATGCATTCCCGGTGCCTGTTTGGCGACGTTTTTGGCTCCACCAGTTGCGATTGCAGCCGGCTGGTGCGTCAGGCGCTGCGCCGGATCGCTGGGGAGGGCGCCGGGGTACTGGTCTACCTGCACGAAACTGGCCCGGGATTCCGCATCGAGCGCGAGGGGTTTGGCGAGCCCAGGATGGTTTCGCATGGCCGCGATTTCATGCACTACCAAGGGGAAGCCGGTCAGCGCCAACTCCAGCACGAGCACGGGATCGGGGCCCAGATCCTGTCCGACCTGGGGCTGCATACCATCCGGCTGCTCACCAATCATCCCCGGAAAATCGTTGCGCTGGAAGGGTTTGGTATCGAAATCGTGGAGCAGACGCCGGTGGACCAGTAAGGGGTCCCTTTAGCAGACCTGTAACCGTCCCGTTAATAATGGAGCAGAATCCACGTCAGAATAGATATGAAGGCACAACTCCTCACCACCGCGACGTTTTTGACAACCCTGGCCGGCGTGCTGCCGGCCGCCGACCCCGTCCTGCTGAATCTGGTTAGTCCCGACGCCAAGGTACTGGCGGGCGTCAACGTGCAACAGGGCAAAGGCACCCTGTTCGGCCAATATGTGCTGAATCAGATGCAGTCGAGCATCACGGGAATGCAGCAGTTGATCGCGCTCACTGGTTTCGACCCCACGCGCGACGTCAACGAGACCCTGGTGGCCTCCACCGGCGCGCCCGAAACGGGGCTGGCGCTGGCGCGCGGCAATTTCGATATTGGCAAGCTCACGGCCGCCGCCAGTCTGAAAGGCGCGGTCAGCGAAGCCTACAACAGCGTGAACATTCTGGAGGACCCCAAACAGAAGCACGGAGTGGCCTTCCTGGATTCCACCACGGCGGTGGCGGGCGACGTGGCCTCGGTGAAAGGGGCCATCGACCGGCAGAAGAGTCCGCAGCCGCTGCCTTCAGGCGTCACCGTGAAGATCAGCCAGTTGAGCGCCAGCCAGGACGCCTGGGCGCTGAGCACAGTGCCGCCTTCTTCGCTGGCGCCCCCCGCGGCGGCGGCGCATAACGGCCAAATTCCGCCGGTGCTGCAGACCGTGCAATCGGCCAGCGGCGGAGTTAAATTCGGGGCTAATGTGGTCTTCACGGGCCAGGCCCAGACGGATACCGCGCAGAACGCGACCACGTTGGGCGACACCATCAAACTGCTGATCAGCCTGGCGCAGATGAACGCCGGGCAGAACCAGCAGGCGGCACAACTGGCGCAGCAGGTGCAGGTGACGGCCAGCGGCAACGTGGTTACGGTGTCGCTGAGCCTGCCCGAAGACCAGTTCCAGCAATTGGTGAAGATCGGCCAGAAAAGCGGCGCGATGAGCGGGCCGCGACGGGCAATTCGCGAGAGCTCGCCGCGGAAGTAGCACCGCCATTCCCCGCCAGTCGTGCGAAGTTCCTGGGCTGGCCGCCCTTCGGCTGGTATTTTCCGGACGGGCGGCTAGCTTAGTCGGTCGTTTCAGAAATACGCCGACGTATCGGGAAACCGCTTGCTAACGCGCGCGGCTCCGATCAGACCCGCGCGGCTCCGATCAGCCCCGCGCGGCTTCGATCAGAGCCGCGACGATCACGGAGCGGTTGCCTCGAAATGGCGCACTACCCGGCAGCGGGTAGTCTCCTGATCGACGCGGCTTTAGGGACACCTACCGATTGCGGCTCTGGCGGCGCTTGTTGTTATACTCGACGCGATACCCGATGACCCGCCGGCAAATCCTGTCCCTGCCTGCCCTGGCGCTGGGCGCTCTCAGTTCTGAGGCGCCCGCCCAACAATACAGCGGAATGGCGTCGCGAGGCGTCACGCCGATACCCCGCGGTAAGCCATCGGGCCTGCCATTCAACGCCAAATTTGTGAACGTGGCCGGCGCGGCGGGCCTGCACTTTCCGGTGATCTATGGCGATGAGGGCAGAGCCGATTACATCCTGGAATCCATGGGATGCGGCGCGGCGTTTGTGGATTACGACAACGACGGCTGGCTGGACATCGTGATGCTGACTGGCCGCCGCCGTACCGGGCCGACCCCCGCCGGGGCGACCATCCGGCTCTATCACAACAACCGCGACGGCACGTTCCAGGATGTCACCGCTCAATCCGGCATCGGCCGCAGCGTTTGGGCGGCCGGAATCACGGTGGGCGATTACGATAACGACGGTTTTGACGACCTCTTTATCACCTGCTGGGGCCAGAACCTTCTGTTCCACAACAACGGCAACGGCACTTTTTCGGACGTCACCGGGCAGGCGGGATTATTGCATTCGGGGGTGCGCTATGGCACCGGCTGCACGTGGATCGACTACGATCGCGACGGCCGGCTGGATCTCTTCGTCAGTCATTATGTTGTTTTCGACCCGGACAAGATTCCGGTTCGCGGCAAGAATCCCATCTGCAACCGGGGGGGTGTTCCGGTCTTCTGTGGGCCAGGGGGACTGCCGCAGGAGAGATGCCGTCTCTACCACAACAACGGAGGCGGAACCTTCACCGATGTGAGCCGGCAATCCGGCATTCTGGCAGCCACGCCGAATTACCCGCTCACAGCGGCTGCCGCCGATTTCGACGGCGACGGCTGGCCGGACATTTACGTCGCCTGCGACACCACGCCCAGTCTCCTGTTCCGCAACAATCGCGATGGCACGTTCACGGAGCGGGGCCTGGAGAGCGGTGTCGCGCTCAACGAGGATGGGAAGGAGCAGGGAGGCATGGGGCTCGGCATCGGCGATTACGACACCGATGGCCACCTGGATATCTTCAAAACGCATTTCAGTTCGGACACCCACGTCCTGTACAAGAACAACGGCAAAGGCGCGTTTCGCGATGTAACCACACCCGCGGGGCTGAGAGTGGAAACCCGTTTCGTGGGTTGGGGCGCCGCTATACAGGACTTCGATAACGACGGCCTGCCGGATCTCTTCTTCACCACCGGCATGGTCTATCCCGAGGTCGAGGCGAGCGATCCGGGCGCTCCCTACAAAACGCCCAGCGTCTTGTTTCGCAACCTGGGCGGAGGCAAATTCGAAGAACTGCTGGATCTGGCGGGACCCGCCATGAAGGAGTTGCATTCGAGCCGTGGCGCGGCTTTCGGGGATTTCGATAACGACGGCGACATGGACGTCCTGATCATGAACATGAATGAGCCGCCGTCGCTGTTCCGGAACGACATGAGCGGTGGGAGCCATTGGCTGAAAGTGCTGCTGATCGGCGTCACATCGAATCGCTCTGCCATCGGCGCGCAGGTGATAGCCACCTACGGCGGGCGGCGGCAGACCCAGGCGGTGCTGGCGCAATCTTCCTATCTTTCGGTGAACGACAGGCGGCTGCATTTCGGCCTCGGTCAAGAGACTGTGGCGAGCCTGGAGATTCGCTGGCCCAACGGAAACGAAGAGAAAGTGGCGGATGTGGCCGCCGACTGTCTGGTAGTGATTCGCGAGGGCTCCGGAATCATTCGGAAAGAGAGCTTCGACCGGAGTTCCAGATCAGGAAGCCGCCCCGCGAAAGCGTAACGCCCGCGATTTCTCCGATGTTTGCTCTCCGATGTTTGTGGCTACTTGTCCTTCAATTCGAACGATATCGACGATTCCCCGCTGAACTTGCGATAGCCGCGAAACTCCACCACGTTGCGGTTTTGCCCGCTGGCGCTCAGCATCCGGATCTCGGCTCGCAGCGGCAACAGAAACGGCTTGCCGCCAACGTCGGTGAAATCGTAGTCCAGCAGCGCGCTGGCCCGTTGTATGGGAAAAGACGCCGGCAGGTTGTCGGCGTCGCGTGTCAGCCGCAGCACCATGTTGGTTTCCGGATCGACATAGACCAGGCCATGCTGCCCGGCCACTACGGTGAGGCGCTCGCCGTTGCCATCGAACATGATCTTGTAGTGCGACTTGGCGGCGCCGATCCGGTAAGAGAACACGATGGCGCGCCGTTTGCGGAGCGTGGTCCAATGGTCCCAGCGGAACACGGCCGAGGTGGCCGGGTCGAAGATCTCCAGCAGCATGCTGCCGAATTCGCCCTTGGATATGGCTCCGCCGGCGGATTCGTAACTCTTGGCGGATTGACGGCCATTGACTAACAGAAGCTGGTAGTCTTCCTTCTGCTGGTAGTAACTCAGCTTGACAGTGAGGGTGTCGGTTTCCTTCCAGGCGCCGGCGCCCTTCGGATCCAGATACCGGCGCACGTTTTGGGTACAAATGAAGTCCGGCAGCGTCTCGGTGTAGCCCAAGGCCAGCTTCCGCGTTTCGGCCAGCGTGCGCCGCAGATCTTCGACGTCGGGCGGCGACGGCACTTCGAAGCCCGGCACCGCTTCCTTTGGCGGCGCCAACGCGTGCGAAGTGTCGCGCAGAGCCTGCAGCGCCTCCACAGCTTTCGGACCCACCCCGGCGCTTTCCAGTTGCTCGATGGTGGTGTCGTCCAGGCTCTGAGTCAGCTTCACCTTCTGCACGTACTTCGCGGTCTGGCTGTCCGGCTCGTTCCTGGCAACGGCGGCGCGGAGATACGCCACCAGGTCGTTCACGGACGCGCCGGCCTCCGCCACCGCCCCGGCGGGCGTCAACAGAATCGCCAGGCAGAGAAGCATACCGCTTGCTGACGCGCGCGGCTCCGATCGGGGTCGCAGCGGCTCGGTTCGGAGCGGCAGCGGCCCCGATCGCATGCTCGACCGCCCCGTTCGGAGCCGTGACCGTGAGGGAGCGGTTGGCCGCCAAAGCATATCAGTTCCCAAGCGCCCGCCGGAACAAAAACAGCCCCGACTTGCCGCCCACCACCACTTCCGGATACGGTTTGCCCTCCACTTTGGCCACGGTCACCTGCAGCCCGGCGCCGGCGCGCCCACCGTAGTCGATGATGTGCTTCACCCACTCGATGGCGCCCGCCGGCGTCTTGACATACTCGTACCAATACAAGCCCAGCGGTTCCTTTTCGCCGGGGTCGCGGCCGTTGTGCGCCATGTAGCGTTTGCCCGTGACCAGGTCCAACTGGCCGTCGCCATTGATGTCGGCCAGCACCAGGGAGTGCGATTGCGACCAACTGTCGTCGATCATGTGCTTGGTCCACGTGCCTTGCGCGGTCTGCTCCATCCAGAAAATACCGTAGTCGTGGGCCATCGAGGTCACCAGGTCGGGACGGCCGTCGCCGTTGACGTCGAGCACGTGAATGTAGCCCACGGAGCCGAGGTTGAAATCGGCGTGGAAGGTCCATTTGCCGGAGCGCGGATCGGCGGGCGCTTCGAACCATCCGGTGGGAACGATGATATCGTTGCGGCCGTCCTTGTTGACGTCGCCCACCCCGATGCCGTGGCCGAAGGAATGATCCGCCACCACGTGCGGCACGAAGCCGCCATCGCGTACCTCGTACCAGGTGAGCGGCGCTTTGGCGTTGTCGAATTCCGGCAGCACCTCGCGGGCCTTGCCGTCGTTATCCAGATCCACCAGGAACGCGAACTCCGTGGGGAAGCCGGTGGCGATGGTGTGGTCTTTCCAGGTGGTCGAGGCGCCTGGGGGACCGCCGGTCTTTCCGGGATTCTCGCTCCAATAGACCCGCTTGCCGAAGTAAGAGAAGCTCACGATATCGATGCGGCCATCGCCATTGACGTCGAGCGGCAGGTCGCTGAAGTTATCCACGTAGTTATTAGTGAAATCCAGCTCCCGGAACTTATGCTTGATCCACTTAGGGGCCTCGTACCAGTTCTCGCCGGAGATTATGTCGGGCTTGCCGTCTCCGTTGATATCGGCCACGGCCACGGTCTCGCTGGCACCGGGGTCGATCATGTGGCGCTCGAATAGAATGTCGGGCGGGCGGCTGCCACCCCAGCCGATCAGCGCCGCGGCGCCGGCGGCCACGGCTGCTCCGAGTAAGTAGCGGAATAATGTCATAACTTCACCGTGCACGCCGGGAATTGCGCTAACATCGCGTTGCCCTTATAGCCGAGTTCCTCCACCAGGCCGGCGTGGGAGGTGTAGTATCCATCGGCGGTGAGGTTCTTCAGCGTCCGGAAGAATCTTACGGGCAGGTCCTCCGCCGCCTGCTCATGTGGCTGCGCCGGCCGGGGGTGGCGCTCCGCCTGGTCACTCAACGGCTGCAGGATCTGGATCTGCCGCTCCTCCGCGAGTTTCACAAAGCTTTCGGAGAAGAGGCCGCGCGCCCGTTCCTCGACCCACTCGAGGCCAGCCCGCATCAGGCCGCGATTCTCCGGGTTCATGGTCAGGACCTGGTCGATGTACTGCGGAACGCCGGCCGCCACCGCGCCCGGAGTGTCCGTGGGCGGGATGATCAGATCGGCCAGTTTCCCGACCCGCTCCCATTCCGCGGGGCCGAAAAAGGCCGGTTGGTATGGGCCTGCGGGCGCGAGCGCCACTCCGATTGCCGGTCCGGGGGCCTGGCCGGTCACCTGGCCGTGGACATGCTGGCCGTATAGTTCATTGGCCGAAAACGGGAACGCGCATGTGGTGCCGATGGCGCCAAGAATCTTGAGCGTGTCCCGGCGCGTCTCTTTCATAGCTCTCCTCTTCTCAGCCGCTCCGCGATGTGGCCGGCCGTCCGGACGGCCAGCGCCATGATGGTGTGGGTAGGATTTTTCTCCGAAGCCGAGGGGAAGACGCTGCCATCCACCACATACAGGTTCGGAACGTCGTGCGTCCGGCAATCGGCATTCACCACCGACGTGCGCGGGTCGCTGCCCATGCGGCAGCCGCCCAGTTCGTGATTGGCAGCGGGTTGATCAGGCACCGACAGAATCTCCGCGCCGGCCTGCTCCAGGATCTGCTGGCTCCAGTCCAGCATGCTGTGGAACAGCTTCCTGTCGTTTTCGCCGTAGTGCAGGTGGCGCCGGGCCGAAGGCAGACCAAAGTCGTCGAGATGATCGTAATCCAGATCGACGAACGATTGCGGGTTGGGCAGCATCTCGCCATACGGCGTGAAATCCACGAAGGCCGGGAAACGGCTCTTCACCGCGGCCTTGTATGCTTTCCCGAACCCGCCAATGGAGCGCGCCCAACCCACCGAGCGGCGATTCTGATAATTGAACTGGGCGCCGAAACTGCGGGCGTAATCGCGCTTCCGGGTGTGCATGAACGAGGGCAGATAGGCGTGGTCCAGGAAGCCTTCGTCGTTAACCGCCGGCTGGCCCATCAGGTCCTTCAGGAAGCATTCGATGCCGCCGGTGAAGTGCGGAATCAGGTTGCGTCCCAGTTCGCCGCTGGAGTTAGCCAGGCCTGCGGGATACTCCTGCGATTTCGACATCATCAGCAGGGCCACGGATTGCACGCAGGCGCAGGCCACCACCACACACCGGCCGCTGACTTCACCCTCGGTCCTGGCGGCGCGATTGAAGTAACGCACGCCGGTGGCCCGGTTCTCCTTTGAGAGCACCACTTCCCGCACGATGGAATTGCTGAAGACCGCCAGACGGCCCGACCGTTCGGCCGGCACAATGTGAACGTCGGCGGAATTGTACTTCGCCACCACGTCGCAGCCGGCCATGCAGTTGCCGCAGAAATGGCAGGCCGGCCGGGTCGGCGTGGCGACGGAAAGCGTGGCTTTGCGAACGTGGATGACTTTGAGGCCCAGTTTGCCGGCGCCGCGCTGCAGAATCAGGTCGCTGCATTTCATCGGCACGGGCGGCAGAAAGACACCGTCGGGCAGGTCTTCCAGGTGGTCGAGATTCCCGCACACGCCCACCTCGCGTTCCACCGTCTCATAGAAAGGCGCGAGGTCTTTATAATCGATGGGCCAGTCCTCGCCGGCGCCATCGATGGATTTGCCCTTGAAATCGCGCGGGCTCATGCGCAGCGCCACGGCGTTCCAGAGCATGGTTTTGCCACCCACGCCGCGCGACCGCTCCGAATCGAAGCCGGCCTTCCCGGGCTTCATCGTAGGGATGTGGCGGTTGGGAAAATCGAACGGCATGGCGTGCGTGTTGAAGTCGGTGCGGGTGTTGACCCGCGGCCCGCCTTCCACCAGCGCCACCCGCACCCCGCGCCGCGCCAGATGCGAGGCCATGGTGCCGCCCGAAGCGCCCGAACCCACAATCACGACATCGAAAATGCTGTTCTGCACAGTGCTTGGTCCATCATACTCCGATGAGTGAGATGATGGCAGCGGAGGATTTCACGTGGTCAAGAATGGCCGCATCAAGCAATCGCTGGCTTACTGGTGTCTGAATGGCACGGACTGGCAATGGGATCTGGACCGTATCTGCGACGCTGCCCAGCGCCTGGGATGCCCGGCCGTGGAACTGGTGCCGCCTGCGTTGTGGCCGCAGGTCCGCAAGCGCGGCCTGCAAAACGCCCTCGCCCACAACGGCATGGACAACCCGGTGTTCGCCAAAGGGCTCAACAACCCGCGGTACCAGGAGGAAGTGATCGCCCGCACCAAGGTGGAGATAGACCGCGCGGCCGAGGCCGAGGTCCCCAACGTGATCGCGTTCACCGGTTACAAATGGCAAAATGCCGACGACCCGCAGTCGGGCGAGATTCCGCTGGCCGAAGGCGCCGCCAACACGGTGAAGGGGCTCACCGAACTGGCGCGCTACGCCGAGCCGAAGGGCGTGACCATTGTGCTGGAGCAACTCAACACGCGCGACCAGTCGCACCCGATGAGAGGCCACCCCGGCTACCAGGGCGACGACATCGATTACTGCGCCGAAATCGTACGGCAGGCTGGTTCCCCCAGCGCCAGACTGCTGTTCGACATCTATCACGTGGCCATCATGAACGGCGACGTGATCCGGCGCATTCACCAGTACGGCCCGTGGATCGGCCACGTGCACACCGCCGGCGTTCCCGGCCGCGCCGAACTGAACGACCGGCAGGAAATCAACTACCCGGCGGTGATGCGCGCGCTCCTGGACGCGGGCTACCAGGGCTACGTAGGCCAGGAGTTCATTCCCACGCGCGATCCAATGGAGGGCTTGGCGCAGGCGGTGGCCTGGTGCGACGTGTAGCGCAACCGTGGCCGCGACCCTCCGGGTCGCGATTATTTAAGTTCAGATGGGTGCCGCAACATCCCACCTGCGCTATACTCAATTGGTGAGAGGACGATGGCTAAGGCCGTCGAGGATTGAGAAGACGGTCGATGAGACGCTCTACCTGACCCGGCCAAGGCGGGGCGCGGTGCTCAAAGAAGAAGTTTGGCAGAATTCCGCCGGCGAAGTCATCAGGTACAGCCTGGCGTACATTAACCCTCGGATTTGGGGCGGGGACAATGGGCGAGTGCTTGGATATGACAACGCCCACAAGTACCACCACCGGCACTTCATGGGACGCGTGGAACCGGTTGAGTTCGAAAGCTATACCGCGCTGTCTGCCCGGTTCGAGGCGGAAGTGCGGGTACTATGGGAGAAGGAAGATGAAGAACGCGAGTAAGACAGCAGCGCCAAAATCAACCACCGGAGTGCGGACTTCCGTCAAAGCGCGCATGACGACGCATTCGGCGGAGTCATTTTTCTCCCGGTCCCGCGATCGCGCCCGCCGGTTGGACCGGGGCGAGAAACTGCCGGCTCAAATCACCGTGGCCTTCGAAGACCCGGCGGACTTGCTGCGAGTCCTTTCGGCGGAACGCGTCCGCCTGCTGCGCGGTGTTCGCAGGGAGCCGCTGGCGGTCTCAAAGCTGGCTAACGACCTGGGGCGTGACAGAAAGGCGGTCATGCGGGACGTGAGCCTCCTGGAGTCGCTCGGCCTTCTGAAGACCCGCGAGGAGCCTAACCCAGGGCACGGCCGCAGAAGAATTGTCGAAGCGCTGGCTGCGCAGTATCAGTTAGTCGCGATGATTTAAGTAGCCGCGACATGACAGGCGACACAAACCGATGTTGCGGTAGGGATGCGAGTTGCCTCGCACCGCCGAGGCGGCCCGGGGAATTTCACCCCGAGCCTCTCACAGAACCGTGCGTGACTGTCTCCGGGTCGCCTCACGGCTTCCCCAGTCTCAGTTTTCTGCGACCACGAGCAGACCTCGCGGCCGCTTATTGATGGGGCATGGGCTGAAAAAGTGAGAAGGCGGCGCCTTGGGGGTCGGCAATCACGGCCATGCGGCCGACGCCCTCCATGGTCATGGGCTCCATGAAGACCGCCGCACCCAGTTCCTTGGCTTTGGCCACGGAGGCGTCGCAATCGGCCACCTGGAAGTAGGCCATCCAATGCGCCGGCACGTTGGGATTGCGCTGGTGGGGAGCCGGGATTCCGCCGATAAACGTCTCGCCATTCATAATGTGCAGGTAGCCGGAGGTGTCCTGGCCGGGCGTTGCCTGCCACCCGAAAACGGACTTATAAAACGAGGCCGCAGCAGCCTGGTCCGGAGTGCTCACATCGGCCCAGCATAGCGTGCCCGGCACGCCGGTGATGCCGGTACCGCTGTTTTTCCCCGGCTGCCAGACGGCGAAGTTGGCGCCGGTGGGATCCTGGAATGCGGCCATCCGGCCAAAATCGTAGACATCGAACGGGCCAGCCAGGATCTTCCCGCCGGCCGCGGTTACCTTTTGCGCGGAGGCGTCGGCGCTTTCGGAGGCGACGTACAGGCCCCAGTGAGGCGGGACTCCCTGCTCCGCCATGGGTCCATGAATGGTGTATCCGGCGGCGGCATCGCGCCCCTCAAGCTGGAAAATGGTGTAGGTCTGATCGGGCCCCATGGGGAAGTCGGCGGCTTGCCAGCCGAAGAGCCCGGAGTAGAAGGCCTTGGCGGCGGACTGGTCGGTAGTGGCCAGCTCAATCCATGAAAATGAGCCGGGAGCGTGCTTGTCGATATTTGGCATGTGCGGCAGTATAGCAAAGCCACGTTGAGATTTGATGTGCCCAGAATCAAAATGTGCGCAGATCAAAATTAGTGGGTGAAAAAGCCCGAATTTGGGTTAAAGTATTAGTTGTACCCTCATGCGTAAGTCTCTTAGCCGGCCTCGCGCCAGCGTGGCCAGCCCATCTCTTGATCTGGCCCGAGTACTGCTGGTGCATGGCGAACTGGCACCGCGGTTGGCGCTTCGGACTATCCTTCGCGCGGGCGGATACTTCGTGGATGTGGCGGCATCGCCATCCGAGGCCATTACCAAATTGGACAGCAATCAGTACGAATTAGTATTGAGCGACAACAACTTCGGGTCAGCGAGAATGGAAGCCGGGCGGAACGTATTGGCCTACGCCCGCGTAAAGGACTACCGTCCGGCGACAGCCCTGATTACATCGTACGAACCTCTGCTGAAACGGTTACCAGGACAGAGCTACGAGATCGCGATCCATACTGAGAATCTGCCGAACCTGCTGGGCGAGATTGCGGAATTAATCGGGATCAGAGCCTGCAGACGATATCGGCCCTTGCGCCAGGCAGTATAGCAGTGGCCGCGACCCTCTGGGTCGCGGGTCTGAGGTGACCTTCACCCGAACTTCAAGCCTGACAGACCACCAAAGGCGATGGTCTGTCCCACATCTATTGTCTACTTATATTGTCTATTTGCCGTGGCCGCCGCTGGCGCCACCGCCGCCGTGACCGGCCGAGGAAGACCCGGCCGACGAAGCGGCTGCGGAGCCGGAACTCGACATGGCGCCTGAAGAGGCACCCGCGCCTGGCGCTGCGGCAACCGCGCCCGAGTATCCGCCCGAACTCGAACCCATTGACGGGTAATAGCCACCGTTGCCGCCGACACCGCCGCCTCCGAAACCGCCACGGCTGGGTGGCGGAACGTAAAACATCCGGGCTACGTTGTTCGGACTAAAATAGCGGTAGCCGTAAGGGCTGTAGATGTTGCCGCCACAGGGGACATAGGTGACCATCCCATAATAAGGGTTGTATCGCCATCCGCCGCAGGGGTTATAGCAAGGGCTGTTCTGGGGAACGCCAACACCGCCGACCGGGTTGGCAAAGTTGGTGTTGTAGTTGGTGCAACCGTAATCATGAACCTGTTTGGCCGAGGAAACGTTGGCCATGGCGACATTCTCGGCGCGGCGCTTGCTCCACCGGTCGAGCGCGTCCGTGGTCTCTTTATCGAACTTCTCAACGGAAGCCGTTTCGGAATCCAGCCGCAGCATTCTGCCGGCGGCCACCGGGGTGGTCTGTTCACCGGCCGTCTGCCCACCATTAGTTACCGAGGCGACACCGTCAAAAACCTTCACGCGGGCCGGTTCCATATCGAAGCGATAGAGACCGTGCCTGGCAATCATCACGGACGCCTTGTTGGCTACGATGGTGAGATTGGTATCCTTGGCCACCTCGTCGGCTTCCACGACTGCCGAACCCGTGAGGATCTCAAGGCGCGTATCGATGAGGCGGTTGGTGATCATCCGAAACGAGCTGTTCTCGCCGACCCGGAGGAAGACTCCCGGGGTCAACAGGATCTCGGCGCGGCCCTCGGTGGTGCGCAACACCATCTTTTCCTTCACGTCAGGAAAACTGGTGAGAGACGGTTGCACCTCCTGGTCGCCGACGAAAACCTTGCCTTCGATGTACGAAACCAGGCCGGATTTGGCGGAAACTACGGGTTGTGCGGAGGCTGGTATCGCCGCCAATGCCAGGGCGGCTACGGTAAACGCCACATTCCAAACGGGCTTCATAAGCACCTCGCTACTACTCCACCTATAGAGTGAGCGGTTACGGGGCTGTTGTCAATGGGAATCAACTGTATCTTTTTGGCTACAACAGTAACGGATGCCGACCGCTCGCTTCGCGGTGGCCGGTGGCCGGTGACCGGTGGCCGGTGAAGACGCCGCCTTTCACTTCAGCGGCGATGGCATCCGGCATCTGGCATCCGGCATCTGCTTACAAGCATCCGGCACCTGCTTACAAGCGCACGATTTTCGACGAATTCACACCTTTTAACGCGTTTCGGGTGTCCACGATCAGGGGAGCGCGCGAAACCAAGGCCTGGTAGTCGAAGGCTGTGTGGTCGGTGATGATGACGGCGCAATCTGCAGCGGCGGCAGCCTCCTCGGGGCACGCGGTGAGGTCCAGGCCCTCGATCCGTAGCCTGGGAACGCGCGGGTCGCTGTAGGTCAGGATGGCCCCGCGCCGCTTCAGCAGCAGCATGATGTCGAGCGCGGGGGATTCACGCAGATCGTCGATATCGCGCTTGTAAGCCACACCCATCACGTGGATTCGGGAGCCTTTCACCGGCTTGCCGGCATCGTTGAGCGCGCTTTGCACCTTATCCACTACGAAGTGAGGCATCTGGCCGTTGATGTAGCCAGCCAGTTCGATGAACCGCGCCTCGATGCCGGCCTGCCTGGTCTTCCAAGAGAGATAGAAGGGGTCGATGGGGATGCAGTGTCCGCCCAATCCCGGGCCGGGGTAGAAGGGCATGAAGCCGAAAGGCTTGGTGGCGGCGGCATCGATCACTTCCCACACGTTGATCCGCATGCGGTCGCACATCAGCGCGATCTCGTTCACGAGGCCGATGTTGATCATGCGGAACGTGTTCTCCAGCAGCTTGACCATCTCGGCTACCTGGGTCCCACTGACCGGAACCACATGTTCCAGCGCCTGGGCGTAAAAGAGGCGGCCCATCTCGGTGCAGGCGGCGGTGCATCCGCCCACCACCTTGGGGATGTTGGCGGTCTGGTACTTGGGATTGCCGGGGTCGACGCGCTCCGGCGAGAAGCACAGGAAGAAATCGCTGCCGACAGCGAGGCCGGACTTTTCGAGCATGGGGAGCACCAGTTCGTCGGTGGTGCCGGGGTAGGTAGTGGACTCGAGGATCACCAGCATGCCCGGGTGGAAGTGGCCGGCGATTTCCTGGCACGCGGAGACGATGTAGCTCATGTCCGGGTCCTTGGTCTTTCGCAGGGGCGTGGGCACGCAGATGTTGACGGTATCGAGTTCCTGAATGGCGGCGAAATCCGTGGTGGCGCGCAGTTTGCCGGCTTCTACGAGAGGGGACAGGATGGCACTGGGGATGTCGCCGACGTAGGAATCGCCCGCGTTGACGCGGTGTACCTTTTGCGCGTCGACGTCGATACCGGTGACGGTAAAGCCGGCTTTGGCGAATTCGACGGCGAGCGGGAGGCCCACGTAGCCGAGGCCGACGATGCCGACCCGGGCAATGCGGGTCCGGATCTTTTCGGCCAGGATCTGGGCGGTTGCGTCGATGACGAGCGGTGTTTCGAGCATTAAGCTGCTATTTTCTCATAGGTGCGAGGGCGGGCCGTGTGATTCGATATGCCGACGCCCGTCTCATAGCTGGCCTATCCCTAGGCGATCCAGGCATTTTGGCCCGGAAATTTTGCGAAACAAAGGAGTTAGGTCGATTTTCCAGGCCACTTTGGCCCGTTTCGAGTATGTGAGCCTGATTCGGCGCGCTGCCGGCGCTACTTCCTCGACAGCACGGCCGCCAGAAACCGCAGTTCGGACTCCACTTCGGCGGGGTCGGCCACAGTATCGGCGATTTCCTGGCGAAAGAGTTCGCGATACCGCTTGCGAAGCCTGTGAATGGCCACCTTGAGCGCCCCCTCCGACGTGTTCATTTCGCGAGCCAGCGCGGCATACGGCGTGTCCGCCTGTCCCAGCAGGAACACCTTTAATCGGTCGAAATGCTCCGGGCGGCCGTGCTGCACGAACTCTTCCCGCAAATTCTCCACCACCCGGTCGAGCACGGTGAGCGCCCAGCGCCGTTCGAAGATCCGCTCCGGCGTCTCATCGTGCCCAGGTTCGCGCTGGTAGCGCTGTTCGCCGGACGGGAATTCCAGCGGCTCAACCGTCCCGCCGCCCCGTTTTTGGGCTCGATCGCGGTCTTCTTCGTCAGCAACAAAGAATTTCAACGAAGTCAAAATGAACGATCGAAAACGGCCCTTCTCCGGGTCGGCGCGGTCGAGATACCGGCCTTCCAACACCCGGATGAAGAACTCCTGCGTGAGATCCTGCGCCCGATGGGCCGGATAACCGCGCCGGCGCAGATAGGCATACAACGGATACCAGTAGTTCTCACATAGATAAACCAGAGCGGACCGGGCTTCCTTGCGATGTGGATCGCCAGCCGCGACCACCAGGGTCCACCGCGTGGTCGGAAATTGGGATGGTCCCGGCAGCGTGTGCATAGTCTGGCTCGTCATGTCGTCCTCACGGGCATCCCGCTAAACAGGATAAGGAAATTGGGAGCGCAAAGTTACACCGGAATTATGGTTGTTTGGCGGACTCAGCCTGAGCTTGCTGGACGACCGGAATATCGTTATCGGCATCTTTCCAAATAGCGAGAAGATCCCGATAGAAGCCGGCCGATTTCGCGCGATCTCCGGAAGCGGACAACGCTCTGGCCAGTTGGAGACGCGCCATGGGTCCGATCGGATCGTTCAGCATGATACCCGGGTGATCTAGAATTTTCTGGAACTCAACCGCTGCCTCGCGATGGCGCCCCATCCGGGAGTAAGCGAGGCCACGCACGTAGACCGGATAGAGCGCTCCGAAGAAGGAACCCGTGTAGTATGCTGTACCCGGAACAGCGAGGTCGTATGGAGCTGCCACTTGAGTCATTTCGAGCGCTTTCGCTGCGTCGCCCTTGTTGAGCGCGTCGAGCGCCCGCAGCGTAGGCAGATAGCTGAACTGGACGGATGTGTCGTCCGGGTAGCGCTTTTCGAGGTCCGCCTCGATCTTGTGAGCTTGCGCGGACTCTTGCAGCAGCGCCAGCGCAAAGGCAGGTCCATAATCGGCGTCCCTGCTTCGGTACAGCGACAACGCCGTCGCAGCGCTTCTTTTCGCCTCCGCGCGAGTTCCAAGCAGCGCATTCCACGCGGCACGAGCGCCTTCAAACTGGGCGGCCTTCTCCAGCAAACCTCCCTGGCGAGCTAAGATCACCGCGCGGTCCGATAGCCGGGCCGCTTCTTTCAGGCGCCCCCGATACGCCAGGGTCAGAGCTTCCTGGTGCTCAAACCATCCCTGGGCTTCCAATTTTGCCCGGCGTTGGGTCATTTCCTTTTCCATTGCCGCCTTGTCGCTCCTCAGAAAAGCGATAAAGTACCGGCATAGCGAGAACCGAATGGTGTCGATCTTATGTTCCGATGCCTTACTAAGCACTGCCTCGGCTTCTGACAGGCGGTTCAGGTAGACGTAGGCAAAAGCCACAGTTTCGTAGCCGATGGCGAAATCCGGATCGAGTTCGATCGCCTTTTGACCCTCTTCCACGGCTTTGTCGTAATGACCCGACCCCTGCGACGTGAAGCCCGACAAAAGTCCGTGGGGCAAGAGTTCCCGGGGGTACTTTTGCGTCCACGATTCCAGGGTCTGTCGCGCCAGTTCCAGGTTTCTTGTCACCTGCCGGTGGTAGTTGGAAGTGATGTAATAGTCCTCCTGATCGCTAACCCGATCCCGTAGTTCATAGGCCCTGGCTATATTTCGCGCTCCGGTTTCGGGTTGGCCGAGAGCGTCATAGAGCCGGCCCAGCTGGGCATAAGCCATCGCAAATTTCGGGTCGATCTCGATGGCGCGCTTCAGGAGTGAGACGCTTTCCGCCGACAGTGACCTGCTCTGTAGTGCCTTCATTGCCGCGCTGTAGGACTTCCAGGCCTCCAGTGAAGGTGTGGTTACCTCGGCCGGCAGAGTGGGCTCCTTTTGCACGCTTGGCAGCGATTGGCTGGCGCGGGTCCGGAACCGGTTTGCCATTTGGCCCAGCGCCTTGAAGACGTCCTCTTTCCTGGCTGCTGGCGCCTGCTCTTCATCCAGAATATCTCCGGTTCGGCAATTCCTTGCTCGCAAGCCCAACACGTATTGGCTGCCAAAGCCTGCAATCGAGCCCTCCACGACTGCCGCACTCCCCGTCCGCTCGCAGATTTCGGACGCAACGTCCGGGGTGAGTTTCGCATCCGGAGCCCGGACCATCAGGCGAAGGGTCTGGTTCATGCGCGCATCGGAAAGCACGCTGAGGTAGGGTGACTTCCCAAGTTCCCCCGCCATTACCTGCCGAAGCATCCCGGCGATTGCCGGATCCCCCGTGGTATTCCCGAAATCTGCCAGAACGATGGTTTCCTTATTAGTCAACTGGGACCTCGGCGGAGAATCGCGGCGCCAGATCGAGGAAACCGCCACTTCGCTCAGCACAATCAACGCGAACCCGGCGGTCATGCCGAAAGCGGCCAGCCTATGCCTGCGAAGAAACTTCCGCGCCCGGTACAATCTGCCCGGCGCCGAGGCCAGAACTGGCCGGTCCTCAATATGCCTTTGGATATCGGCCGCCAGCTCAGCGACCGAAGCGTATCGCCGCTCGCGCACTTTTTCCAAAGCCTTCATAGTGATCCACTCGAGGTCGCCATCCACGAGGCGGCGCAGGGACGCCGGGTCGGTCCGGCGGTGCGCGCCGATGTCGGCCGCTGCCGCGCCCATGGCGTTCAACTTTCGCGAAAGCGGCGGAGCTTCTTCTTCACGAATAATGCGGAGCATCTCGGCGAAACCTGCCTGCCGCATTCTGGCCGCGTCGAAAGGGACCGTGCCGATCAGCAACTCGTACAAGAGAACCCCAAGCGAATACACATCGGAACACTCATCGACATCTCCGGTCATCACCTCGGCCTGCTCAGGACTGGCGTATTCCGGTGTGCCCACCATCTGGCCGAATTGCGTTACCAGAGTGTTTTCCACCGCCCACTTGTCGGTAGCCTTGGCGATGCCGAAGTCGATCACTTTAGGAGTCGGGGTGCCCTCCTGCTCCATCACCAGCACATTCGACGGCTTGAGGTCGCGGTGGATCACGCCTTTCTGGTGGGCATGTTGAACGGCACGGCACACTGCGAGGAACAGTTCCAGCCGTTGGCCGATTGTCATCCGCTTGCCATCACAGTACTGTGTGATGGGTACGCCCTCGATGTACTCCATGACGAAGTAAGGCCGGCCCTTGGGCGTGGCGCCTGCGTCGATGATCCGCGCGATGTTCGGGTGGTCCATCATTGCCAGGGACTGGCGCTCGTTGGCAAAGCGGGCGAGTACCTGGTTGGTGTCCATCCCGAGCTTGATGACTTTGAGGGCGACACTGCGTCGAATGGGTTCGCGCTGCTCGGCCAGGTACACAGTGCCCATACCGCCTTCGCCCAGAGGCCGAAGGATATGATATCGACCGAAGTCGTCCTCATCGGCTGCCGCTGACACCGTATCGATGGTTTGAGTTCTGGATTCGTCCGCGCCAACCGAACTATCGAAAGCGCCCCGGATCAGACACTGAGGGCACAGTCCCACGGGATCGTCGGAACCCAATTCCTCTGCGCACTGAGGGCAGTTTGGCATCTAGACCAGAGTCGTAGGACCTATTTTATGCTTTTCGGCCAGAGGCTGTAACCTTCAGGCCCGCGATTCCTTATACGTTGCAGAAGAGCCGGAATGGAACCGGTCAAACCAGATCGATCCAATTCGAAAGGCAATTCGTGACGATAAGGAGAACCGATATGAGACAGTTGACGACGTTAAGTGTTGTGTGTCTTGCTGTATTTTCGCTGGCGCCGGTTGCCCGGGCCGACGACAAATGCAAGGAGGTGGAAGGGCAAAGTGTTTCGACGGCGATTCCCGCGCCCAATGATCCATTGGGCCGCTCTCTTGGATCGCTCACTGGGGATTTGAAGGCTTCCACTACCGATTATCTAACGAGCCTGACTCCTCAACCCGACGGTACGATAAAAACGACCAGCGTGGGTGTGTTGTTCCTGAGCCCGCAGGATCTCCTGATTTTGATTTGCAAGACAACCGCCACTCCAGTTCCCGGGGCGCCGGTGGGAACAGTCAGTCTCGCTACGGCCTACACCGTAGCCGGCGGGACCGGAAAATTCGTGGCAGCGACTGGGTTTCTTAACGTGACCGGCACCCTAGTCAATGCCTTCGGTCCGAATGCGGGTCCAGGCAGCTCAAACTTTGAGGGAACTTACAAAGGCAGTATTTGCCGGTCGAAGTGACAACGGGCCCGGCGACAGAGGCCAAACCTTTCGCCCGCGCTCCAAGACATAGCCAGGCCGCTTCTCACCGGCTCCGCCCGCAAAGTAAGGTGCTGATGCGGCGGCTCGCCATTCGCGCCCAATGACCCGACCGTGGCCATCACCGGCGGGTTTCACTCAGACCAACAGCGGCCTTCCGGCTGAGCCTGCGGTTGTGGAACAGCAGGCTCTGCCAGGACCGGCGCTGGATCATGCAATTCAGCGCGTGTTCAATGGTTGCGTGAAGGCCCAACCGAACCGCCACGACCTGATCGCTGCGAATGACGCGTCCGAAGAATCTCCCGCCCCATTGCCAACGCGTCGTGAAGTGCGCCGCGGCTTCCTCCACCCTACGGCACACCAGACCGCCGTCCGATGTTCAGCTTCTTTTCCGGCTCCCCTAACGACGGCTCCCCTAGAAAAACTGCTCCTGGGAACGTCAAAATTTGTCGGCTGGGTGTAAACTGCCAGGAAGCGGCGATTAAACAGAAATTCCGGACAAATGGTGATTCATGCGGAAGAGTACCAGCGACCCGAGATTTCCAAAACACTTTGACGGAAAGCGCTTCTACAATCCGGATGCTCCGCAGGTACACGGGCTTCTTGATGCCCTCCGATGGAAGCTGACCACCCGGCCGGAACCGTCGCCCGGTTTCATTGCGGATGTCGAGCCATCCATACCGCCCCGCCGTGTGGAAGACAGCGGATTGCGAACCACTCTGGTGAACCACTCGACCGTGCTCTTTCAGCAACAGGGTTCCAACATTTTGACGGACCCGATTTGGTCCGAACGAGCCGGTCCTTTCTCGTGGATAGGTCCGCGGCGCCGGAGAAAACCGGGGGTGTCCTGGGAGGATCTGCCGCGCATCGACGTGGTGCTGATCAGCCACAATCATTATGACCACCTGGATCTACCGACGCTGCGCCGGCTGGCGGCTCGTGGAGATTCCACCTTCATTGTTCCGGCTGGCGGGGCCCGGCTGCTTGGCTTGGAGAACATAGGGCCCGCTCACGAGTTGGATTGGGGCGAATCGTTGTCACTGCCGGGGCCACTGCCGGGGTCAGTCACGGGGTCAGTACCGGGGCCACCGCCGGGCATCACCATCCACTGCGTCCCGGCGCTGCATTTCTCAGGCCGTGGAATTTCCGACCGCAACATGACCCTATGGTGCGGGTATGTAATCGAATGCCGGGAACGGCTGATATATTACGCGGGAGACACCGCGTTCGGACCTCATTTCGCCCAGATTCGGGAAACGTTCGGATCGCCCGACCTCGCGTTATTGCCGATCGGAGCCTACGAACCGCGCTGGTTCATGTCGCCGGTGCATATGGCTCCCGATGAGGCGATTAGAGCCCATGAGATCCTGGCCGCCAAGACCAGCATAGCGATTCACCACGGCACCTTCCAACTGGCGGATGAGGGCCTCGACACGCCGAAGAAACAGCTCATCGCTGAAGCGCGGCACGACTCGTTTCTGGTCCTCAAGAACGGCCAATTTGCCGACATTCCATGATGGTCGCGAAGATGATGATCCTGACGATCGACAGGCACACGCTGGCGCTGGTCAGCATAGTCGGCAGTTCCCTTGACGTGCTCGGCACGTTATACCTCGCCTACGATCTCTTCGGCGGGGAACACGGACCGCTGCGGACTCTCACCAGGGGAGTTACTTACGGCGTGCTCTTCGGAGCCGGGTTCGGCCTCGCCCTGGGACCGGTGTTTGGGCTGGCGAGCGGCGTGGCGCACGGCATCACACTCGCCTGGGAGTTTGCGCGCGCTTCCAGGCGTGGACCGAAGCCCGGATTCTGGTATGACACGGCGATGAGCGCCATTCGCGGAGGCGGCTTCGCTCTGGGCGGCGCTTATTTATATGGGGCCACATTTGGCGCAACGTTTGGCGCACTGAGCACGGCAGGACAAGCGATTGGGTACCGGGCCGGCATGCGGCCGACCGCCGATTATCAGCCCGCTACGCGCCCGCGTATGACCAAACGTCAATTCTTCGGGGTGGTGTTTCGAACGATTGGCTACACTGCCGCCGGATATATCAGCGCCTTGACGGCGCATCAGCGCGCCAACGCATTGAGCGTCGGGGTGACGGCCGGGCTGGTGATTGGATTGGTCACGGCGATCGGCGGATCCTGCACGCCTTTCGTCGAATGGATCGCGGATCATGTGCCCGAGAGGCGGATGGGTATCTTCGGAGTGGGCTTGATCCTTACCGGCTTCGCGCTGCAATCCGTCCAGTATTGGGTGGCGCTGCTCGACGTGAGTATAGGTTCTTAGTCCTCGCGATGGATAACGCAAAAAGGAGATTGATCGAAGCGCCATGGCATATCTAACGGTGCTAACATCGAACTCATATGCGATTACTCCGTCTTGCTTCGCCCAATAGCAATCCTAACGGTTATGCCCAGCGGCTTTTGAAGGGGGTCCGACTGGCATGGCAGCGCTCGTAAATGCGCCGCATGCGAGCCGCGACTGCAAAGGCAGGACAATCCCAGCAAATACCCTGCGGCAGACTAAGACGGCAGCGAAAGCCAAATACAAGGTCGAGTAAATGACGGTGCCGCCTCCTGTCCGCTTGTCTAAATCGAAGTTCGTCGCAGGCGTCCAGTGTCTGAAGCGGCTGTATCTCCAGATCTATCAATCCGAACTTGCGGCAGAGAGCGACGACGGACAGGAGGCCCGGCTCGAACAGGGAAATGAGGTTGGACGGTTGGCGCAGAGCGCGTTCCCGGGGGGTGTGCTGGTGGATTTTGGCCCGTTGGAGCTAGATGCCGCGCTGGCCCGTACAGCCGTGCTGGTGGATGACCCCTCCGTCCCCGCCATCTTCGAAGCCACCTTCCGATACTCCGGCGTGCTGGTCCGGGTAGACATTCTCGAGCGTTGCGGCCGGAATCGCTGGCGGCTCATTGAGGTGAAGTCTTCAGTCGAACTCAAAGAGCACTATTTATACGACGTTGCGATTCAGCATTACGTAGTATCGGGTTGTGGACTCGACCTGTCCTCAGCGGTTCTGATGCATCTCAACCGCGACTATATCTACGACGGGAAAAGTTATGATCCGCATAAGCTCTTCGTTATAGCGGGCGTCACGAGGGCGGCCAGGAATCTCGCCAAGGATATTCCAAAACTGCTGCGCGCGCAGCGGAAAGCGTTGGCGCAGGCAAGTCCGCCCGGTGTCGAACCCGGCCCGCACTGCCGCGATCCATATATATGTGAGTTTTTCAGTTACTGTAACCCCGATCCACCCGAGAATCACGTTTCGTGTCTCCCCCGGCTGAGCGAGAAGAAAAGGCAGGACCTGCTTGACCTCGGCATCACTCTCATCCGCGAGATCCCGGACGATTTCCCGCTGACTGAAATCCAGAATCGCGTCAGCGTCGCTGTGAGGACTGGTCGCGCCTGGGTAAGCCAAACCCTGGCAAAGGCATTGGCCGGATTGAAGTATCCAATCTATTTCATGGATTTCGAGTCGCTGTTTCCCGCGATTCCGCGCCACGCGGGTATGTGGCCGTATTCGCATATACCGTTCCAATGGTCCGTCCACCGCCAACTGACGCCGGATGCGGCGCTCGAGCACTTCGAGTTTCTGGCTGACGATGCCCGCGACCGCCGGGTGGAGTTCGTAGGCTCGCTTTGCGAAACGCTGGGCCGGCGTGGGCGGATCGTGGTTTACAATGCGGCGTTCGAATCGCGGCGTCTCCGCGATCTTGCAGATTGGTTTCCGGAATTCGGCGACAAGATCGCAAAGATCCAGGGGCGCTTGTGGGATCTCCTGCCGTTCGTCAGAGAGCATGTTTACCATCCGGAATTTCAGGGGTCATATTCGCTGAAGGCGGTCCTGCTGGCGCTCGTGCCGGACCTGACTTATGACGGCATGGAGGTTGCGCATGGCGGCGAGGCCGGTCTTATATGGGAACGAATGATACGAGACGGCTTGGCGGCACCGGAGCGAGCGCGGTTGAGATTGGCGCTGCTGGCGTATTGCCGCCACGATACACTCGCGATGGTGAACGTGCTGGAACGGATGAAGGCGCTATGACGAACCCCGCAATCATGCGCCGATGGGCGGCCCTCGGCCGATCGGCTCGCGTGCATTCACCGGCTGTGGATTGGACACCCGCTTCCCGCATGATCGACGCTGCCGAAAATGATGCCGCGAAATCGAAGCAAGTCCTCACGGGGCTCCTCGAACGGTCCGCCGCTCAAGAGTTTTTGGGGTTTGGTGATCCCCTTGATCTCGACTTCGGTGCGCACCGGTGGCTTAAGGGCGCCCGCGAAGAGGCCTGGTCCCATTGGCTCGCGTGGATTCTAGATCGGAAGGGCGACAGCGGCGATGTGCTCCGGCTGTTCGGGTTGGCCCCGTCGCTCGTAGCGAGTACTACCTGCGAGGCTAAGCGGGAGGTTTGCACGCCAGATGGCCGGCTCGATATCATCGTACGCTTTGGTGTGAAAACCCTCGTAGTTGAAATCAAGACGATTTCCGAAGTGCGACAGAGCCAACTGGTCGAGTATCCAAATTGGCTCAAAACGCAGGACGATCGGTTTGACTTCGTGTTACTGTTGGCGGTCGATGAACCCGAGGAAGACCTCCCGCCAGATTGGCGGTTTTGCTCATGGGAGACCGTCTCGATGGGTCTTCGTACCTGGGCTTCCGCGTGGTTGCGCGAGAAGAGGCAGATCGAAGCTGCGTTGACCTTGGCTTTTTGCGGTGCGGTGGAGCAGAACCTTCTTGGGTTTGGCAGCGGCCTGAACGCACCGAGAACCGCCGAATACTTAGATTCATGGCTGGAGGCGAAACAGAGATGAACAAGACTAATCCCGATAGCGAGCTTCTGCGTGAGGGCTACAAATCCTATCACAAGGCCGTTTTTGCGGTGATGGAATTCCGCAGGGAGGCAGGGAAGACGATTCGAACCGTCATGGAAGAGCGCGCCCCGGAATTGGCCGCTGCCATGAAGCTGGATAAAGACGAATTAGTGGGCGGAATTAGTCCATACACAATGCCCGACAAGCTTACCCAAAAATACGACGGGTCGCATGCGGAGATTGGCATCAGAATTCCGAGGAATTGGGATTCCAAGTGGCTCATATATTTTTACGTCTGGATCGGTGATCATGACGAGCCAACATTGAGGGCGCAGGTTACCGTCAAGAATCCCTTATCCGCGTTTGAGAAGCTTGCGGTTTCTTGTAAGGAATTGGAGTGCGACGGAAACGCAGTGTGGATTTGGGAGATCGTCCCGTCCGACGGTTCGCGCGACCTCGGGACGGTGTGCAATTCCTTGTTGGATCGGTGGATCGCTGTGTGGGAGAAAGTTGGCGGCCTCCGCCAGTTCCTTCCCGAAAAGACCTGAGCGCGGGTTGGGACCTGCGGAACACGGGGCCGCCGCTGAACCGCGAATCAAACCTGTTCGGCCTTACGGTACCAGTGCTGCAGGGTGAATTACTTCGATCTGGTAGCGTGCAAAGTCGCCTACATTGAAGGTGAGAATTCTTCGGACTCCATGCACATTCATCGCGGCCACCAGTTTCGCATCGTGCACTTTGACGCCCAGAACGCAATGCTTTATCACCAGACGCTTCCATTCCCCATAGACCGCCGGAGAATCCGGGAGTAGGGCGAGGAGCCGCTCGATTTTCTCTACTTCGCCAAGAGTGAGCGAAACCGAAAAGCCAAAGCCGTTATTTGCAATCGGGCGAGTCGCCACGTTCCAGAATTCCGAAATGTTTTGAAGCGTGAAGTAGACCGGCTCGCCGGCGGCGAGCAACTGGGCGACACTTTCGACCGCTACTCCGTGACTCGCGTGGTCGGGCTGCGTCCGGCGAAGCAGAACGTTGGTATCGACGAGAATGCTCATCTAACCGCGATCGCCATAGATGCTTTCACGGCTGATCGCCTCGTCCGAAAGCGGCGGCGTGTGGGGAAGGCCCTTCACCGACTCTCGCCACGCAGCCGCGCGCTCAGCCGGCGAACCCGCAGCGCAACCAAGATCGGGGATCTGTTCCCGCAGCAAGTGTTGCAGATACTGCGGCAACGGAAGCCCCTGCGCCTGGGCCTGAGCCACAAGGCTGGCTTCCATCTCAGGCGGCAGTTCAATGGTCACTGTCATAAGCTACACCTGCTCTCTCAAATTCCAGAGTAGCATTACGCGAAGAACTCGCCCTCAGCCACGATTTCGGCGGGGCCGGTGAGGTAGATGTCGTCTTCGAGGCGGAGATCGATGGGGCCGGCGGGGGTCAGGACGCGAACCGGCGATTTCGCCATGCCGCGGGCAACGGCGGTGGCGGCGGCGCCGGTCGATCCCGTGCCGGAACTCATGGTCTCACCGGCGCCCCGTTCGTAGAAGCGGACCTCGATGGTGTGCTGGTCCACGGGTTTCAGGAAGGAGACATTGGTACGGTTGGGGAAATGCGGATGAGCTTCTATCTCGGCGCTGAGCGCGCGCCAGTCGAAATCGAAATTCTCGACCGGCATTGTGCATTGGGGGTTGCCAACCCAGAGAATGGTGACGTCGCGCGGGCCGGTAGAGAGCGGGAGGTCGAAATGGAGGGCCGTGATCTCAGCGCGGCCCATGTTCATTTCGAAGGTAAATAAGAGACCGGCATGGTTGAGCAGGCGCAGCGTCTTGATACCGGCGCCGGTGCGGATGCGCACCAGGTCTTTGGCATCGTTCGTGGCATAGCCGTGGCGGATGAGGAACGCGGCGGCGCAACGGGTACCGTTGCCGGAGATCTCGGCGGTGCTGCCATCGGAGTTATAGAGTTGGATTGTGCCATCGGCCTGGGCGGCGTCTTCCGGACTGGCGGGTGGGTCGACCAGCAGCCAGCCATCGGCGCCGATGCCGGTGTGGCGGTCGCAGAGGGCGCGGGCCAGATCGGCGTGGCTGGTCGCGGGCGCGTCCTGGCGCCAGGTGAGCAGAAAATCGTTCCTGGCGCCGTGAGCTTTGGTGAACGGAATCTTCATGGGCATGCGCCTCCTGTGCGCCGGTAGATTTCGATCACGGGCGCGTTCCCGACCGCGTTTCCGACGATGATGCTCTGTTCCAAACGGTAGCACGGGCTGTGGTCCTGGCCGATCCCGAGGCGGGCCAGGCGGTTGACGGCGGACTGGACGGGGTCGCCGCCTTCGGCCACTGCCCACTCCTGGTGCAGCCAGAGTTCGGGCCGCTGCATGGCGGCTTGCCAGGGCAGCCCGTTATCGATGGTAAAGACTTCGCGGATGGGAATGCCCATCTCGCGGTAAATCGCGATCATGGTGCCCGACCGGCTCACGATGCCGGAACCGCGCACGTAGCGGGGTCCAAGGTATTGGGCGGCCTGGCGGGCCCATTCGCGGCGGGCGGCGTCGTTGTGGTGGCCTTCTTCCCAGACTACCCAGTTGGCGGGCGAGAGGTGCAAGAGCCAGGGCATGATGGCGGCGGCGATGGCCAGAGTTGCGGCGGCCGTGCGAAGGCCGGGCGGGAGGATGGCCACCAGCGCCGATGCAGCCAGCGCCAGCAGCGGCAGGACTGCCAGGCCATAGCGAGCGTTGTAGTAGGAGTTGGGCGGCAGCGTGGGGAGGAAGATGGGGCTGCCGCCGGTAGAGTGCATGGCCCAGATTATCAGCAGACCGGGCAGCGCGAGCAATGCCAGGGGCCAGAAGACGCGCTTGGCCAGAGCAGCGGCGGCGCCCGCGAGCGCGATGAACGGCAGCACCGGCCCGGCGCAGAGCGTGGCCGCGGTCCGGTAATAGAGCCAGGCGGTTCGCCAATCGTCGCGGCCGGGGTAGGGCAAGCCATGCTGGATGGCGCGCGGAGACCATTCGTTGCGATAGAAGGCCAGCGGGTCGCCTGTGAGCCACCAGTGGTGAAACAGCCAGTAGACCGGGCCCAGACCGGCGATCAGACAGAAGACCACAGCTACCACCGCGCGATGTCGCTTGGCGGCGAGGATGCAGTAGGCCGCGGCGAAAGGGAGCAGGAGCCAGGCTTCGTATCGCGCCAGCGTACCGAGACAGGCGGCGAGCGCGGCGGCGACCAGCGCGCCCCAGCCTTGCGTCTGCCGAAAGCGCACGGTGAAGTACAGGAGGGCCATGAGACAGGCGAGGAACGGCGGCTCCGTCATGGGCGTGGTTTGCAGGTACAGCAGGTTGGGGTTGAGGGCGAACAGCGCGGTGGCGGCGATGGCGGCCGGGCTGGAATTCCACAAGCGGCGGGTGGCGGCGAACAGAAACATGGCGGCCAGGACGAAGCAGGTTGCCGACGGGATAGCGCCCGCCATGCCGCTGCGCCACCAGGCATCGACGCGCACGAAGGGCAGCATGAGCCAGTGGGTGAGCGGGAGCCAGACGGTGCCGATCTGGTCGTAGCCGGGAGTTTGGGAATCGACGATACGGCGGGCGATATCCAGGTGGGCCTCGGCGTCGCCGTAATAGAGGAGCCAGCCTTGGGAATACGAAAGCCAAACGGCGGCGAGGCTGAGGGTGATGAGCGCGACGAGCGCGAGACTCAAAACGCGGTACAGGTTTTGAACTCCTGGTAGCGGGCGTCGATTTCCGGGCGGGTAAGCGTGCGGAAGCGATCGACGCCGAACTTCTCGCAGCAGAAGCTGCCCATCACGGAGCCGTAAATCACGGCGTGGCGCAGTTCGGCGAAATCGAGATCGCCGGCGTTGGGTGTAGAGCCGGGCACCGCGCCGCGGCCGGCCAGGTATCCGATGAACCCGCCGGCGAAGCAATCGCCCGCGCCGGTGGGGTCGAAGACATTTTGCAGCAGGTAACCCGGCACCATGAAATGCCCGTCGCGCCGGAAGAGGATGGCGCCGTATTCGCCGCGCTTGATGACCAGGGTGTGCGGCCCCATTTCCAGGATGCGGGCGGCGGCAGAGCGCAGGTTGTGCTCGCCCGAAAGCAGGCGGGCTTCGGCGTCGTTGATCAGCAGGAAATCCCACTGCTTGAGGGTGTCGAGCAGGGCCGGGCGGAAGTCGTTGATCCAGTAATTCATGGTGTCGCCGCCAGTGAGCTTGACGGAATTCATCTGGCCGCGCACGTTGCGCTGGAGGTCGGGCTGGATGTTGCCGAGGAAGAGGTAGGGCTCATGGCGGTACCCATCGGGCAGCTTGGGGTTGAAATCGGCGAAGACGTTGAGGTCGGTCCGCAGGGTGGTGCGGTCGTTCATGTCGGCCGAGTAGACGCCGGACCAAAAGAAGGTCTTGCCGCCGGGGACGCGTTCCAGGCCGGTGAGATCGATGTGGCGAGAGGCCAGGAAGTCCGTGTCTTCCTGGGCGAAATCGTCACCCACCACGGCGACGATTTTCACCGGGGTGAAATAACCGGCGGAGAGGGCGATATAGGTGGCGGCGCCGCCCAACATGCGGTCGACCTTGCCGTGCGGCGTTTCGACGCCATCGTATGCTACGGAACCCACGACGATGAGGGACATTGTAGGGTAGGCCTCCTGGCCTGCCAGTTTACTCGGCCAGTTTACTCAGCCGGTTTTAGTCAACCATGGGCGGCAGTAAGACGGCGAGGTCAACCACCACGCCCAGCAGCGCGCAGTTGTAGGCGTCTGTGACGCGCTCCCAGCTTCCCTTGCGGAAGACGGTCATACTGTGCGTGGCTGGGTAGATCACCCAAACCTCGGCGGCGCCTTCTTCCAGATAAACGGAGACCTTCTTGTCGATGTGCTCTGGTCTGTTGGACGGGGACACAACTTCGACCGCCACCATGGGTGCATGCTGGAGCCAATCGTTCTCGATGGGTTGATCGGGCCAGGTCACGCTGACGTCAGGCTGCAACCAGCCGCGGCGGAGTTGGTACCCCGTCTCGTGCCATACTCGGGACTTGGACAAAGCGGCCACCAGCATGAGGAACAGATCCATGGTGACCTGCATGTGGACTAGCTTGGCGGGGGGCAATATGATCAGTTCTCCATCCAGCAGTTCTTGCTTGCCTGGAGCGTCGGGCAGGTCGAGGAATTCTTCCCAGGTAGTCTGTGTGGTCGCGCTCATGATTGGATTGTAGCGCTGTTGGGGAGGACGTCGCGGGCGCAACGAAACCCGATGCAGCGGTTGCGGTTGGCGGCTACGCCCCCGTCACGGATGGCCGAGCGCAGGACCCTGGAACCGAGAGTCCAGCAACCACCGCACAACACTGGCATCGGTTCGAGTTCGTCGGCATCCTTTTCCGCTTGTGCCGGCTCACTGGCGGTCACGACGGTTCACGCTATCTCATGCCGGGTGGTACTTGTCGCGGCACTCCTTGGAGCAGAAATGGACCAACTCGCCGTCAATACTCCTGGTGATGCTGGCGGCCGTGGAGACATAGATGCCGCACACGGGGTCCTTCTTCAGTTCGCCGCCTGCCTGCACGACCGGGCCCTGACGGGGCGCCGGCTGGGGAGGTGTGGCTGCGCTCTTGACGCCCTGAAAGATACTTCGGATCATCGCTCTCACCAGGGTGAAGAGCAGGATCGGCAGCAGAACTTCAAGAAAGAGGAAGCGAAGCATCGGCACGCCAGACGGAGCCGGGGCGGAACGGTGAAGATCCGCCCTGGTTCATATCAGTTCAGGTTCAAATCAGTTTAGGTTCGGACAAGTTTACTTTTTCTTCTTTTGCGCGGGCGCGTTCGGGTTCTTATAAGACGTGTCGACCTTGGTGTTGAAGGTCTCCAGCATGCCCTTCGCGCCATCGGCGAACTGACCGTTGGGCGCCAGTTCCAGATACTTCTGGAAGGCTTCCACCGTTCCGGGGACCGGGGTCATCTTGCCATCGGCTCCCAGGGTGGCCTTGGAAACCAGGCCGACGCCGAGTTGATAGTAGGAATCGGCGTGCTTGGGGTCGACTTCGACGGCTTTCTTGAACGCGTCCACAGCAGCGTCGTTCTGGCCGGCGTTGACCATCAGGGCGCCCAGGTTGTAGTAGTATTGGCCGGCCTTGGTGGGGTCAAGCTGCGCGGCTTTGTTGAGTTCGACCTTCATTTCGTCGAACTTCTTGGCCTTGGCCAGCGCCAGCGCGTAGTTGTTGTGGGTGGCGCCGTCGTTGGGGTTCAGTTCGATCGCTTTGCCGTAGGCTTCCAGGCCTTTGGCCATTTCGCCATCGAACTCGGGGCCGGTCTTGGTGGATGCCCACCCGACGTGGGCGTCGGCAAGCTGAGCCCAGACGGCGACCTGTTTGGGATCGAGTTCGCTGGCCTTGGTGAGAGAAGCCACGGCGACGTCATATTGCTTGGACTTTTCCGCCGGGTCTTTCGACGCGTTCGCCGCCTGCAAGGCAGTGAGACCAGTGTTGAACGCGTCGTTGAGCTCCTTGTTCTTCTTCATGGAGCCTTCGCGTTCCTTGATGGCCTTTTCCATCGCATCCTTCTGTTCCTTGGTCATGCTGCGTTCCTGCTCTTTGGTCAGGCCGGCGCCGGTGGCGGCAGCCTGTTGCAGTTGGGCATTCTGCGCGGCCCGGGCCTTGGCCTTGGTTTGCAGATCGAAGGGAACCTGCACTGGGTCGCCCAGCCGGGTGTGTACGCCGTTCACGCCATCGGCCTCTTTGCCGCCAACTTCGACGGTGATATTGTAGGTGCCGATGGGGAGGCCGTTGTAGAAGAAGTGGCCCTTTTTGTCGCTTTTTACGGTGTAATTGCCCTTGATGTCCGTTCGGACGATCTTGATCACGGCGCCTTGCAGGGGCTTGCCGTCTTCACCTTTGACGTCGCCTTCCATCGCCGTAATCTGGGCGAACGAGGTGAAAGCCAGAAACAGCGTTGCCGCCGCGGCAACAACCAGGTTGCGGAACTTCATAGAACCTCCAAACAGAGACTGTTCAGTAATAAATTTCAGTATAGCTTAACAAGGTTTGGGGGCAATTGGAAAGCTCATTTCGGGTGAGGCGTGATGTTTTGAATGTGGTAGGTGTCGCCTTCGATCGTGAAATAGAACCGCCAATCCTTGCTGGCACGTGGTTGCCAGACGTTTTCGGATTCGCTGTACTTTTTGGCACGCAGCGATGGGTGGTAAAGGTTCTGGGCCAGCCGGCGGGTCTGCTTCAAAATGGCCCGCTGAATGCCAGGAGGAGCGTCCCTGAACGACTTCCGGGAGCGCTCAGAGAACCCAACTTTCATTTGGTTCGTTTAGTTGGCTTGGTCTGGGGGTGCTTCATCTGGGATTTTAAGAAGTTCACGGCTTCATCGGCGGTGAAGGGGCCATGACCGCGGCCTTTGCGGAAATCCTTCATGCCTTCGCCAATTCCCGCATCAATAGTTCGACGTTGCTTGGGGGTGTACTCATCATCGGCTATGGGGAGCTTCGGGATGATGTTGATGATTCCGCCAGACACTTTGAATTCCAGCCGATCACCGGTCTTAATACCGGCCCGGCGGCGCACACTGGCCGGCACTACCAAGTCGATGAGGGATGCCAGATGCCGGTGGCCGGATGCCGGTTCCCGAAGCCGCACGGCATGCCCGCGAGGCCTTTCGCTGGCCACCGGCCACCGGCATCCGGCCACCGGCATCCGGCCACCGGCATCCGTTCTATTGCGGTTCTTCGAACAGACCGATCTGTTCCTTTGGCGCCGGTTTGGGCCGCAGGCGCTTCAGGGGGCTACCGATCACCCCCAGCACCTGGACGGAAACCAGCGCGGGCCGGGGGACGAAAAGGCGCTGCGTGTTGCTGAATGGGTCCGGGGGAATCAGGCTGAAGCCGTAGTGCTCCAACTGCAGGAGATTGTTCGGCAGAATGCCTTCCATCACTTCGCCATCGCGGAGTTTCAGGCTGACCCAGAGCCCCGCCATTTTAGGGCGGGTCTTGAAAACATGGCGCTCCGGGCCGCCGGCGTCCTCAAACTCGCGGACGAACGAGATGGTCTTGATCTCCAGGTAGGGAAGCTTCGAGACATTGCCGTCCTCCGACAGCAGTTCCACGCCCTCGGGCTGCAGAAACCCGGCTGGATTGACGTATCCGGAGAGCGATTCCCGTTCGAAACGCCGGACGACAACCTTTTTTGTGGTGGACGCGGCCAAACTTTACCTCAAATGCGACAACTATGTTTCAAACATTTAGGCGCTTATTGTATCATTGGCACGATGTCTGGAGCGCTCACGGCAGAATCGGCAGAGGGGCCTGACCAACAGGTGCGTACCCCACAGGCGCCTGACCAGCCGTGGCGTAACCAGATGACTGCGTTCCTGAATTTCTGCCGGTTGGAGAAGGGGTTGGCGAACAACTCGCTGGAGGCCTATGCCGCTGATTTATCGAAGTTTAGCGGCTTTATCGGCGCCGCCGGCAGGCTCCCTGGAACCGAGGAAATCCGCCATTATCTGGATCATTTGACCGCCAGCGGGTTAGGCGGCCGCTCCCTGGGCCGGCACCTCACCACGCTGCGGAGCCTCTACGGTTTTCTCCTGCGAGAGGGCTTGGTCGATACCGATCCAACCGAGCATTTACGCTCGCCCAAGCAGTGGCAAACCATCCCCAAGTTCCTCAATTTAGAGGAGATCGAGAAACTCATACGGGCTCCCGACGTTACCCGTCCCACCGGTTCGCGCGACCGCGCCATGCTGGAATTACTGTACGCTTCGGGTTTGCGGGTGTCCGAACTTTGCCGCCTGGGCGTAAGCGACCTGAACCTGGAATTGGGAGTACTCAGAACCACCGGAAAGGGAAACAAGCAGCGTCTGGTACCGGTCGGGAACCCGGCAACGCGGGCAGTGGAGGATTATATACGAAATGGCAGGGCGTCGCTGCTCAAGGGCCGCGCCAGCCGGTATCTTTTTATCACTGCCCGCGGCGGCTGTCTTACGCGCCAGGCGTTTTGGAAACTCTTGGCCGGTTACGGCCGGAAAGTCGGTATTTTTCATGGGCTTACGCCCCATGTACTGCGTCATAGTTTTGCCACGCACCTGCTGGAAGGCGGCGCCGATCTACGCAGCGTCCAGGTCATGCTGGGCCATGCGGATATTTCGACCACGCAGATTTATACGCACGTGATGCGGTCCAGACTCAGGGACACCGTTGAAAAACACCACCCCCGGGTCTGAGGAGCAGATGCCGGATGCCGGTGGCCAGTGGCCGGTGGCCAGTGGCCAGTGAGTGGGATGCCAGGTGCCGGTGGCCGGCGGGTGAAGCGGAGGGACATTTGGTAACATCGAGCGCAATGCGATGAGCGACTACATCTACATGCTGGAAAGCCACCTGAACCCGGACCAAAACCGAGTGGTGGAAGACGTCCAGAAGGCCGCGGGACAGGCCATTGTCAACGTGTTCCTGACCGGCGGCGCGATGCGCGATATGCTGGCGGGGTTTCGCATCCGCGATCTGGACTTCGTGGTGGAGGGCCAGGCGCTGAAATTGGCCAAGGCCATTGGCGAGAGCACCGGCGCCACGCTGGTTTCTTCGGACGAGAACCGGAAAAGCGCCGAACTGGTGTTTCCGAGCGGCGTCACGGCGCAGATCTCGATGGCGCGCCAGGACAAATACCCGCGCTCGGGCGGCAAGCCGCATGTGACCGCGGCGACCATCCAGGAAGATCTGCGCGGACGCGATTTTACATGCAACGCGATTGCGCTCTCCCTAAACCGCGCGTCGCGGGGACTGCTGCTGGACCCGATGAACGGGCTGGCCGACATCGAGCGGCGGGAGTTGCGCGCCATCAGCACCTACGGATTCTACGACGATCCTTCCCGGTTGTTGCGGCTGATCCGGTTCCAGGTGCGGCTCGGCTTCTCCGTGGAAGAGCGCACGAAGATGCAGGTGGCCAATGCGCGCGAGGCCGAAGTGGAGAAGTTGATTCCGGCGCGGGCCTGGTCTGAGGAATTGAAGCGCATCAGCGGGGAGGACAGCCCTTCGGAAATCCTTAAATTGCTGGAAGAGGCGGGGCTCATGAAGCTGTTTTCGCCAGCCCTGGCTGGGCCGAAGCTCAACCTGGCCGGCATCGCCAAACTGGAGAAGATGAGCCGCCTGCTGACGGACGACTTGCACACCCGCGCGGCGCGCTTCGGGCCGTTCCTGTATGTTTTGACCGAAAAGCTTTCCCCGAAGGAGAAGCAGGCGCTGGTGAAAGGCACCGAGATGCCGAAGGCCGACGTGGACTTGTGGCAAAAGCTGGAAGCCCAGGCCAAGAAACTGGAAACCGCGCTGCGTGCCCCGCGCGTCCGCAAGGCATCGCACGTGTACCAGATCCTGTCCGCGGCGGCGCCCGAGGATGTGCTATTCGTGATGTACCATTCGGCGCTAAAACCGGTGCAGGAGCGGATGCGAAACTACTTCCAGAAGTATCTGCTCACGGTGCAGGAGATCACGCCGGAGGAGTGGGCAACGGTCCCCGTCGCACCCGGGTCGCCCAAATACGCCAAGGCGCGGGACGAGTTCATCGCGCACCGCCTGGACCGGAAGATCAAGAAACCAGTGGAGCCGCCTCCCGAGCCGCCACCACCGCCACCGCCCGTGGAAGTGGTGCTGGGCCGCCGGGGCGTGCGATAGATCGACTGGCCGGAACAACCGCAGAGGCTGGTTTGGTTAGTCGACTCGCCCGGCTGAAGCCATTTCGCGGGCGGCATTGTGGAGTCCTGACTTTCCTGCCGGATACTGCGGCCGATCGCTGTCGCTCGGACGGCGATTACCGAACCGGGCAGCGTCCCGACCGGCCGGAACGGGCCGTAAACGCTACGCCGTCAGGGAGCGTCTATATCGCAACCTCAGCGAGCGGTACTTCGCCACCGAGGCGACACAGTTTATTTTCCTTGGCCGGAGGAGCACGTGTTTTTCCGAAGCTGGGCTGGCGACGCCACGTCTCACAGAACGCGGGCTACGGGATCACGACCAGCCGGCGACCGTGCATGTCGCGTTCCCATGCGCCCTCAATGTCCCTGAGAGCGACCCGCTCGCTGTCAACCCTGAGCAGGCCCTGCGCTGCATGGTTCATCACCTGTTGAAGGACATCGGTCAGAACCTCCCGAGGGGGGATGCCAGCCGTCCCCAGGATGCTCAGCGCCGCGCTCCGCAGCACCGCTGCCGGAAGCGTGATGGTTGGTCCCGCACTCTCGCCCACTTCAACAAGACGGGTCTCCGATCCGGCAACCGCAAATTCCGCGCGCGCGACGGCCGCTAGCAGGGCTTCCGTTGGTGCACCCCACAGGTAGTCGACAATCACATCGAAACCCTTCTCGCCGGCCGCGCGGCGGAACGCTTCGATCAAGTCTTGGTCTGGCTGGTTGAGCCGTATTGTTTCATCCGCGCCAAGCTCGTGCAGCGTATTCAACACTTCTTCGTTTCGTCCAGCGGCCACGACGCGTCCAGCGCCCAGGATTTTGGCTATCTGCACCGCCAACTTACCGGTGACCCCCGTCGCGCCAAGAATCAGGACGGTTTCGCCCGGAGCTAGTCTAGCGCGCTGCTTGAGTGAAAGCCAGGCGGACACGCCGGGGTTGGGAATCGCGGCGGCGGTCTCGTCATCCAGGTCGTCGGGGACCGGAAAGCACTGCGCTCGCCGCACGACGGTGTGCTCAGCCATTGCGCCGTACGGCCGCCGTGGCCCGCCGAAGAACACCCGCGTGCCATCGTCCAAGTGTCCTACGCCGTCCGCGCCGCACACGACCGGCAGTTCGCGCGGGCTGGCATAGTGCGAGCCGCTGGCCAACTGCTTGTCCACAGGCTTCAGCGCCGCGGCGCGGACATGTACGATGACCTCACCCTCGCCCGGACCGGGATCGAGGAAGGGTTCGAACCGAGGTGGCTTCCCGATAGTATGCAGAACAGCGGCATTCATCACTTTTTCTCCTTCTCTCGTCCGTTTCGCTCCGGGATCGCGATCGCTACGCGCGTTTGCCCGGAAGCTTGACTCTCTCTGTTTTCTACGGTAGCCGCCTGGAAGCGTCCGCGCTAACGGAGAAGTGGCGATTTCTATCGCAAAAGGGTCAAAAGGTAATAAACTTGGCTGGAATGAACACTCAAGAGCTGCGGCGACTAGCGGAGAGCGATGCTCCAGTCCTGGCTTTTGGGTTCTCCAGGTTGGAAGAGAAAGACTGGGCGCCGCAGCACAGCCATGCGCGCGGGCAGCTTTTTGCACTCACCCAAGGGTTGCTCATCGTGGAAGCTGCCGGGGGACGGTGGATGTTTCCTTCCCGGCGCTGTGCCTGGATCCCGCCCGGATGCTTACACAAGGCACGCTCAGTGGGAAGGGCGGCCGGCTCGATGCTCTACTTCTCCGCGGAGCTAAGCCAAGGATTACCGTCAGAACCGCGTGTCCTTGGCTCGTCAGAATTGCTGTTCGAGATTGTGAATCGGATTCTCGATTGGGGCCGCCCCCAGTCAGTTGGCCATCCCGAGCGTCGTCTACTGGCGGTCCTACAAGATGAGATTCGGCGTCCGGAAGAACAGACCCTGCGCCTGCCACTTCCGAGGCAGGCAAAGCTGGCCAAAGTGGCCCGCGCTCTTCTACAAAATGTTGCGGACGACCGTACCTTAGATAAATGGGCTAAGGACGCGGGCATGGCCCGGCGCACGTTCATGCGCGCCTTTTCCCGTGATATGTGCATGCCGTTTGGCCGTTGGCGGCAACACGCACGACTGTTCGCTTCTCTCGAAATGCTCGCGCAAGGAATGTCTGTAACCGATGTGGCAATCGCGGTCGGTTATAGCAGCGTGAGCGCATTCAATGAAGTATTCCGCGCCGCACTCGGAACAACCCCCCAGGCGTATTTCGGGCGCGGCAAAACGAGGAGCCCTGGGCAAAATGATGGGACCCCGAAAGGACATTGGGAATGGCGCGAAGACGACAATCCCCTGAGTAGCGGCAGCCCCAGTCTTGAATGAATCGGACATACCCCGTCGAGTTGGGTAAGACTTCACTGAGCGACAGCACGACGTAGCTCTATGTAGTCCTCAACCACGCTAGTCCTCAGGGCAATTTCCAGAGGTCCGCGGTGCTCCATTCCGGCAGCCCACCCGCCCGCGAGGCTACCACAGCGCCCAGCCTGTTGGCGAAATCGGCCGTGCGCGCGGCACTCCAGTTTTGCGATAGCCCGCACAGAAACGCGGCGGCAAAGGCATCTCCGGCGCCGACGGTGTCCACAACGTGGACTGGGTGGCCGCCCACCTCGGCATAATCTTCACCGATCCGAACGGCGCATCCGTCCTTGCCGCGGGTCACCGCGATCGCGCGCCAGCCCATCCGCCGCGACCAGTCCCCGGTGAACTGCCGGAGCCCGGCGCCGGCGCTGCCCGCCATGGCCTCAACGGCGGCCACTTCGTCGTCATTCAGTTTGACCGCGTCCGCCTCGGACAGAAGCTGCAGCACCAGTTCCGGCGTGTAAGAATCGCGGCGGAGGTTGACGTCGTAAACCTTGCGGGCGCCGGGCAGAGCTTCCAGCAGCTTGCGAGTGACGGCGCGCGATGCAGGCTCTATCTGGTGCAAGGTGCCGTAGTAGATCCAATCCGGATTCCAAGCCGCCAGACGCACCAACTCCGGTTCATCCAGAACCACCCGATCGTACGCGGCGGGGCGGTGGATGGTGAAATCGGGGTGGCCCGCCGAATCCAGCCGAACCGAAACCCATCCGGTGGGAGCGCCGGGAACCACCTGGATGAAATCCGGATCCAGGCCCAGCGAGGCAGCGCGAAGCCGGGCCGCGCGCCCGCGCTGGTCGTCGCCCACGGCGCTGACGAAAGTCACTTCCTGACCCAAACGGCGGGCGTTGACCGAAAAGTTGAAAGTGGCGCCGCCAAGCCGGTCCGAATCCGGGAAAACGTCCCAGAGAATTTCACCGATGCTGACGATTCGAGCCAAGAGAACTCAGGATACCAGCATGCCCCGGAAACTGATAGACTCAGGCATCCGCAATAATGAGGATGCCCGACTCCTTTTGCGGGAAGCAGTCCGCACCGGCAAATAGCATATGACGATCGACGCCCACCACCACCTTTGGAAATACAGCGCGGCCGAGTACGGCTGGATCAGCCCGGAGATGCGCGCCATCAAACGCGATTTCCTGCCGGAGGATCTGGAAAAACTGATGCACCACTTCGGGATTGATGGCACCGTCACGGTGCAGGCGCGGCAGACCTTGGAGGAAACGCGCTGGCTGCTGGAACTGGCGCACCAGCACGAAGTGATGCGCGGCGTGGTGGGCTGGGTGCCGCTGGAGCAGGGCGCAGCGGTCAAACAGCACTTGGAGCGGTTGGCGGCCGACCGCAAACTGCGCGGCGTGCGCCACGTGATCCACGACGAGCCCGACGACCGCTACATTCTGCGGGCGAACTTCAACGAAGGCATGCGCGCGCTGGTCGCCTTCGGCTTGCGGTACGACATCCTGATCTTCGAAAAGCACCTGCCCGCCGCCATCGAATTCGTGGACCGCCACCCGAACCAGGTTTTCATCCTGGACCACATCGCCAAGCCGCGGATCAAAGACAGGATTCTTTCACCTTGGGACCGCAACATCCGGGAGATGGCCAAGCGGCGGAACGTCTATTGCAAACTTTCCGGCATGGTGACCGAAGCCGACCATCAACACTGGACCCCGGCGGCGCTGCAGCCGTATATCGACGTAGTGCTGCAGGCGTTCGGGCCGGCGCGGCTGATGTACGGTTCCGATTGGCCGGTGATGCTGCTGGCGGGCGAGTACGCCCAGTGGTACGGCGTGGTGACGAATGCCATCGCCAAACTGTCGAAACCGGAACAGGAGCGGATTATGGGCGGCACGGCGGTAGAAGCCTACAGGTTGTAAAAGCGGGCTGTGCAGCCATGTGGGGCGGTGCCTACATCGGAGACGAAAACAGGAACTGGAGTGCATCCGGGAGGCGTTCTGCCCACCACTTTTCAGAATGTGCCGCGCCCTCCCGGACAACCACGTAGAGCCGGTCGCGACCAAGACCGGCTTTTTGCAATAGCGCTTCCAGTTTCCGAACGTCAGCCACCGGCTCTTGGACGGTTCCGGTTCCGATGTAAATCCGCCGCGGCCAGGTCCGGGTATCCGCGGCTTCCTTCAACAGACGATAATCTTCGGCATAGATAGACGGGCTCTCCAGCAACAATCCTTCGAACGCGCGCGGTCGTTTTATGGCGGCGTAGAGCGCGATTCCCGCTCCGTAAGAGGAGCCGCCCAGCACTCGATGCCGCGCGCCCGGCACGACTCGATAATGACGCTCGACGAAAGGCACCACCTCGTCCAGAAGGAAGCCAGGGTAGAGCCGGCCCTCCGGATTCGGCTCGCGCGGTGTGAGTGTGTCATCAACGTAGGGGAGGTACTCCTTTGGCCGCAAGCGCCGTCCACCGTTGTCGATACCAACCACGATCATTGGTTTGATCTTGCCTTGGGCCGTCAGTTCCTCGACGGTCTCGTCGAGGCGCCATTCTTCGCCACCGTACATTGTCGTGCAGACATCGAAGAGGTTCTGGCCGTCGTTCATGTACAAAACCGGATAGCGGCGATCATGACTTCCGGGGAGCCGGTATCCAGCCGGTAAGAGGACCCTCAGACTGCGCGGCGCCGGGAAGACTTTGCTGGCGAATGTTACGATTTCCAGATCGCCCACGGTGGTGCATCGCCGTTGCTGTGCGGCCACACCGGATGCTGCCAGGAAAGTCAGAAGAAGGCTGCCGAACGTGAGCATCGGAGTTATGGAATCGCCCTTGGCAGCCGCGCAGGAATGATCTCTCCGCCCGCTTCCCCAAGGTCCTATTCATTCTACGTCCGCCAGAACATTTCCACGCTGCGGCTGTGCACCCGTGGAGGGCGGTTTATCCCGGCGCACCGTCTGTCCACTTCGGGCCGACCAGAATGTAGAATCGACCAGCACGCCCTTCTCATTTCCCATAAATCATCAGGTGGAACGTTCCCGGTTTAGGCCTGCGCGGTGGTTGCTTTTGCCCGGTGGCCGCCGCGGCCACATCGAAATCCGCCGTATCCACCAGCAGGTTGTGCGTCTTTGGATCCAGCGCCATCGTCTTGGCCCCGAACTCGGTCTTTACGGTCTCGACGACGCTCAGCTTGTTGGGCTCGTCTTCGTGAAATATGTGGATCGTGCCCTCGCCCGTCGAACTGGCCACCAGACCGGTTTCAGGGTCGAAGACATTCGCGTCCACGCGAGCCCCTATCGGGAACGGCGGGCCAATGATCTTACCGTTGTCCGCATTCATCACTACCAGAAGTTGGGGATTGCGGCCGGCTATGAACAATCGCCTGTGTTCCCGATCCATCGCGATGGATACCGGCTGTCCTGCGGGCGCCACCGGCCAACGCGCCGTGATCTTGAGCGTGCGGGAATCAATCGCGATCACCTCATTCTTGTCTTCGAGATTATCGTAGATCATTCCCTTACCATCGGCGACGGCTTGCTCCGGTGCGCCGCCAAGGGCGAGAGTCGCCACCACCGTTCCCTTCGCCGGGTCGATCACGGTACAACTATTGGGTTGCCCATTGAAGACGAACACGCGCTTTGACGCCGGGTCGTAGAGGATGGAATCGGCGTCCGCTTCGGCTTTCACCTGGCCGATGGTCTGCAGCGTTTTCATATCGAAGATGACGGCCTGGCCCGTGTCTCCGTCGCTGATGAATCCCCGGCCAAGCTCCGGGACCAAGGCGACGCCGTGGTCCCGTTTCAAACCGGCAATCTTGCCCGTCACGGACCCGGTATCGGCATCCAGCACTGCAACTTCTGTGCCATGCGAAACGTAGACGCGGCGCGCCGCGGCATCGAAAGTAATGTAGTCGAAGTATTCGCCGCCACCCTCCGCCGCACCCAAAGCAACTTTCTTGAGCAGATGGTAACCCCCGGCGGATTGATAGGCGAGGACGGCCGCGCCCAACAGAAGAAAGCACGACCCGGATCCCAACCAGGCGAAAGTAGAACGCTTCATGCACTCTCCCATTTTGATTTCCCGGACCCTCACGAGCTTACAACACCGCACGGTCGGTTGCCACCAGCCAGGAGCGGTTCGCATAGTCTAATATCGAAAGAGCAATGGGGTTGTTCCCGACTGGTTTGGTGCCAAATTCTCGTGCCTGATCGGGGCCACCTTCTGCTTACGAGGTCTTTCGCGCCCGCTCGCTGCGCTGTTTGTGTTATTTTCTGAGTTAGCCTGCTGGAAACGGAAGGCGGGATGGAAAGACCCGGCACGTCGACAACGGGGCACAGGAGGAAGGTAGCGTTCGAGAGAACGCGAGCCGAAGGGAATACCCGGAAACTACTTGCGCTGAGGGTTGCTGAAGTTCCTTAGGCCCGGCGGCATTCAACATTGCCGCTCCTCCATGTTCAGCACAATCCGTGCGTGGTTGGCATCAAACCTAAGTCCGCAGATGCCTCAGCCTTTAGGGTTGATTCGAAAGCGTGGGGAAAGCTTTCGTGTGCATGACGGACTGGGGGGCCAATGCCCGGAAGGGTCGCGCTTTGCGCGATAAACCGAAATCCGTCCGGGCATTGGCCCCCAGTCCGTCATGCACACCATACCCATTGACAAATCGAGCCAGGTGAGAGATGATAGGAACGATTCCGGTGATGTGTTCATATTGCCGTCACGCGGAAGGGATCGAGTGGGGGCGGGGTTCCAATTCGTGACTCGCTAGCGAATTGACAATCTCACAGAAGTTGAAACCCTGCAAAGGTCAAGGCGAGCATATAAGTTTCTCGGGTGAATTGAGAACCAAAAGCAATCACCAAAAGGGCCGCTGATGCGGCCCTTTTTAGTTTAAGATTGCAAGGCGTCCCTTTTAGATCTTGGGGACTCGCAAGAGCTGCTCGTTAGGGTCGTCCAAGACCTATACAGTAAGCGCCATGGCCCTGTACCTGGCGCATTGATCAAAGCCAACCTCGTCGCCTTGGCAGCATCGAAGGGCGCGACGTTCAACGAACGCGAGCTTGGCCTCCGGAACTTCCACGAATTCGTTAAGACAGTACCTGACATCGCCGTCCAGATTCGTGCTGGTAGCGATATGCTTTTGGCACCAGCTACGGCGGGCGATATCCTTTCCGCATATGCTCGTCCGCTTCCTCGATTGCGCCGTGATTTCTGGCGAGCGTTCATAGAATTCTCCGTCCCTAACACGGTCAGGCTTTACGATTCTGCGGAAGATAGAATCTTCGTTGAGAGTCTTCCCGCTGCAAGGAAAGGCATTGTTATTGAGCCAGCCACAAGGGAGTCCCAAATTGCGTGGAGACGCAGCTTTTCTGAGGAGCAGCCCGACAGCATTAGAGAGTCTCTTCTGTTGGCGCTCGAGGGAACCGGCACTTCCGTCTTTAATGAATTTGCACGGCGCCTGCGCGAGAACCCGCCGGTCATGCATTCGTGGAATCGGTATCTGCAAAAGCAAATAACCGATTACGCCGCATCGTGGGCAACGTCGAACAATGTGCCCGAAGACCGCTGGTGTAGCGGAACTTCGCGCAGCGATGAGGGAACGCTCAAGGAAGCCATGCCGACGAAGAAACATAGTATTGGGCAACGCGCCGAACTTTACAATTTTCTCGACAACCTCCCCATTGAAGACCTTCTACAACTCCGCGTACCACTAGAGTGGGTACTCAGGGTAACGCGAGAAAAGAAATGAAGGTGCATCTCTTCGGCTTGCCTATCAGCCTCCATCGGCGCCTCAAAGAACAGTCCTCGAACTGGCAGGACGTCTTGCCGCCGGGACACATGTTCCGAGGGACACCCATTTTTTCAAACTTGCTGGGGCCTTTCTCAGAACCGGAATTGCGGGAACTGGCAGATGGTGTGGGCGACGGGTTTACGCATATGGTTATTCCGGCGAGCAGAGACTGGCGAGAGATCAAAAAACGCTTCCACTACGATTGTCGTATCCACCTCTCGCGGCTGCGCGAACCGCTCAGGGACCTGACATGGCCAATCCTTCAAGAGTGTCTCCACAATATTGTGAAGATGGATGAGGTCTGGCTTCAAAAGCTCTCTCCAAAGGATCTGAGGCATGCGCTCCTCTTGCCACCTCTTGTTTTTGCGACCAATACGACAACGTCCGAGTATTGGCGGCATTGCGACATCTATTCGGCGGAACGATTTGCCAGCGCCGAGAAGCTTCTGAACGAAGTCGAGAAGCATCACAGGCGTCCCGATGGACAGGGCATTCGTTCATGGATCGATGATCGGAATCGACGCTTTCGGATTGACCCATCCAAGCACGGGCGCTCGACTGCTGACCGGGGTCAACGCAGGTCTTTCCGCTTTTGCTAAGAGGTGCCCCCAGGTTTTCATTACGACGTGACTGATGATCGGGGTAATTCCTTCAAGATCGCGATCGACGGTCGATCTCAAACTCTGCTGCACTGCAACGTTACACCATGGGGACAGACCCGCTAATATCGAAAGAGCAATGGGGTTGTTTCCGACTGGGTTTGGCGCCAAATTCTGGTGCCTGATCGGAGCGACATTTCTGGGGTTCCTCGGCATCGGCACCGTGCTTCCGGGCCTGGCGCCGCACGTCCGGCGCGATCTCGGCGGGTCTGACCAGACCGTCGGCCTGGTGATCGGAGTCTTCTCGTTTGTCGCGCTGGGCGCGCGCTTCTTCTCCGGGCCGCTGGCCGACAATCGCGGACGCAAAGCCGCCTTTCTCACCGGCCTCATGGCCTGCGCCGCGGCGGGCATTTGCTATCTGCTGCCCTTGGGGATCGTCGGCGCCTACCTGGGCCGCATCTTTCAGGGGTTCGGTGAAGCCTGTCTGTACACTGGGGCCGCCGCGTGGGCGGTGGAATTGGCCGGCGTTCACCGCAGCGGCCAGGTGCTGGGCTACCTGAGCAGCGGAATTTGGGGCGGCATCTCGGCCGGCCCGGTGGTGGGCCAATGGCTGGGGTCGTTTGAGCGCGCCGCCGTGATGCAGGTGGTGGCGGCGCTCATGGCATTCGCTATTCTGACACGCGTACCCGAAGAATACCGGCCGGCGGCGCGTCCCGTGCGGCGGCGCCTGGTGCCGGCTTCGATCGTGGCGCCCGGCATTTCCATTGGATTCGTCAACGTGCACTACCCCGTGGTGGCGGGCTTTCTGATTCTGCATCTGGCCCGCTTCGGTAACGCCGGGCCCGTGGCTTTCACGGCGTACGCATCGCTGATCCTGGTGTCGCGCTTCTTTCTCGGCGGACTGCCCGACCGCATCCATCCCGCCATCACGTACTATGGCGGCATCAGCCTTATGGCCCTCGGATTGGTGCTCGTCGCCCTGGCGCCCACCGCGGCCGTCGCCCTTGGCGGCACCGCGCTGCTGGGCTTTGGCTTCTCGTTTCCGTGGTCGTCGGTGGCGTCCACCGTACTGCGGCGCACGCCCGAGCAGCAGCGCGGTTCCGCGCTCGGAGTCCTGACCGCGTTCTACGACTTGTTTGTGGGAATCGGTTCGCTGGCTGCCGGAGCTATCGCCAACCGCTTCGGATACGCCGCGGCGTTTCTGATGGCGGCCGCGGCAATTGGAGCCTCGGCGGTTTCCGGCAGGTATGTCTTTCGGGGACACGGAGCAGGTTCCAGCCCCGGTTTCGGACGAAGCCGCTTCAGCACCGATGACGTAACTCACTCACGATGATTGCCGGCTAATTCCAGTTAATCCTGCTGCCCGGTAGCCGGCGGTTGCTGGCCCGGGTCTGGCGGCGCCTTGGTTGGCACCGAAGGCGTCTCGTGTTTCGGCCCGAGCCCCAGGGCGATCAGGGACAAGGAATTGATCTTCCCGGTAGACTCGATATTCTGCTCGGACTGGAACCTTTTGAGCGCGTCCGCGGATGCCTGGTTCCACGATCCGTTCGCGTCTTCCGGTTTCAGATAACCCTTGGCTGCCAGTGCGCTCTGAATTTCCTTGTAACGGTCCGGTGTGGGAGCCAACTGGCGATTGCGCCAGGTCACCCGGCTCACCGGCGCCTTCTTACCGCCGCGGTGCGAAGACGCCGTAGTTCTTGAGGCTGGCGCCCTGGGGGCCGACGCCTTGGTTGAACTTGCCGGTTTCTTCTGGACCACCGCCGATTTGGTAGCGCTCTTCTTCACCGGAACGGTGCCATCGGCGCCCCAGGCAACAAGCACCATGGCCGCCATCGCGGCTCCGCTCAGAATCTTTGGCATCTTTACATACAGTCTAGCAGGAAAAGCTATCAGCGATCAGCCGTCAGCCATCAGCTAAACCGGCTACCGTGAGCCCGCCGGTGACGGCCTGGTCCGGTTATGCTGAAAGCTGATAGCTGAAGGCTGATAGCTTCTTCCCTACCGGCCGTTGACCGGCAGCGTGCCTGCCACGAATGTCGCCGCCCAGTCGGTGCCGCGGCCAACCCGCCGCATCACGCGGAACTGTACGGCATCGCCCGGCTTCAGCGTATCGCGAATCCGGGTGATGTCTTCCTTCGCCGCCACCTCGTGCCGGTTGATGGACACGATGATGTCACCCTGCTGCAATCCGATATCCTCCGCAAAGGAGTTGGGCTCCACCGAGACCACCTGGACCCCGCTCTTCACTTTCACGCCCTGGGTATCGCGCTGCTTGTCCGTCAGGCTCTGGATCTGCATGCCGAAGCTGACCGTAGTGGCTTCTCCGTTCTTCGAGAGATCGTCGTTCGGGTTGCCGAATTCCTTCGGGAAGATCTGCGCCAGGTCGCCTACCACCACCTTCAGGCTCTCGTGCTTGCCCTCGCGCATCACACCGATGTTCAGGGCATCGCCGATCGGCGTGGCTGTCACCGTGTTGATCAGATCGGTGCCTTCATGAACCGGCTTGCCGTTGACGGAGACGATCACGTCGCCATCCTTCATGCCGGCCTTGTCCGACGGGCCGCCGGCGGCCACCTGCTCCACGAATACGCCTTCCTTCACGCCCTCAACTTTCAGGCTGGCGCGAGCCCGGTCCGTATCCGAAGGCGTGAACTTGATGCCGATGGATCCGCGGGTAACCTTGCCGTTCTTGATGATGTCGTTGTAAACGCGCGCCCCGGCGTTGATGGGCAGCGCGAAGCCTACGCCCTGGTACCCGCCGGAGCGCGACGCGATAGCGGTGTTGATGCCGATCACCTCACCGCGGATATTGAGCAGCGGCCCGCCGCTATTGCCGGGGTTGATGGCGGCATCGGTCTGCAGGAAATGCTGGAACTGGGTACTGTCGCCCGGGATGTCCCGCTCTTTGGCGCTGATGATTCCCGCCGTTACCGTGGCCTGGAAGCCGAACGGAGAGCCAATCGCCATAGCCCAGTCGCCAACCTGCACCGCGTCCGAATTGCCAATCTTGGCCGGCACCACATCCTTCTTGCCTTCCACGCGAATCACGGCCAGATCGGTTGGCGCGTCAGTCCCCACAACCTTGGCGTCGTATTCGGTAGCATCGCCATTGAACTTCACCTGGATGCGGTCGGCCTTGTCCACCACGTGATTGTTGGTCAAAATGTAGCCGGCCTTATCGACCACCACTCCCGAGCCCAGGGCGTAACCTTTACGCGCCGGCATGTCTTGACCGCCGTTACCGAACGGGTTCGAGAAGAATCGATTGAGCAGATCGTCCATCCCGCCGTTGTCGCCTTGCTCCTCGTCGTCCGGAGGCGCCACCTGGCGCCGGTTATTGGTCCGCGGCCGCGCCGCCACCTTCGGCAGATAGGTCGTAGAGATATTCACGACCGAGGGTCCAACCTGCTTGGCAATCTGCGTAAAGGCATTGGACAACTCAACCGGGTTCGGGATGGTCAGCGGCGTGGCTCCGGGCGCCACCGCGGCGCCATCGGCCTTAGCGGCTTTCACGCCGGAACTGATCAGGGTGCCGATCACGATACCTACCGACAGAGTGAACAAAACCAACGTGAACGATAGGGCTTTTTGGGTACGTAGCTTGTTCAGGAAATTCATCGACTTAAGGAAACTCATGGGCCTTCTTGCTCCTCCTGCGCGCAGGAACATTATATATTCGCTGCCGGCAGCTATTTAAATGGATGTAGCCGCGAACCGAACGGTTTCATCTCCACCAACACAACTCCACTCAAAATGAGAGCCGCTCCCGCGGCGGCGCGCCCCGAAAGGCTCTCACCGGTAATGCAATACGACGTCATCCAGGCGAAAACCGGCTCCAGCGAATAGATCAGGGCAGTCCGTGTTGCAGTAGTGTAGTGCTGTGCCCAAGCCTGGACCGTAAACGCCAAAGCAGTCGCCAGAAGACCTGTTATCATTATGGCCCAGATCACCATGGAGCGCCATTGTGTCTGGGGCGTTTCCACCCACGGCAACAGCAGCAAAGCCGCCAGGGCGGCAAAACCAACCTGCATAACCGACAATAGCTCAAAGCTCATCCGCCCTGAAAAATGGCCCAGGGTGACGATGTGCGCCGCAAATGCAATGGCACAGCTAAACGTCAACCAGTCGCCCCTGCTAATGGAACCACCGATCGAGCCACTGATGGAACCCACAGGGCCTTCGAGCGTCATCAAACCCATCCCCGCCGTGGCCACCAGCACACCAGCCACCTCGGAAACCTGGGGCCTGATCCGATAGACGAGCGCAGCCAGCAAAGGTACCATCACCGTGGATAGACCCGTGATAAATGCCGACTTGGGAGCCGTGGTGAGGCGCAAACCGAGCGTTTGCAGCAAAAAGCCCGAATAGAGGAAAATGCCGGTGAGCCCGCCGCCCGCCAGCGATTTCCAGGAGACCGGTTCCTTCCAAATGCCGCGGAACAGCACCAGCAGCGCCGCCGCCGCTACAGAGAAGCGCGCCGCCAGAAACATCGCCGGCGAAACACCGCCCAACGCTGCCTTCACCAGGACGAACGTAGCGCCCCAAATCGCCGCGTTGCCTACCAGCGCCAATTCGGCCCTGGTTCGAGTCACCTGGTTTGACTCACTTGGTTCGACTCACTTGGTTCGACTCAGTTGGCCCGGCTCACTTGGCCCGGCTCACTTGCCGTTGCCCCCGGCCGGGTTTCCGCCGGCGCCGTCGCGCATCAGCAGCAGCAACGTGAGGAAGATTCGCTTGAGCCCCAGGTCGCGGCCTTCCGGGCTGTACCATTCCTGGGTAGTGTGCGCTCCACCGCCGAGTCCGCCCGCGCCCACAGCCAGCGCCGGGATGCCGAGCGACAGCGGAATGTTGGCGTCGGTGGAGGAGCAGTCCAGGTGCGACCGGATCCCCAAGTGCCCCTCGACGGCCCGCAGATACCGCAGGATGGCGGCGTTCTCCGCCAACGCGGCGGCTGGCCGGGACCCGATTTCCTTCAGCTTCGCGGCCACTCTTCCGCCGTTGGCACGCTGGTTTTCAATATCGCGCGACCGGTCCACGGCGCTCGTCAGGATCTCCACCAGCTCATCCATTCGCTGGTTGTTTTCGGAGCGGATATCCACCTTGGCGCGCGCCGTCTGGGCGATGGCGTTGACTCCGGAGCCGCCCTCGATCAATCCCACATTCACTGACGACTTGGGTCCGCCGTCTTTACCCCAGCTATCTTTACCGCCACTGTCTTTACCGCCGCAGTCTTTGCCGCCATCCAGCCGTGTTTCGGAAAAAAATGCCACCGCTCGGCACAGCGCATGCACCGGATTCCCCACACCGAAATCGCTCCAGCTATGGCCTCCGGGGCCCGTAAAGGTCACCTCAAACCGCCGACTGCCCAAGGCGCGCGTAGTGATGTGGTCGATGTTAGCGCCGTCCACGATCAGAAACGCCTGAATCTTGCGCGCCAGCGGGGATTGCTTGCACAGGTGGCGCATGCCGAGCAGGTTGCCTTCGCCCTCTTCCCCCACGTTGGCCACCAGCAGCAGGCCGGCGGCCGATTCGGGAAGCCCGCTGGAACTCTTCCACGCCCGCGCCACCGCCAGCAGCGCAGCCAGCCCGGCCCCGTTGTCGGAAACGCCGGGACCGTGAAAGCGCCCGTCCGGGCCCACGCGAATATCATCCTTGCCGCGCGGCGCCAGGACGGTATCCAGGTGCGCCGTGAGGGCCACGTAAGGCGCCGCCCCCAGGGTGGCGATCACGTTGCCCGCGCGGTCGATCGCAGCTTCCCAGCCGGCCTCCCGAAACTGCTCTTGAAACCAGGCCGCGCGCTCCTGTTCCACGAAGGTAGGCGCCGGCACACGGCAAAGCTGCAGGTGGGACTCATTGATCCACCGCTTTTCGCGCGTGAACCACTCCAGACACTCGCGCACTCCGCGATGCTCCGTCAGTTCACCGATATGAATCCCCGCCGACACCGTGTTGCCAGCCATTCTCTCTGTGTTCAGTGTAGCAAGGAGCTTTCAGCAGTCAGCCTTCAGCCGTCAGCTTGAACCAGCAGCACGCGCCGGGTGGGGCGCGACCGCCGCTTCAACCCGCTGCCGTCCGGCGGTACACCGCGGGCCGGGCAAGCGGGCACCACGAGCGGCGGCGGCCACCCGAGTCACGTGGTTTCGGTCGTCAGCCGGCACTATATCGGCTGCCCGGAAAGGTCCAGGATTACCGCCAATCGGAATGCTCATGCCGCCAACGCCAATACTCGCGTTGGCGCTCGGCCTTGAGCCTGGCGTACTCCCGGTATTGACGCTCACGCCGTTCTTCCATTAACCAATGGCGATACGCGCGGTTCTCGCCTTCGTTCCATTCGTGCCAATCACGATGGTCGCGGTCATAGTACCGATGATGGTCATCGCCAAAGACCGCTGCCGGCGACAAGAGTACGCCGGCCAACACGAGAGATCCAAAAAAACGTTTCATTAGGTTCATTCCTCCCCGCGCCCGTCATATGAGCAAGTCGGTTACCATCAACGCCTGTCGCACGGCTTCTGGAACTCTTGACTGTAATGCTGTATACCCCCGGCGGGAGGACGAAGCGTTAAGACGGGACCGCTTGGTGTAATGAGTCAAGTTTCTGTTAACCGCAGAGACGCCCGAGACTCGGAGGAAGTCGCAGAGTAGAGGCACCGAGGCATGCCTTGCACAGAGGTAGGGTTGTCGGTTTATACGCCAACCCCGGATTGTGACTAACTACGACCGATGAAGAAAGCCATATCAGTTTTTTGATCTTCCTCAGCGTTCTCTCTGTGGCTCCGCGTCTCTCCGGTGAAGAGCACTTTCGGTCTGAGGTAGCGCCTCGCTAGAGATTACGCGGAGGCCGGTTCCTGCAACGGCTCCGGAGTGCCGTGGCCATCCAAGACGTCGGCAGCGTTCCAACTGCGATAACCTTTGAGAGGCGGCGGTAGATTGGACCATGCACCTACAACTCACCAGGCAGGAAGTGATCGAAGAGATGACGCGGCGTCTGGTCGAGTTTTACAGGCCGGTGCGCATCTACCTCTTCGGTTCGCAGGCGCGCGGCGAAGCCGGGCCTGACAGCGACCTGGATTTCCTGGTGGTGGTGCCTGACGATACGCCGGAAGAGAGGATGCGCAGCGGCAACATCTACTCGCTTCTATCCGGTCTTGGCATGCCGAAGGACGTAATACCTTGGCGGCAAAGCGACTTCGAAGGACGGGCAGCCTATGTGCGGGCTTCACTGCCGGCGACGGTCGTCCGCGAAGGGAGGCTGCTGTACGAGTCCCCGTGAGATCCTGGCTGCGGAGACGCGGGAGTGGCTGGATCGGGCTCGCGCGGATCTCCACGCCTGCGTGGCACTGATTGCGGCTGGGTTGCCCGCTGAAGCGCTGTTCCACGCCCAGCAATGCGCGGAAAAAGGCATGAAAGCCGTTCTCACCTGGCACGAGGTTTGTTCAAGAAGACGCACGACCTGGGCGAACTGAAACAGATGTGCCTGCCATACGCGGGAGACGCCACCGCTCACCTGGCCGGCATAGAGAGACTCTCGCAGTACGCCTGGCGCTTCCGCTATCCCGGCGCTCCGTATTCGCCAGAACAAACGGAAGCGGAAGAAGCCCGGAAGGCGGCCGGACAGCTTTTGGATTCCATCGCCGCCCGGCTCGAATCCCAGTTCGGTGATTGAAAGACCCCCAACCCCCGTTCCCCGCCCCCCGCTTTGATTCTTCATCCATTTCTGCTAATTTCGTATCCGCTGGGCAAAGATCCTCAAGCTCGGGATGCGCACATGAAACGGACGATCTCTCTCACCATCAACGGCACACGCTACACCGATGAAGTCGAGCCGCGGCTGCTCTTCATCCACTATCTGCGCGAGGTGGCGGGCCTTACCGGCCCCCACATCGGCTGCGAAACGTCCATTTGCGGCGCTTGCACCGTCATGCTCGACGGCAAGGCTGTCAAATCCTGCACCATGTTTGCCGTGCAGGCCGATGGCCGCCAGGCCATCACCATTGAGGGCCTCGCCCAAAACGGCAAGCTCGACCCCTTGCAGGAAGCTTTCTGGAACGAACACGGCTTGCAGTGCGGATTCTGCACACCCGGCATGATCATCACCGCCAGGCAACTGCTGACCGACAACCCCCACCCCACCGACCAGGAAATCCGCCACGGGCTGGACGGCAATCTCTGCCGCTGCACCGGCTACCAGCACATTGTCAACGCCGTAAGGACCGCCGCGAAGGCAGGAGCATAGCGTATGGCCACCACCGTCACCAAACCCGAGACGCTCGTCGGCAAGCGGATTCGCCGGCTGGAAGATCCGCGCCTGATCACCGGCGCCGCCACCTACCTGGACGATATTAAGGTGCCCGGCATGCACCACGCCTGCGTGGTCCGCAGCCCGCACGGCGCAGCCATCATCAGGAGCATCGATACCAAGGCCGCTCTCGCCCTGCCCGGCGTGGCCGCGGTCTTCACCGGCGCCGATATCAAGCACCTGGGCCCGGTTCCGTGCGCCGCCTCGCTTCCCGGTCTGCGCGTGCCGCACCATCATCTGCTGGCGCAGGATCGCGTCTATTTCGCCGGCCATCCGGTGGCCGTGGTGGTCGCCACCGACCGCTACATCGCCCAGGACGCGGCGGATCTGGTGGAGGTGGATTACGAACCGCTGCAGGCCGTGACCGACCCCGAAAAGGCCATCGCTCCCGGCGCGCCCGCCGTGCACCCCGAGTGGGCTGACAACGTGGCCTTCACCTTCCACCAGGAAGGCGGCGACACCGCGCAAGCCTTTCTGGACGCCGATGTGGTCGTCAGGCAGCGCATCACCAGCCAGCGGCTGATCCCCACCGCCATGGAAACCCGCGGCGTGCTGGCCGAATGGCACAGCGGCGAGAAATCGCTCACGCTGCGATCTTCCACGCAGATTCCGCACCTGCTGCGAACGCTGGTGGCGGGCATTCTCGGCATGCCGGAGAATCTGCTGCGCGTGATCACGCCTGAGGTCGGCGGCGGCTTCGGCTCCAAGCTCAACGTGTACGCCGAAGAGGCGCTGATGGCGTTCATCGCCATGAAGATCAACAAGCCGGTCAAGTGGGTGGAATCGCGCCGCGAGAATTTCCAGTGCACCATCCACGGCCGCGGCCACGTGGACTATTTCGAACTCGCCGCCAAACGCGACGGCACCATGCTGGGCATGAGGCTGAAGCTCATTCAGGATCTGGGCGCCTATCTCCAGTTGCTCACCCCCGCCATCCCCACGCTGTCGGTTCTGATGATGCCCGGTCTCTACCGGTTCAAGAATATTTCGGCCGATATCGTCGGGGTCTTCACCAACGCCGTCCCCACCGACGCTTATCGCGGCGCCGGCCGGCCCGAAGCCACCCACGGCATCGAACGCATGGTCGACATTCTGGCCGCCGAACTCCGGATGGATCCTGTGGCATTGCGCTTGAAAAACTTCGTAGGTAACGACGAATTCCCTTACGCTACACCGACCGGCCTGGCCTACGACAGCGGCGATTACGCCAAGCCTCTGCAGCAGGCGTTAGAAACGGTCGACTACGATGGGCTGCGCCGCGAACAAGTGGCGGCGCGCAGCGCGGGCAAATTGATGGGTATCGGCATTTCCACCTACGGCGAAATCTGTGCGATGGGTCCTTCCATCGCGCTGCCTGCCGGCGGTTGGGAATCGGCCACCGTGAAGGTGGAGCCCACGGGCAAGGTGACGGTGATGACCGGCGCCTCGCCCCACGGCCAGGGCGAGGAGACTACGTTCGCCCAGATTGTGGCCGACGAACTGGGCGTGGCCATGGGCGACGTGCTGGTGGTGCACGGCGATACGGCCGTGGTGCAGTATGGTATCGGCACGTTTGGAAGCCGCGGCACCGCCGTTGGCGGCACGGCCATGTACTACGCGCTGCAGACGCTGAAGGCCAAGATCCGGAAGTTCGGCGCCATGATGCTGGAGTCGGAGACGGTCACGCTATCCGGCGGTTTTTGCACGGACGAAGCCACCGGCAAATCGGTTTCGTTCGCCGAAATGGCCGTCGCCGCCTACCATGCCAAGAAGCTGCCGCCCAACACGGAGCCGGGCCTGGTGGCCACCTGTTTCTGGGAACCGCCCAATTTCACCTTCCCGTTCGGCGCCCACATCGTAGTCACCGATGTGGACCGCGAGACCGGCGACATCTCCATCCGCCGTTATGTGGCAGTGGACGATTGCGGCCGCATCATCAACCCGCTCATCGTCGCCGGCCAGGTACACGGCGGCGTGGCGCAGGGGCTGGGCCAGGCGCTTTGGGAGCAGGCGGTCTACGACGACAACGGTCAGCTTGTCACCGGCGAGTTGACCGACTATGCGCTCCCCAAAGCGCACCAGATGCCGTGGATTGAAGCCAGCCACACCGAAACGCCCTCCCCCACCAATCCCCTCGGCGTAAAGGGAGTCGGCGAAGCTGGCACCATCGGCTGTTCGCCGGCGGTGGTGAACTCGGTGGTGGACGCGCTTTCACCCTTGGGCGTACGCCATATCGACATGCCCCTGACGCCGGAAAAAATCTGGAATCTCATCCAAAAAGGAGGCCGCGCATGATCCCCCATGAATTCGAATATGCTTCGCCAGCGACACTGCAGGAGGCGCTGCAGTTGATCGCCGATGGCTCCGGCAAGATCCTGGCGGGTGGTATGAGCCTCATCCCCATGATGAAGTTGCGGCTGGCCTCGCCGGGTAGTATCGTCGATCTCCGGCGTGTGCCCGGGCTCCACCACATCGGTGAATCGGCCGGCGTGGTGCACATCGGCGCCATGGCCACGCACCATGAGATTGAGATTTCGCCGGTGACTCGCAGCCGCTGCCCGCTGCTAGCTGAGGCTGCGGCCAGCATTGGCGATATCCAGGTGCGCAACATGGGCACCATCGGCGGCAGCATCGCGCACGCCGATCCGGCGGCCGACTATCCCGCCGCACTGCTGGCGCTCGAAGTCCAGATTCGCCTGGCTTCCGCCGCCTCAGATCGGACCGTGGCGGCAGCGGACTTCTTCCAGGACGCCTTCACCACCGCCATCGAACCGGGCGAGATCGTGGTCGAACTGCTGGTGCCGGCCGAAGCGGGCAGCGAGGGCTACAAGTACGAGAAGGTGGCGCATCCGGCGTCGGGTTTCGCGGTGGTGGGAGTGGCGGCGCGCGTCCAAACCGCCAACGGCAAAATTTCGATGGCGCGCATCGGCGTCACCGGCATGGGTCCGCGCGCTTTTCGCGATCTGCCCGCCGAGAAGCTGCTTGAAGGCGGCGCCGATGTGGCCGCAGCCGCCGCCGTGGTAGGCGAAGGCCAGGAGACCAACTCGGACCTCTACGCCAGCGGCGATTACCGCCGCCATCTGGCGCGCGTACACGCCGCGCGCGCGCTGGCCGCCGCCGTTTCCAGAGCGTCGTAGCAGCACGGGTCTGAGTAGCACGGGCATTCCTGCCGGTGTTGGTTTCTTCTTGGGGGCAACATGAAAGTCGCCGGATCTTACACCCTTCCCGTGGGCCAGGAGCGCGCCTACGAGCTGTTGCTGGACCCGGCGGTACTGGCAAAGTGCATGCCCGGCTGCGAAAGCCTGGATAAGACCGGCGAAAACGTATACGCCATGCGCATGAAAATGTTGCTGGGCAGCATGTCCGGGCTATTCGACGGCAAGGTCACGATCACTGGCGTCAACCCGCCTTCGAGCTACAAGCTGACGGTCGAAGGCAAAGGCAAGATCGGCTTTATGAAAGGTGAAGGTGTGCTGACCCTCACCGCCGACCCCGCTGAAGGCAAGACGGCGGTGCAGTACGATGGCGACGTCCAGGTGGGAGGCACCATCGCGGCGGTGGGCCAGCGTTTGATCGACACCACATCCAAGATGCTGGTCAAGCGTTTTTTCGAGAAGCTGAGCAAGGAAGCCGAGGCGTCCGGGACCTCCGCCCCGGATTCAGTGCCACGATAGACCGATGAGAACCAGGAACTCGTCCTGCCTGGAGACGAACTGAAAGCTCCCGTCGCCGCCAAAATCGTTCAAGAACGGCGCATTCCAGTGCACATACCGCAGCTCGGGCGAGAACCGCACGTGACCGGCACTCAAATTCACGCCTCCCGAAACCACTAAGCCGTGTGTCAATGAATAGTTCGTGTCTGACCGTTGGTTGAAGAAATGCGTGAAGATGCTCGCCGGCGGGTCTTGGCTGATTCCGGATAGAAAGGACCCGGACGAAACGTCGGTGCCGTGGATGGCACGCGGAGCGTAGCCGGCTCCCACGAAGGGGTGTGCCAGTATCACGGGGAGGTTATACTTCACCATCATCGGGAATTCCCAGGAGTTCGCCCGTTCCCGCGTGACTGAGTTTCCAAAAACCGAGCGTGTGTAGCCTGTGAAGCCGAACCGCCGGTACAGCGCGTCGAACTCGAAGGACAGGCGCAGGAGCAGGCGGATTTCCACCATAGGACCTACGATGTAGCGTTTCGACTCGGACGTCAGGTCGCCGCTGGCGTCGTCTGTTGTCCGGACGCCGCCCTTAACTCCTATCGCAATCGGTTGAGCTACTGCCAGATGACCGCTCAGAAAGACCAGCGCCAGAATTCCTATGGCGCCAGAGTAGAATCGCATGGGCAGAATCGCAGCACGTGCTCTTCCAAAGTCCGGGGAAGCGCACAGCCAGATCGCCTCAACTGGTGCGCCACGCTAACCATCGACAAGGCTGGGCGAGTCGTCATCCCCAAGCCGCTCAGGGACCAGCTTCATTTGAATCCCGGCGATATCCTGGAATTGGAGGCACATGGTGAGATCATGACGATGCGGCCCGTTAGGCCCGTCGCCCCCTTACGTAAGGAGCGAGGCTAGGCAGCGCATCGTTTGGCCGAGGTGTACGCATCCGTCACCCGTATGCCGGGCAAATGGCGCGTCAGTGGCGATCAGGCCATGCTGTTTCTGGCAACTATCTGGGAACGCCTGACCATCGTTGCTCTCGATGCACACGAGTACTTCCAGGCGATCGAAGACGCGTCTGCTCTTGGCATAACTGGCGGCTCCAGCTGATGCCCTCCAGGCTCGGTGTGCGCACAAAGGCGGAGTCAAACAATAAGCTGGATAATCGGCGTTTAACGTAAGGGGAATCGGCTTGGAGCTGGGGAGTCAAAAAGGCAAGATTTCACGCAAAGCCGCAAGGGCGCAAAGAAGACTACTCGGGGAGTCCGTTAGCGACGCGCGTGATGCCGTCCTTGATCGGGGCCACTTTTGAGGCGCCAGGCCCGGCCCCAGAGTGGTATGGACTCGAGAGGCTGCATCCACAATCCGTTTCGCCACTGGATTCCCGGTCACGTTGACTTCGATTATGCTCTTCCTTTGCGGCTTCGCGGCTTTGCGTGAAATCCTGTCTTTTTCTCGTGCGCCTGGCTCAAATGTCCAACTTATTATTTAACTCCCCCAAAGGAAGGGCGCAGGCGATCTACATGCGGAGGCAAGGCGGGAGACCTTCGTACATGTTGCAACGAGAATGCACGGTTGCCTTTAAAAGCTTGGCTGAGAGAAAAGAACTTCTGGGCCTCGCCGTTGTTCCTTGTCGTTTCCGATTGCTGATCAACTTCAACGCGGTGCTGATCAAGGACGGCATTACTCGAATCGTCAACGGACTGCAAGAAGAGGCTCTCAATGAGAGCATGCTGCCGATGATAACGCTCGACGAAAAAGAGTACAGCGGCGCAAGCCACTCCGTCGGAAGTCAGGCCTAGGCAGGCCACGAAGCAAGAGGGAGATTCTCCCAGGCCTACTCCTCATCGTGCTGCGCTGCCAGCCGCGTGACCACCGACAGATCCTCCAGCGTGGTCACATCGCCCGTCACCGAATTTGAGGTCACGATCTCCCGCAGCAGCCGCCGCATGATCTTGCCGCTGCGTGTCTTGGGCAGCGCATCCGTAAACCGGATCTGCTCCGGCTTGGCGAAGCTGCCGATTTCATGCGCCACCCACTTGCGCAATTCCTCGCCCAACTCCTCGTGGTTCCAGTTCCCCTTTTTCAGGGTCACGAAGCAGGCCACCGACTGGCCCGTGATCTCGTGCGGCTTGCCCACCACCGCGGCCTCCGCCACCGCTGGGTGCCTCACCAGCGCCGACTCGATTTCCATCGTGCTCAGCCGGTGCCCGCTGACGTTCATCACATCGTCCACGCGGCCCAGAATCCAAAAGTAGCCGTCTTCGTCGCGGCGCGCCGCGTCACCGGCCAGGTACACGCCCGGGATGCGCTCCCAGTATTGCTGCTTGTACCGCTCGGCCTCGCGCCACAGCGTGCGGGCGATGCTTGGCCACGGCCGCCGCACGATGAGAAAGCCTTCCTGGTTGGCCGCCACCGGGTTACCATGCAAATCCACTACCTCCGCCAGAATGCCGGGCATCGGCAGCGTTCCCGAACCGGGCTTCAGCGGAACCGCGCCCGGCATCGGCGCGATCATGATGGCGCCGGTCTCGGTCTGCCACCAGGTATCCACAATCGGGCACCGCTCCTTGCCGATAACCTTGTAATACCACTCCCACGCCGCCGGATTGATCGGCTCCCCGACCGAGCCCAAAAGGCGCAGGCTCGACATATCGTGCGCGTTGGGCCATTGGTCGCCCTGCTTGATGAACGAGCGGACGGCCGTCGGCGAGGTGTAGAAAATGTTCACCCGGTACTTTTCAATAATCCGCCAGAAGCGGTCCGGTTGCGGGAAATCCGGCGCCCCTTCGTACATCACGCTGGTCGCGCCCGCCGAGAGCGGCCCGTAGACGATATAGCTGTGGCCGGTCACCCAACCGATATCCGCCGTGCACCAATACGTGTCGTCGTCGTGCAGGTCGAAGACCCACTTCATCGTCATGTGCGTCTGCAGCAGATAACCGGCCGTGGTGTGGACGATGCCCTTCGGTTTGCCGGTGGTGCCCGACGTGTAGAGCACGTACAGCGGATGCTCGCTGTCCAGAGGCTCCGCCGCGCACGTTTCGCCCGCGCCCTCATCCAGATCGTGCCACCAATGGTCGCGGCCTGGCTTCATGGGAACGGCGCCGCCGGTCCGCTTCAGCACGATCACGTCGCGCACGCTCGGGCAATCGGTGAGCGATTCGTCCACCGCGTCCTTCAGCCGGACTTCCTTGCCGCGCCGCCAGGCGCCATCCTGGGTGATCACCACCAGCGCTTCCAGATCCTGAATGCGCGCCTTCAACGCTTCGGCCGAAAAGCCGCCGAAGACCACCGAGTGGGTGATGCCCAGGCGCGCGCAGGCCAGCAGCGCCACCGGCAGTTCCGGCACCATTCCCATATAGATGATGGCGCAGTCGCCCGCTTTCAATCCGCGGCCTTTCAGCACGTTGGCGAAGCGGCAGACCAGGCGGTGAAGTTCCTGGTAGGAAATCATCCGACGGTCGCCCGGTTCGCCTTCCCACAGGATGGCAACTTTGTTCTTGCGATGCGTGGCCAGGTGGCGGTCGATGCAGTTGTATGAAACGTTGAGCTTGCCTCCGGCAAACCACTTGGCGAAGGGCGGGTTCCACTCGAAGACGTGCGACCACTTCTGGAACCAGTGCAGCTCCTTTTCCGCCAACTCTCCCCAGAATGTTTCGGGCTGCCCGGCGGCCCGCTGATACAGTTCGCGGTAGCCCTCCATTCCTTTTACGTGGGCATGTTTGACGAACTCCTCGCTTGGTGGATAAACGTTCGGCGGATCAACGTTACTGGGCATAGCCGAATCTTATCAGAATGCCATTCCGTCAGAATGCGATTACGGCCCGCCCCGCAATCTCGCCGCGCCGCAAGCTCTCCAGCACCGCCGGTGTCTCGCCCAGTTCGTGCGTCTCCACGTGCGCGCGGATGGCGCCGGCGCAGGCCAGTTCAAACACCTCAGCCAGGTCCTGGCGCGACCCCAGAAAGCTACCCCGCACGGTCACACCCTTGAGCACCGTGTCCACCAACGGCAGTTCGTACCCGGTGGCCGCCAGGCCGACCAGCACCAGCGTTCCGTTGCGGCGCAGCGACCGGAAGGCCTGTTGGATGGCGGCCGGCGATGCGGTCAGCACGATGGCGGCATGGACGCCGCCGAATTCCTTCTGCAGCTTGCGGCCGGCCTCCTCGGCCCGCGCCGTCATCTCCGCTCCGCCCGCGCGCGCCTGCTCCAGTTTCTCCTCGGAAACGTCCACTACGGCAACGCGCAGCCCCTGGTGGCGCGCGATCTGCAACGCCAGGTGACCCAAGCCGCCGAAGCCGAACAGCGCCACGGACTGGCCGGGCCGGAGCGCCGCTTCGCGCCCCGCCTCGCGCAATGCCCCATAAGCCGTCCACCCGGCGCAACAGAGCGGGGCCGCATCGGCAGCCGCCAACACAACCGGTACCCGCACCAGGGCCAGTGCCGGCGCCATCGCAAACTCCGTCAGCGCGCCCTGCAAGGTGTATCCGAAATTCGTTTGTCTGGGACAGAACCGCTCGCGCCCTGCCAGGCACCATTCGCAAGCGCCGCAGGTGGTTCCGAGAAACGTCAGGCCCGCCCGGTCACCCGGCGCCCAGCCAGTTACGCCAGCGCCCACCGCCTCCACCGTACCGATCCCTTCGTGCCCCAACGTGATCGGCGCCACGGGAAGCTGGGCCAGCCCTGCCACGAACAGATCGGAGTGGCAGACACCGCACGCCTGCATGCGCAGCAGCACTTCCCCCGGCCCCGGTTCGCCAAGATAGACCGGTTCGACGGTCACCGCGCCTCGCGCCTGCGCCAGCACGGCGGCTAACGTACGAGTGGAACGCATATCGTCAGGCAGTATACACTGAGTGGCATGTGGGGCAGGTTGTTAACCTGCGGCGGATTGGCAATCCGCCTGCCGGACCTTACTGCAACGCCGCCAACACGTGCCGGCTCACTGCCGCATCGCGCCGGCGAATTAACAATCCGCCCTTGAGTTGTGTGCCGAGCATGTTCGGCAGTTTGAAGGTGGCAAGTCCTTTACCCAACCTGATGGAGGTGAAGGGTTAGCCGATGAAGCGCAGCATCGGTCCCCGGAAATCAGCCTCCCCAAGAAGTCTGCCCCCGATCAGTCCAAGCTATTCTAACTTGATGGCTTCGCACCTGCGCCGGCAGCAGGCTCCAGCTACGATGCCCACACACTTCCCGATCGCCGGCCGGGCACTGGTCCTGTCTGTCGACAAGGCAATCGCACGGTCACAAGAAAATTCGAAATACTTGTTTGTCCGCAAATCTAAGACGTGTTGCCGGTTAGCCGAATCGGGCCAGCCGCGCGAGGCCGAATCCGCTTGATTGCAGTGTAAGAATGCGAGTGTAGGAAGGTGCTGGAAAGCCAAACCGCCGAAATCGGCGTTTTCCGGTTTTTCCGCACCTGTTCAAACCGGACGATCCGTTGTTGGACTTGATGTTCAGTGAGGAGATCGTTTGTGGGGCTGGTTTGAGGCCGGTTGGGTACTTTTTTCGGTCCAGGTAGGCGCTGACGGTAAACCAAACCGGTTTCGGTCCTGGTAGTGTGAATCAGGTTGAGCATCTTTTGGTAACTGACCAAGGGCTCTGCCGCCCAGTGCTTGGAAATTTCGGAGAATGGACGATGCTCGATGAGGTTCCATTTGGAGGCTCCGGTTGGGGTAGTGAGCGACCATGGCAGTGATGCCAATTGCATTGTCGAAGTGGGTTTGGCTCTCATACTCTACATTGACAGTCAAGCCGCGCGGACGGGCTTACACAGCGGGCGAAGTGTCAGGGTTAGGACGATTGCAGGCCCCCATCGGTGAGAGCTTCTACATCGCGCAGAATGCCATGCGCTGGGTGATGACCGCAAGCGGCGACCCGCCCTACGCACCGGCCATCTTTGCCCAAAAGAGGTGAGCCCGGCTGGCAAGACCGCCCGGCTTCACCAGCCACTCACGATCCGGGTTTCCTGTAATCGCCGCGGCTGAAATACTTTTCGAGCCAGCAGTACAGCGCGATGAAAAGATAGCGGCTGCCCATCTCCCTGATCTTCAGCTTGGAAATACCACTGCGGCGGTTTCGCCAGGTGATGGGAATCACCGTCCAGGAATAGCCGCGGACGATGGTTTTCAGGGGAAGTTCCACCGTGAGGTTGAAATGCGGCGAGAGGAAAGGTCCGCAACCCTCAATCACCGTGCGGCGGTAGGCTTTGAAGGCGTTGGTTGTGTCGTTGAGCCGGATCCGGAACAGCACCTTGAGGAACAGGTTGGCCATCCGGTTGACGAGCAGCTTATGCCAAGGATAGTCAATGACGCCGCCGCCGCGGATGAACCGCGACCCGAAAACCGCATCCCACCCTTCGTTGAGAAGCTTCCAATAACGGACCACATCGCGGCAGTCGTCGCTTTCGTCGGCCATCATCACGACCATGGCATCGCCGCTGGCGTGTCTGAGTCCCATGGTGATGGCACGGCCAAAGCCATGTTCCCCCAGATTCCGGACGGGCTTCAATTCGGTCAGCGCCGCCTGCAGACCTTCGAGCAACGGCCAGGTGGAATCCGTGCTGCCGTCATCCACCACCACGATCTCGTGCTCAATGCCCTGCAGCCGCAATTCCAAATGGAGGTGTTCCACCGAGGAGCAGATGCAACTCTCCTCATCGCGCGCCGGGATCACCACCGAGAGTACGCGAAGCGGTTCTTTGGACGTGGGCGGCGGCGACTTCATATTCCGCTGAGTTCAAGCCATTCGGGGTGGCCTTCCGCATGGGCCGCGATCTCTTCCAGCACCCGGGTCAAGGTGAGTGCCGGAGACCAGCCGAAGTCGCTCTGGGCGTCGTGGTTGTCCATAACCATCCACGGAATATCGTACGGGCGTGGACGCGGGTCGGCCCCGGGAGCGTGGGCCCCGAAGCGCGCATCGCACCATGCCGTCAGCCGGGCAAGGGACATGGCGTTCGCCGGCCCGCCGCCGGCTGTGTAGATTCGCCGGCCCCCGGCCCGCGCCGTGCGCATCTGCGCCAGCAGCAGCGCCGCCAGGTCGCGCGGATGGAAAGCGTCCCGCACCTGATAGCCGCAGCCCTCGAAGCCAATGAAACGCAGCGGGCGGCGCGCGCGGTGCGCGTGGATCCAGTAAGAGAATATCCCCTGGTCCGGAGTTCCGAACTGGCCCGCGCCCGCCAGCACACCGCAGCGGTCGATCCAGACGGGCAACCCGAATGCAGGGCCGAAATCGAGGGCCACCGTCTCCGAGGCCAGCTTGGTGGCGCCGTAAAGCGAGACGGGCGCCTGGGTAGAAAACTCCGCGTTGATGCCGCCGGCGCTGACCCCTTTTGGCAGCGCCCGGGAATCGTCCAGGCGAAATGCCCGGTCCGCAATGCGCAGGGGCAGCGATGCCAGGGCCGGGATGGAGTACACGCGGCTGCTGCTCAGCAGGATGAAGCCGGCTCCGGCCGCTTTCGAGTATTCCAGCACATTCACCAGGCTGGCGAGGTTGTGTTCCAGGACTTGCCGGCTGCCGACCGCGCCGCTTACCCCGGCGAGCACACTGGGGTTGGCCGCCGCGTCAATCACCCAATCGGTCTTGGGCAGCGCTTCGAAATCGCTGGCCATCCGGACATCGCCATGGAAAAGCTCTACGCCGAGGCGCTTCAGACGCCCACGGTTGCTTTCCGAACCGGGCCGCATCAGGTTGTCGATACCGCAGATACCGAGGCCTTCGCACAACTCCAGCAAGGTTTCGGCGAGAGTGCTCCCCGCGAATCCGCAAATCCCTGTGATCAGGATCTTCATCAGTCCTGATCTTGCAACCGCGAGGTCCAACTCGACGCAATCTCTTCGAAGATCCGGCCCAGCGGCTTGGTGATGCCCCAGGCCGGGTAGTGAGACTTCATTTTACGCAAGTCGCTGTAGTAGCAGATGTGGTCGCCAACCCGGTTCTCGTCCACATAGCGCCAATTCATCTTGCGTCCGGTCCACTGTTCGGCCATCTGGAACGCCTCCAGGATGGAGCAGGAGTTCTCCTTGCCGCCGCCCAGATTATAGACTTCCGCCACCCGCGGAGATTTAGCGAACTCGCACATGAAGCGCGCCACGTCCTCGGAGTGAATGTTGTCGCGCACCTGCTTCCCCTTATAGCCATAAACCTTGTATTCCCGGCCAGTCATGTTGCACTTCATCAGGTAGCTCAGAAACCCGTGCAACTCGACGCCGGAATGGTTGGGCCCGGTGAGGCAGCCGCCGCGCAGGCAACAGGTGGGCATGTTGAAGTAGCGGCCATACTCCTGAACCATGACGTCGGACGCAACCTTCGACGCTCCGAACAGGGAATGTTTGGACTGGTCGATGGAGAACGTTTCGGCGATGCCGTTGGCGAAGGCCGGGTCGTCGTAATCCCACCGCATTTCCAGTTCGCGAAGCGGAATTGTATTGGGACGGTCGCCGTAGACCTTATTGGTCGACATGTGGATGAAAGGCGACTCCGGGCACCCGCGGCGGGCAGCTTCCAGAAGATTCAACGTACCCACGGCGTTGATGTCGAAATCGTCAAAGGGAATCGAGGCCGCGCGGTCATGCGAGGGTTGGGCCGCGGTGTGAATGATGACCGACGGCCTTAACCCGGCCACCAGGTTGAGGATCGCGGCACGATCCCGGATGTCAATCTCGTGGTGAGCGTAGTCCGGAATCTCGGAGCGAAGCCGGTCGAGGCTCCACCGTGTATCGCCCTCCGATCCGAAGAATACGGCGCGCTGGTTGTTGTCTATGCCCGCGATTTGAAAACCGTCGCGGCTGAAATGGATGCTGACTTCCGAACCAATCAGACCGCAGGAACCAGTGATGAGCGCAAGAGGCATTTGCAAACAAATTGTACCGCATCCGGGGTTTCTTTCTGATAAACTGACTGGCAGCCAACAACCGTGGATTGTGACAGGCTTCTTCATTCGGGCTTCATTTGGAGAGGCCCGTTGCAGCTGGCATGTCGATGACCACTACCGCAACTGGCGGCGATAGCTGACGATAGCTTCGGCCAGATATCCTAGGATGTGGAGCGTTGAGAACCGAATACCGAGGGCAAGGCAGACAGCACCGGGACCTGTCTTGAAACCGGTGGGAGATAGCAGCGGAGCACAAGGCGACGCAGCGGAGTGGGTGAAGGAGAAACTGGGCTTCGAGCCGGACGCTGCCCAGGAGCGGGTACTGGCGACGAAGAGCAAGCGAGGACTGCTGAACTGCACGAGGCAGTGGGGGAAATCGACGGTGACGGCGGCGAAAGCTGTCCACCACGCATACACCCAAAGCGAAAGTTTGACGCTGGTGGTGAGCCCGAGCTCGCGGCAGAGCGGCGAATTCGTGCGCAAGGCGGCGGGATTCGCACGGCGGCTGGGCATTCGGCCGAAGGGGGACGGAGACAACGAACTGTCGTTGGAGTTCCCGAACGGAGCGCGGATCGTGGGACTGCCTGGAACCGAGGCGACGGTGCGAGGATTCTCGGCAGTCTCACTGCTGCTGGTGGACGAGGCAGCGCGGGTGAGCGACGACCTTTACCTGGCGATCCGGCCGATGCTGGCGGTGAGCGCGGGGACGCTATGGCTGATGAGCACGCCGTTCGGCAAGCGAGGTTTCTTCTACAAAGCTTGGGAGCACGGCGGGGCGGATTGGATGCGGGTGGGGGTGCCGGCGAACGAGTGCCCAAGGATTTCGCGGCGATTTCTGGAGGAGGAACGGGAGACTATGGGAGACCGGTGGTTCCGGCAGGAGTACCTGTGCGAGTTCGTGGACCAAGCAAGCGGAGTTTTCGGCCGGGACTTGTTGGACCGGGCGATTACCAGTGACGTTGCGCCGCTGGTGTTCGCGTGAGCGCGATGAGCAGGGGGAGCAGGGGGCAGTATTTTGTGGGTGTGGACCTGGGACAGAGCCGGGATTTTACGGCCATCGCGATTGTGGAGCGCGCCGAGTTGATCGGGGCATGGGACCCGGCGGAATACGCCCACCGCAAAATGGCGGAACTGCGACTGCGGTACCTGGAGCGCATCCCATTGGGTACAACGTATCCGGACGTAGTGGATCGGGTGCGGCAGGTCACGAGATCAGCGGAGCTAAGAGAGAGATGCTACCTGATGGTAGATGCAACGGGAGTGGGGCGGCCGGTGGTGGACCTATTGCGCATTGCGGGGCTAGGGTGCCCGATCATGCCGGCGATCATCACCGGGGCGGATGCTGAGACGAACAGCGACGGTTACTACAAGGTTCCGAAGCGGGATCTGATAGTGGGGCTACAGGTGCTGCTGCAACGAGGCGGATTGCAGATCGCGGCGGGGATGAAACTGGGCCCGGTGCTGGTGGATGAGATGGCGGCGATGCGGGTGAAACAGACGGCCCGAGGGCATGAGCAGTTCGGGGCTTGGCGAGAAGGTGAGCACGATGACCTAGTGTTCGCGGTGGCACTGGCGCACTGGGGGGCGAGGAAGGTGTATCCGCGGCGGCTGTATGGGGACGATGGGTGCTGGACGAGGAAAGGGGGCGAGGTTGCGGCGTAGCGCTGCCGGCGAGGGAGCAGGGGGGCACGCTGTTGCGGCGATAGCTGACGATAGGTTCGGTCAGATATCCAAATGGGTTGCGGCTTGCATTTTGCAGGTTTCGGTAACGGGGAGGAGACGAAGCTGCGAGCCACCAGCGCCCACAAATATCGTTTCTCCCCGTTGTTGCGCCCGCCGGTTTCGTCGCTGATAAATACCGGCTGGTTCTTCAGTTGCTGCCCAGACTAATCGCGATGCCCAGCACTTTAGCGGAAGAAGATTCCGCTAACGACGGCGTTGTATTGACTGGCCGTCGTGATGCGGATGACGACGTGGCCGCTGAGGTTCCATACCCAGTATTGGCCTCCGGCAAAGAATGACAGAGTGCGAGTGTCCAGCACGTTGTTGTTGGCGTCCAGGATATCCACCCGTTCGACCCGAGAAACTTTCTCCCAGTCCACGATATAGAGCGCCACCTGGTGGGTTTGACCGTCGGTAAAGTTGAGATCGATGGAGAATGGGGTGAACGAGTACCAGCAAGCGGCCAGCCGGTCGGTGGGAACGGAGGCTTTTTGCAGCCCGCGCGGGTCGGTGGTAGATGAGGCCCAGGTATAGGGAGTATTGCCGGAGGGCGTCATGGTTACATAGGCGGGGGAACTGGCGAGGTCGTTGATCACGTTGTAGCCATCGACGCCGTAGACGCCTTTCCAGGAACCGAGCGTCGTGGTATCGGCCTTGACGAAGGCGGCGGTGGACGGCAAGGCGGAGCCGCCACCGAAGAAAATGCCACTGACGACGTCGTTGTATTGAGTGTTCGTCCTGATGCGGACGATGACGTGGCCGCTGAGGTTCCATACCCAGTATTGGCCTTCGCCAAAAGAGGACACGGTGCGAGTATCCAACACCGTGTTGGTGACGTCCAGGATATCCACCCGTTCGACCCGATTGACCCTCTCCCAGTCCATGAGATAGAGCGCTACCTGGTGGGTTTGATGGTCGGTGAAGTTGAGGTCGATGGAGAGTGGGGTGACCGAGTACCAGCAAGCCGCCAGCCGGTCGGTGGGAACCGAGGCTTTTTGCAGCGCGCGCGGGTCGGTGCTGGATGAGGCCCAGGTATATTGAGAATTGCCGGAGGGCGTCATGGTTACATAAGAAGGGGAACTGGCGAGGTCGTTGATCACGTTGTAGCCATCGGCGCCGTAGACGCCCTTCCAGGAACCGTGCGTCGTGGTATCGGTTTTGACGAAGGCGGCGGTGGACGGCACGCCCCCACCGAAGAAAATTCCGCTGACGACGGCGTTGTATTGCGTGTTCGTCGTGATGCGGACGATGACGTGGCCGCTGAGGTTCCATACCCAGTACTGGCCTCCGCCGAAAGAAGACAGGGTGCGAGTGTCCAGCACGGTGTTGTTGGCGTCCAGGATATCCACCCGTTCCACCCGGCTAACCCGTTCCCAGTCCATGAAATAGATCGCCACCTGGTGGGTCTGCTGGTCCGTGAAGTT
>DATMNI010000448.1:0-3098 GCA_035570275.1 Candidatus Acidiferrales bacterium | reverse complement strand
GACACAGGCCAACACATCGTGGAGCTCCGAGCTCTCGCACTCAGTGACCGTTGGGAGCCCGCTATAGAATTGACACTTCGTCCGCTACGGATGGCTGTTCGCGCCGCTTGAGGTCGATGTCCAGGATGAGAGCCACACCCGTTCCGCCTGCGGCCGGGCGGTTGACGATTCCGGATGATGATCGCGTGGGCGCTTCCCCAGTGGCGGTGGTGAGCTATGCGCTCGCCGAGCGGCGATTCGGCGGCGCCGCCAAAGCGCCGGGAAAATCCATATTGATCGATAACATGCCGTTCACGGTGGCAGGCGTAGCGCCACCTGGGTTTTTCGGTGTCGACCCGTCGCGCGCGCCCGACCTATACATTCCAATACATACCAATCCGCGGCTTGCCTCTACCGAATATCAGGACCCAAACACCTACTGGATCGAGATCATGGGCCGGCTACGTCCGGGAGTCAGCCGGGCGCAGGCACAAGCCGTCCTGGCGCCGCAATTTCACCAATGGGTCGGGAGCACTGCAAGAACGGCGGCCGAGCGCGCGCAACTTCCCGAACTGGTGGTGACGCCGGGTAAGGGTGGACTGAGCGGCTTACGCCGCCGATACTCGAAGCCGCTCTACGTGCTGCTGACGCTCGTGGGATTGATCCTCACCATCGCTTGTGCCAACGTGGCCAATCTGCTGCTCGCCCGCGCATCGGCGCGGCGGCGCGAAATCGCCATGAGGCTGAGCGTGGGTGCGAGCCGGTTGCGGGTGGTGCGGCAGATGTTGACCGAGAGCCTTCTGCTGGCGTGGCTCGGCGGCGCGCTCGGCGTGTCATTGGCGATCTGGGGAATTCGCTTTCTGACACTGCTGCTGGGAGCCGGGCAGAGCAACTTCACGCTGCACCCCGAGTTGAACTGGCGGGTGCTGAGCGTCATGGCGGCGCTTTCGCTGCTCACGGGGGTGCTCTTCGGATTGGCGCCGGCCTTGCAGGCGACACGCGTCGACGTGATGGCGGCGCTAAAGGAGACGCGCGGCGGGCAGGCCGGGGGACGCCACTCGCTATGGGGCGGCGGAATGGGTCGCTTGCTGGTGGTGGGACAGATCGCGCTCTCGCTGTTGATGCTGGTGGCGGCAGGACTGTTTGTGCGTACGCTTTCGAACTTGCAGTCGGTGGACATCGGTTTCAGTCGTGAGAACGTGGTGCTCTTTCACTTGGAGGCATCAAAGGCCGGCCACAAGGGCCCGGAGATTTCGGCGTTCTACGGAGACTTGCGCATGCGGTTTAGCGAGATTCCAGGCGTGCGGGCGGCGAGTCTGTCCGATGAATCGATGATTGAAGGGGGCTGGGCGATCGGCATTCACGTGCAGGGCGCGAAGCGAGATCCGGAAACCCGCGTGATGTCGGTGGGACCGGGCTTTTTTGAGGCGATGCAGATTCCGATTCTGGTGGGACGCGGCATAGAGGAGCGCGACCGGCCCGGCTCGCCGGAGGTTGCGGTAGTCAGCGAACGGTTTGCGAAGGTGAATTTTGCAGACCAGAATCCATTGGGGCAGCACCTGATTATCGAGAACAGCAAAACCGCGGGGCGCAATATGGAGATCGTAGGAGTTTCGAGGGACACACACTATGGCGGGCTGAAGCAACAGATTCGGCCGGTGGTGTTTTTTCCGTACGATCAGGGTTATCCGCTTCCCGCAGATATGGTCTTCGCACTGCGTACGGCCGGTGACCCGCTCACCTACGTCAATGCAGTGCGCGAGATTGTGCGGCGGGCCGACTCGCACTTGCCCGTGGCCGACATCCGGACCCAGGCGGCGGAGATCGACCGAAGCATCACTGAGGAAACCACGTTGGCCCGGCTGTGCACCGTATTCGCCTTGCTCGCCCTGACGATCGCCTGTGTAGGCCTGTACGGCACGGTGGCGTACAACGTCGCGCGACGTACCAGCGAGATCGGGATTCGGATGGCGTTGGGGGCGCAGCGCGGGCGGCTGGTCTGGTTGGTGCTGCGCGAGGTCCTGATGTTGGCGGGGATCGGGGTCGCGGTGAGCGTGCCGACGGCGCTAATGGCATCGAAGTTGGTCGAGTCGTTTCTGTTTGGCATGAAGCGGAACGATCCGTGGGCTCTGGCGACCGCGGTGGCCACCTTGTTCGCCGCGGCGCTCGTGGCGGGGTATCTGCCGGCGCGGAGAGCATCGTCGATCGATCCGATGGTGGCGCTGCGGAACGAGTAGGAGAATTCACGCAACAAGATCTTCCTGCGATCCTTTGCCCTGGAGTACATCTCGAATCGCAGTACCCAAGGGCTTCGAATGGGGCCAGGCAATCGCGCCGCGCCTCAAAGGTTCTACGTTGCCAAATCCAAGTTTGAGGGTATGTCGACGGTGAGAAGTGCCGCCCGGATAAAGAACGCCTAGTCGCGTAGCGTTTAGGAACACGGGTCGTCATCGGCCCCAAACGGCCTTCGGGGAGATCATCCACTCCGTCGGCGGCGGATCGGTCCCAACGGAACAGCAGGCGACTTGGGACAATCACGATGCCGCGTCTTCGTTCGGGCGCGCCAAATTAGAGCGGAACTGCCGCGGGAGCCGCTCTGTCCGAGTGGCGCGTTACTCGCCCATAGCTGGTGAAGCCAAGGAGGGGTTGCACGCGACGCTGTCCCAATGGGTGATGCAGTGGAACAGATCCTAAATCGCCCTTGTGGAACGAGTACGGGATCCGCCTCATGCTTCCCAAGGCAGGGAAGCCCGCCGGCAATACCCGGGTCCCAAGTCCGTCAACGACAACACGGCGGTATCTGGGCGGCTTCAGTGAGCCCGGCTCCTCACTTCACGCTGGCACCGTCGACGACTCTGGGTCCCACATTTTCAATTCCATAAGGTGAGCCATCAAGTCGGACTGGTGGATTCGTGCTGGTGGGTGCTTATGCTGCCTCGAAGCAGCACTGGTAGCATTGATCGGACGGTGGTGAGTTTTCGGCAAGCATGCGTGCGGCCAGCTAGCCGGGCCTGTTGAGTTCATTCAGTCGCCCAGGAGGCGGCTGATCGTGAACCGGAAGCACACCCATTCCTGAACCGATCGCGCAGTTACAGCGCCAGCTGGAGCAGTTTCGCGGC
>DATMNI010000447.1:0-24313 GCA_035570275.1 Candidatus Acidiferrales bacterium | reverse complement strand
CTGTCCCACCGTCGCGCTGACCGACGACACAAACCGATCGTCTGTCCCACCGTCGCGCTGACCGACGACACAAACCGATCGTCTGTCCCACCGTCGCGCTGACAGACGACACAAACCGAACGTCCGTCCCACCGTCGCGGCCACCTATTACAATGGTCGGTACTCATGAGGCGGGTGATCACGGCACAGGATGTCCCTGCGAGCGGCGAACTGCGGGTTCCGCTGGGGAGCATCGTTACGTCGTCGGCGCGGGAAGCGGCGGCGGAACGCGGGGTACGCATCGCCGAAGTGCCGGAGGCTGACCTGCCCAGCGAGGCGCCGCCGGAGAAGACCATCGCCATCGGGAGCGACCACGGCGGGTTCCGGCTCAAGGAAGCGCTGAAGCCGCTGCTGGCAAGTCTGGGGCTGGAAGCGTGCGACGCCGGCGTGTTCGAAGAAAAGGCGGCAGACTATCCGGACATCGCGCACCAAGTGGCCTGCCTGGTCACCTCGGGCCAGGCAACGCGGGGCGTGATTATCGACGGCGCGGGCATCGGTTCGTGCATGGCGGCCAACAAGGTACCGGGTATTCGGGCGGCCCTGTGCTATGATAAGGCTTCCGCTCGCAATGGCCGGGAACACAATGATTCTAATGTGCTTACACTCGGCGCCAGGCTGCTGACCCAGACCCAGGCGGAGGAGGTTTTGCGCACCTGGATCGAGACTCCATTTGCCGGCGGAAGGCACCAGGCGCGAGTACAGAAGATAATGGACATCGAGCGGGAATACTCGAAGAAGGCCGACGTTAGTCAGAAGGCCGACGTTAATAAGAAGGCTGACGTTTAATAAAAGGCATCGATGTGAATCAGACGGAACTAGACCGGCTGGTGGCGCAGATCGGCGAGGAGATTCTGGCGCGCGTCCCGGCTGTAACAGGTGGAAAAGCGCCGGCGAAGGGCGAAGGGCTCAATCTGCCGGACCAGGTGTGCCCGGGTTGTGTGCAGCGGTGCCCGCAGACCTGCGCCAGGAACACGAAGGAGATTATCGCCGCGGGGGCGTCCCGTGTCTCGGCCAGCGAGCGGCTTACCAAGATCGATCCGGCCATCGCGGCCCTCATCGACCACACCATTCTCAAACCGGAGGCAACGCGGGTGGATGTGGTCAAGGTCTGCCGCGAGGCGCGCGAGTATCGTTTCGCGAGCGTCTGCGTCAACCCCTACTGGGTGCCGCTGGTGGCGCGGGAATTGGCGGGGACGGGCGTCAAGGTGTGTACAGTGGTGGGGTTCCCGCTGGGCGCCACCACCACCGACGCCAAGGTGGCCGAAACCACCGGCGCGCTGCGCAACGGGGCGCAGGAAATCGACATGGTAATCAACGTAGGCGCGCTCCGCTCCGGTGAATTCGACACGGTCAGAAACGACATCGAGCAAGTGGCGAGGGTGGCGCACCAGGCAGGCGCCATCGTCAAGGTGATCCTGGAAACGGCGCTGCTCGACGACAGCCAGAAGACCATGGCCTCGAAGCTGGCGAAAGCGGTCGGAGCGGATTTCGTGAAGACTTCCACGGGCTTCTCTTCGGCCGGCGCAACGGCGCACGACGTGGCTCTGATGCGCGCCGTGGTGGGTCCGCAGATGGGCGTGAAGGCTTCTGGGGGGATTCGGACGTTGCAGGATGTGCAGACCATGACTGCGGCCGGCGCCACCCGAATCGGGGCCAGCGCCAGTGTGAAGATCGTCGAAGCCACAGCCGCTTAGAGTGGTTGAATTTGGGAATGCCATGCGAATGAGTCAAGGTGCTTTTAACCGCAGAGACGCCGGGACGCGGAGGAAGTCGCAGAGAAAACCCACTGAGCCATTGTCTTGCGTACAGGTAGAGGCGCAGCCGTATACGCCAACCCCGGGATTGTCGCAACACCTACGACCGATGCAGAAAGCTACATCAGGTTTGGTCTTCCTCCGCGCTTTCCCGGCGTCCCGGCGTCTCTGCGGTGAAGAGCTCTTTCGGTGTGAAGCGGAGCCTCGCTAGAGCTTAGGATGCAAGCCACGCGCAAAGCCGCGGTCCGTTTCAAAGAGCGATCCGAGTTGCTCGACTTCCTGCTGGAGGTGTCGGCGGCCATCACGCTTACACTGGACCTGGACCAGTTGATGGCCAACGTGGCCGAGATCGTGCAAAAGGTGTTGCCATACGATCTTTTCGCGATCCTGCTCTACAGCGAGAAGCGGCAGGATCTGCGCATCCGCTACGGCGTGGGGCATCGCGAGGAAGTGGTGCGCAACCTCTCGATCGCAGTGGGCGAGGGCATCACGGGAACAGCGGCAGCGCGCCGTGAGCCGGTGCTGGTGAACGACGTGCGGAGCGATCCGCGGTACCTGAATACCGTAGACGCGGTGCGCACCGAGCTGGCAGTGCCGATGACGGCGCGGGGCAAGCTGGTGGGTGTGATCGATCTGCAATCGACGCGCGTCAATGCCTATACCGAATACGACCGCGCGCTGATGCGCCTGATTGCTGCGCGCGTGAGCATTGCGCTCGACAATGCCCGGCTGTACCGCCGCGTGGAGCGCCAGAACCGCACGCTGAAAACGCTGACCACCATCTCGCGCGAGTTCTCTTCGATTCTGGATCTGAACGATCTGCTGAGCAAGCTGATCAGCAGCATGCGGGAGATGATCCACTACGACGCTTTCAGCATCCTGGTGGTGGACCACGAGGCCAAGGCGCTGCGCCACCTGTTCAGCGTGCGATACGACAAGCGCGTCAATATCGACAACGTACCGCTGGGCAAGGGCATAACCGGGGCAGCGGCGGAATCGCGCGAAGTGGTGCGGGTGCACGACACCGCCAAAGACCCGCGCTATATCGCTTCGCATCCCGATATCCGCTCCGAAGTGGCGGTGCCGCTGATCGTGCAGGACCGAGTGGTGGGGGTGATGGACCTGGAGAGCGACCGCGTCGGCTACTTCAGCGACGACCAGGTGCGCACTCTGGCCCTGCTGGCGCCGCAAGTGGCCAGCAGCCTGGAAAACGCGCGGCTGTACCAGGAACTGGCGCTACGCGAGCGCCGCATGGAAGCGGACCTGCAGGCGGCGCGCGAACTGCAGCGGGTGCTGCTGCCGGATGCGGATCCGGAGATTGAAGGCATGGAAGCGGCGGTGCGGCTGCGGCCGGCGCGCGAAATTTCGGGCGATATCTACGACATCTTCGAGCAGTTGGACCGGGAGACTGTGATCGCCATGGGCGACGTGAGCGGCAAAGGCGCGGCGGCGGCGCTTTATGGGGGCCTGATGAACGGCCTGTTGCGCACGCTGGCGCCGCGGCGGCGGCGGCCCGCGGAGTTGATGAAGGCGCTGAATGACGCGCTGGTGGAGCGCAAGGTGGAGGCCCGGTACGTCACGCTCGGTGTGCTGCTGTGGAACGCGGCCAGCCGGCAGATTGTGATGGCCAACGCGGGCGCGATTCCGCCGATGATTTGCCGCGGCAGCGAGATTCTGAAGATCCGCGTGGAAGGGGTGCCGCTGGGGCTGCTGGAAGACCGCGAGTACGAAGAGATCACCTTTCAGGCGGAGCCCGGCGACACCATCGTACTCTACTCGGACGGCATCACCGACCACATCAACGCGGCCGGCACCGAATACGGCCGCGGCCGCCTGGCACAGGTGGTGCGCGCCAACTGCGATAAGAAAGCCGCCGAGCTGATAGCCGCCATCTTCAAAGAGCTCGACAAGTGGTGCACTTCCGCGTTTGACGACCAGACGGTGTTCGTCATGAACGTGCTGTGAGGCGCCGGCCGTGCGATCTTGGTCCAATCGTGTGGCCTGATGAGAACCTCTTCCGCGCGGTACACTATGGATGTGCGTTAAGTACGTTGTTGTGGTACAGTGTGATTATGAAGTGTTCGACCACCGAATTCCGCAAGAATCTCTTCCAGATTGTTGAGCGGGTACTGCAAGGTGAATTGGTCGAGGTGGCGCACAAAGGCCATCTCATTCGCCTGGTGCCCGAAGACAAGCCGAGCAAGATGTCCCGCCTGGTTCAACGCGACACCATTAACGGCACACCGGAAGACCTCGAACGGGGGCAACAACAGTTGGATGACGAAGCGCGAAACTCTTGGGAGAACAAATGGGCCAACAAGTGATTTCGTACCTGGACACGAACGTCGTTATCTTTTTGCACTCCGGCAATGCCGCCCGTTTGTCACGACGGGCGATCGAGCAGATCGAGAGTACCGATCTTCTAGTTTCGGCGATGGTCATGCTGGAACTTGAAATGCTGTACGAGAAAGGCACGATCAACTACCCGGCATCGCAAATTCTCGCCGATCTCAATCAGCAAATTGGCGTCTCCGTCTGTCAATTGCCGATGGCCGCCATCATGAACAGGGCCGTCCAAGTCAAATGGACTCGTGAACCGGGCGACCGCATCATCGTCGCTAATGCCATCGCCAACAACGAGGTTCCGTTGGTTACGTCAGATCGCCGCATCCACGAACAGTATCCGAATGCCATCTGGTAGCGGCCGCCCGGTGGGTCTGGCGCCGGAGCCTGCCGTGCTATCTTGATCCAATCATGAAGTTCTGCACGCTGCTCTATTTGACGTGTGTGGCAACGGCCCAGCCGAGCGCTCCACAGAACGCGCCGACTCCGCTGGCGCGCCTGGAAGGCAACATTCAACGGATCACGAAATCGGTGAATGCCAACTGGGGCATTTACATCAAGTGCCTCGAAACCGGGGAAGAGATCGCGCTCAACGCCGACCAGCAGATGGATACCATGTCGGTGATCAAGATCCCGCTGATGGCGGAAGCCTTTCGCCAGATGGAAGCCGGCAAGTTCGCGCTCACCGACCGGATCAAGCTGACCGACGCCGCCAAACGGCCGGGTACGGGGGTGATACAATCGCTCGACCCCGGCGTCGAGCTGACCATCAAGGATCTGCTCACCCTCATGATCGTCGTCAGCGATAACACCGCCACCGACCTGATGTACGACAAGGTGGGAGGCACCGAACAGGTCAACCAACTGATGCATGGCTGGGGCCTGAATTCCATCCGGGCCACGGGCACGGCCGACGTGTGGTTCAAGGCGCTGCGCGCCGCCGGCACGGCCGAGGCCTTTCACCAGCAGGCGAAAACGCCGTTCGGTCTGAGCTCGCCGCGGGACATGGGCAAGCTGCTCGAAAAAATGGAGAAGGGCGAAGCCGTCAGCCAGAGCGCCAGCGACCAGATGCTGCAGATCATGCGCCGCCAGTTGTACAGTTCCAGGTTGCCGCGCTATGTCTCGGGCTTCCGCATTCCGCACAAGACCGGCGATTTCCTGCCCTACATCGGCAACGACGTGGGTATTCTCGAGAGCAATTCGCGCCGCGTGGTGATGAGCGTCTTCACGGCCAAACATTTCGGCGCCGGCGTGAATCTGGAGGACGCCATCGGACGGATCGCGGAACTGACGGCGAATTACTTCGCGGCGCGACCGTAACGAGGCGAGGCTTGCCGCCCCACAACGCGCGCGGGTCGAACAACCACAGCGAAACCGAGGCCCCGACTACGCTAAACTAGATAGGTTTGGTCAAAATGGGAAATGTAATCATCCTGGGCTCCCAGTGGGGAGACGAGGGTAAAGGAAAAATTGTCGATCTGTTTGCCGAACGCTTCGACATCGTGGCGCGCTATCAGGGCGGACACAACGCGGGCCATACGGTCTTCATCGGCGAAACAAAGTTCGTTCTCAAGCTGATCCCCAGCGGGATTCTGCGTCCGGGTAAGAAGGCAGTCATAGGCAACGGGCTGGTGATCGACCCGGCCGCGCTGCTATCGGAGATCGATGCCCTGGAAGCGGCCGGCGTGCCGGTCAAGGGCAACCTCTTCATCAGCAACCGCGCGCACGTGCTGTTTCCGGCGCATCGCCTGATGGAGAAGATGTCGGAAGGCCGGCCGGGCCGCGTCTCCATCGGCACCACTTCGCGCGGCATCGGTCCCTGCTATGAGGACAAGACCGGGCGCCGAGGCATCCGGGTGGCCGATTTACTCGATACCGAATTTTTCCGCGGGCAGTATGACTCCGTTATGGAGGAGAAGATCGTTATCGCCAAGGCGCTGGGCATTTACACCGACCCACTCGACCTGCTCCAGACCCGCGACCAGTACGAGGCCTTCGCGGAGCGTATCCGGCCCATGGTCCGCGACACCGCGATGCTGCTGAACACCGCCATTGCCGGCGGCAAGACCGTGTTGTTCGAGGGCGCGCAGGGCACCATGCTCGATATCGACCATGGCACTTATCCGTTCGTCACTTCGTCGAGCGCCAGCGCGGGCGGCGCTTGCACCGGCACGGGTGTAGCCCCAACCCGCATCGACGGCGTGATCGGCGTCTCCAAGGCATACATCACGCGGGTGGGCGGAGGCCCGTTTCCCACCGAGGCTTTCGATGGCGCGGGCGACCAGATCCGCAGCCGCGGCAAAGAATTCGGCGCGGTCACCGGACGCCCCCGCCGGTGCGGCTGGTTCGATGTTCCGCTGATGCGCTACGCCACCGCCATCAACGGTTTCGACAGCCTGGTGGTGACCAAGCTGGATGTCCTCGATGCCTTCGACCAGATTCCCGTGTGCGTGGGCTACCGCTGCGGCCAGCAGGCGGTTTCCGATATGCCGCCCACCGTCCGCGGAATCGAAAAGATCGAGCCCGTGTACGAATGCGTTCCCGGATGGGCCAGCGGCACGTTCGGGATTTCCTCGTACCATGAGCTGCCGGTGAAAGCCAAGGACTACATCGCCTTCCTGGAGCACCGCGCGGGGGTGGAAATCGGCTGTATTTCCACCGGACCGGAGCGCAACCAGACCATCGTACGCGCGGGTTCGCGCTTTGCCAAGCTGGTCGGCGGCTGAAACCCGGGCGGTACCGGCATCGTATGAATAGGCAGTGCGACTGATTTCCCTGCTGGTTTTTCTTCCCGCCGTACTGCCCGCACAGGACCAGCGTGATCCGGACCCGCGGGAGATTGTCCGCCGCGCCACTGAAGTAGACCGGCGGAACATCGAAATCGCGCGCAACTACACCTTTATCCAGCGCCAGGAGCAACGCCAGACGGATTCCTCCGGCAAGGTGAAACTGGTGGAAAGCGAGACCTGGGACGTCACCCTGCAGGAAGGCTCCCCATACCGGCGCCTGGTCGCCCGCAACGATCAGCCACTGGCCGCTAAAGAGCAGAAGAAGGAAGAGGAGAAACTCCGGGCCAGCAACGAGCAGCGGCGCAAGGAGACCAAAGAGGAGCGCGAGCAGCGCGTGGCCGATTGGGACCGCCGGCAGCAGCGACGCCGCGAACCGATCAAGGAACTGCCCGACGCCTTCAACTTCACCCTGGTGAAAGAGGAGGCGCTCAATGGAGGCCAGGCTTACGTGATCGACGCCACGCCCAAACCCGGCTACCGGCCCAGGCTGCCGTCGGCTTCCTATTTCCCAAAAGTGAAGGCCCGCCTTTGGATCGATAAGAATGACTACCAGTGGATCAAAGCCGAGGTGGAGAGCCTGGACACCGTCTCCTTCGGCGGCGTCGTGTTGCGCATGGCCAAGGGCAGCAGACTTGTCCTGGAGCAGGAGCGGGTGAATAACGAAGTCTGGCTGCCCAAGCTGGTGTCTTTCCGCGGCGCGTTCCGGATTCTGCTGGTGAAAGGCTATCGCGGCGAATACAATATCACTTTCAGCGACTATAGAAAGTTCCAAGCCGATTCACGGGTGGTATCGGTGCCGTAGCCGGAACGGTGGAATTCGATTCGCCGGGTGGTGACCGGTGATATCCTTTGTACAGCGTTGCCCGAAACATTTCACAAAGCTAGCCGTCTGACTTAAGAAGCTATGAAAAAGCTGCTCGCCATTCATTTCCTGCTCTTCGGCGCTTTCCTGGCCAGAAGCGCAGACGTGTCCATTCCCATCGAGAAATACAAGCTGAAAAACGGTCTGCGGGTCGTCCTTTCCAAAGACAATGCCGTCCCGGTGGTGACCGTTTACATGATTTACGACGTGGGCGCGCGCTCGGAGGAGAAGGGCCGCACCGGCTTTGCGCACCTGTTCGAACACATGATGTTCGAAGGCTCGGCCAACGCGCCTAAGGGCACCCACTTCGCCACCGTGGAATCGAACGGCGGAACCCTGAACGGCTCCACCCACCCGGATTTCACGGACTACTTTGAGATCCTGCCCTCGAACAAGCTGGCCACGGCGCTGTGGCTGGAATCCGACCGCATGCGCAGCCTGGCCATCAACGAAGAGAATCTCAAGAACCAGAAAGAGGCGGTCAAGCAGGAGCGGCGACTGAGCTTCGATAACCAGCCCTACGCGACGGCCATCGTGGACGTCTGGCCCACGCTGATGTTCCGCAACTGGCAGAACTCGCATTCGCTCATCGGCTCATTCGAAGACCTGAATGGCGCCAGCGTGGACGATGTTGCCAAGTTCTTCAAGAGTCATTACGCGCCCGATAACGCGGCGCTGGTGATTGTGGGCGACATTCAGATTCCCGATGCGACGAAGCTGATTGAAACGTACTTCGGCGACATCCAGCCGCAGCCGCTGCCCAAGCGGCCCGATCTGGCCGAGCCCGCGGGCTTTGCGGCCGGGACCCAGGTTTACAAAGACCCGCTGGCGCGGGTGCCCGGCGTGATCATCGGTTATCCCGGACCTAAGCGGCGGTCGCAGGATTACTATGCGCTGCATCTCATCGACGCCATTCTCACCGGCGGCGATAGCTCGCGTTTCCGCATGAACCTGGTGAAGGGGAAGCAGTCCGTGATTGAGTACGAAGCGGAACTGGGGTGGCCGTTTGCCAGCGCGCAGGATTATCGCGATCCGGAGCCGTACGCCATGTTTCTCAAGTACAACCCGAAGTTCACGGGCGACCAGATTGTGGCGCAAGTGCAGGACGAAATCGCCAAGCTGCAAGCCGCGCCCCTCGACGCCAAGGACCTGGATCGCGTGAAAACGCTGGTGCGCGCCGGCGTGGTCAGGGATCTGCAGGGGTCGCTGAGCCGCGCACAGGCGCTGGCGCAGTATGAGCTGGCCGACGGCAATGCGGCGTTGATCAACACGGAGTTGGACGCGGCGATGGCGGTGACGGCCGGGCAAATCCAGGCAGCCGCGAAGAAGTACCTGACGCCGGACAAACGGGCGGTGCTGCAGATTGTTCCGGCGCCCAGCCCGCAGGGTAAGCCGGATGAAAAAAAGGGGGTAGAGTAATGTTTTTAGGCAAACCCTCCCTCACGGTCGGGGCTCTGATCGGTCTTCTGCTGACCGCGGCCGGCCTGGCCGCGCAGACCGTGGACCGCGCCAAAGCGCCGCGGACGCCGCCCATTCCCGGTTACAAGCTGCCGCCGGTTTCCGATACGAAGCTGCCCAACGGCCTGGGCGTGGTGCTGGTGCACGATGGCCGCTTTCCGCTGGTCACGGCGCGGCTCAATTTTCAGGCGGGCACCAAATTCGACCCCAAGGACCTGCCCGGGTTGGCGGAAGCCGTGGCGGCCCTTCTGACGGAAGGCACCAAGACCCGCACCGCCCGGCAGCTTTCCGAGGAGACGGACGCGCTGGGCGGCTCGCTTGCGGGCGGCGCGGGTCCGGATGCGCTGACGGTATCGGGCAGCGCTCTGGCCGAAAATCTCCCGCGGCTGCTGGAGCTGATGGCGGACGTTTCCAGGAACGCCACCTTCCCGCAGGACGAAGTCGATCTGTACAAACAGAACCGCATCCAGAACCTGCAGCAGGAGCGCTCGCAGCCGTCTTTCCTGGCTTCGCAGAAGTTTTCGGAGGTGGTGTTCGGCGCATCGCCGTATGCGCACATCGCGCCCACCGAGGAGGCTGTCTTCAAGCTGGATCTTAAGGTGCTGGCCGGTTTCCGCGATACGTGGCTGGTTCCTAACCAGGCCACTCTGATCCTGGTCGGCAAGCTGCCGGCGGACGAAGAGCTGATGAAGATTCTGGTTCAACGGTTCGGTTCGTGGCGGCAAAAGCCGGTGCCTGCCGCGCCCAAAGCCGAGCCACCCGCGCCGCGGCGCCAGATCGTACTGGTGGACCGGCCGGGCTCCGTGCAGGCCGATATTCATGTCGGCCGGCTCGCCCCCATCAGGACCGGGCCGGAGTATTTCCCGCTGATGGTGGGCAACACCATTCTGGGCGGCGGCACCAATTCGCGCATGTTCAAGAACATTCGCGAGAAGGAAGGCTTCGCCTACGACGCCCACAGCACCTATGCCACCAAACGCGACGCGGCCGTATTCGAGGCGGTGACCGAAGTGCGCAATGAGGTAGTGGAGCCCGCGCTCAAAGCCGTGCTGTCCGAGCTGGATCAGATGGCCAGCGCTCCGGTGGCCGCGACCGAGCTTTCCAACATCAAGAATTATGTGGCCGGCCTTTACCTGCTGCGCCTCGAGACCCAGGATGGCGTGGCCACGCAACTGAACGCCATGAACACGCTCGGGCTACCCAAGGACTACCTGGAGACGTACACGACGCGGGTCCGCTCGGTGGAGCCCGACCAGGTTCTGACCGTGGCCAAAAAGTACATGGCCCCCGGCCAGGCGACGATCGTCGTAGTGGGGGACGCCACGAAAATCGGGGAAGCGCTCAAGAAGTTCGGCGACGTGACCATTACGAAGGCGAACTGAAGGGAGCGGGAGCCTATGTGGCTGGGCGTGGATGTTGGAACCGGGAGTTCGCGCGCGCTTCTGGTGGATGAGCGCGGCACGGTTCGCGCGGGTTACACGGCGCCGCATGAGGACATGCACATGGAGCGGCCCCTGTGGGCCGAACAGCGCCCCGGGAACTGGTGGGACGCGGTGGTGGAAGCCATTCGCGGCGTGCTCGCCAAGGCCGGCGTTTCCGGCGCCGTGGTGCGCGGCATCGGCCTGTCGGGGCAGATGCATGGGCTGGTCATTCTGGATGAAGCCCACCAGGTGATCCGGCCTTCGCTGATCTGGTGCGACCAGCGCAGCCAGGCGCAGGTGGACTTCGTGAATTCCAAGATCGGCCGCGAGAATGTCCTGAAGTACACGGCTAATCCGGTGCTCACCGGCTTCACGCTGCCGAAGCTGCTTTGGGTGCGCGACAACGAACCGCGTAATTTCGAGCGCGTGCGCCAGATGCTGCTGCCCAAGGACTACGTGCGGTTCAAGCTGACGGGCGATTTCGCCACGGAGGTTTCCGACGCTTCCGGCACCGCCGTTTTCGATGTGGTGAACCGGCGCTGGTCGTACGAAATGATGGACGGGCTTAACCTCGACCGCGCCATCCTGCCGAAGTGCTACGAATCGAGCGAAGTCACGGGCCAGATCACGCGCCAGGCAGCGGAACTCACGGGCCTGGCGGCCGGAACGCCGGTGGTGGGCGGCGGTGGGGACCAGGCATCCAGCGCCGTGGGCAACGGCATCGTGGAAGAAGGCATCGTGTCGTGTACGCTGGGCACCTCCGGCGTAGTCTTCGCCCACATGGAGAAGGTGGCGTACGATCCGGCGGGCCGCGTTCACACCTTCTGTCACGCGGTTCGCAACAAGTGGCACGTGATGGGCGTAACGCAAGGCGCCGGATTGAGCCTGCAGTGGTTCCGCAACCAGCTTGCCGCCGGAACGGACTACGACGCGCTGACCGCCGAGGCCGCGAAATCGCCGGCCGGCGCGCAGGGCCTGTTCTGGCTGCCTTATCTCATGGGCGAACGGACGCCGCACCTGGACGCCACGGCGCGCGGCGCCTGGGTCGGGCTGACCAACAGCCATACCCGGGCCGACCTGATCCGCGCGGTGATTGAAGGCGTTTCTTACAGCCAGCGCGACTGCCTGGATATCATTGCAGAATTGGGCGTGACGGTGAATTCGGTGCGGGCTTCGGGCGGCGGCGCCCGGAGCGCGTTCTGGCGTGAGTTGCTGGCCGGAATTCTGAATAAGCGCGTGGTGACCCTGGAGACCCAGGAAGGCTCGGCCTACGGCGCGGCGCTGCTGGCACTGGCGGGCACGGGTGAATACGCGGGTGAATATGATGGAGTGGCGCAGGTCTGCCGCGCCACTATTCGCGAAACCGCCGCGGTGTCACCGGGGGTGGATGCGGTATTCTATGCCCGCGCGCATCGCGTTTACCAGGCGCTGTACCCGGCGCTGAAACCGATCTACGGGATGATCGCGGAGTTGTAGGGTAAGGAGATGACGCCAGCGGCAATCCCACTGGCGCGAAGGCGGGTTGCCAACCCGCCGCAGGTTACCAACCTGCCCCACAAAAAGCTACTTTGCGGCCGCGATCGAGGCTACTGTGATCGTCTTCGTCTTTTCGTCCAACGTTCCCGTGACCGTCACTTTCTTGGCGGCGAATTTCGCGGGGGTCTTCTGGTCGCTCAGCTTGTAGCTGGCCTTGCCGTCGTACAGCACATACTTGCCGTTCATGCCCTTGATGCACTCGGCGACGCACTTCGGGTCGGAGCCCATCTTCATGTCCTTGTGGTTGGCATCGGCGCACATGTCGTCGGTGATGACACCGGTGAAGGTCTGCGTGTCGGCCGCGAAGGTCAGTGCCGCGGCGGCGAATAGAATGGCAATCGTCTTCTTCATTGAATTCTCCCGTTCTTTCTTTCGATTTGAAGCCAGAGTTCGTTATACCTGGTTTCGGTGATTGGTTGCTTGAGTTGAAAATTGAAGGTTTTTTCCCGGGTAGTGATGGTTAACTCGAATGGGCCGGAACTGCTGATGGTGTCGATATCGGTGTAGCGCCAGGTGCGGGAATCGTCCTTCGCCGGAGTCGCGTAGGCGATCGAGTCGGCGCCGAACGCCAGCGTACCCTGAGTGCCGGCGTGCGTGCCGGCGCGTCCGCCGACGATGATTCCGGCGATCGTCCCGAGATGTTTCACCGGCAGTGTGAGGCCGGGCGCCGGGTCCACAGTACCTGGATTAGGCGCCACAGTACCTGGGGTTGGCACCACGGCGGCGACGAAGCGTTGATCCATTCGGTCCCTCAAGAGCCCGTACAGGGCCTGCGCCGGCACCTTGCCGGTGAAACGGTACTGCCGGCCTGCGCCTGGTCGCAGTTTGCTGTCCTCATACGTCAGTATATGAATACTGCCGGGGCTCAGGGTGAGTTGCCGAATGTCCGGGTAGTCCCACGCCCACGCGTGCTTCTTCGTGCCGCTGAACCCGGCGCCGGTGAATCGGACGCCTTGCTCATCCACCGTCAGGGTGCCGGCGCAGCCTTTCCGCAGATGCTCGTGACGCATTGGGAACGCCGCTGGGAACTGCTCGCCCTGCGCCGGCGTGCTTCCAACAAACCAGGCCGCCAGAATCAGGCCGCTTGCCGCTTTACCGAATGCCATTTCCATACCTCGTAAATTGCCGGATAAACTACCAGTTCCAATAAGAAAGAAGTGAAAATTCCGCCGATCATCGGGGCCGCGATGCGCTTCATCACGTCGGCCCCGGCGCCGGTCGACCACATGATGGGCGCCAGGCCCACGAACATGGTCGCCACCGTCATCACCTTGGGCCGGATGCGCTTGACGGCGCCGTGAATGATGGCTTCCTGCAGATCGGCCAGCGTGTGCATGCGGTCCGCCAGAACGCGCTCTGCGAAGGCCAGGTCCAGGTAGAGCAGCATGAAGACGCCGGTCTCGGCATCCACGCCCATCAGGGCGATCAGCCCCACCCAAACCCCGATGCTCATGTTGTAACCCAGGCCGTACAGCAGCCAGATGGCGCCCACCGCCGAAAAGGGCACCGCCATCAGAATCAACATGGTCTTGGCCGTGGACTTGGTGTTGAGATACAGCAGCACGAAAATCAGGAACAGGGTGAGGGGCAGCACCACTTTGAGCCGCTCGCGCACGCGCTCCATGGCCTCGTATTGGCCGCTCCAGGCCAGCGTGTAGCCGGGCGGAAGCTGCACCTTTTCGCGCACCGTACGTTTGGCTTCGTCCACGTAGCTGCCTACGTCGCGGCCGGCCACGTCCACGTAAACGTAGCCGTTCAGCATGCCGTTTTCGTTGCGCAGCATAGCGGGGCCGGTGGCCATTTTGAGGGTGGCGATCTGCGCCAGCGGGATTTGCATCTTGCCATCCATCGCCGGCACCAGCGCGCGGTTCAGTTCCGCGATCGAACTGCGGTAATCGCGATAGTAGCGGACGCTGATGGGGTAGCGCTCGCGGCCTTCGACGGTGGTGCCGACATTGTCGCCGCCGATGGCGTTCATCACCACCATCTGGGCATCGTCCACGCTCAGGCCGTAGCGCGCCAGTTGGTCGCGCTTGAGGTCGAAATCCAGGAAATAGCCGCCGGCCACGCGCTCGGCGAAGGCGCTGCGCGTGCCGCGGACTTCGGGCAGCAGCCGCTCGATCTCGGTGCCGATGTGCTCGATTACGGCCAGGTCCGCGCCGTAGATCTTGACGCCCACCGGCGTGCGCACGCCAGTGGTCAGCATGTCGATACGGTTCTTGATCGGCATGGTCCACGCGTTGGAGACGCCGGGGATGCGCAGCGCGTCGTTCATCCGCGTAGTCAGTTGGTCGGTGGAGATGTGGTCCGGCGTGATGCGGGAGCAGAACTTCCGGGTCCATTGCGGCCACTTGTCGTACCACGTGGCAACTTTGGGCCACTCCGATTTCGGCCGCAAAGTCACCACGGTTTCCATCATCGAAAACGGCGCCGGGTCGGTGGAGGTTTCGGCGCGGCCGGACTTTCCGAACACGCGCTCCACTTCCGGAAACCGCATCAAAATCCGGTCCTGCATCTGCATCAGTTTCTGCGCCTCTGCCACAGAGATGCCCGGCAGCGTGGTGGGCATGAACAGCAAGTCGCCCTCATCCAGAGGCGGCATGAATTCCGAGCCCAGCCTCTGATACACCGGCACCGTAACCACCACCAGCGCCAGCGCGCCCGCGATCACGAACCACTTCCAGCGCAGGCTCCAGGCCACCACCGGTTCGTACAGCCGCATCAACACACGGCTGATGGGATGTTTGTCTTCGGAGTGGATGGTGCCCACCAGGATGCCGTTGACGACTCCCGACAGCCAGCGCGGCTTCAGCCGGAATCTGTCTTTGCGGAAGAACAGCAGGCGCAGCGCCGGGTCCAGCGTGATGGCCAGCACCGCGGCCACAATCATGGAAAAGTTCTTGGTATACGCCAGCGGTTTGAACAGCCGGCCTTCCTGGGCTTCCAGCGTCATCACGGGCAGGAACGAGACTGCGATCACTAGCAGCGCGAAGAAACTGGGCCCGCCCACTTCCTTGACGGCGTCGACGATGGCCCGCCGATAGTCGTCCAGCGTCCAGCTTGCGTGCGCCCCTTCCAGCTTTTTATGCGTCTGCTCCACCACCACAATAGAGGCGTCCACCATGGCGCCCACCGCGATGGCGATGCCGCCCAGCGACATGATATTCGAGCTCATCCCCATCAGGTGCATCGGGACGAACGCAATCAACACGGCCACGGGAATCGTCAGAATCGGAATCATGGCGCTCGGCACGTGCCAGAGGAAGATCAGGATGACCAGCCCCACCACGATCAGTTCCTCAATGAGCGTGTGCTTCAGGTTGTCTATGGACGCCAGAATCAGTTCCGAGCGGTCGTACACCGTGACAACCTTCACGCCGGCCGGCAGCCCCGGCTCAATCTCTTTCAGCCGCGCCTTCACCCGGTCAATCACGCGCAGCGCATTCTCGCCCTGCCGGATCACCACGATGCCCGAGACCACTTCGCCCTTGCCATCCAGATCGGCCACGCCCCGCCGTATGTCCGGACCGAGTGTGACGCTGCCCACGTCGCGAACCAGGATCGGAACGCCGGAGGGACTCACCGCCAGCGAGATGTTCTCCAGGTCGGCCGTGGATCGCGCATATCCGCGCCCGCGCACCATGTACTCGCGCCCGGTGAATTCCACCAGCCGCCCGCCCACGTCATTGTTTCCGCCGCGCACCGCCGCCACAACCTTGGAGATGGGCAACCCATACGCCGCCAGCCGGTTCGGGTCTACATTCACCTGGTACTGCCGTACGAACCCGCCCAGCGGCGCCACTTCCGCCACGCCCGGCACCGATTGCAGGTGATACCGCAGGTACCAATCCTGCAGACTCCGCAACTCCGCCAGGTTGTGGTGTTGCACGCCAGGCCCGCCGCCATCCACCAGCGCGTATTGAAACACCCAGCCGACGCCGGTGGCATCCGGTCCAAGTTCCGTGTTGACGCCCTGCGGCAGCCGCGGCAGAATCTTCGAGAGATATTCCAGCGTGCGGGAGCGCGCCCAGTAAAGGTCGGTGCCGTCTTCGAAAATGATGTACACGTAGGAATAGCCGAAGTCGGAAAACCCGCGCACGTCCTTGACCTTGGGCGCGCCCAGCATGGCGCTCACAATCGGGTAGGTGACCTGGTCTTCCATAATGTCCGGGCTGCGGTCCCAGCGCGAGTAGATAATCACCTGGGTGTCGCTTAAGTCCGGGATGGCGTCGAGCGGAAGCTGCTGCATCGACCACCAGCCCGCGGTCGCCGCCGCCGCGACAAACAGGAATACGACGAACCTGTGGTGGGCGCAGGCTTCAATGATGCGGTTGATCATTTCAGCCGGCTCTCCGAATCCATCAGGAAATTGCCCGAGATCACAATCCGCTCACCGGCCTTCAGGCCGCTCAGAATCTCGACGCGGTTGTCCATCTGCGCTCCCGTCTTTACGTCGCGCGGCTCAAAGTACCCGTTGCCTTTGTCCACGAAAACCCGCTGCTGCTGGCCCGAATTCAACACCGCCGTCAGCGGCGCCACCAGCTTGCGCGTGCCGCCGGTCTGCAGATCCACTTCGCCGTACATGTCGGGCTTGAGCGCCAGGCCAGGATTGTCGAATGCGATCCGCACCTTGAGCGTGCGGGCAATCGGGTCCACCTGCGGCAGAATGTAGCTCACGCGTCCGTGGAACGTGCGGCCCGGCTGCGATGCCACGGTCAGTGTGGCCGGCTGGTTCAGCCGCACGTTGGCGGATTCAAATTCGAAGACGTCGGCAATCACCCAGACGCGGGAGAGGTCGGCGACCGTGTACAGCACCATCTCCGGAGTGACCCGCTGTTTGGCGAACGCATTGCGCTCCATGACGAAGCCCGATATGGGCGAATACAGCGTGAGATTCTGCAGCGGCTGGCTGGTGGCGGCGACCTGTTCGATCTGGCGGTCGCTGATGTCCCAGAGTTCCATGCGCTTCTTGGCGGCGGCCACCAGGTTCTGCGTGCTGTCCATCATTTCGTGCAGCGGGTTGTCCAGCATCGTGTGCTGTGCCTTGATGGCCAGCAGGTATTCCATCTGCGTGGCCACGGCCTCCGGGCTATAGATGGTAAGCAGCGCGTCGCCCTTGTTGACTTGCTTGCCGGTGAAGTCGACGAACAACTGGTCGATCCAGCCTTCCAGGCGGCTCTGCACCTTGGCGATCCTGGTTTCGTCCAGCGTCACGCGGGCGGCGGCGTGGATGGAACCCGTAACGCTCTCGTATTCGGCCGTGCCGAATTCCACGCCGATGAGTTGCTGCTTCTGGGGCGTGATCTGGACGGCGCCCTGGTTCCCATTGCTTTCACTCTTGGCCCCCGCCTCGGCATACACCGGCACCAGTTTCATGCCATCGGGCGCGGTGCCCGGCTTGTCGGACTTGTGCGAGGGATTCATGGCGTCCACCCAGTAGAGAACCTTCCGGTCCCCGCCGGGCACAGCGCTCTGGCTCGCTTCCTTGGCTGCAGCGCCGGCTGGGGCGCCGGTTTCCGCGCCGGCATACACCGGCACCAGTTTCATGCCGCAATCGGGGGCGGTGCCGGGCTTGTCGGATTTGTACCAGGGGTGCATGGGGTCCTGCCAATAGAGCACCTTGGGGCTGCCGGTGGCGCTGCCAGCAACGGCGGCGGGCTTCGCATACCAGCGTCCGTAACCGTAGCCGCCCACGAAAGCGGCCGCGATCAGCAGTAAGATAGCCGGGGTCTTCATCACTCGATCTCCATGCCGGTCAGTTCTTCCAGCTTGGCCAGCGCCACGTGAAACTGCATAATCTCCTCGTGGTACATCAGTTGGTAATCCACCACGCTCATGAAATTCGTAAACAGGGAAAGGAAATCCAGCGAGCCGGTTTCGTAACTGGCCATGGAGGATTCCAGCGCCAGTTGCGCCTGCGGGATGACGGCCTTCTGGTAGAGTTCCACCAGCTTGCGGGCGGTCTCGGCGAGCGTGTATTGGTTGCGGATTTGCGCTTGGATTGCGACGTCGGCGGCTTCGTAGTTGTGGCGCGCTTCGCTCACCGCAAAGGTCTGTTCGGTGACGGCCGCGCGCTGCTTGCTCAGCCAGGCGGGGATCTTGAAATCCACGCGGAACTGCCACATCGGCGGCATCGCGCCCTGGTTGAAGTAGCCGCCCGATACCGTGTAGTCGGGGTAAAAGCCCTTGCGCGCCAGGTTGGCGGCCAGTTCGTTGCGCTGCACCATTTTCTGCTCGCGCGCCAGCGCCGGGGCCTTGGTGCGGGCGTTGGCCAGCATTTCTTCCAGGGTGACGGGAATCTCGCCCGCCTCCATCTCCTCCGGCACCTCAATGAGCCCGCCCTGGGGCCGGTTCAGCAGCGCGTTGATTTCGATCTGCTGCGTGCTCTGTTCCTGCTGGTAGCGCAGCAACTGTGTTTGGAAAATGGAAAACTGCGTCTGGGCTTTGAAGATGTCCTGCTGCGCGGCGCGGCCCACGGAGTAGCGCGCTTCGGAAATCCGCAGGATGTTCCGCAGCAGGTCCTGGTAGCGGGTAACAAACAGGACGCCGGCGTTGGCGTGGTGCAGTTCGTGGTACGCCTGCTTCAACCGCGAGATTACATTGAGCCGCACCGCCAGGTATTGTTCAAATTCGGCGCCGGCCTCCTTGGCTGCGATCTCGCCGCGGAGTTTGCGCTTGCCGGGGAATGGGATTTCCTGCGAGACCATGACGCCGATGTTGCTGGTGGCGTCACGCCCGAGGCCGGCGCCGGGATACGGCCCGCCATTAGAGCTGTAGCCCAGGCTGGCCATGGGGTCGGGCAGGCTGCTTTCCTGAGCGGGCCGTTGGCGGGCGGCCTCGTATTTCTTCTGCGCCGCCAGAATTTCGCGATTGCCGCGCAGCGCTTCCTGCACCAGGTCCGGCAACGGCTGGGCCTGGGCGGGCAGCCAGAGAGCTGCGGTCCAAAGATATTTTTGAAAGTTCATGTCCCTCACGCATGTGGCCTGTGGGGCAGGTTGTTAACCTGCGGCGGATTGCTAATCCGCCTCTTTTAAGCCGCTGGTGTGCTACGGAATGAACCTAGATTCGAAACGAAGAGTGAAGCGAGAGCAAATCGGGCAGTGTGTGTTTTTCCACACAAACGAAGCTATCGGCCAGAGCCGCCGTTACCGGCAATTCCACGAACCGTGCCACTACCGGCAACGCCGGCGCCGTGACGATGGGTTCCGCCTTCACGAAACTCTTCAACACCTGCGTCTGGCACTCGGAGGACGTGGATTTGGTCTTGTGGCAGCATCCGTGCGCCGGTTGGTGGGATTGCAGTGCGGCCAAAAGTTGCGGGCAGGAGAAGCAGTTCCCCCAGAACAGCGCCACTACCACCAGCGCTGCCATGATCGAATTGGAAACTGTCCGCACCTTAATTTCATTGTACACGGATCGCCGGAATATGCAACAGAATTTCAGATGCTGTTACCTCTTTTAGGCACGGAAGCCCGCGGATGTGCCCGCAGAGTGTTCCAATAGCTAGGCTTACCCAAGTCTCCAGATCGAAGAAAGCTTCACCAGTGCGCCCTCCCTGCACCGAAGGCGTTGTATGGAATGACCCACCCGGCACATGCCACCCAGGCGCGGCGCATTCGGTTCCAGCCGCCATCAGCCATCTGCCGCCCGGCAGTCCGAAGCCGGCCAGTAAGACCAATGTATATGACTTGGATAGGGCACCCGATATAACGTTTCTGGGATATTAGTGTAAAACAGTAGAGTAAACTTGACTTGATTTGTAACGTCGCGGCGCAGAAAGAACCTATCTCAAAAGTCCCCTCCGGGCGCGCAGTTTTCGAGGGAGAGGCGGCATGTGAGTTAACATGAGCCGCCATGGCTTGCCTATGTCTGCGGTGCCGGAATCCTCATGATTACCGTGCCGCGGGGGCTGTCGCGAAAGAAGACATATAGTTTCCAATATTTGCCATCTTAGACGCTTTGGCCGCGGAACTGCTATTAAGAGGGTGAGGAATCACATGAACAAACCTATTTGAGCTTTTCCCCGCCGCGAAGCTTGGTATCGCCCGGGTGAGCCCGGTCAGGGCCGGTCCGTCGCCAACCAGCCACACGGCGGGTGTCACCAGCTTAGTTCTCCTCGGTGCGGCACTCACTCTTTGCCCGGCGGCTAGAGCCCAGCCACAGAAGACGATAGATCTCGGATCGGCCGCGAAGTTCGCGGTTCTGGCCGGCACCACCGTTACCAACACGGGCTTGAGCGTTGTTAACGGGGATTTTGGGGTCTGGCCAGGCACCGCGGTCACTGGGTTTGGGCCTGGAGTAGTGAACGGAACCATAGACGCCGGCGACACCGCGGCGCATCACGCGCAAGCCTCCTTGACCATCGCATATGACGACGCCGCTGGAAGGACCGCGGTAGATATAGTCGGCCTGGCAGGAGACTTAGGCGGGCGGACTCTCACTCCCGGCCTGTATAAATCCACCTCCACTCTGGCGATAACGGGAACTGTTACTCTGGCCGGCAAAGGCATCTATGTCTTCCAGATTGCGTCCGGGCTAACGGTAAATAGCAGCAGCGGAGTTATCCTGAGCGATGGCGCCGACGCGGCCGACGTCTTTTGGCAAGTGGGCAGTTCAGCCACCCTGGGTACAACCTCTTCAATGAAGGGAACCATATTGGCGCTTACTTCGATATCGAATGCCACGGGCGGAACGCTGGACGGCAGAGCGCTGGCGCGAAATGGCGGGGTTACCTTAGAGGCCAACGCTATTACAATCCAGACGGCGCGAAAACCACGTGACTAGCGCCGAACACTGGTTGTAACCGATTGATTTGGTCCGAGCTTACCTATCCGGCCCAGAAAGAGCGTATGCCGTGCCCCGGCATTCGGGCGCGATCGGCAGCGCTCGACAGCAACCGTGAACCCGGCGCGGGTCATGAGTCTTTCGAATGCCGGATCGGGCGCCGCCGACCAGAAGGCCACGCAGCCCGCCGGCCGCAAGGCGGTGCGAGCCCGTTGCAGGCCTGCATAGTCGTAGAGCCGATCGTTGACGGCCGTGCTCAACGCGATCGGCCCGTTATCGACATCAAGGATGATGCTGTCGAAACCGCGCCGCGCCGCGCGTATCACTTCGCCGACATCTTGTTGCAGGACGATCACCCTGGGATCGGCCATGGCGTCCGCGGCAAGATTGAAGAAGGGGTTTCGATTCCAGGTGATGACCGCGGCCAGGATCTCGGCCACAACCACGGTAGCGTCAGCGGCAAGCGCTGCCAGGGACGCCTTCAAGGTGAAGCCGAAGCCTAGCCCGCCGATCAGAACACGCGCGCGGCGTTTACCTCTCAAATGCGCGCAAGCCAACTCTGCTATTTTCTCCTCGGAGGCATGCTGGCGGGTCGACATGAGCTGAGCGCCGTCGACCCGAATGGTATAGCTGCCGTCGTGCTCATGCAACGAGATCGTTTTGCCGTCAGGTGTGAGAGTCTTATCGACCGAAGTCCATTTCTTCACGTGTACCTCTTACCTCTTCCTTTTGGGCCAGGAAGGCCGTCGCTCCCAGGACATAGGGTAGCGCCGTAATAGTCGAGTTGGAAAACGGCGAGGGCATAGCAAATCATGCAGTCTGCCACAATACGGGAATGCACACCGAGGAGGCGCGAGCATATGCGGGTCTTTGCGCGGATTGCTGTTTCGCGCACATGATTCGAAGCGACCGCGGTACCGTCTTCTACCAATGCGGCAAATCATTCGAGGATTCCCGGTTCTCGAAGTACCCGCGGCTGCCCGTTCGGACGTGTACGGCGTACGAACTCAAGGCGAAGGCCACCGATCGAGGGGAATAGCCGCAGGCTGGGCGAAGCGACAGGCGGATTGCCAATCCGCCGCACTCTCGAAAGTCGCTTGCGGAAGTTCGGCTGCGCGCCAACTCCCGGCGGGCGGATTGCCAATCCGCCGCAGCTTGCCAACCTGCCCCCTGGGCGCCCGGCGCACATCGCGAACCCCTTTGACTGACGCACTCTATATCGGATATAGTCGCCTCGATGCACGCTCGTTTCCTTATTTTCTGGCTGGCGTCCTCCAGTGCCCTGCTTGCCCAGGGCGCCGACGCCTCCAAAATGCCGGACACCGTCCTCGCCGATCGCGAGGTTGAATATTCAGCTGTCGGCGGCCGCCAGACGCTCGATATCATTCGCCCGCGCGAGGCCTCCAACAGTCCTCGTGCCGCAGTTTTGCTGGTGCACGGCGGAGGTTTCCGGGCCGGCGCCAAGGAGAGTTACATTCCACTGGCCATCAAACTCGCCGGGCGTGGATATGTCGCGGCCACGGTCAATTACCGGCTCTCACCACGCAATCAGTTTCCAGCCGCCGTGCAGGACGTCAAGGCCGCCGTTCGCTTTCTCCGCGCCAACACGATGAAATACAACCTCGCCCCCAACCACATCGGCGCACTGGGCGGAAGCGCCGGCGGTCATCTCGTGCTGATGCTCGGCCTCACCGCCGGTGTGGAGGAGTTCGAAGGTTCCGGCCCCAATCGCGATCAATCGAGTGCCGTGCAATGCGTTGTGGACGAGTATGGACCGACGGACTTCACCCAGTCATATTCCAAATCGGTCGACGCCGCCGAAGTCCTGCCGAAGTTTCTCGGGGGCGATCTGGACCATGAGCGGCTGGCCCACATTCGCGCCAGCCCGCTCAACTGGGTCACTCCCAATGCCGCGCCAGTCCTGGCGATCCACGGCACGGCGGACAACTACGTAGCCTACGAGCAGTCGTTGTGGATCGTTGAACGGCTGATCGCCGCGGGCGTGCCGGCGGAGCTTGAAACCATCGCCGGCGCGGGTCACGGCTTCAAGGGCGCCGATGCCGAGCGCGCCGACAATCGCGCCCTGGCGTGGTTCGACAAATACCTGAAGCCGAAGCCGGTTCACCACACGCTGCTGATTTCCGATCACGGACCCAACGGCGAGATAGCGGAGATCGAATGGCCATCTGCCAGAGTGCTCTGGAAGACGCCTAACGATCACGGGCATGATGTGCAGGCGCTCCCAAACCGTCATGTGCTCTTCACCATCAATCCACAGAAGAAGGTGGTCGAAATCGACGGCGAGCACCAAGAAGTTTGGACCTATTCGGAGGGGCTGGAACACCCCATCGCCGCGCAACGCCTCCCCAACGGCAACACGTTGATCAGCGACGCCAGACTGGGGAAAGTGATTGAAGTGACGGCCGGCAAGCGAGTTGTCTGGAAATACGAAAACCCGGACCTGGCCAATATGCGGTCGCGCAATGCGCACCGCACGGACCAGGGCACCACGCTGATTGCGGTCGAGGCCGAGGGCAAATTAATCGAAGTCGACCAGGGCGGAAATATCGTCTGGCAATGGCAGGCGCCGAACGGCAAGAACCGCAAGCTTTACATGGGACGCCGGCTGGCGAATGGCAACACCGTAATGAGCCTTTCAGATCCCGGAGAACTGGTAGAGGTCGATGGCTCCGGAAAGATTGTCCGCAGCATCGGGGGTGCGGACCCGGCCGTCCAGATGGGCTGGACTTCGGGATTTGCGCTCCTGCCGGAGGGCGGAATTCTGATCAACGATTATACGGGGCGGCGGATTATCGAAGTCGACGCCAAGGGTAAGGTGGTGAACCAATGGCGCACCGGTTCGCGGACCATCGCCAGCATTGACCTGGTCCAATAGTGCGCGCGCACGCCGCCAACGCCGGCTCGCTTCGCATCGCGGGAGCGGATTACCAATCCGCCGCAGGTTAACAACCTGCCCCACAAGCAGACGGCACGTCCGCTACGGTGCGGCGTGACGTGCCACCACGATGATCATGAATGTGCCCGGCTTCATGGCGGCGCGGCCTCCCGATCCGGGCTTGGGCTCTTCAAATTCCGCGGTGGGCAGATAGATCCTGCGCGTGGTTGGATCAAGGCCCATCGTTCTCGCACCCGGGCGCGTTTTCACGGTCTGCACGATCTCGAACTTTCCGGGCGACGTCTCGCCGGCCACCGTGAGCGTGCCGTCGCGGCAACTTGCAAACGCCTGGCCGTTGTCGATCTTGGTAGCGTCAACGCTCTCACCGATCGGCAGGTCCGCCATCACCTTGCCGTCATCGGTGCTCATGA
>DATMNI010000446.1:0-3068 GCA_035570275.1 Candidatus Acidiferrales bacterium | reverse complement strand
CGAGGTCTATAAGCTAATGGTCGACAACGGATTTGCGAAGAAGGTGGTGATGGAGGGAACCGGGGCGAAGGCGGGCGAGTCGTACGCCTGGGCGATCGCGAACCCGGACAAGGTCTCGGTGATTTACGCCCGGAATCCGCTGATGCGCAGCCTGATGTCGAACACGCCGCCGACCGGCAGCCCCGCGCCGCCGGATCCGTACCTGCCCAGCCCGTCGAAGACGCAGCCGATCGATAACCTGGCGCCGCTGGCCAAGGCCGGGGTGCCGATCCTGCACGACTGCGGGAGCCTCGACCCGTGGCTGAAGGACAATACACGTGTGGTGGAGAAGCGCTACAAGGAACTCGGCGGGAAGATTATTGTTCTAGTGACCGAGGGCGAGGGTCACTTCCCGCTGTCGCGCAAGGATCCGAAGCCGGTTGTGGATTTTATTCTAAGCAACCAGCGGTAGGTAAAGGAGAGCTGAATGAAACTCAACTTGCGCGCACTGGTGTTAACGGCGGGTTGTGTATGCTTCCTGAATCGACCAATTCACGGAGCGGGAAAATACTTACAGGTCGAATACCCGCCGTCGACTGCAGCGAACCAATTGCAGATTGGCGTAACCTACACGCTGTGGATTCCGGACGACGTCGCCCGATTCCGCTGCGTGATCGTTCATCAACACGGCGCGGGAAGAACCGCCGCTGAAAAAGGAGCTACGGCCGCATACGATTTACACTGGCAGGCGCTGGCGAAGAAATGGGACTGCGCCTTGCTCGGTCCCTCCTATCACGTCCTGACAGATGCAACCGACGCTTCCCCCGGCGGGTCCGAACTCTGGTTTGATCCGCGGCGCGGCTCGGATAAAACCTTCCTCAAAGCACTCGGCGAGTTGTCGGCGCAGGCGAAACATCCGGAGCTTGCGACTGTGCCCTGGGCCCTGTGGGGACACTCGGGAGGTGGCATCTGGTCGGACGTGATGACCACCCAATACCCGGACCGCGTGGCTGCCGTGTTCCTGCGATCCGGTTCGTTCCAGAACCGTCCGGATTTCCCGCAGCCCGAAACGCCCGCCGCCGCTTACGCGGTCCCCGTCATGGGAAACGCCGGCGTGAAAGAGCAGGAACGCGGCGCATATACCACTACTCTTGCGAGAGCCCGTGAATATCGCAGCAAGGGCGGCCCGGCCGGATTTGCCCCCGATCCACGCACGGGCCATGAGACCGGCGACTCCCGTTATCTGGCGATTCCTTTCCTTGACGCCTGCCTGGCCATGCGCCTGCCGGTCAAGGGCAGCAATAGTCAAGACCTCAAGCCTGTGGACATGAGCAAGGGTTGGCTGGCGCCGTTCCTTGGTCAAACGGCTGTGCCTGCTTCTTCTTACGAGGGCAATCCTCTGGAAGCGCTCTGGCTGCCTGACGAACATGTAGCCAGGATCTGGATCGAATACGTCATGAACGGAACCGTTGCTGACGTTACTCCACCACTTCCACCGTTCAACGTTCGAGTGACGTCCAAGGGTAGCGGGGGAAATGAAATTACATGGGACGCCGAGGCCGATTTCGAAAGTGGTATCGGCGGGTTCTTCGTCATACGCGACAATCGAGTGCTGGTCCGTTTGCCAACAATGAATCCACCGGTGGTGTATGGACGCCCGTTGTTCCAGGGGCTCTCGTATCACGACACCCCGGATTGGCAGCCCCAGGAGATGCGTTATCTCGACGGCTCCGCCAAACCCGGCGAGAAACACACCTACAGCGTTCTAACCGTTAACAGCGCAGGAGTGCCGTCAGAGCCATCCGCTCCGACGCCAATTCCTTAAACGGCATGCAACAAACTCTTTTCCTTTTCTTGATGGCTGTGACGTGCCATGGAAGTGCGCCGGCAGCCGATATCTACGTGAGCCCTATCGGACGGGATAGTAATTCGGGCGCAAAGGCCCGGCCGCTGGCATCGCTAGCCGCCGCGCAGAGGCTGGCACGCAGACGAAATTCCGCGGGAGCAGTGACGGTGTGGCTTCGCGGGGGTACGTATTACCTGCCACAAACACTCGCCTTCACTCCCGAGGATTCGGGCACGAAGAAGACGCCGGTGACCTACGCGGCCTTCCCCGGCGAAGAGCCGGTCATTAGCGGCGGAACCCGGCTTCGGTTGACGTGGACTCCTTATCGCGATGGCATCCTGATGGCACGCGTTCCCGCAGGCCTGCACAGCGACCAATTGTTTGTGAACGGCAAGCGCCAGACGCTGGCGCGGTACCCCAACTACGATCCGACAGCGGCGTACTTCAATGGTTGGTCGCCGGATGCCTTTAGCAAGGAGCGCGCCGCCCGGTGGAAGGATCCACGGGGCGGCTACATACACGCCATGCATCGCAATATGTGGGGCGATTTCCACTACGTGATCACCGGCAAGGACGCGAGCGGCAACGTCACCTATGAGGGCGGTTGGCAGAACAACCGCCGCATGGGCATGCACGATAAGTACCGCTTCGTCGAGAACATCTTCGACGAGCTCGACGCACCAGGTGAATGGTACCTCGACGAGAAGACCGCAACGCTCTACTTCTATCCCCCCGCCGGGATCGATCTGAAAACGGCGACGGTGGAAGCCGTTCGGCTCCGCCACCTGATCGAGTTCCGTGGAAGTGAGGGCCGACCCGTTCAATGGGTTCAGTTGCGCGGGCTGACGCTCCGGCACGCCGCCCGTACGTTTATGGACAACCGAGAGCCGCTACTGCGCAGCGACTGGACCGTGTACCGCGGCGGCGCAATCCTCCTGACGGGCGCCGAAGATTGCGTGTTAGAAGAACTCTTTATCGACCAAGTGGGCGGCAATGCCATCTTCGTGAACAATCATAACCGCCGGATCGTCATCCGGCGCTCGCACATCGCCGATGCGGGAGGAAATGGAGTGGCGTTCGTCGGCGACCCTGGGGCGGTTCGCAACCCGCTGTTCGAATACAACGAGCGGCAGAGCCTCAAAGGCATCGACCTTACGCCCGGGCCGAAGACCGACAACTATCCTGCCCAATGCCTGATCGAGGACTCGCTGATCGAACGGACTGGTCGCGTGGAAAAGCAGAC
>DATMNI010000445.1:0-8403 GCA_035570275.1 Candidatus Acidiferrales bacterium | reverse complement strand
CCCCTCCGCCAACGGAAAGCCTTGCCGAGTCGCGACGTGGGTGGGCATGAGCGGCCCCGCACGGAGTGGATTGAGGTTCCGGTGCCTGCGCTGGTGAGCGAAGAGATGTTCGCCTTGGCGGAAGAGCAGTTGGAGAAGAATAAACGTCATTGCTCCTTGCATTAAACGATTCAGCCCTTCGCCCGGTTGGGCTACTATGGCCTCTGCTGACTTCTCCGTCCCTGTCCCGTTGCATTGCTGCCGCGGTAGTCCGGTGTGGCGGACCAGAACGGAGATCTCCTCAGACTCAGGTAAGACGTGTCTTCTTCTCGCGGGCTCGTCGGATTTACCCCCCAGCGTTCTGGATGGCTATTGGGCGTCGCCGTCGCTTGCCGGTTTACCCACGCTGAGCAGGCCTCGTATCCGCTTCCTGTGCGTCGAATCCGCGATTTCGTCGTCGGCTTTCTTCAGATCCCCCTTGCGGAAGCCACCCTTGCCTAGACGGATGGTTCCGGTCATCACGGTCCATGGGGGACTTTCACCCCTTGAATCCAAATCATACTGAGCACACAAGACGATGGTCTGTCCCACTACTGTCTCACCCTCTCCAGTGCTACATGCGCGCGCTATAATGCACCATGCGCGAACTGCGTCTCCCGCTTTTGGCAGGCTCCATTGCGGCAATCCTGCTGGCGGGGTCAATTTTGCTGGCGGCGCCGGCCACCTACGATCCAAACTGGTTTCGCTCGCTCACTTGGCGCAGCATCGGACCGCTGCGCGGGGGGCGGTCAATCACATCATCGGGCAGCCCCAGCCGTCCCATGGAATATTATTTCGGCGCCACCGGCGGCGGGCTGTGGAAGACCAACGACGCAGGGCTGACGTGGCGGCCGGTGACGGATGGACAACTGCAAAGCTCGTCGGTGGGAGCGGTGGCGGTTTCGGAGTCGAACCCGGACGTGGTTTACATCGGGATGGGCGAAACCGAACTGCGCGGAAATATCATGCAGGGCGATGGCGTGTACAAGTCCACCGACGCCGGCAAGACCTGGAAGCACGTGGGCCTGGCGGAGACGCAGGCGATTTCGCGCATCCGCGTGCACCCTACCAATCCGGATATCGTGTATGTCTCAGCCCTGGGCCATCCCTATGGCAAGAATGCCGAGCGCGGCGTATTCCGTTCCAAGGACGGCGGCCAGACGTGGGAGAAAGTGCTGTATCGCAGCGACCACGCCGGCGCGGTGGATCTTTGCCTGGACCCGCACAATCCCCAGGTGCTGTACGCGGCCATTTGGGACGCATACCGTACGCCGTGGAGCCTGTCGAGCGGCGGACCCGACAGCGCGCTGTACAAATCGACCGACGGCGGCGACCGCTGGACCGAGATCACGCGCAATCCGGGGCTGCCGGCGGGCACTATCGGCAAGATCGGTGTGGCGGTGTCCGGCGCGGATGGCAGCCGGATATACGCGATTGTGGAGAGCGAGAATGGCGGCGTGTTTGTCTCCGGCGACGCGGGGGCCACGTGGAAGCTGGTGAGCGAAGACCGGCGGCTGCGCCAGCGGGTCTTTTACTATTCGCGAATCTATGCCGACCCCAAGGCGAAGGACACGGTGTACGTTCTGAATACCGGGATGTACCGCTCTACCGACGGCGGCAAGACGTACAGGACCGTGCGCACGCCGCACGGCGACAACCACGATCTGTGGATCGACCCGGCGAATGCGCAAAGGATGATCGAGAGCAACGACGGCGGCGCTAACGTTTCCATGAACGCGGGCGAAAGCTGGACGGGGCAGCAGTACGCCACCGCGCAGTTGTACCACGTGGCGGTGACGCGCGACATTCCGTACCACGTGTGCGGGGCGCAACAGGACAACTCGACGATCTGCGTATCCAGCGAAGCCGCGGGCGGTCGCGGCGGCCGCGGCGGCGGCACGTCGTACAGCGTAGGTGGCGGCGAAAGCGGATACATCGCGCCGCATCCCACCAACCCCAACATCTTTTATGCCGGCAGCCAGGGAGCGCTTTTGACGCGCTTTGACCGGCGTTCGAATTACACGCGCGACATTCAGGTGTATCCGATGTTCTTCTCGGGCGAATCGGCGGGGTCGCTCAAGGAGCGCTGGCAGTGGACGTTCCCGATCGTGTTTTCACCGTTGGATGCGAACGTGCTTTACACTTCGTCGCAGCATCTGTGGCGCACCACGGATGACGGCCACTCCTGGCAGGCCATCAGTCCGGACCTGACGCGGGGCGACCCGAAGACACTGGGCGATTCCGGCGGGCCGATCACCCACGATCAGAACGGGCCGGAGATTTACGGGACGATCTTCACGATCGCGCCTTCGCGCAAGGAGAAGGATACCATCTGGACGGGGTCGGACGATGGGGTAGTGTACATTACACGCGATGGCGGCAAGCGCTGGAATAAGGTCACGCCGCCCGGCATGCCGGACTTCGGGCGCGTCAGCTTGATCGACGCTTCACCGCACGATGCGGGGACCGCGTACGTGGCCGTCAAGAACTATCAGAACGACGACCGCAAGCCGTATATTTTCAAGACGGCCGATTTCGGAAAGACTTGGACCAGCATCGTCAACGGGATTCCCGACTACGATTTCGTTCACGCGGTGCGCGAAGACCCGGGCAGGAAGGGACTGCTGTTCGGGGGCACCGAGCACGGGATTTACGTGTCGTTCGACGATGGCGCCCAGTGGCAGCCGCTGGCGCTGAACCTGCCGGACACGCAGGTCTCGGACTTGGTGATCGAAGGCAACGATCTGGTGATTGCGACGCACGGGAGATCATTCTACGTTCTGGACGATATCACACCGCTGCGGCAGTTGACGCCGCAGTTGACTACGGAGAACGTGCACCTGTTTCGTCCGCCCGCTGCGGTGCGGAACCTGGGGCAGGCACGAATCGATTATTACCTGAAGCAAGCCGCGGACAAGGTGCAGATCGACATTCTGGACGCCAGGGGGCAGGTGGTGCGCAGCTACACCGGCAGCGCGGAGGAGGATCAGCGCGGCGGGCGCGGAGGCCGTGGCGGCGCGGCACCGGGGGTGGCAGGAGAGGCGGTAGCGCCGGTTGCGGCCAGCGCGGCGGCAGATGCGGCAGCGGCCGAAGAGGATGATGGCGGCGGTGGAGGGCGGTTCGGGGGCGGCGCGCCTGCGGTGCCCCGCGCGGCGGGCCTGAACCACTTCGCCTGGGACCTGCGGTATCCGGGAGCCAAAGGTTTCCAGGGGATGATTTTCTGGGGCGCGCGCGGCGGTGTGGGTCCGGCGGCGGTTCCGGGACCGTACCAGGTGCGGATGTCTGTGAATGGCCAGGTGCTGACCGAAAAGTTCAACGTGGAGAAAGACCCGCGCATCGATGCCGTCACCATTGCCGACCTGGCCGAACAGTTCAAGCTGGCCCTGCAGATTCGCGACAAGACCACCGAAGCCAATGAGATGGTAATCGCCATCCGTGAGCTCAAGAAGCAGATGGACGACCGGTTGAAGCAGAACCAGTTGAAGCAGAGCCAGTTGAATCAAAACCAGGACACCGCCCTCAAGACCGCGCTGGACCGATTCCGCGACAAACTCAGCGCGGTGGAGGAAGAGGTCTACCAGGTGCGCAACCGCAGTGGCCAGGACCCGCTCAACTTTCCGATCAAGCTGAACAACAAGCTGGCGGCTCTGGAGCGGGTGGTGGAGACGGGCGATGGCAAGCCGATCTCGTCGTCCTACACGGTGTTTAAGGAACTGTCGGACCTGCTGGCGGTGCAGAAGGGCAAGCTGGATGCGGCGCTGAAAACGGATCTGCCGGCAGTGAACAAGACACTGGCGGATAAGGGCCTGAAAGCGCTGGAAGTGACGACGAACGAGACCAAGCCTTAAGGCGGTTTGTGGGGAAGATTGTTAATTTGCGGCGGATTGTTAAGCCGCCGGCGCGCGCGCTGGGACGCGCCGCCGCGGGCCAGGCTGCAAACGCTCGCTGCCGCATCGCGCAGGCGGATTAACAATCCGCCGCAGGTTAACAACCTGCCCCACAAACACCTATTGCAATCCCATATGGAGTCGGTGCATACTCGTATGGGGAAACCATAGATGGATAAGAAGCAGGACGTCTGGCAGGGCACCCTGGCGCTCATGGCGTTGAAAACGCTGGAATCCATGGGGCCGCTGCACGGGTATGGGATTGCCCGGCGAATCGAACAAACCAGCGGGGACCGGCTGATGCTGAACTACGGGACGCTGTACCCCGCGCTGCTGAAGCTGGAGCAGGAAGGGTATATCGCCTCCGAGTGGGGCGTTTCGGAAAACAATCGCAAGGCCAAATTTTACAAGCTGACTCGCGCCGGTCATGCACAGCTCAGGAAAGAAGCCCGGCAGTGGGAGGCGACCACCGACATCATCGCGCGCTTCTTCGCGCCGGAGGAGCCGCAGTGAGAGGACCGGCGGGAAGGGTCCTCGCGGTGGGAGCCTGGCGGCGCTTCGCGGTCCGCCTAGCCGGCCTGTGGAGCACGGGGCGGCAAGAGCGGGAACTGGCAGAGGAGTTGGCGTCACACTTTCAAATGCACGTGGAGGAGAATCTGCGGCGGGGCATGAGCGCGGAGGAGGCGCGGCGGGATGCCAGGCTGAAATTCGGCAGCGTGGACGCGGCTTCGGAACGGATGCGGGATGGCTGGACGCTGATGGCGCTGGTCACCGCGCGCCAGGATCTGCAGTACGCATTGCGGGGGCTGCGGCGCAATCCCGGGTTTGCCGTAACGGCCATCGCGTCGCTGGCCCTGGGGATCGGCGCCAGCGTGGCCATCTTCACCATCGCCGACAACCTGCTGCTGCGCCCGCTGCCTTATCGCGACCCGGGCCAGTTGGTGATGCTGTGGGAAGTGAACCAGGTGCGCAATTTTAGGCCGCCCGTGGTTGCGGCGGCCAACTACCTGGACTGGAAGGCGCAGAACAGCGTCTTCGAGAGCATGGCGGGATTGCGTGAGGCTCACTCGGTGCTGAACGATGGCAACCGGGTGGAGGACTTGGGCAAGCAATTGATCAGCGCCGATCTGCTGCCCTTGCTGGGGGTTCAACCGGTTCGCGGGCGCCTGTTCACGGCAGCCGAAGACCGGGAGTCGGCTAGCACGGATACGGTGCTGCTGATCAGTTACCGCGTCTGGCAGAACTGGTTCCACGGCGACGAAGGCGTGATCGGCCGGAAGGTCCAGGTCAACGCCACACCGCGCGTGATCATCGGGGTCTTGCCGCCGGGCTTCTATTTCCGCAACCGCAATGTGGACTTGTGGGAGCCGCTCGGCCTTGGCCCGGCGGAGAAGTATCGTTATGGCGGGCGATGGATGGTAAGCGTCGCCCGCCTGAAGACAGGGGTCACAGGGAAGCGGGCGCAGGCGGAGATGGCGGCCATTGCCGCGCGGCTGGCTACGGCGTATCCGGGCTATGACAAGGACTGGACAGTACAGGTCGAAGACCTGCGCGACTCGCTGGTGCGTGAGGTCAAGACGTCCACGTTGATTCTGCTTGGCGCGGTGGGCCTGCTGTTGGCGGTGGCTTGCGCCAATGTGGCGAATTTGCTATTGGCGCGATACGCCTCCAGGCGGCGCGAGATGGCGGTGAGGGCGGCCATCGGCGCCGGTCGCTGGCGCGTGATCCGGCAATTGTTGACGGAGAGCATGGTGCTTGGCATCGGCGGCGGGCTTCTGGGGGTGACGCTGGCGCGCTGGGCCGTCAGCGGGCTGCTGCTGTTGGCGCCGAAGGACCTATCGCGGAACGCGGTGATCGTGCTGGATCTGCGCATTGTGCTGTTCGCGGTTGCGCTGTCCGTGCTGACCGGCGTGTTGTTTGGACTGGCGCCGGCGCTGGTGGTATCCAGAGCCGACCTGGCGCGTGGCATGGGCGAAGACAGCCGCGGCAGCGTGGGCGCCGGCGGCCAGTTGCGATCGGTGCTGGTGGCCGCGGAGGTGGCTCTTTCGGTGATGCTGCTGGCCGGGGCCGGTCTGCTGTTTCGAAGCCTGGTGGGGTTACAGAGTGTGGACCTGGGCCTCAACCCAACGAAACTCCTGACCTTCCGGGTGTCGATTCCCGCGGCCCGCTACCGGGACTATTCGCGACGCACCCAGTTCTACGCGCGCGCCACTGAGCAACTGGGGCACTTGCCGGGCGTGCGTTCCCTAAGCGCTATCGACTACCTTCCATTCGCCGGAGGGGCAGCATCAACCTGGGTGGCGATTGGCGGGCGGCCACCTGCGAAGCTTGGGGAGGAGTTGATCGCCACGATTCGGACGGTGATGCCGGGATATTTCCGGACCATGGGGATCCCGATCGCTCGCGGGCGCGATTTTACGGAAGCCGACAACTCGCAGGACGCGCCGTATCGCTTCATCGTGAACGAGGCCTTTGTGCGGAAGTACCTGACCGGCGAACCACCGCTCGGACAGCAGATCAACGCCAACATGGACACGGCGAATCCGTTTGGCGAAATCGTGGGTGTGGCTGCGGACGCGAGAGAAGACGCGCTGGACAAGGAACCGGCGCCGACGGTCTACTACGTGTACGCGCATCTGGCAACGCCCGGCCTGACGTTTCTGGTGCGCAGCGCCACCGATCCGATGGCCCTCGCCGAACCGGCGCGGAAGATCATCCAGGGTTTGGATCCGCAGCAGCCGGTGGCCGAGGTCCGGACCATGGAAACCGTGGTGCGCGAAACCTTCTCACGGCAACGCTTCAGCGCGCTCCTGCTGGGCGGCTTCTCGCTGGTGTCGCTGCTGCTGGCAGCGGTGGGAATTTACGGCGTGCTGGCGTTTTCGGTGACGGAGCGGACGCGTGAGATCGGCGTGCGCGTGGCGTTGGGCGCGGACCCCGCGCGGATTCGCGCGCTGGTGATGGCGAGCGGCCTGCGCGTGGTGCTGGCCGGAACCGCGATGGGAACGGGCGGCGCTCTGGCGCTGACCGGGCTGTTGGAAAGCCTGCTGTTTGGCGTGAAGGCGCACGATGGCGCGACGTTCGTGACCGCGCCGGCGGTGCTGATCGGGGTGGCGATGCTGGCAGCTTATTTGCCGGCCCGGCGCGCCGCACGCCTGGCGCCGGTGGATGCGCTGAGGGGCGACTAGCATGCGGGCGTTGCGCGGCTTCGTGGCCCGCCTGTGCGGCTTGTTCCGCAAGGCCCGACAGGAAAGGGAAATGGCGGACGAGTTCGAGTCGCACTTTCAGATGCACGTGGAGGAGAATCTGCGCCAGGGCATGAGCGCGCAGGAGGCGCGGCGCGAGGCGAGATTGAAATTTGGGGGCATTGATTCGGCAAAGGAATCGATGCGGGAGGGGTCGACAATCATGATGCTGGAAACCACTTGGCAAGACTTGAAGTACACGGCTCGGGGAATGCACGGAAACCCCGGGTTCGCCATCACCGCAATCTTTTCCATAACCCTCGGAATTGGAGCCAGCGTCGCAATCTTCACGCTGGCCGATAACCTGCTGCTGCGGCCGCTGCCGTATCGCAACCCCGCCCAATTAATGATGGTCTGGGAGTCGCGCGTGACGGCACGCAACGTAATATCGCCCGCGAATTACCGGGACTGGAAAGCCCAGAACCACGTCTTCGAAAGCATGGCGGTGTTCACGGAAGGCCGCTCGGCGTTCAGCGACGGCAACCGTGTGGAGGAACTGGAAGAGCAGTACGTAAGCGCCGAACTGCTGCCGTTATTGGGTATACAGCCGTTCCGCGGCCGCCTCTTCACGCCCGCCGAGGATCTGCCCAACACACCGAACCTGGTGTTGATCAGCCACCGGCTGTGGCAAAGCTGGTTCGCCGGCGACGAGGGCGTAATCGGCAAACAGATCCAGGTGCGGTCGCGGCCCGGCACCATCATCGGCGTAATGCCCGCGGGTTTCTACTTCCGCAACCGGAACACGGATCTGTGGGAAGCCATTGGGCTTGACCCCGCGCGCGACTACCGGCTGCACTCGGGGCGGTACGCGATGAGCGTGGCGCGTCTCAAACCCGGGGTAACGCATGAGCGGGCACAGGCGGAGATGACTGCGATCGCCAAACGGCTGGAGACCGAATATCCTCAGTTCGATACCAAGTGGACGGTGAACGTGGAACCGCTGCGCGATTCGCTGGTGAGCGAGGTGAAGACCTCAATGCTGGTGCTGTTGGGCGCGGTGGGGCTGCTGCTGTCGGTGGCCTGCGCCAACGTGGCGAATCTGCTGCTGGCGCGGTACACCGCCAGGCGGCGGGAGATGGCGGTGCGGGTGGCTATCGGCGCCGGCCGCGCGCGCGTGGTGCGCCAGTTGATCACGGAAAGTCTGGCCCTGGCAGTGACCGGAGGAGTATTGGGAGTTGCGCTGGCGCGGTGGGCGGTGTTGGGCCTGCTGGCGCTGGCGCCGCTGGACCTGGCGCGCAACGTGTCCATCGAAGTGG
>DATMNI010000444.1:0-10784 GCA_035570275.1 Candidatus Acidiferrales bacterium | reverse complement strand
CGCAACAATCGCTCGCCCAAATCCTGGGTTTAGATCAGCTCCATATTACCCAACGTGGGTAAGACAGAGCCTCACCTGCAAGCCGTTGCAAAATCTACCGTTAAGCCCCTGCTTTCTTTGCTAGCAGTAAACTCCCGCTAGTTTCTAGCATGACCAAATCTGAGGATTCATCTCTCAGATTAAATCGCTTAGCTTAGTCTTAGGTTACGGCAGGTTAATCTTAGGTTACGGCAGGTTAAGCCTACCTATGTAACGTCGGGTAACGTCGCGGATCGAACCCCCCATCGGGTTCAATTCAAGGGGCAGGAATCAACCTGGCCTGGAGTCGTATTTGCTTTCTTTGCGTCTTGGCGACTTGGCGAGCAACAAAATGAAGACCGCTACGACGAACAACGCCATTGCCAAGGATCGCCGACTCCGATCAACCTCCACGTGCCCCTGATCCAAGAAAGCTTCACGCGACTCGTACGGGCTAGCAGAAGATGATCACGCAAAGTCGCCAAGTCGCAAAGAGGCGTAGGGATACCTCGACATCCTCTCCTTGGGATTTCAAGGGCGCAGCCCTTGGCTATCTTTAGCGTGCGCATGAACAAACCCGCCTTCCGAGTAACCTCATCCATGATGAGATCGGACCACCGCGGCGAATACAATTGGGCGCCTCAACTGGCCGCGCGAAGTAGAGTATCGGCTGACGGCATTCGGGATCAAGACGCACGCATCGAACGGAACTCGGGGGGTCGGGCGGCAGAAGGCCGAGGGCCGGAGGCCAGGCTTCGAGGGGTGGGTTCTTCCCAGGGTTGGGCAACGGACGCCCCCTTTCGGAGAAAGCTCTTGACATGTATCACTAAACTAGTACACTATATCTTTAGATGAGCACGGTACAAAATGGCCGAAAAGGCTTTGGATTCCGGTTGGACCTGCACAGCGGGGTTCCCGTTTATCGCCAGATCATCGATCAGGTGATGGGCGGCATCGCCGCGGGCGCGCTGGTGGCGGGAGATCAGCTTCCGACCGTCCGGCAGGTCGCGGTGGACCTGGCCATCAATCCCAATACGGTGGTGCGCGCCTATCGCGAGCTGGAAATCCGGGGGACGCTCGAGACCCAGCAAGGTACCGGGACATTCATCAGCCGCCAGAAAGTAAAGCGCGACGATGTGGAACGGCAGCGCCAGTTGAACCAGCTTGTGAGCGAGTTTGTGTCGCGCGCGGGCGCCGCCGGTTTCACCCTCGAAGACTTACAGGAGCAACTCAATGAGCGTTCGGTCGATACTGGCAAAAAGAGGAGATGACGCGATGAGCACGGAATTGTTGGCGCTGCGCATCAGTAACGTGGGAAAGACGCTGTTCGTGATTTGTCTGGCGATCGGCGCGGGGCTGTGGGCATGGATCGAAAAACCCGCGCCCTTGGCCGGCATGGCGCTGGTTGGCCTGTACTTTCTGTTTGCCATTCGAGTGGCGGACCAGTGGGAGCGGGTGGCGGTGCTGCGGTTCGGCAAATACATCGGTCTGAAAGGGCCGGGGCTGTTCTATATGATTCCGATCGTGGACACGGTGAGCCGGTATGTGGATCAACGCGTGCGCGTGGCCAACGTCTCGGCCGAATCGACGCTGACGCGCGATACGGTTCCGGTGAATGTGGATGCCATCGTGTTCTGGATGGTGTGGAACGCGGAGAAATCGATTCTGGAAGTGCAGGACTACACGCAGGCCATCACGCTCAGCGCCCAGACGGCGCTGCGCGAATCGATCGGCCGGCACGAATTGCATCAGATGGTGGCGGAACGGGAACTGCTGGGGCACGAACTGCAGCGGATTCTGGACGAGAAGACGACCCCTTGGGGCATCACGGTGCAATCGGTGGAGATACGGGACGTGCAGATCCCGCAGGAATTGCAGGATGCCATGTCGCGGGAGGCGCAGGCGGAGCGGGAGCGGCGGGCGCGGGTGATTCTGAGCACGGCGGAGGTTGAGATTGCCGAAAAGTTCGGGCAGGCCTCGATGGTGTACGAGCACAACCCGACGGCCATGCATCTGCGCGCCATGAACATGCTGTATGAGGCTATCAAGGAGAAAGGCGCGATGGTAATCGTGCCCTCTTCGGCGGTGGAGACCATGGGGCTGGGCGGCATGCTGGGTACGGCGTCGCTGGGCGGGCAGAAGGTGCAGTAGGTTGTGGGGCAGATTAATCCGCCGGTCGGGGTTATGCGTGCTGCCGGCGGGCGGATTGCCAATCCGCCGCAGGTTAACAACCTGCCCCACAAACGCGGGCGCGTTACGATGGAACCATGCGTTGGTTTACGTTCACCGTTGCATTGGCCCTGGCGTGCCCGCTAATGATGGTTGCGGATGAGAATTCCAAGACGGCCGAAAGGCTGGACGATGCGGCCAGCCTCTTCACCGAAGTGATGTCGGCGCCGGACAAATCGATTCCGCAGGACCTGCTGGATAAGTCTTACTGTATCGTTCTGATTCCCGGGTTAAAGAAGGCGGCCTTCGGAATTGGCGCCAAATATGGGCGCGGTTTCGCGGTTTGCCGCGCGCACGGCATGGGATGGGGTCCGCCGGCGGCGCTTCGTGTGGAAGGCGGCGGCGTCGGATTTCAGATTGGCGTATCGTCGTCGGACGTGATTCTGCTGGTGATGAATCAGGGAGGGATGAAGCGGCTCAGCAGAAGCAAGTTCACTATAGGGGCCGATGCCACGGCGGCTGCGGGTCCGGTGGGGCGCAATGCCACGGCGCAAACGGACGCTTTGATGACGGCCGAAATTCTCTCCTGGTCGCGTTCGAAGGGCCTGTTTGCGGGCATTTCGCTGGATGGCGCTACGATGCGCAACGATCTGGACGAGAATCAGGCGATGTACGGCCAGCGGTGGACCAGCAAGCAGATTCTGGGCAGCGGGGCCAAGCCGCCATCGATGGCGGGGAAGTTGCTGGCGGATTTGAACAAGTATTCGCCGCGGAAGGGGCGGTAGCCGAAACCCACGCAGGCAAGAATGGCCGTGCTACAGCGTCAGCGTCACCTTACTGATGGTGCGCGGCTTGTCCGGATCGTGGCCTTTTTGGACTGCCAGGCAGGCGGCGAAGAGTTGCGCCGGGACGATGTAAGGAATCGGCGTCAACACCGCCTTCACACGGCGCGGGAGGCGGATCGTTTTGGTGGCGCGGGTCCCGGCTTGACGATTTCCCGAGTCCGTGATGGCCACGATCTCGGCTTGGAGGCCGTGGAGTTTGTCCAGGGTTTCGCCGATCGAGGGCCAGGTCACGTCCGGGGGCGCGAAGGCGAAGACCGGGAAATTCGGTTCCACCAGCGCGATGGGGCCGTGCATGAAGTCGGCCGATGAAAAGCGTTCCGCCACCACGTAGCAGGTTTCCATGAGCTTCAACGCGAACTCAAACGCATTGGCGTAGTTGAGACCACGGCCCACCACCACGGCGTGCCGCATGAAGCGGTAGCGTTCGGAAAGCGCATCGATTTCGGGCTCAAGCTGCAGGGTGGCATCCACCGCATCCGGAAGCCGTTCCAGATCGGCGATCTTTACACCGCCACCCAACGCGTAGGCCAGCAGATACATCATGAGCATCTGGCCGGTGTAGGTTTTGGTGGCCGCCACGCTTTTTTCTCTGCCCGCACCCACCAGAAAGACGTGCTCGGCAATGCGCGCCAGGGCGCTGCGGCTCTCGTTGGTGATGCCGAGTGTAAGAGCGCCTTGCTGGCGCGCCCGCTCCAGCACCAGGTTAGTGTCGGTGGATTCGCCCGATTGCGAAATCGCCACCACCAGCGTTTCCCGGTAGTCCATACGGGCGTTGTAGAGTGTGGCGATGGAAGGGGCGGCCAGCGAGACCGGGATGCCCGTGGTGATCTCCAGCAGGTAGCGTCCAAACAGGGCGGCATTGTCGGAAGTACCGCGCGCCACCAGCACAATCAGCCGGGGACGCTTTTTTTCCACCAGCCGCTTGAACCGTTCCACACGCCGCATTTGGCTGGAAAGCGTATGTGCCAGCGCTGCCGGCTGCTGCCGGATCTCATCGAGCATTCGGGACATTGATTTTAAGATAGCAGGCGTGGCTTGTGGGGCAGATTGCCAATCTGGGGCGGATTGTGAATCCGCCTGGTGGAGCCATGCGCGCGCTTGCGGCCGGCGGATTTGCCAATCCGCCGCAGGTTAACAACCTGCCCCACAAACTATAGCGGTGTAAGCGGGCGGTTGTCGGAGCCCATGCGGAAGGTGTGGGTGGCAGCCACGCTGGGCGGCAGGGTCACCAGGTGAGGGCGGAGCAGGATCAACACTTCGTCGGTGGTCTTATCGTGTTCGCGCTTGTTGGTGAGTTGACTCAAGACCGGAACGCGCGAGACGCCGGCGAGGCCGGCGATGGTGCGGGCTTCATCCTGGTCCAAGAGGCCCGCGACCACGGCCCACTCGCCAAATCGCAGATCGGCCTTGGACTTCAGCACGCGGCTCGAAATTACCGGAATCCCGTTGGCCGCGGCGCCCGACAGCACCTTGAATTCGGCATCGATGTCGAGCGTCACCGACGACAGTTCGTGAACCGTGGGCGTCAGTTTTATGGTGAGCCCCAGGTCCTCGAAGGTGAAGGAAGGCGGCGGGCTGTACGATCCCGGGCCGGAAAAGCTGGCGGGGCCGAAGTATCCGGAGGTCAGGATGGGGTAGCGGTCGCCGACCTGCAATGAGGCCGGCTGATTGTCCACGGACCGGATGTCCGCCTGGAGCAGCAGCTTGCCGGAGGAGGCTGTCATCTGGGCCACCAGCGAGGCGTTCATGATTCCGATCCCAAGCAGGGAGTTGCCGCCGCCGAAGGTGAGCAGACCGGAGATATTGGTGGGGACCGTCACCATGTTGTTGAGCACCGTGGTGAAGGCCACGAGCGGGAACTGGGTCGGAAAGTCCACCCCGTAAGTGAGAATGTCGTTGCGGCTGACTTCCAGGAACTGCATGTCCACCGTCACCTGGGCGCGCGGGTACATGAGGTCCTCAAACATCATTCGCGCCGGGATCACTTTGGAGATGCGGTCGCGCAGAATCACGGTGTTGTTCTGGGTGTCGAAGGCTACTTTCTCAATGGCGAAAGCTTGCTGGACGGCGGTGATGATGGAGTTGAAGTCCTGCTGGCTGGTGCTTTCCGGCAAACGCAGTTCGACGGCCGCGGTGGGCTCGCGTTCCTGACGCTTCTGCGGCGTGTCCTTGGCTACCAGGAAGAGCTTGGGCGTAAGCGGCACGATGAAGGTATTAGTAGCTGCCTCCAGACCGTGCAGGGCATCCCGGTAGTCCACGTCCTTGAGTTGGAAGCGGAAGGTGGCGGCGGCCTGGAAATCGTCATCGAATACGCAATCTAGGCCGTAGGATTTGGCCACGTTCTCGAAGAGCGCTTTGGCGTCGCCGTTGAGATCCAGATCCTGAGTGCCCGGTTGCGCCCGAAGTTCCACCGGAGACAGGGGCTTGCGCGCGTCAGCGAGGTCCTCGGGGGTGGGAAAGGAAAACTGCTGTTCGAAGCTGGCTGGCTGGGGTTCGCGTGCCGGATCTGTCTCGCCATGAGACAATCCAGCGGCGCCCGAAGATGGGGGTTCCACTTTGGCTTCGATGGAAGCGCGGGTGCGCAGGGCCTGGCTGCGCAGCCAGTAGGTCTTATTCTTGGGCGACATGGCGGCCGCCTGGGAGTACAGCACGTAAGCCTGGGCGATGTGGCCCGTGCGTTCGGCCTTGCGGCCGCGGGTGTACAAATCGAGAGCGGTGGGATCGCGGACGGGCGCCGGCTCCTGGGTCTCGGCGGGTTCCTGGGCGGACAGGGAGCCGGCCGGCGTGAACCCGAGAAGGAACAGCCCGAAAATGAACACAGGCACTCGCACACTAATGGTGACGCGGATTCGCGCTTTGACGTGCAAACCATTTGTTTTATGCGAATCTGGATCGTATGAGAAGCGGATTGGCGCGATTCCGGCGGGTATTGTTCGACGAACCAACGGAGGTGCTGCTGCCGCTGGCGATTTTCGCCGCCGCGTTCCTGGCTGGCTGGGTGGTGCGGCGCCTGGTACTGCGCGCGCTGCATGCCTGGAACGAGCGCAAGCAGAGCCGCAACGGGCGCATTCTGGAGAAGGCGCTACGCGGCCCCACGCTGATCTGGTGCGTCATCCTGGCGGCCCATTTGGGGATGCAGTCTTCCGATCTGCCCTCGCGCCTGACGGGGAATGGAGCGGACGTGCTGCTGGTGCTGTGGGTCTGCTCGCTGACGCTGATGTGCACGCGGCTGGTGGGCGACATCGTGCGGCTGTATGGAGACCAAATTCCCGGCGCCGTGCCCGTGACCACCCTCGGCCGGAACCTGGCGCAGATTGTGGTGGTGACCCTCGGGATCTCGTCGCTGCTCTTCCATTTTAACAAATCGCCGGCGCCGTACCTGACCGCGTTGGGAGTGGGCGGCCTGGCCGTTGCCCTGGCACTTCAGGACACGCTTTCGAATGTTTTCGGCGGGTTCTACGTGGCGGTGGCCCGGCAGGTCCAAATGGGAGACTACGTCAAACTGAATACGGGCGAAGAAGGGTACGTCACCGATATTGGATGGCGATGCACCACGTTCCGGGCGCTCGCCAACAACATGATCATTGTGCCCAATGCGAAACTCTCGCAGGCGATTGTGACGAATTATTCGCTGCCGGAGAAGTGGCTCGGATCGGGCGTTCAGGTCACGGTGGCGATGGATAGCGACCCGGATCTGGTGGAGCGGGTGCTGCTGGAAATCGGCAAGCAGGGGGCCGGAGAGATCCTTGGGATGCGAGCCGAGGCGGAGCCCGCGGTAGCGTTCGATCCGGGGTTCACCGAGAGTGGGCTGGGTTTCAGCTTGAATTACCAGGTGAGCGATTTCGCCAGCCAGCCCAACGTACGCAATGAGTTGCGGAGGCGGATTCTGCGCCGTTTCCGGGCTGAAGGCATCGTTCTGCCGTTCCCGGCGCGCAACCTGTATATGCAAAGAAGAGAGAAGTCGGAAGAGAGAAGTCAGAAGTCAGGAGACAAGAGTCAGAAGGAAGAGGCGCCGTAGGAAGAGGCGCCCCGTGATTCTGACTCCTGACTTCTGTGTTCTGTCTTCTGCCCTTACAATAGACCATGCCCGCTGTCTGGTTCGAAGATGAAGATTTCTGGCGCGAACTGTATCCCTATATGTTTCCGCCGGAACGCCTGGCCGCCGCCTCGGAAGAGGTGGCCCAGATCCTGGCCATCACGGCGTGTTCCGGCGACGCCGTGCTCGATCTCTGCTGCGGCCCCGGCCGGCACTCCGTGGCTTTCGCCTTGAAAGGTTATGCGGTCACGGGCGTGGACCGCACCCCGTTCCTGCTCGATAAGGCTCGCCAGCGCGCCATGGAAAACCACGCCGCCATCGAGTGGGTCCAGGAAGACATGCGCTGCTTCGTGCGCCCCGCCGCGTTCGACCTGGCGTGCAGCCTCTTTACCTCGTTCGGCTATTTCGAAACCGAAGAGGACGACCTTCGGGTGCTACGAAACGTGCGGGAAAGTCTGAAAGCCGGCGGCATTTTCGTCATGGAACTGCTCGGCAAGGAACGGCTGGCGCGCGTCTGGGAACATGTGCGAAGCAGTCAGTTCCCCGACGGCACCCGCCTCATTCAGCAAGCGCAAGTACGGCACGACTGGTCCCGCATCCACAACGAATGGACCGTGATCCGGGAGGGCCGCGCCCGCTCGTTCCACTTTGAGCACACCGTCTATTCCGGCCGCGAGCTTAAAGACCGGCTCCTGCTGTGCGGGTTCCACGATGTGAGGCTGTTCGGGAATATGCAAGGCGCCCCATACGGTCTCGATGCCGCGCGCCTGGTCGCCGTCGCCCGCAAAGCGCCTTGAGGACATCCCGCCGCGGCTTGGATGCATACAGGAATTGTCCATAGTCCTGCATCGAATGTACAGACACACTCCGTGACTCCCTCCCCCGCTGAGCGTAAACTATTGATTTAGAGCGCCTTTTCCGCCACATGGGATCGGCAGGCGCCGTGCACCTGATAGCGCCGTAGAAAGGAATCGATCCATGGTTAATCGATCAGTGGCTCACGGCGGATTCAAAGACCTTCTGAAAAACGGCGGCTTCCGCGCCTTTCTCTGGACCCAGTTCCTGGGCGCGTTCAACGACAGCGTCTACCAGACCATCGTCGGATTGCGCGTGCTTGACGTCAAAGGCGGCGTCTACGTCCCGCTCATCCCGGCCATCTTCACCCTGCCCTCGCTGCTCTTCTCCGGCTATTCCGGCCATCTTTCGGATCTCCTGAGCAAGCGCCGCGTCATGGTCTGGGTCAAGGCCTTCGAAATCGCCATCATGGCGTTCGGCCTCACCGCGCTGGTCTCGGACTGGATCTATGGCCTGCTTCTGGTGGTCTTTTTGATGGGCCTGCATTCCGCCATCTTCAGCCCGGCGAAATATGGCATCGTTCCCGAAATGCTCTCCGACCGCGACCTCTCGCGCGGCAACGCGCTGCTCGAAATGAGCACCTTCGTCGCCATCGTGCTCGGCATCGCCTCGGGCGGCGTACTGTTCTCGGCCTGGAAAACCGCCTCCTGGCGCATCGGTCTGGTGACCCTGGCGGTCTCGCTGGCCGGCTTCTTCAACAGCCTGCGCATCACCAAGGTCCCGCCCTCGGGCGCGCGGCAACCCTTCCGGCGGAACCCGTTTGGCGAAATCGCCGCCAGCACACGGCACCTGCTGGCCGATAAGCCGCTCTGGCTGGCGGTGCTCGGCATCGCGTACTTCTGGTTTGCCGGCGTGCTGCTCAAGACCGACCTACAATACTTCGGCAAGGACGTGCTGCATACCGGCGATAACGGCATCTCGCTGATCTGGGTCTGCCTAGCCATCGGCATCGGCGCCGGAAACATGCTGGCCGGCCGCCTCTCCGGCGACAAAGTGGAACTCGGACTGGTGCCGCTCGGCTCCGGCCTGATGGGCCTTTTCACCATCGCCATCTTCGCCGCCAAAGGCTCGCTCGCGCTGTCAGTAATCACGGTGGCGCTGATGGCAATCGCCAGCGGGCTCTTCGTGGTCCCGCTCTACGCCTACGTGCAGCAGCGCAGTGGAGGCCGCGAAAAAGGCCGCGTGGTGGCCGCCAACAATTTTTACCAGACCATCGGCATGCTCATCGCCTCCGGCCTGATCTGGCTGCTCTACACTCAGGTGCATCTAGGCGCCGGAGCCATCCTGCTGATCTTCGCCGTGTCGATGCTGCTGGTCACGGTCTACATCACTACCGTGGTTCCCGACTTCCTGATTCGCTTCGTGCTCTGGATGCTCACCCACACCATCTTCCGCATCCGCATTGTGGGCCAGGAAAACGTTCCGTTCCGCGGCCCCGCGCTGCTGGTGGCCAACCACACTACCTATGTGGATGGCTTCCTGATCGGCGCCTGCGTGCAGCGTTTCATCCGCTTCATGGTGTGGAAGCCCATCTACGAACACAAAGCGTTCAATTGGTTCTTCCGCAAAACCAACGCCATCTCCGTGGCCGCGGGCAACCCCCGCGACGCGGTTGCCGCCATCCGCGCCGCGCGCCTGGAACTGACCGCCGGCCACGTAGTCTGCATCTTCGCCGAAGGCGCCATCAGCCGCACCGGCAACATGCTGCCCTTCAAGCGCGGCATGGAGAAGATTGTCGATGGCCTGGACGTTCCCATCATCCCGGTTCACCTGGACCGCCTCTGGGGCAGCATCTTCAGCTTCGCCGGCGGCAAGTTTTTCTGGAAGTGGCCGGCGGCCATTCCGTACCCCGTCACCGTCTCCTTCGGCAACCCCATGCCCGCCACCACCGGCGCGCAGGCAGTCCGCCAAGCCATCCAGGAACTCGGCGCCGAAGCCGTTGCCCACCGCCAAACCAGGCGAGACACGCTGGACCGGCGCGTGATCCGGAGCGCCCGCCGCAACTGGGGCCGGTTCGCTATGGCGGATACCACCGGCCGCGAACTGACCTACGGGAAAATGCTCACCGCGAGCTTCATCGTGGCCGGGCAGGTGGCGAAACTGCCGGAAGCGGAAATGGTCGGCGTGTTGCTGCCCGCTTCCGTGGCCGGCGCGCTGGTCAATATCGGCATCACGCTCGCCGGACGAGTCCCCGTCAACCTCAACTTCACCGCCGGCTCCGAAGCCATGGCCGGCGCCATCGCGCGGTGCAATATCCGCAGCATCGTCACGTCGAAGACGTTCCTGGCAAAAGCTAAGATCGCGACCCTGCCCGGCACGGTTTATGTGGAAGACCTGTTAGTCCGCGCCACCACCTTCGCCAAAATCCGCGCATGGATGGCCGCGCGTTTCGTCCCGGCGGCGCTTCTCACCCGGGGTCTCACCCGCGGCCGCCACACCCCGGCCTCGCTGGCGGCCGTCATCTTTTCCAGCGGCAGCACCGGCGTCCCCAAAGGCGTGATGCTCTCGCACTACAACCTGATCGCCAACATCGAAGCCATCGCCCAGCTTTTCTGGACCGGCGCCGAAGACCGCATTGTCGGCGTGCTGCCCTTCTTCCACTCCTTCGGGTTCAACATCACCATCTGGTTCCCGCTGCTCTCCGGCTGCGGCGTGGTCTACCATCCCAACCCCACCGACGCCAAAGCCATCGGCGAACTCACTCGAAAATACAAAGGCACGCTGCTGGTCTCCACCCCCACCTTCTGCTCCACTTACATGCGCAAGTGCACGGCCGAGGAGTTCGCCAGCCTGCGCTACGTGCTGGTGGGAGCCGAAAAACTGCGCGAGCCCATCGCCGCCGCCTTCCGCGAAAAGTTCGG
>DATMNI010000443.1:0-11803 GCA_035570275.1 Candidatus Acidiferrales bacterium | reverse complement strand
GGCGGTCACGGCGGCGGAACCCAGGTGGTTCCAGGCAGGGGTCTCCAATAACGCATCCGGCTGGTTGTCGAACTCCAGCAGAGACTCGATTTCACGGCGCAGTTCGGTATCGTCGCCGCACGCTCTGAGGAGAAATCCGGCCCGCTCGCCGGCCTCCCGATCGAGGGCGGCGTGATACAACTCGTCGACGCGGCGCCAGCGGTCCCCGTCCATTGGACTCTGGCCAGACATGCCAATCGAGTGTACTACCGTTGGTTGTTGGGTGGTACGCCAGAACTGCAACAGCCGGTCAAATCTCACTGGCGCCTTCCAGGTCGGCCCGCAGGGACTGGAGGCCCCGGCGCATCCACGTCTTGATCGTCCCCAGCGGCCGGTTTAGCCGTTCCGCGATTTCCGGCTGCGAAAGGCCCCAGTAGTATGCCAGACGCAAAGCCTGGCGCTCGCACCGCTGCAACCTCATCCAGGGGCCCTGCAACAGACGGACCCGTTCCACCTGCGTCAAGCCGCCATGGGCGGCCGCCGGCTGCGGGTAGCGTTGCGCGTAATGCTCGGCATCCCCCAGCGGCGCTGCGCTGCGCGCCATGCGACACTCCACCGAGCGCAAGTAATCGATGGCACGGCTGCGGGCCACCAGGCCGACCCAGGCTGCCAGGCTCCCACGCGCGGCGTCAAACCCGCCGATCCGGTTCCAGATGTAGAGGAACGTTTCCTGAGTCAGATTCTCCGCGGTGGCCGCGTCCCTCACCAGGCCGAGCACCACGCGATAGACGCAGGTTCCAAACTGGTCGTACAGCTCCCCAAGGGCGAGCCCGTCTCGCGCCTGTAAGCGGCTCACCAGACTGACGGCGGTTTGACCGGTTGCAGCGCACGCACCAGCCACGGGCGCGATCCATTCGATTGGCATGTTGCAAGTCCCCACCACGGCTCTAGCGGTTCAGGATCGACGCGGGAAGGCCGGGAATGCCGGAGGTATGGCCCGGGGCGTCTAATGCCGTAATCCTCTGCGCGGTCAACGCCGCCGTTTCGTGGTCCAGCAGATTCCCTTTCGTGTCGTAGACGTCCAAAGTCGACGTCCCCGAGTAGCTGTTGCCGTCATGGCTGAGCGTAATCTGCTCCCGGATCACGACGATGCCGATCACGTTGACTCCCGCGGCGTCGAAGATCCAGGAAGGGTGCTTAAGCGTATAGGTGAACTGGCCCGTCTTCACCCACACTCCCAGGCATACGTTGCCGCTGGACGGCGCGGGGCTGTCGTTGAGGACTTCCGTTCCATCGCTGTGCCACACGTCGAAGCCATCATCCACCACCTGGCCGCCCGCGATGAACTGCACATACCATAAGCCGGTGATGGCAGGATTCGCGGTCTGATCGCCCTCGTCCGCCGCGCGGATGGGTTGCGCCTCGGGCTGTGCCGGAAGGGACAGTAGAGCCGGACCGGCGGATCGAAAACGCGGTGTCAGGGAAATGCCGCACTTGGCATTGGCGGCGCCGGCGAAGACCGCCGCGAATACGATGGCCGTCATCCCGGCCGTGGCTGTCGACGTGAACTTTCTCATGGTGCTCATCATGGTGATTCTCCTTTTCGTTTGGGGCGGGATGTCTGTTTCTCCGCCTTCACCCCTCAAGCGACAATCGCCCGCCGGAACTACAATGGGTTTGAAGATTTTTTCTCAAGGAAGAGATGAACCCGGCGGGAACGGCTGAAATCACCCGGCTTCTGCAGGCCTGGCGCGGCGGTGACGAAGGGGCATTGGAGTGTCTGGCCCCGCTGGTTTACGGCGAGTTGCGCAAGATCGCTCACGGGTACATGCGCGGGGAGCGCGACGGGGCCACGCTCCAGGCCACGGCCCTGGTGAACGAAGCTTATCTGCGGCTGGTGGACGCCGGCCGTGTGGACTGGCAAGACCGGGCGCACTTCTTCGCGGTGGCAGCGCAGATGATGCGGCGGATTCTGGTGGACGCCGCCCGGGCGCGGCTTCGGGCCAAGCGCGGCGGCCACCTGGCCAAACTGAATCTGGACGAGATTCCGGACCTTGCCTCCGGGCGCAGCGGTGATGTGGTGGCTGTGGATGACGCGCTAAACGGCCTGGCAAAGCTGGACCCGCGCAAGGCCAAGGTGATCGAACTCCGGTTTTTCGGTGGACTCAGCGTGGAGGAAACCGCCGCGGTCTTGAAGATTTCGCCCCAAAGCGTCATGCGCGATTGGCGCCTGGCCCGTTCCTGGCTGATGCGGGAACTGAGCCAGGGTTCCTGAGGCCCGTAGAGCGCAAATACAGGAGGTGCCGCTTGCCCGTGGCGACGACCAAGCCGACAGCGAGAAGACGGGTTTCAACCCGACTGGCCTCCAGCCCGAGCGAGAATCGGCCTGGTCTTGCGCTGGGCGCGCAGCGCAACCATGAGGCTGTGGCATTTGTCTCCTGCGGCTTTCACTTTATTCACGAGCACCGTCTGAGCATTGAGTGAACGGCTGAAGGTTGGTTTATCAAGCTCAGCCTGAAGGGCAGACCTTTTCCAGTCTGCTAAAATCCATTCCCTTCTAAGACGATCTTCTTCCCCATTGGCATCCGGCATCGGTCCCCCCTCGGCTGAATGTATTGCTGAACGCTATTATCCGCCTTTTTTGCGATGTTTGTACAGGTCGCGATTTTGTGGGATCTGGTTTCCTTGATTGTTCGCTGTGAGAGGCTGATCCAAAGGAGATTACGTTGGCAAAAATCGGCCACGCGAGGGCAATCGGAGACGACGGGACAGCTTGCGGCTCTGGCGGCCCGAAATCGATTATAGCGGCCTCGGACGACCTGCGAAGGGCACATGCAGAATTCAAGAAGAGGCCTGCCGGCTGGATGAGGGCCGCGGCAGAACTCACAACTAATGTACAGTAGCGATGATGCCCGGCCCGTTGAGCGATCTCGCCAAGTACACGCTTCTGGTTGTCGGCGCGCTGTTTCCGATCGTCAACCCGATCGGCAATACGCCGATCTTCCTGTCGTTAACGCGCGGCCTGTCCGGCCGGGGGCGAACCGTGCTGGCCAGGATGATCGCCCTGAACGGCCTGATTCTGATCCTGATTTCCATCTTCATTGGCACCCATATCCTGACTTTCTTCGGCATCTCGCTGCCCGTAGTGCAGGTCGGGGGAGGGCTGGTGGTGATTTCAACCGGCTGGACTCTCCTGCGCCGCCCGGATGATGAGGAGACCGGCGAAAAGGGCGCCCGGCGGGAGTGTAATGAAGCCGACTACTCCCGCCAGGCATTCTATCCGCTAACGATGCCCCTCACCGTGGGACCGGGCTCGATCTCGGTGGCGATTACGGTCGGCGCCAACCGGCCCGAAGGCTCGGAATGGCGGTGGCCTCTGATCGCAGGAATGTTGCTGGGCTCGGTTCTGATTGCGGCGTCCATTTACTGGAGTTACCGGTTCGCCGAACGGATCGGGCGCACGCTCGGCGACTCGGCGATGAACATAATCATCCGCCTCTCGTCGTTCATCCTCGTCTGCATCGGGGTCCAAATTCTGTGGAACGGGCTGCGCGCCCTGCTCCTGACGGTCGTCCGGTAAAAGGACCCAGGTGGGCGTGGGCGATTGGACGAAATCCGCCGCACGTAGGTTGGTCACGACGCTGTTGACCTGCCCGCCCGCAATCTTATACACTGCAACCGATTACGCTATTCACGATTCAAGGGGTCGTACCATGCATTGGGACCGTCGCGCACGCCGTATTTCTGCCCTGTTTCTAGGTGCAGGCATCCTCGCCCTACCGGTGTTGGCGCAGCGGCGCGGCGGCGGCGCGGCGCAGGCGCCCGAAGGCCTGTCGTTCCGCTTCATGGGGCCCGCGGTCGGGAACCGCATCGCTTCCGTCGCCGGCATTCCGGGCGACCCCGCTACTTACTACGCCGGCGCGGCTTCGGGCGGGGTTTGGAAATCCACCGACAGCGGCGCGCACTGGAATCCCATTTTCGATAGCCAGCCGGCGCAGGCCATTGGAGCGTTGGCGGTCTCCCCGGCCAACCCCAACATCGTCTGGGCGGGCACCGGCGAGGCCTGGGCCATCCGCGATAGCGACATGATGGGCAACGGCATCTACAAATCCACCGATGCCGGCCAGACCTGGGCCAATGTGGGGCTGGCGGAAACCGGGCGCATCGGCCGCATCCTCACGCATCCGACGAATCCCGATATCGCCTACGCCTGCGCCGCCGGCCGCCTCACCGGGCCGCAGCAGGAGCGCGGCGTATTCCGCACTAAGGATGGCGGCAAAACCTGGGACCGCGTGCTGTTCGTCGACCCCAACACCGGCTGCTCCGGCCTCTCCATGGACGCCAAGGACCCCAACACCTTGTTCGCCGGCACCTGGGAAGTGGTGATGCACACCTACGCAATGCTGAGTGGCGGACCCGGCAGCGGCGTCTACATCACGCACGATGGCGGCGGCACCTGGAAGCGCGTGGAAGGCCACGGGATGCCCAAATCGCCGCTCGGCAAGATCGACGTGGCCATTGCGCCCAGCAATTCCCAGCGGGCGTATGCGCTGATTCAGACCGCCGACCAGGGTTCGGTCTGGCGCTCCGATGACGGCGGCGAAAACTGGGCCGTCGTGAACTGGCAGCGTGCGCTCACCGGCCGCGCCGGCTACTACATCCACCTGGCCGTCTCGCCTGCCAACCCCGACGAAGTGCTGGTGGCCGACAGCAGCTTCTGGCAGTCCACCGATGGCGGCAAATCGTTCCGCACGGTACCTTGGGGCGGCGACACCCACGATATTTTCATCGACCCCAAAAATGCCGACCGCATCTGCGTGACCCACGATGGCGGCATGTATATGACCAGCGACCACGGCCGCACGGCAACCCGCGTCACGCTGCCGATCGGCCAGATGTATCACGTAGCCGTGGATCAGGACGTTCCGTACCACATCTATGGCAATATGCAGGACGATGGCACCATGCGCGGGCTCAGCACCACGCAGGAAATCGGCCCCAATGTTCCGGGACAGGGCGGCGCCGGCGGTCGCGGGTTCGGTGGCGGTTTCGGCGGGCGCGGTGGCGCGGGCATCGGCGAGTGGGAGCACAATCTGGGCGGCTGCGAATCCGGCTTCACGCTGCCTGACCTCACCGATACCGACATCGTGTGGGCCTCCTGCTACGGCGACGAAGTGACGCGCTACGACGCGCGGACCAGGCTGGCGCGCTCCGTAAGCCCGTGGCTGCACACGCTGGATTCGGCGCCCAACCAGGCCAAATACCGCTGCCACTGGACCGCGCCGCTGGCCATCGACCCCTTCGACCACAACACCGTTTACTACGGCTGCCAGCTCATCTTCAAGACCAGCAACGGCGGCATGAGCTGGAGCGAATTCAGCCCCGACCTTTCGACAAAAGACCCCAGCCGCATCGTTCCTTCCGGCGGCATCGTGGGCGATAACCTCGGCCAGTTCTACGGCGAGGTGGTCTTCTCCATCGCGCCGTCGGATGTTCAGAAGGGCCTCATCTGGGCCGGCACCAACGATGGCAAAGTCTGGTACACCAGGGACGCCGGCAAGACCTGGAACGATGTCACCAGGAACATCGCCGGCATGCCGGTGTGGGGCGTGGTTTCCAGGATCGAGCCTTCGCATTTCGACGCCGGCACAGCCTACATCTGCGTGGATTATCACCTGATGGATAACCGCGACCCGTGGATTTACAAGACTACCGATTTCGGCAAGACCTGGAGTAAGTTGAGCGATAACTTGCCCAAGGGACCGCTGGCCTACGCGCGGGTCATCGCCGAGAATCCGAATAAGAAGGGCATGCTTTTTGTGGGCACCGGCAACGCGCTGTACTACTCGCTGAATGACGGCGGGTCTTGGAAGCAACTTCAACAGGGGCTGCCTGCCGCTCCCGTTTCCTGGGTGGTGGTGCAGAAGCAGTTTCACGACGTGGTGCTGGCCACTTACGGCCGCGGCCTCTACATTATGGAAGACATCACGCCGCTGGAGCAGGGTTTCATGGAGGAAGCTACCAGTGCGGCGGACGTTCAACTGGCGGACGTTCAACTGGTAACACCGCGGCCGGCCTATCGGATTGTGCGCGGCCAGGCCAGGGCGCTGCTGAGTTACATGCTGAAGGCCGTGCCCAAGGACCCGGTGCAGTTCGAGATTCTGGATGCCAAGGGCGCGCTGGTGCGTAAGCTGCCTGACGTGACGGGCCGTGTGGGGCTGAACCGCGCGTCGTGGGACCTGCACTACGAAGCGCCGCGGCTGGTAGCGCTACGCACCACGCCGCCCGAGAATCCCCACATCTGGGAAGAACCGCGCTTCAACAACATAGAGACGCGGGCGATCACTCATTGGGGCCTGGCGCAGGCCGAAGTCGGCCCCATCGCCGCGCCCGGCAAGTACATCGTGAAGATGACGGTGGATGGCCGGAGTTACACACAGCCGCTGGAGATTCTGCGGCCCCCGGATGGCCATGGTTCCGATGCCGACCTGCAATCGTCGGTGAGGCTGCAGCTCAAAGTGCGCGACGATATCAGCCTGGTTTCGGATATGACCAACCAGTTGGAGTGGATGCGCCGCCAGTTGGAAGACCAGGGCAAGGCTGCGGCCGGCCAGACCGCATCCGGCCAGACCGCTCTGCTCAAGGCGATCGCCGACATCGACCGCAAGATGCAGGAAGTGGAATACCAGCTCATCACGCGCGCCGACGCCCTGAGCGACGACAAGTATTTCCAGACGGCCTACAACCTGTACCAGAATTTCCTGTGGCTGAACGGCGAGATCGGCACCGGCGCCGGCGACGTGCAGGGCAGCGCCGATTACGGCCCCACCGAAACCGCCATCGGCCTGGTGCTGGATCTGGAACGGCAACTGGCGAAGGCGCAAGCCGACTACAAGCGGGTGATGGAGGTGGACGTTCCGGCTTATAACCGGCAGATTTCCCCCAGCGGCGTGGCCCCTTTAAAGACGACCGGCGCACCCCCGCCGCCCCCGCGCCAAGGAGGCCGTTTCGGCGGCGGGCAGTAAATCGGCAGATCAGGCGGGCCCGCCACCTGCCCCGGGACACGCCAGAATAGGAGTAGTGCCCCTGTCACCGCTACTGCTGGCCTTCCTCGCTGCTCCCACGTTTTCCCGTGACGTGGCCCCCATCCTCCACAAAGCCTGCGCCGGATGCCACCGCGCCGATGGCGTGGCCCCATTCCCGCTGCTGGCGTACCAGGACGCCGCCAAACGCGCGCGCCTCATCGCCACCGTCACCACCAAACGCTACATGCCGCCGTGGCTCCCCACCGCGCCGCGCTTCCTGCATGAGATGAAGCTAACCGACGCCGAAATCGCCGTCCTCAGCCGGTGGGCCGACGGCGGCGCTCCCGAAGGCGGCTCGCCCAAAGCCAGCGCTCCCGAAGGCGGCGCTTCCCAAGGCAAGCCGGCGGCCGCCCCGCCATCGCCCGAATTGCTCGAGACGCCTGGAGGAACCTGGCAACTCGGCCCGCCGGACATCGAGGCCGAAATGCGCGTCCCCAGCGCGGTCCCGGCGGAGGGTCTCGACATCTACCAGTGTTTCGTCATCCCCGCGCCGTCTCCCAAAGACCACTGGGTTCGCGCCATCGATATCCGCCCCGGCAACGCCAGGATCGTGCACCATGTAATCCTCTTTCAGGACACCACGCGCACCGCCCGCCAGCGCGACCAGGGCGCGGGCTATCCATGCTTTGGAACGCCCGGCTTCCTGCCCGCCCGCGGCCTTGGAGGCTGGACCCCTGGAGCCCAGCCGGCGCGCATGCCGGACGACATCCCGTCATTGCTCCACGCCAACGCCGACCTGGTTCTGCAGATCCACTACCATCCCACCGGCAAGCCCGAAACCGACCGCACCCGCGTCGCCCTCTACTTCACCGATGAGGGGCCCAAGCGCCGGCTGATGGATATCCCGCTGGGCTCCAACCGAATCGACATTCCCGCCGGGGAGCGCAGCTACAAAGTCACCGATCATTTCACGCTGCCCGTGGACGTAGAAGCCATCGGCATCATCCCGCACGCCCACTACGTCTGCAAGTCCATGTACGGTTACGCCGTGCTGCCCGGCGGCGTCAGGCGAACGCTGATCCAGATCCCCGACTGGGATTTCAATTGGCAGCAGCAATACCGTTACGCGGTGCCCATCCGCCTCCCCGCCGACACCAACATCGAGATGGAATTCATCTACGACAACAGCGCCCAGAACCCGCGCAACCCCAACCAGCCGCCCAAACGCGTAACCTGGGGACCGGCCACCACCGATGAGATGGCCGGGCTGCACATCGAGGTGGTACCGGTTCACGCCGCCGACGCTGAGGAACTCGGCCAGGCGCTTTGGGGTAAGATGATTCGATCGGCCGGGGTGGGCGTGCCGCCTCGCAAGCGATGACCGTGCGCAAACTGCTTTTCAACATTCACCTCTACCTAGCCCTGATTTCGGGGGTCCTGGTGCTGACGCTCGGGGTCACCGGCAGCATCATGGCCTTCGAAACCGAGATCGACCACGTGCTGCACTGGAAGCTCTCATACGTCACGCCCCAGGGCAATCCGAAATCGCTCACCGCGCTTGGCGAGGCCGTTGGCAAGGCATTTCCCGGCGAGCGGCCCGGCGGCTATCTGCTGCCGAGCGCGCCCAACCTCTCGTATGGCGTCGCCATCAAGCGCGGGTTAGTGGCGGTCAATCCGTATACCGCCGAGATCCTCGGCGTGCGCGCCGGCGGGCGGGATTTCCTCGGCTACGTGCACCAGTTTCACCTCCGCCTGCTGATTGGCAACCGGGCCGATACCGGCAAGACGATCGTCAGTTGGGGCGGCGTGGCCGTGCTGTTCGTACTGATCTCCGGGCTGTATCTCTGGTGGCCGCTGAAGCGCGTCAAGATCCGGACCAGCGCCCCGGGTCGACAGAATACCCGCGGCTTCTGGTTCGACATTCACAACACCGTGGGGGTGTGCTCCTGGCTGTTTCTGCTGGTGCTCGCGTTCACCGGCGTAATGATCGGTTTCGAAGCCCAGACTGTGCCGCTGTTCTATAGCCTGACTGGTTCGCGGCCCAGCCAGCCGCCGCAAGAGCTTCCGCCGCCGCCCTCCGGAGTCAAACCGATTACACCCGACCAGGCCATGGACATCGCCCGCGCCGCGCTGCCGGGCACACTGCCGTTCCAGATCAACGTGCCCGGCGCGAAGGGTGCGTACCAGATCCGCTCGCGTTTCCCGGAGGATCTCACGCCCGGCGGCCGCAGCCGCGTGATAGTGGACCAGTACACCGGCCAGGTGCTCTTCGCCGAAGGCTCCCGCACCGCCCCCGCGGGCGCACGCCTGGTGATCGCCAACCGCGCCATCCACACCGGCGACATTTTCGGCATCCCCAGCAAAACGGTGATGTCGCTCGCCTGCCTGATGGCGGTGGTGCAACTGGTCAGCGGCGTGCTGATGTGGCTGAAGCGTGCCTAGTTTCTAGCATGACCAAATCTGAGGATTCATCTCTCAGATTAAATCGCTTAGCTTAGTCTTAGGTTACGGCAGGTTAAGCCTACCTATGTAACGTCGGGTAACGTCGCGGATCGAAAACCCTCCCATAGGGTTCAATTCAAGGGGCAGGAATCAACCTGGCCTGGAGTCGTATTTGCTTTCTTTGCGTCTTGGCGACTTGGCGAGCAACAAAAGAAAGACCGCTACGACGAACAACGCCATTGCCAAGGATCGTCGACTCCGATCAACCTCCACGTGCCCCTGATCCAAGAAGCTTCACGCGACTCGTACGGGCTAGCAGAAGATGATCACGCAAAGTCGCAAAGTCGCAAAGAGGCGTAGGGATACCTCGACATCCTCTCCTTGGGATTTCATGGGCGCAGCCATTGGCTATTCCTAGTGGGCCAGGTTGGTAGGGGCACCCTATGGGTCCGGCGGATTGCGAATCCGCCTGCCGGGACTGTTGACACTGCCCGCGCGTGCGCAGTAATTCATCGAAGCCCTTGGCAGCCGCCCGCGCCGCCGCCCTATACCTTCACCTGCATATCCAGCAGTCTCAGCTTGCCGGCGGTTTCGCCAATGGCGGTTTGCAGGCGCATGCGGCCGCCAATATCCAGGCGCATGAGGAGGAGTTTGTCCAATTCGGCCAACCCGGTTCCGAACGCGCGCTCAGCCTTGGCGAAGCAGCGTGCCGCCTCAGCCTCGGCGTCCGCGGGCGGCGCGGGCGTGTGCGAAGCCTCACGACGGAGGGCCTCGACCGCCGCTACCAGACGCGGCGCGTTCTCTACGTCGATGGGAATATCTTCTCCGGCGTGCAGCAGTGCGTGACCCGATACGGCGCCCCGGATACGGCGGTATTCTTTCGCGGAGAGGCCCGTCAGTTGCGCCAGCGCGAAGTAGTTGGGACCGAACTCCTCCAAATTCTGGATGATCTCATCGGCGGTCGAGCGGCCGATGCCCGCGCGCTGTTTGCAACACTCTTCCCAGGTGAGGCCCAGCAGCTTGTACTTCTTCGATTCGCGAAGCTCGCGAAGGCATTTCGCATCGGCCGCCGAGCAGCGGCCGGCAATCAGCGAGAAGGCTTGTCTGCGCCCCAGCCACGTCCCTATTTCCAGAACATCTTCGAACTCGTTCTTACTCATTTGTTCTCCCAAAAAAGAAAACCGCCAGAGCGCTGGCGGTTTGCAAATTAACTCCTTTAAGATCAGTTGCGAAAAAGCGAAAACCGCCATTGCTGTGGCGCTTTGGCTTTCCAGCACCTTACTACACCCGCATTGTACCCGCCCGTCACGCGGATTTCGGCATCCCCCGCTGGCCCGGATTCGTCCAACCGCCCACACCTCTTGTATTTGCGGACAAAGCAAAATTTCGAGTTTTCATGTGACTGGGCGCCGCACGGGAGCGGAAATGCGGTATAAGTCCTTTTGGAGGCAAACCGGATGCGCTATGTGATGAAGCAGAAACTGTTTTCCTGGGGCGACGACTTCGTGATCAGGAACGAAAACGGCGAAGACGCCTTTTTCGTCGATGGCAAGGCCTTCAGCCTCGGCAGCCATCTCTCATTTCAGGACATGAAGGGCAACGAACTGGCCAACATCAAACAGAAGCTTCTCGCCTGGGGGCCAACCTACGAAATCTACAAGGACGACAGGCACTTCGCAACCATCCGGAAGGAGCTGTTCACCTTCTTCAAGTGCAGTTTTGTGGTTCACGTGGAGGCGCAAGGCGACCTGGACGCGGAGGGAGATTTGACCGATCACGAATCAAAGTGACGCTAAACGGCGTGATCATTCTGGACGCCGACCTCGACATGGTGAAGGAGCCGAAAGTCCTGGCCCACCACCCCGGCCTCGCTCGCCCCGCCGGCCACATTGGCTTCTTAGGCCACGGCTCCCTCGTCGAGTTCCGCAACATCCGCGTCAAGGAGCTGCCCTAACAGGGCCTCCGAAATGGACGGGAGTGCTTAACAGTCTTGGGGGAACGCGGTATGAATCGGCTTGTACTCTACGTGGGGCAGGTTGTAAACCTGCGGCGGATTGCTAATCCGCGGGCTGCTGGCCCAACCAGCGCCTCGGGGCTCGGTCCGAACGCCGGCAGGCGGATTGCCAATCCGCCGCAGATTGACAATCTGCCCCACAGAAACGTGCTCACAGGGCGGTTCCCCCAATTCGGTTAAGCACCCAATGGACGGCATCCTTGGGGTGTGCGACTTAAAAGTGAGAAGCAAGGGGTGATCAGGCGGCCCGATGCTGCTCCCAGTAATCCTCGAACCTCCCATTGAAGCGGCAGCAACGCAGGGCAATGATGGCGTTGGCGGCGCGGACCCTCCAGAACATCCC
>DATMNI010000442.1:0-41736 GCA_035570275.1 Candidatus Acidiferrales bacterium | reverse complement strand
CGCCGTGCTCGATTAAACGTTCGAACCAGGCCAATTTGTAATCGAACTTCGGACCGGGTTGAGGATTTCCGTTCGGCAGGTAGATGGAAGTGATCAGCACACCATTTACCGCCGCCTCGATATAGCGTGCCTGGCGATCCTCAGGATTCCCAGGCAAGCTGGATCGCGTCAGCACCGGATCGCACTCCCTCGCCAGGATCGCTACGCCGTTCCAGGAACGTTCGCCTAGCCAGACTCCGCGGTAGCCGAGGTCACGAAGGGAACTTGCCGGAAATGCTCGCTGCTCTACCTTGAGCTCCTGGAGGCAGACGACGTCGGGCTGCGCCCTGGCGAGCCACGCCGTGAGATTATGCAGACGCTTGTTGATGTTGTTGATGTTAAAAGTGGCGATCTTCAATGGCCCGGCCTCACGCGAAAAACATTCTGTCCTGACCCGAGTGTCACAATGCAAGTAATTAGTTTGCGTAGGGCGCGTTTTGAGGATGAAGCAGGCATCGCCTTCAAAACGCGCCCGGCCACTTCCACGACATCAACGTGGATCGCTTCCGGATCGCTGGCAATGCCTCCGCACTGCGTTGGTCAGGTCATCGCCTCCCGCGTTTGTTGTCTACTACTCCGCCGCGCCCGTAGCTATATACCACGTCATGTCCAGCGCGCGCGGAAATCGTTCCAAGCTTCCCGCCCATCAATCCCCAACCGGGAATGCCGACACATGTTGCTCCCCGATTGCCGTTAGCGGTTGATCATCCGTTGCGCGGCTTCAGAGTAACGAGCTCCTTGGACCTTGATCTCGGATGTGGTGCTCTCAATTTCGCGGAGATCTTCGTCGCCGACCTCGATGGCGGCTGCCGCGACATTCTCCTCCAAGCGATGAAGTTTCGTCGTCCCTGGAATCGGAACCATCCAGGGCTTCCGAGCGAGAACCCACGCGAGCGCGATCTGAGCCGGTGTCGCCTTTTTGCGTTGAGCGATTGTCTCCAGCAGGTCTACTAACGCCCGGTTCGCCTTCCGGGCCTCCGGGTTGAAACGAGGAACGGTGTTGCGGAAGTCGGTACTATCGAACGTGGTATTCTCGTCGATCTTGCCGGTCAGATACCCTTTGCCCAGAGGGCTGAACGGAACGAAGCCGATTCCGAGTTCTTCGAGAGTTGGAAGGATCTCCGCCTCAGGTTCCCTCCACCACAATGAATATTCGCTCTGCAGGGCGGTGACGGGCTGAACCGCATGCGCGCGGCGGATAACCTGCACGCCTGCCTCTGAGAGTCCGAAGTGGCGGACCTTACCTTCTTGAATCAGGTCTTTCACCGCCCCCGCCACGTCCTCGATTGGCACACTTGGGTCAACTCGGTGTTGATAGAGCAGATCGATCACATCGGTTTTGAGCCGCTTGAGCGAGGCGTTAGCGGCCTCCTTGATGTGCTCGGGCCGGCTGTTCAAGCCCGCCTGTTTGCCGCTTGCGTCAAAGTGGAACCCGAACTTCGTGGCGATCGCGACCTGCCCACGCAGGGGCGCGAGGGCTTCACCTACGAGTTCTTCATTGAGGAACGGGCCGTAGACTTCCGCAGTATCGAAGAAGGTGACGCCGAGTTCCACGGCCGCCCGGATAACCGAGATCATTTCCGGCTTGTCTTTGGGCGGACCGTAACCGAAGCTCATTCCCATGCAGCCGAGGCCGATGGCCGAAACCTCCAGGTTGCTCTTTCCAAGTTTGCGCTTCTGCATAGTTCTCCTTTGGAGCCGCTTCTCCTGTTTTCAGGTTAACTCACGGAAGCTCTGGCCCGATGAACCTCCGGCTCACAGCGAAATCGACACTTTAACTAACGTGCGGCGTATTCACAACGGGGCTGATTAGCCACACTGCCAGGCTCCCAAAATAGTGATTCCGCGTCGGTTCATGACTTGCATGCGGTGTGCATTAGCGGTGGCGCCACATGTCGTACGAAAACTGTGTGTTGCGTGTGATCCTCATCGCATCAATGCTGGCGGCGGCCGCTTTCGCCGCGCAAACGGTGGACGGGCATGTAGTCAACTCCGTGAGTGGCATCGATATCCCCGGGGTTGCCGTAAATCTGGTTCAGGCTGGGGAGGTCGCCTACACGGCGACCACTGACTCCCAGGGGCATTTTCGGATCGAGGCCGTAAAAGCTGGCACTTATACCGCGAACTATACGGCTCGCGGCTTCTGGCCCATTCCCAATTTTCTTGTGGACGAAGATTTCGAACGGGAATGCGGCCAATGTTTCCTGGTGGAGCGTGGCGGCCGGCCGTTTCAGGTTACCGCCGGCGGCGACCCGGTGCGCCTTGAAGTCAAAATGCCGCCGATCGGCAAGATCTCGGGAAGAGTGTTGGATTACGTGAAAGAGCCCGTCCCAAACGCCAGCCTCCAGTTGCTTTGGGGAGAGAGCTGGTTGTGCAAAATGCCTTCGTGCACGGGCATTTCTCGCCAAACGAAGACCAACGAGAAGGGAGAGTTCAGCGTCACGGATCTTGACGTCCCCGGCGCCTGGCTGTTGTCCGCCATCGCGCCTTCGTCGTGGAAGCCACCGGAATCGCGTGACGATCAGCGGCTCGATTGGGCGCAGACCTTCTATCCCGGCGTAACCGACCCTCAACTTGCCGTAAGAGCAATGGTTCGGATCGGAGGCGAGATCTCGAACCTGGATATCAAACTGGCCGCGGTTCCCGTGCATCGCATTCGTGGCGTGGTGCTCGATGTCAGGGGCAATCCAGTGCCTAAGGCCACCGTGACGCTGAGCAAAGGCATCGGCCCGCCCGCCCTGATTCGGAACACCCGGGGTGACGGCACGTTTGAATTCGAGGCGGTAGCCGAGGGCGAATGGCGAATCTCCACGAACGTGGATCAGGGGGGCCCTAGACTATGGGCGGCCCGGTGGGTACAGTTGAAAGCCCATGATTTGGAAAATCTTGAGTTGCGGCCTGCTGCGCCGTTTCGGGTCCAAGGAAAGATTGTAATGGAGGTTCCCGAAGGGGTACTTGCTCCTAAGCCGCCCAATGTCATACTCGCCTTCCATGCCGGCGCCGCAGGGTTGGCAGATAAACCCGCGGGCGCCTTCCTGACCGGCATCCCGGAACGCAAGAGGCGACTTCCAGATCCAGAATGTTTACCCGGGCCCGTATCAGATTCTCACCGGGGTGCCCCCGCCGCGGTATTATCTCGACTCCATTCGGATCGGCGGCCGCGATGCCCTCGAGGCAGGCGTTGAAATTCTGCCCGGCGCTCAGCCGCTGACCGTCGCCTACAAGCTTGGCGGCGGAACCGTTCGCGGCACAGTGGAGAAGTGCGCCGGGGGAACAGTGAGGCTGCTCCCGCACGATAAAGCCATGTGGCGACAGGGATTTGTGTTGTTCGCGCCATGCGATTCGAATGATCGCTACGCGATCGCGGCGGTTCGCCCGGGAGAGTATTACGCGCTCGCAATCGCCGGGGACAATCCCACACCGTGGTACGCGACCATGTGGGATGATGACGGCCTGGTCAACGATGCCAGCACAGTTACGGTACGCGCAGGCGAAAACTCCTCGGCTGACCTGCGCGCAATCAGGCCGTAAAATGGCGCGCGCATCCTAGCCCGCCACGGCTTCGGCCAGTTGCGGCTGATAGATGCAGCGGGGATCTTCGGCCAGAAAGTCGCCAGTGAGCGCATAAGCCCGCGCGCGCGATCCGCCGCAGACCTTCTGATACTCGCAGATGCCGCACTTGCCTTCGCGTAGCGTGGTGTCGCGCAGGGTTTTGAAAAGCTCCGAATTGCGGTAGACATCGGTGAGCGAATCCTGTAGTACGTTGCCGCCGGTCACCGGCAGGAAGCCGCTGGGGAAGATCTCGCCCTGATGCGACACGAATACGAAGCCCTTGCCGTCGCTCACCCCGGCGGTGCGGAACGCCACGCCCTTGGCGCTTGGGTTTTCGGTGACGCCGTGTTCGGCTTTCATGCGCTGCGCCACGTAGCGGCGGTAGTGCATGGCTTCGGTGGTCTTGACGCCGAATGGCGCTGTCTTCGAAAGCTCGTACATGAAGTGGAAGACGCTCTCGTATTCATCGGCGCGGAGGTCGTCGTTTTCCAGCGCGCGGCCGGTGACGATCAGGAAGAACAGGCTCCACATTTTGGAGCCCATCTGCTTGACGATTTCGGCGATTTCGGGCAAGTGCTCCATATTGCGGCGGGTGACCGTGGTCTGGAACTGGGTGTCGAGACCGATATCGCGGGCGTGGCCCAGGGCGAACATGGCGCGGTCGAAGGTGCCCGGGACGCCGCGGAAATCGTCGTGGCTGGCGGCGTCGTGACCATCCACGCTGATGGCCATGCGTGTAACGCCGGCTTGCTTGAACCTGTCGATGGCTTGGGCGGTGAGCAGCGGCGTGGCGCTGGGTGTGACGTTGGTGCGAAGCCCGATTTTCACCGAATAGCGGATCAGGTCGAAGAGATCCGGCCGCTTGAGCGGGTCGCCGCCGGTGAAAACCATCAGGGGCTCACCGAACGAGCGGATTTCGTCGAGCAGGCGATAGCCTTGTTCGGTGCTCAGTTCGGTTGGGTTGCGCTCGCTTTGGGCCGAAGCCCGGCAGTGCACGCACGCCAGGTCGCAGGCTTGAGTCACTTCCCAGATCACCAGCATCGGGGCTTGGTCGAAGTTCATGGTCGTAGTCTCCAGTCCGGAATAAAGGGACGTGCATTTGCGTGACCAGAGAGGAATCGCTGAAAACACGTCGAGAACTTCAACACTTTCAGGGCTGGAATTCCTTTACTGGGGCATATCGCGCACTCTATTACCCTATATTCGGTGGTGAGGGCGACCTCACACATCCATCGCGGCGATTCTACATTCGGGTCGGGCCAAAGTGAAACAGATGATCGGGTTGTGTCGTCTGTAACCCAGCCCGCGCTTGACCTTGCCATGTTTCTCTCTTTGACCCATCGCATGATGGTGGGCATGGCGGTGTCCCGTCGGAGATCGCGTGGACGTGATTGGGCATGACCACGCACGCATGGAGTTGGTTGAAGCGGCGAACCGTCTCCCCATCCAGGCCCGCGTTCAAAACTACGCCGGCGAGTGCCTGGCGAGGCATGACAGACCACGAAAGACGATAGTCTGTCCCACCTTGGTGGCGCACCGCGCGGGCGTCATGTACGCAGATCGGTTCCGGCGCCGCTTACTCGAACGAACAAAACTCCTGGCTGCGCCGGACCGCTTCCCCGCCGGCCGTGTCGTTTTTCGCGCGCAACGCGATTTGCAGATTTGCGCCCGCCTCGGCCAGGCAAGGGTTGCGCTTCAACGCCTCGCGCCAGAGCGCGATGGCTTGGTCCAGGAGGCCGCTGGAACCGTACAATCGGCCCAGGTTGACCAGGGCGACCACGGCGTTGGGGTCTTGGCGCAAGGCTGCCTGGTAAAGCACCAGAGCGCGGCTGGAGTTGCCGGCGCGTTCCTGCAGGTCGGCCAGGCGAACCTGCACCTCGGCATCCTGGGACGCGGCCGTGAGCAGACGGATGGCTTCGGCCTGTTGCCGGCGGCTGCCTGTGCGGACGCCCACTTCGGCATAGGCGAGGCCCAATTCGCGATCTCCCGTGTCGGCGGCGGACCAGCCGCGGAGGTTCCACGAGGCAACGGCCTGGATGCCGGGCTGGGCGGCGGGCTGGACGCGGCCCGGTGGTACGGAAGAAGCGATCCGAGGGATGCTGTGGTCCGTGAAGACGCCGTGGCCGGCATCGGCGGCACGGCTCTTGGGCATGTGGCACCCGGTGCAATCGGAGCCGCGGGCGCACTGGGCCGCCTCATGGCAGGTGCGGCACCTGGCGCGAAACCATGCGGCACGTTCCGATGGAGGCGGCACGGTGTGCGGGTCATGGCAAGTGCCGCACCACAGGCGGTCGCCGGCAGAGCGCTTGCAGGCACTCTCCGCCAGCTTCTCCACGTGGCTATTGACCTGGAAGCCGCCCGGCGCCGTGGGTACCGAGGCGGCCACGAAATAGGCGACGAAATCGGACAAAACGTCGCCCGGGCTATAGTCTGTGAGTTGGCGGCCCGCACGGGCCACGCGGGACTGGCCGGACAGATGGCACTGCGCACAAACGGCATCGCGGCGCTCCGGCGGCAGCCTGGCGGGGTTCACCATCCTGGCCTTGCCTGCAATGTGCAAGGAACCGGGTCCGTGGCAGCGCTCGCAAGCCACACCGTTCTGGTCAAAAGCCGGATCGGCATAGGCATTTAGCGTGCCCGCGCGCCAGCGGGTCTGGCTGGCGTGGCAGAAGAGGCAGGACGGCTCGATGGGCCGGCTCCAGCGGGATGCAGAATCGGACGCGTAGCCGGGCGAGACGTCCCAGGCACCGGTTTGCGCGTACCAGGTGACGGGGGCCTCGAAGAGGAATCCGTCGCGGACGTAGCCAAAACTGCGGCCGGCAGCACCCGATCCGATGTAGTAGTCGAGCTGGCGTTGGTCTCGCGTCGCGCCCTTGGAGAGCCGGACCAGGCCGTTGGCATCGATGTCATACCGGACTTGGGAAGCGGCGTGGCGGAACGATCCCGGAGTCAGCGGGCGCAGGTCGCGGCCGCTGCTAATCGCCATGGGAGTACGGCTATAGCTCCGGTAGATGGCGGCGTGGCATTCGGAGCAGGCGTGGTTGCCGACAAACAGGGCAGGGATGGCGAGCAATAGCATCATACACGCGGCACAAAGAGCCGCTGCCTGGTTCCGCGGGGCGTGTCCAATCCGCGTGTCCATTCCTCGGCAGGCGGATTGCCAATCCTCGGCACTCTCGAACGTAGCTTGTGGAGGTTCGGCTGCGCGCCAACTCCCGGCGGGCGGATTGCCAATCCGCCGCAGGTTAACAACCTGCCCCACAAGGCGGATTGCCAATCCGCCGGACCCAGAGGGTACCCCTAACGACCTGCCCCACAAGATGTACTTTACGGTTTTCTCGGGCAGCTTGGCAAGCGCCTGGGGAAGCTGCGACGCGCACGGGAGCAATGAGACCAATGGCTCCGCTTGGGAAAGTTGATATATAATCACCGCAAGGTCAGAATCTGGAGGGGTCCGTGAAGACTCAGTTGCAACTCGCAGTTTTTCTTTTATCGTGGTCGCTGTCCGGGCCGCTGTTTGGCCAAAGCAACCGCGGCGCCATTACGGGAACGGTCTCGGATCCCGCCGGCGCACTGATCCCGGGCGCCCAGGTGGTTCTCACCAATACGGAGACGGGCGCTAAGTCCGACACCGTCAGCACGGGAACCGGCAACTACTCGCTGCTGCAATTGCCGGTAGGCACGTACAAGCTCGCCGTCGAGCAGGCGGGCTTCAGCAAATACGAACAGACCAATATACAGGTGCAGGTCGCCGTCACCACGCGCGTCGACGTGGTGCTGGCGGTTGGTTCGGCCACGGAATCGGTCACGGTAACGTCGGAATCGACCCAACTGCGGACTGAGAACGCCGAGCAGTCCATGACGGTTGCTGGCAACCTGATCGCCGAGCTTCCCATCAATTTCGGCATCGGCGCGGGGGCAATCCGGAATCCACTGTCCTTTATCCAAATGACGCCAGGCGCCTATTTCAACGGGTGGAACAACATCTCTATTAATGGAGGCGCGGCGAATTTCAAGGTCGTGTTCGAAGGCCAGCAGTCCGACGACCCGTATTCCACGCAGGTTTCCGACGAGATCCAACCGTCGGTAGAAGCCATTGAACAGTTCACCCTCCAAACCTCGAATCTGACGGCCGAGTTCGGCGGCGTGGGTGGCGGCGGCATCTACAACTTCTCGTCGAAGAGCGGCACCAACCAGTTGCACGGCAGTGCCTACAGTTACATCGAGAACACGGCTCTCAACGCCGGCATTCCGTTCACCGACGATGGCACGGGGCAGCATCAAAAGGTGGTGAAACACCTGGCCGATTACGGCTTTACGGTGGGCGGCCCGGTGTGGATCCCAAGACTTTATAACGGAAAAAACAAGACCTTCTTTTTCTTTAATCTGGAGAGATATCGCGACCGCGAAGCGCTGTATAACGGCATCACCACGGTGCCTAACGCCGAATTCCTGACGGGCAACCTGAGCAACAACCTGCTGGTGACCGGCAACCGGAATCTGGGGACGGACTTTGCGGGCAGAGCGATCATCCAAAACGCCATCTACGATCCCACCTCCGCGGTGACCGATTCCAGCGGGCGGCGTGTGCTCCAGGTGTTCCCGAACAACGCCATCCCGCAGAGCCGTATCGACCCGGTATCGGCCAAGATCCTGGCGCAGTTCCCGAAGCCGAATATAGGCAACGACCTGTTCGTCAATAACTTCGCCGAGACGGGAGACTTCTATAAGCTGCAGCAGCTTCCTTCGCTTAAGGTGGACCAGAACTTCGGCAGCAAATTCAAGGTGTCCGGCTTCCTGGAATCCCAGAGCACCACCAAGTCGAACGGCGTTGACGGTTTGCCGGCGGTCTTGTCGCAGGTTCGGATCCAGTATATCCGCAGCCAGTTGGCCCGTTTGAACGCCGACTACACCATCTCGCCCACGCTGCTTTTCCATTTTGGCGCAGGGTACCAGCAACATCGGAATCCCGATACCGTGCCGCCGGTGAGCGCCAACTATGACAATACCCAACTCGGCATCGTCGGCGCTCCCGGCACCGGATTCCCCCGCATCGGCGGCATCGGCGACAACGTTTATGGCGGCATGACCCCCAGCTTTGGACCGGGCAGCCGCAACCTGTTCATCGGCAGGCGGTTGTCGGGGCTTCCCACCCTGAGCTGGGTGCACCAGAACCATACGTACAAGATTGGTGTCGAGTACAAGTACGACACCACGAATTACTCATCGAAGACCAATACGTCCCCTGCCTACAGCTTCAGCGGCGCCGAAACCTCGCAGCAGCTTTATGGGCAGGTGCTCCCCACTGGAACCGGTATCGGCTCCGCGTGGGCAAGCTTCCTGCTGGGCAATTACGACAGCCTTTCCGCGGGCAACGGGCAGGCGCTGTTTTACCGCCGGACTTCGTGGGCTTTGTTTGCCCAGGATAGCTGGAAGTTGACCAAGAAACTCACCTTGGATTACGGACTGCGCTGGGATCTTCAGCAGCCGATTCAGGAACTGCATAACCGCATCGCCAGCTTCAGTCCGACCACTCCCAATCCGAACGCCGGCGGGTTGCCTGGCGGGGTGATGTATGAAGGATCGGGCCCGGGCCGCTGCAACTGCCAGTTCGCGGCCACTTACCCGTACGCCATTGCACCGCGGTTTGGCGTCGCTTACCAGATCAATGCCAAAACGGTAATCCGCGCGGGATGGGGTCTTAGCTACGGCCCCCTGGTCCCCTTGTTGACGGACCCTTCCGCTTCCAGCATGGGCTTTAACACCGTTACGATTCCTTCGCCTGGAAACGGTGTGGGAGCCGGTTTTCTTTCGCAGCGCCTGGTTTTCAACCAGGCCGCGCTTTTTGGCGCGCAATACGATCCCGGCTTAAACGTGGTTCCGGGCGGCGGCATCCAGAGCGCTCCGGCCCAGGTGGATCGAAACAGCGGACGGCCTTCGCGGGTGAATCAATGGAACATCTCGCTGCAGCGCGAGGTAATCAAAGACCTGGTTGTGGAAGCGGCTTACGTTGGCAACCATGGCGTTTGGGAAGCCAATGGCAGCTCCCAGGGTTTCTACGATGCCAGTGTCGGCAACCTGATCAACTACGATGCGGTCAGCCCGGCGGTCCTCGCCGCGCACGGGCTCGGCGACCTCACCAATGCGAACACCCGTTCGCTGCTCAGTTCCACCATCGGCTCCGCCGCCGCCGTTGCGGCCGGGTTCACCGCGCCCTATGCGGGTTTTCCGTCTACCGCTTCGGTGCTGCAAAGCCTGCGGCCGTTTCCGCAATACAGCAGCATCGGCCAGTACCAGGCGCCGCTGGGCGATTCCTGGTATGACGCGTTGCAGACCAAAGTGATCAAGCGCTTTTCGCACGGCCTCACGGCGAGCGCGACTTACACCTTCTCCAAGACACTGGACTCCACCACCAATGCCGGCAGCATTTACGACCGCGGCAGCTTCAAGGGTCTGGCGGTGAACGACTATCCCCACCTCTTCAGTCTCAGCGTGGATTACACCATACCAGCCATCGGACCCGTCAAGCGAAGCCGTATTGCCAGGGCGATTCTGAGCGATTGGAGAGTTACCTCTCTCGATACCATCCAGAGCGGCGATCTGCTGGCATCGCCGACATCCAGCAACTCCATCGGCAGTTATGTGTCCACGGGGTACACGAGGATGGTGCGGGTTTCAGGCCAGCCGCTGTACCTGATTAACATCAACTGCAACTGCATCGACCCCACCCAGCAGACCGTTCTGAATCCGGCGGCCTGGCAGAACCAGGCAGCCGGTGTTCCGGGCAGCAATATCGTTTACTACAACGACTTCCGCGGGCAGCGCCGGCCGATCGTATCCGGCGGCCTCGGCAAGGCGTTCCGGATTCGCGAAAAGGCGTCGTTCAGCGTCCGGGCGGAGTTCTTCAACCTGTTCAACCAGTTGCTGTCGCTGCCGAATCCCAGCACCGGAAGCCCCCAGAACCCGCCGACGCGCTCGAATTCGGGATTGCTGACGGGCGGTTTCGGATACCTGAACTATAGCGGGATCTCGGCGAATAGCGTGAGCTCTTCTTTGCCTACGCCCCGAACCGGTCAAATTGTGGCGCGAATCGATTTCTGAAGAGGTGGAGTGGGCAGTGACAGCACAGGGCGAAAGCGAGGGCGGGCGAGGAAGGACGCGCATCCTCGATCTCGGAGGGCAGGGCCTGAAACGATCCTGACAAAAGGCCCACGGTTCCTTTATGCTTGAAGGAGATAGAGGATTCGCCGTATGAGCCTGACCATTGATCTGTCAAAGGAACTCGAGGCTGCGTTAGCCTCCCAGGCGCGGGCCGCCCGCATGGATACCGAGGATTATCTAAAACAGATCGTCGAACATGCGCTGAAGCTCCAGCGCGAGAGCGCTGTAAGGAGCCTTCAGATACAACTCGATCAGGTGGCCGCCCAGGTCCTGCCGGAAACGACTCCCGAAGAGATGGAGGCAGCGATCGAGGCGGCTCTGGCCGAGGCACGGCCTCAACGTAGTTGGAATCGGTGAGAATTGTTCCCGATACCAACATTCTGGTGCGCGCCAATCCCAAAGTCTCCCCGCCGGGGCTGGCATGCGAACTACTGCTGAGGATCGTTTCAGACGATTCACATACATTGATTCTTTCGCCCGCCATTCTCGCCGAGACACAGCGGGTGCTTCGCTATCCCCGTGTGCAAAAACGCTGGCCTCTTTCGGAGGAGGCAATCAGCCAGTATCTGACGGCGCTGGCAGCAGCGGCTTTCGTAGTGGAGCTCCCCAAGATCATTCCAGCGATCGTCAGCGACCCCGACGATGACCCCATCTTGCAGACCGCCGTTCTCGGTCGCGCCGATGTTCTCTGTACACGCGATGACGCCTTCAACCACGCTGTGGTGGAGGAGTTTTGCCGTCGCCACGGTATCCGAATTGTGGACGATGTGACTCTTATGAGGGAGATCCGACGCTCCTCAGGAGAATGAGCTGCTAATCCTTGAACGCTCCGTACCGGTGACGCGCACCCTGGGTGTGGAAGGTCCGCCCGGCCGAATTGCCCAAACTACTGCGTTCGCGATAGTGGGCCTGTGTCCGCGCTGCGGCGTACGCGCTGATGTTAAGTGCGCGTGCGGCTTGCGGCCCGGCATGGCTTGGCGTATGTTGAAGGCTTGCGGCCACGCCTCCTTGTTCGTACTGTTCGGCGGCGTGCGGGCCCCACTGGCGCACGATGAAGGTATGGCCATCAACCGCGCCTCGCCAGAACGAGGCGGTGACGGTTGGCGCTTAAACGCTCTGGGGATTCTCAGAAGCCCGGGGCTTGGCGGCAATCTGGGCCAGCGTGGCCCAGAAATCGAATGAGCAGCTTCGTGTTTTCAATAGACTTCCGGGATTTTTGGGCGCACGTGGCCCAAAATACGTGGCGCATATCGGGCAAGGCACCGCTGTGGTTGTGAATCGCCTTGGATGAGGATTAACAATCGGCCGTGACCGGAAGGATCGTTCCGGTGGCCGCCGGCTAACTCGATTTTTTTCAATGGTGCTTGGCTGTTTCTCCGGAACGGTCGTTCCGGTTTTGCCGGATTCGTTCCTGTCGGGCTGCCAGGAGAATTGCCAAGTACCAAGAAATCGGTTGGCGCCACCACATTCATAGAAGTGCTCGAACGGCTCCACACTTCTCAAGAAAGTTTTACAAGTTCCAGAGTCCGAAAACTATCCGCCGGACTCAGAGCACAAGCGTTAAGTTGACGACGTTGGTGAGATGACCTCGGCTGCGCCCGATCCAATCTCGGCCGCCTTGGGTTGCAACTTCCCAGAAGGCCGTTTCCGGCCAATGTACGAGTGGGCGACCATTCGCTCCGAGCAGCTCTTTTGGCCGTTCCCAAAAGAACGCGGCGGCCCAATTCTAAGGCTCGAAGTACCAGGAATTCTCTTGTGGCATGTAGACCCAGCCTACCGGCAGTAGATCATGCAGACGGCCGTAAACATCGATCAGCGAAATACCAGCCTCGATTTCCAGTCTTTGAGTAGGTTTCACCGTCTTCACTGGTGCGTAGAAATGGCCGAAATGCTGCATTCTGGGGTTCAAACGCCAAAGCTTGGTCCCGCCGTAATAGTGTTTCGGCGCGACCAGTCTCTTTCCATTCAGTCTGATAGCCAGGGTCACACGCACCCTGACCGAGAGCGAGTCTCCCAGGTGCTGGAGCACGAACCCTATATCGGGGAACGGCCGCTTTTTGCCTTCGGGTAAGTCCTGTGTTACGAAGTAACTGACAGGTGGCACCAAGCAGCGGCTCGCCTTCATGTGTCAACAACCATGCCAGTTCTTCAACCAGAATCGCTCCGGCGCTATCCGCCTCGCCCCCGATCTCGCAGCGCAGAAGCCGGTTCCAGGCAAGAACGCAGGTGACAGGATGGGCTCGGCCAAGATAGAGACGCGCGTCCGCGTAGGCTTGACCCTCGAGGCAGGAGGCTTCCGTGGTCTGACCCAGTTCGAACAGGACCGTTGCGAGGTCACCCTTTGCAGCAAGCGAACTGGGATGGCTCTCGCCGGAGTCGCGGATGCACAGTTCGAGCACCTCGCGATACATGACGCCTGCCTGCCCTATTTGACCGCTTTCCACCAGGATCTCGGCCAGTGTGCACAGCATGTCCTGTCTGATCGATTTGATCCCGCTGCGGCGAGGAGGCGAGAGCGTCGAGAGCGTCGAGAGCCTGATCAAGGATACCGATGGCTCGATTGATCTCACCGGCGCACCATAACGCAATTGCCAACCGGTGCGCCACGGCAATCGTTTCCAGATGATAGACGCCGAAATGAGCGGCATGCCGATCCAGTTCGCCTATGAGTCCGTGAATCTCCGCGGCCGAATGGTTTCCCGGCCCGGAGAACGGCTCCGCGCAGTCAGCCGTCAACACCATTGCTAGGCCTTTCGCCGGGGGACGAAATTTAACGAGGCTGAGTTCATGCAATATCTCAAGTGAGTCGGAGGCGGTCCATCGTCAAACAGGTGGCCCAAATGGGCATCGCAACGGCGGCAGAGTGCCTCATTGCGAACCATGCCGAGCGACGTGTCTCTCCGCACCAGGACGTTCTCCTTGGCGATTGCCTGCCAAAAACTGGGCCACCCGGTTCCCGACTCGAACTTCGTCTTGGAATCGAACAGGAACGTATTGCAACAGACGCAGGTATACAGGCCGTCGGCATGATTGTCGGCATATTTACCGGTGAATGGCCGCTCGGTGCCCGCTTTCCGGGCGACCTCGAATTGTTCCGGCGTCAATTGCTTCTTCCATTCCGCGTCGGGCTTTTCCACCTTTGCGACTTCCGTGACTCCGGTGCGTGTGCCGGAAGGACTGAACTCGACGATTCGCACAGTCTTGCCTCCCCAAGCCGCCGCGAGGCGAACGGTGGCCGCCGCACCTAAAACTTTGAGAAATGTCCGGCGCCCTTGCGTCGAAGAAAATACGGTCATTGCATCCCTCCTCGAATCCAAGCGTTGCACGATCGACGTGTATACTGGACATCGTACCGTAAACACAACGCTTCCGGTAAGCCGCTATGGCCCTGCTCGTTCTGCGCTTCCGGGGGGAGGCCTCACGATACTCAGCCCCCGCATTCTGCCGGCGCCGCCGTTTGTGCTTGCTTGATTTGATAATGTGATGAAAGCGAGGATCATTCATGTCTCTTTCAGTTACACTACGCCACGTCGCAGCGGCTCTTCTTGTCTCCGCCGGGGCAGGTTTTGCAGCTCCGCCGATCCCTCCGCCGTCAGCGGACGCATCGCTGTCTAAACAGCCCGGAAAGGAAACCGCGGTTTTCGCCGGCGGTTGTTTTTGGGGCGTCCAATCCGTTTTCCAGCGTGTGAAAGGCGTGCTGCGCACCACCGCCGGATATTCCGGAGGCTCGGCAAAGACCGCAACATACTCGCAGGTGACGACGGAAACCACAGGCCACGCCGAGTCTGTCGAGGTAGTCTTCGATCCTTCCCGGATCACGTACGGGCAGTTGTTGCGGATTTACTTTTCGGTGGCACACGATCCGACCCAGTTGAACCGGCAAGGGCCCGATGTCGGGACCTCATACCGCTCGGCGATCTTTTTCACAACCGAAGAGCAGCAGCGGTTGGCCAAAGCATACATTGCGCAACTGGACGCGGAAAAGGTGTTCCCAAAGCAGATCGTAACCGAAGTCACGCCGCTCAAGGGCTTCTACCGCGCAGAGGATTATCATCAGGACTACGCGTACCATAACCCCAACAATCCGTACATTCAGGTTTGCGACCGTCCCAAGATGGAAGCGCTTCAGCAGCAATTTCCCGAGTTGTTCGTCGATTACAAGCCCAAGAGATAGCTACCTGGATTGCCTTGAGGAGAAAAAACGAATGTATTCAGCGCAACGAGTTCTACTTTCTGCGATCGTCGCCATGTCATCGTCGGCGGCGGTCGCCCAAACGCCCGCGGGACAAAAAGGAGCACCGCCAGCGCGGCTCGTGCTTTCAGTTACCTCGACTGCCTGGCCGGATGGCGCGGAGGTCCCCATGAGAAATGCCGCGCGCGGCGAAAACAAGTCACCCGCTTTCGAGTTCCACTGGAACCTGGGTACAAGTTCGGCCGCCGCCCCGGAGAATCTGCAAACCTATGCCGTGATTTTTCATGACATCGAGAATTCCTCGAACAAGACTACCGCCGACACTCTCCATTGGACGGCCTTCAATATCCCCGGAACAGCCAAGGGACTGCCGGAGGGATTGGGGTCAGGCGATCTTCCCGATGGCACGCGGAACGGGCCGGGCATTGGCGCCCGTGGCGGAAATCCTCCGGTCTATTTTGGGCCCGGGGCTGGTCAAGGACCGCTGCACCACTACGTGTTCGAGTTCTATGCGCTGGATACGAAGTTGGACCTTCCAGCGAACACGACGCGAGAGGACCTGTTGAAGGCGATGGACGGCCACGTCATTGGCAAGGCGGCGTGGGTCGGCCGCTTCCATGCGCAGCCTCAATAGTACCGAGCAACGGCTCAGCATAGCCAAGGGCTGCGCCCTTGAAATCCCAAGGAGAGGGTGTCCTACGCGTCTTGGCGTCTTGGCGTCTTGGCGTCTTGGCGTCTTGGCGTCTTGGCGGCTTGGCGACTTGGCGTGAGCATCGGCTTCGAGTCGATTGACGATGCGCGTGATGCCGTCTTTGATGAGCGGCACATGGAAGTTGATCCGCAATCCCAGACGCTTGTCGGCGAGCCTGAGATAGGTCAGAAGCTGCTTCTTGTGGATCGGGGCGAGCGACTCGACGGATTTGATTTCGACAATGACGTTGTCTTCGACCACCAGATCGGCGCGGAATCCGGTGTCGATGCGGATATTCCCATAGACTACCGGAACTGCTCCGCACCGTGCGAAAACCCCGTCGGCCCAGTTCATACGCCAAGACCGTATGGTAAACGGATTCCAGCAAGCCCGGGCCGAGGTTTGTATGAATTCGAAAGCGGCGTCGACGATCTCCGTGGCAATGGCATTCCGGGTCAGAGCAGCCTTCTAATAGTTTCTCGCCAAGACGCCAAGACGCAAAGAACGCACGACTGCCTCCGGCCTGGTTGATTCCGCCGGTCGCCCAGGCAGATGATTTTGGTGTCGATCCAAACATCAGAGGAGGCGACCCATAAGCGATCCAACTGCCAGATGAAAGAATACAGCAAAGAAACTCAAGGGTGAAGCGGGATTTGTTGTCCGATCTCTGTCTACCATTTCGGCATGGGAATGGACACTGCCTTGCCAGCGCCGCGTTCGGCGACCCAGATCGTGTCGCCCGCGGGCTCGACTGCGGTTGGTGTCTTGAGTCCTTCCTTGATTACCGTGACGCTGGCCTTATCGCCGTGGACCGTAATCACGGAGATCTTGCCGCTGCCATTCTCGGCAAGGAGCAGCTTGCCATTGGCTGCGCGCATGCCATCCGGCCCTTTCACGGGCTGATCCATCCAGATATCGACCGGTTGTCCGGCCTTGCCGGCGGCGTCCACCGGGATACGGTAGAGATTGTTCGAGAACACATTGTTCACATATAGCGTGCCGTCCAAGAAGGTGATCCCGTCGATGCCATAGAGCGCGCGAGCTTCCAGGAATAGTTCGGCAGTGGAAGCACCGGCGGGCAGCTTGTAGATTCTGCTGTTGGCAGTGTCGCTGATGTATAGCGCCTTGTCCGGCCCGACCGCGAAATCGTTGCAGGTGCTGTTGTCACCAGGCAGGTTCCAACGAAGCTTTTGGGCGCCAGTGGAGAGATCAAAGCCCCTCAGTGCGGTGTGACGCTTCACCGGCGCGGTACCCGGCACCGGCGTTAGCTGACACGCCCACAACGTGTTGGCAGCGGCATCGGCAAGCATGCCGAAGAAAAAGGTTCCAGCGCCTTCATCGCTGGCATCAACGAACTTCTCGGCAGTGGTTGAGCCTGGGCGCACCTTGTAGACGAACGGAGTGCTGGCGCTACCGACGATCAGCATCCCACCCGGTGCGACGGTCAAACTTTCCGGCTGGGATTTCGCGTCGGCGATGAGAATCTCAGCGGCAGATGCGGTCTGGGCCAGGGCCGTCAACAATAAGGCGCCAGCGGCTAGCCATCGTGCATTTAAACTGTGCATAGTCAATTCTCCTCACTTTTCGGCCTTCCACGCCGGGACGGTGGCTTCGGCCGAGCCGTCACCAAGATCGGAATAGAAAAAGGGTTTGCCAACCGGCAGCGGAACATGGTTTCTGTATAGAATACACTGTAATGGATACAAGACAAAATGGAGGCAAGCGCCCATGAACTGCTATTCGATTGTGAAGCAGACGGCCACGCATGCCGATACTCTGGCGGCGATCGGCGCGGCGGACATGTTCCGGCACCTTGAGCCGCGCATCGTGGAACTTGAAGATCGCTTCGAAATCCGGTTTCCGCGCGGCCTCAAGTCCTCCGATGTGGACGCCGTGGACCCCGGCTTTTCGTACCTCCTGCGTCCTGGCAAGCGTCCGCCGAATCTTCCTCCGGAGAGAACGATCGAGATTCCGCCGGCGGGCCGCGGAGCCGATGGCGATCCGGACCGGATGTACCGGATTCTTTCGCGAATGAAGGCCTACGCTGGTCCGAACAAGATCGTGATGCAGTTTGCACGGCTGTCCCGCGCCGAATGGTCCCGCCGGATCTGGGATTGTGCAGGCGGCGGGCGGAGATTTGTACCATCCTCGCCGCTGGTCCAACTTTTCAATCCTCAGTCGGCCATGGGATATGCGCTGCTGAAGCCGAATGGAACCCGCCGTCGCGATAAAACCAAGGACGCCTGGGGAAACTCTTTTCTCGAATGGCTGCGCTACCGGGGATATTTTGAAGGCGCCGCCGGATGGTTTACCGCAGGCGACCTGCGGCTGTACTGTCCGATTCCGGCGCAGATTCCGTTCGATGAACTCGCGGCCGCCGCGGCTTCATTGCGTGCTGTGCGCCTGGGAGGCAGCGCCGTCAAAATGGATTGCCGCGCGGTGCTGGGTCTCACCCGCATCCTGATTGAGCGAGGCCGGCCATATCGACGGCCTGCCGAGTCGATCCGCGGCATCTGGGTAACGCACTACAAGGATATGGGGCAGGCACATACGGTGATGGCGACGCAGCAACTGGCCCTGCCCGATTGGTTTGGCCTGGGCTCGGACCGCCAGGAGGCGCTCTGGCTGCGGACGATCGAAGAGCATGAAATGGTAGTGCGGCGATTGACCGATACGCACTCGGACGAGTTCGCGCTGCTGAAACAGTATCGACGAACGTTTCAGGCGCGGCGCGAAGATTCGATTCGAGAGTTCGTCACCTTTCTGGCGGAGTACGGCCAGGTGCTGTTCCGGTTGCGCACCCAGGACCAGTGGACGCTCTCGCAGTTCAAACTGGAAACCGTCACGCCGATTTTGGGGCGCGATGCCGGGCTGCGCGGCTGGCTGCACAGCCGGGGCTTCCGGGCGGTCTCGGCGGCAATCCGCGCCTCCACTTTGGGGGCCCAGGCGCTGCGCAACCAGGGGCGGCTGGATTTTCGCGAAGTGCGCTACGGCTGGCTCGCGGACATCCGCCGAACCGGCCCGGTTGGGCGCGAGGCTCTGCTGAAACAGCATCGCGGCGTTTATCGGGGCGTACAATGCGGAGACCGCACGCAGACTCTCTCGGGGAATCCCCGCGCTGAAAATCCTGGACAGCGAGTGGGCCGAGTTTCGACTCCGGATGGACGATCTACCTGGGGACCTGGCGCCCGCAGGCCTGCTCGTCGCCCTGGCGGCGTGTATTCCCTCCCTCGGCGCTCGCGCGCTCCCGAGATGGAGGCGGAACGGATTATGACCGCATGATTCAGTCCCTCTCCCTCTCCGCGCGCGTCACGCTGGCGCTGCACAACCTCAATAGCGAAGGCACGGAGGGAAATCAGCAGCAGACCCGCATCGTCTCCATCATCGATCCAGCCGGCAGGCGGCACGCAGTCAATGCCGTCTCAGGCGACATGTTCAAGTACATCTACGTGCAGCACCTCACCGCGATTTTAAAGGCACACGGCCAGCCGCTTTCGGCGGGCGCGGCGGTGGGGAGCGCGGACCGAATTACGGTGGACGTGGACTTCAAGTCGGCGATCAAAGGCCGCACGGCTGCCGAGGTGCAACAGCAGATGCTGTCCCGATGCGCGGTGACAGACATCGCGGGGACCCTGTTTACGGAGGGAATCACGGTTGCGCGCAAATCCTGCGTGGAATTCGGTTGGCTCGCAGGCATTCCCGACCGGGTTTCGACCGAACAGCACTTCCATGTGAAGTACGAAGCGGACCGGCGGAAAGCCGCTGTCCCTGCGCCCCGCGGCGAGGGAACCATTGCGGGCTCCCAGACCGTGTTCCACCGTCCGGCCAACTCGGGAAACTATGCCTTGATCTGTCACCTGGAACTCTCCCGCGTGGGTGTCAACGACGTCACACGGGAATGCGCGCTGAGTGCGGAAAGCGCCGCGGTCCGCCGCCGCGCTCTGCTGAAACGCCTGGCCGATCTGATCGAGCAGCATACCGACGAACTGGCTGCGCTCGAATCGCTCGACAACGGCAAGCCGTTCAGTGTCGCGAAGGCCGTGGATGTTGCGGCGACCGTCGCCTGCTATCGCTATTTCGCCGGATGGGCGGATAAGATTCAAGGCCGCACGATCCCGATCGACGGGGACTTCTTCTGCTATACGCGGCTCGAGCCCGTCGGTGTGGTGGGCCAGATTATCCCGTGGAACTTTCCCATGTTGATGCAGGCGTGGAAACTGGCGCCTGCACTCACTACGGGCAATACCGTGGTGATGAAGCCCGCCGAGCAGACGCCGCTGTCGGCGCTGCGCATCGGCGAACTGATCGTTGAGGCGGGCTTTCCGGAAGGCGTTGTAAATCTCCTCCCCGGCTACGGACCGACTGCCGGCGCGGCGATTGCACGCCACCTGGACATAGATAAAGTCGCGTTCACGGGTTCGACCGAGGTGGGGCAACTGGTGATGGTGGCAGCCGCGAAGTCCAATCTGAAGCGGGTGACGCTGGAGTTGGGCGGCAAGAGCCCGAATATCATTTTCGCGGATACGGATCTGGACGCCGCGGTTGAGGGCGCACACTTTGGCCTCTTCTTTAATCACGGCCAGTGCTGCTGTGCCGGTTCGCGCGTGTTCGTAGAAGAGAAGATCTACGACGATTTTGTGGCGAAGAGCGGCGCCCGCGCGAGCCGGAGGACGGTCGGCGATCCATTCGATCCCAAGACCGAACAGGGGCCGCAGGTGGATAGCGCCCAGTTCGATAAGGTGATGGGCTACATTGAGTCCGGACGAGCGGAGGGCGCGAAGCTGGTGTGTGGCGGCGACCGCGTGGGAGACCGCGGATATTTCATCCAGCCGACGGTATTTGCCGATGTGCAGGACGACATGAAGATCGCCCGGGAAGAGATTTTCGGTCCGGTAATGAGCATCATTCCGTTCCGCGACGTAGACGAGGTGGTCGAACGGGCCAATCGCACCAACTACGGCCTGGCGGCGGCGGTGTGGACGCGCGATATTCAGAAGGCGCTCGCCATCTCCAACAGCGTGCGCGCCGGAACGGTTTGGGTGAATTGCTACAATGTGCTCGATCCACGGGCGCCGTTCGGTGGCTTCAAGCAGTCCGGAATCGGCCGGGAACTCGGCGAGTACGGTCTGCAGCAGTATACGGAAGTGAAGACGGTTACGGTGAAGATGTAAGAGCCGCGACGGTCACGGAGCGGTTGCCCCGAAATACGAGGGGGTATTGGCGAAAGAGTGTACTAAGCTTGCGGCCCGGCGTGGCTTGGCGTATGTTGAAGGCTTGCCGCCACGCCTCATCACGGCAGTATTGTTGTGCGGCGTGGTTGCCGGTCCCGCCGCCACGCCGCCGGCCATTCGCTTCCAGGAAGTCGCCGCCAAGTCGGGCTTGCGATTTTCACTGCGCAACGGCGCCGCAGGCCAGTTCCACCAGATCGAGTTGACGGGTGGCGGCGTCGCCGTTCTGGACTATAACAACGACGGCTGCACGGACATTTTCTTCACCAATGGCGCGGCCATTCCCAGTCTCCGCAAGACCGGTCCGGAATTCTACAACCGCCTGTTTCGTAACAACTGCGATATGACTTTTACCGACGTCACCGCCGAGGCCGGCCTGGCCGGAGAGGGCTATTCGACGGCGGTCGCCATCGGCGACTTCGACAACGACGGCTACCAAGACATTTTCGTCGCCGGCGTGAAGCGCAACATCCTCTACCGCAACCTTGGAAACGGCCGCTTCGCCGATGTTACCGCCCAGGCCGGCGTCGCCGGAACAGATGCGAAGTTTGGGAACATGTGGGCGGTGTCGGCCGGATGGCTGGATTACGACAACGATGGCTGGCTGGACCTGTTCGTCTCGAATTACGTCGTGTGGGACGCCGCCACGGAGCCCCGCTGCGGTACCCCCGAAAGGCAGTTCTACTGTCATCCAAAGGCTTATCAGGGCCTGCCCGGCCAACTCTTCCACAACAATCACGACGGCACCTTTACCGATGTCTCGCAAGCATCGGGAATCGGACGCCACATCGGCAAGGGTATGGGAGCCGCCTTCGCGGATATCGACGGCGATGGGCTGACCGACATCTTTGTGGCGAACGATTCGGTTCGCAATTTTCTGTTTCGCAATCGGGGCGACGGAACCTTCCAGGAGATCGGACTCGAAGCCGGCGTGGCGCTGCGCGAAGACGGCTTCGCGATCGCCGGGATGGGCGGCGACTTGCGGGATTTCGACAACGATGGAAAGCCGGACCTGGTGGTGTCCGGAATCCTCAATGACTCATTTCTTCTGTTCCGTAACCTCGGCGGCGCCAGGGGCTTTGAAGACTATGCGCAGCGCACCGGCCTGCTGATGGGCACGCGCCAGTTCACCGGCTGGAGCCTGGGCATGTACGACTTTGACAACGACGGATGGAAAGACCTGTTCTTCGCCCTTTCGCATCTTTCGCAATTGGATCGGTACCTGGGGCGCGATTCGGCATTGGCGAACCGTGTCTTTCGCAATGTCGAGGGCAAGCGGTTTGAAGACGTCTCGGCCGGGGCGGGGCCGGACTTTCAACAGGCCGCCATGCATCGCGGCGTGGCGTTCGCCGATTTCGACAACGACGGCCGCGTCGACGCCGTGGTCACGGTGGTGAACGGTCCCGCGAAACTGTTCCGCAACGTCACGGCGGGCGAATCGCATTGGCTGGCGATCCGTTTGCACGGCCGGCGCGCAAATCGGCAGGGGCTTGGCGCCGTGGTGCACGCGCATTTGCCGGATGGCCGCGACCTGTACAACCATGCCACCACCACCGTAGGGTACGCCTGTTCCAGCGAAGCTTTGGTCCGGTTCGGATTGGGCGCAAATCGAGCGGCGGAGAGAATTGAAATCCGCTGGCCTGGCGGAAGCGTGCAAAAGGTGGCCAACGTCGCGGCTGACCGCATCGTCGATGTTGTCGAAGAGGTCAAACCATGACCATGCAAACCATGACCGGACGGAAATGCGTCTTCGCCATTTTGCCGTTCGCGCTCGTGCTGCTGGGAGCCGCGCCTTCCTCTCCGGGATATGCCGCTTACGAAAAAGCCAACGCGCTCTTCGTGGCAAAGAAGTTTCCGGAAGCGCTCGCGGCAACCGAAGAAGCTCTCCGCCTGGACCCGAAACTCATTCCGGCACTGACGTTAAAAGCCAAATTGGCCATGGCCGCCTACCGCCTCGACGTGGCGCGGCGATGCCTGGAGCAGGCGCTGGCGATCGACCCACGGGCGCCGTATGCCCAATTCCTTTATGGCCTGGAGGCGTATCTGGGCAACGACCTGAAGGAGGCCTTGCCGCGCTTCCGGAAGGCTCGTCAACTAAGCCCCACCGATCCGCGCGCGGCCCTGTATCTGGGCCTCACCATCGAGAGCCTGGGCCAGCCGGCGGAGGCCTTGTCTCTGTACGAAGAGGCTGTCCGCCTGGAGCGCTCCGCCGGCGAACCGCATGCGGAGACTTTGCTGCCCGGCGCCAGACTCCTTCTTCTGCTGGGCCGCCTGGAGGAATGCGAGCGTTGGATCCGGCAGGCCGCGACCCTCTCGCCCGATTCGCGCGATGTGCACTTTGAATTCGCCCGGCTGCTGCTGAAGAAGGGTGATGCGGCACAGGGCGCCCATGAAGGTGAGACCGCCCTTGGTTTGCCGGAGGGAGTTGTGACGGACGCGGCGATCCACTATCTGTTGATTCGAGCCTACCAGCAGAGCGGAATGCCGGATCGGGCGGCGATCCACGCAGAGGTCATGCGTGCACAGGAAACGCCGGCAGACAACAAGGCGAAGCATTAAGGGGCCTCCGGACTGTGGGCGTTACGTTGTGGGCGCCGAGGCTCGGCGGGCGAGCGCCGAATCTGGTTTCCGACCAATGTTGGGCCGGGCGCTATGATGTAAAGCGATGACCAAACCACGATTCATCCATTTGTGCCTGCTGGCGTTGGCGATTGGCCTGGCGGGCTGCTCCCACGGCGCCAACACCGCCAAAGAGGAGGGAAAGCGGTACGCGGTGCAGGGGGAAATCAAAGGCCTGGATGCGGCGGCCAAGACCGCCATGATCGCGCATGGCCAGATCGGCGATTGGATGGGGGCCATGACCATGGAGTATTCGATTAAACCGGACGCCGAGTTCCAGAAGCTGCATGTGGGCGACAAGATCGAAGCCACTATGGTGGTGGTCAGTGACGTGAAGTATTACGTGACCGAGGTCAAGGTGGCGCCAAAGTAGTTACCGGGAAACGCTTTCAGTGTCGCGAAGATTTCGCCTAAGTGAGGCGATGGCTGCGTCCCGCGTCATAGTATTCCACGTGCGTCAACAGGGAGACTCTGCCGACCGCAGCGCCGGATCAGACCTGCGACCCACCGCCCGGCAATCCTGATCAGGAGACGCACCAGGCGCGGTCGGCCCGGGACGCTCACGCCTAGTCGGGGGGTATGGGAGGCCTCCGGTGGATCACAAAGTCACGACTGGCAACCAGTCAGGACTCGCCGCGCTCCCATTTTCGACGGTGCATCACATAGTAGTGCACTGTGCATCGTTTTATGCTACACTGGATTCCATGACGACGATCTCACTCAGGAAACTGCCTGCGGAAGTCGAAAAGGCCATTGTTGAAACCAGCCGTCGCGAAGGCATCAGCCTCAATAAGGCCACACTTCGATTGCTGGAAGCAGCGCTGCGCAAACCAGCCAGGAACTCCGATTTCGATGAGTTTTGCGGAACGTGGGCTGGCACGGACGCTGACGCCTTCGACGCAGCCTTGGCCGAGATGCGTCAAATCGATCCTGCGGACTGGGAGTCCGCCGAGTGAACGTGTTGCTCGACACGTCGGCGTACTCGGCACTGCATCGGGGTCACCAACCAATTCTCGACGTGTTGCGGCGGGCGCAGACTGTTGCCGTACCGGCGGTTGTATTGGGCGAGTTGTACAGCGGATTCCGGGCTGGAAATCGCTGGGCCGAGAACACGGCGCAGTTGGCGCAATTTCTAAGTAAGCCCTCAGCTCGCGTTTTGAACGTGACCGAGGAAACCGCGCTGCGTTATGCGGAGGTGGACGTATACCTGCGAAAGAAAGGCCGGCCCATTCCGCGGAACGATGTCTGGATCGCCGCTGTTGCACTGGAACACGGGCTGCAACTGCTTACCCTGGATATTCACTTTCGCGAGATTCCGCTGCTTCTGATTCAACCGTGAAGATTCAACCGTGAAGGATTGCGGTCTCAGGCAAGAATGCCATTCACCACATTCCCGTGCACATCCGTCAAACGGAAATCGCGGCCCGCGTAGCGGTACGTGAGCCGGGTATGGTCCATGCCCAACAGGTGCAGGATGGTGGCGTGCAGGTCGTGGAAATGGACTTTGTTCTCCACGGCGTAGTAGCCGTAATCGTCGGTGGAACCGTATTGCAGGCCGGGCTTGACGCCGCCGCCGGCCAGCCAGAAAGTGAAGGCCTCGGGATTGTGGTCGCGGCCGTCGGAGCCTTGCGCGGTGGGGGTGCGGCCGAATTCGCCGCCCCAGATCACCAGTGTGTCCTTCAACAGGCCGCGGGCCTTCAGGTCTTGCAACAGGCCGGAAATCGGCTTGTCCACTTCGCGCGCGTTCTGGGCGTGGTCGCGGAGCAGGTCGGAATGCTGGTCCCATTTGTAGGTGTGGCTCACCTGCACGAAGCGCACGCCTTTTTCGGAGAGCCGCCGCGCCATCAGGCACTGGCGGCCGAAGTCTTCCGTCACGCGGTCGTCAATGCCGTACAGCTTCTGCGTGGCGGCCGGCTCTCTGGAAATATCCTGCAGGCCGGGGGCTTCGGACTGCATTCGGAAAGCCAGCTCGAACGATTCGATGCGGCCGTCCAAAGCGGCGTCGGGGCCGGTAGCCGCCAGTTGTTGGCGGTTCATCTGCTGCACGTAGTCCAGTTCCATGCGCTGGATCTCGCGCGGGGTCTCGGTGTTGGCGATGTAAGGTATCTTGGCGTCGCGCGCCTTAACGCCCACGGCGCCAATGGGCGTGCCGGCATAAGGCGCGGGCAAAAACGCCGAGCCGAAATTATTGGCGCCGCCGTGGCTCTGGGTGGGACAGATGGTGATGAAGCCGGGCATGCTCTGGTTTTCGCTGCCCAGCCCGTAGGTGATCCACGAACCCATGCTGGGGCGCACGAAGGTGTCGCTGCCGGTGTGCAGTTCCAGCAGCGCGCCGCCGTGCCGCGAATTGGAACCGTACATCGACTTGATGAAGCAGAGATCGTCCACGCGTTGGGCCAACTCGGGGAAAAGGTCGCTCACCCACATGCCGCTTTGGCCGTACTGTCTGAACGCCCACGGCGATTTGAGCAGGTTGAAGGTCTCGCTGGAAACCACCTTGGGGCGCTGGAAGGGAAGCGGCTTGCCGTGGTCGCGAATCAAGAGCGGCTTGTAGTCGAAGGTGTCCACCTGCGAAGGGCCGCCGTGCATGAACAGGAAGATGACGCGCTTGGCCTTGGGCGCGAAGTGCGGCGGCTTGACGGCCAGCGGGCTGGGCGCGCCGCCCGTGACCGATTCGGCGCCGGGCATTTCTTCGGCACGCACTTCTTCGGCAAGCAATCCGGCCAGCGCCAGCGCGCCGAAGCCCGTGCTGCTGACGCGCAGCAATTCCCGCCGCGACAGCCGCTGGTTGAGATACGAATTCCAATGTCGGTTCATGGGCGCTTCCTCAATTCACGTAGAGAAGCTAATTCACGTAAATAAACTCGTTCGATGCCATCAGTGCTTTGCAGAAACTTTGCCACGCGAAGACGTGGCGTTTGGCGGCGTCCTTCTCGTGAGCCTCCATGGCTTTCTCGATGCCGGCGATGAACGTCAGCGCGCCGTCCACTTCTTTCGCGGCCGGCGGACGGGCCAGGGCGCGCTCGTAGGCTTCGAGGATGCGGGCCGAATCGTCCACACCGGTCCGGGCCAACAGTCCTTCCGCCATGCTGCGGGTGTGCTTGAGGACGATGTCGCCATTCATCGCGAACAATGCCTGCGGCGCGATCACGGTGGAATTGCGATCGCCGTTGGGGGTGGAAGGGTCGGGCAGATCGAATGCCTGGAACATCTCGTACATGTTACTGCGCACTACCGGCAGGTAGACGGCGCGGCGGTTGCGGGCGTAATCCACGCCACCGCGTTTGGAGGTGTCGGCAACGTAGGCGCGGTCTTTGAATGTGAACAGCGTGCCGCCCATGGTAAGGTCCAGATCGCCGGAGACGGCCATCACGGAATCGCGAATGGACTCGGCCTCGAGGCGCTGCCGGTTAGCGCGCCACAACAGCGTGTTTTCGGGGTCGATTTCAGCGGCGTGCCCGTCGTAGGCCGAGCTCATCTGGTAGGTGCTGGAGAGCATGATGAGCCGGTGCATCTGCTTGATGGACCATTTCTGTTCCACGAAGCGCAGCGCCAGCCAGTCCAGCAGCGGCTGGTTAGTGGGCATCTCGCCGAGGCGCCCGAAATTGTCGACCGAGGGCACAATGCCGCGGCCGAAATGCCAGCGCCAGATGCGGTTGGCCATGACGCGGCTGGTCAGCGGATGATTGGGCTCGGTGAGCCATTCGGCAAGCTGCAGACGACCGCTTTGCGTAGCGTCGATGGGGGTCTGGCTCTCGCCCGCCATGACGCGCAGGAAGCGGCGGGGAACCACTTCGCCGAGCGTCCAATGGCTGCCGCGCAAGTTAATCGCCAGGTCGGCGATCTTGTCGCCCTCGCTGACGCCCATGGCCTTCGGCAAGTCGGGCTTGGAGTCTTCCAGGGCCTTGCGCTCCTTTTCCAACTGCGTCAACTGGCTCTGAACGGCCTGCGGATAATACTGCCGCGCATCGGACGGCGCCCGGAACGGACCAGCCTTGGCGAACGATTCTTCGTGGAATACGGCCAGTGCGGCATCGGACTTGCGGTCGGATTCGGATTTACGCTCGGCCTCCAGAAACAGCTCCTGGTAGCGCCCAGCCAATTCCTCACGGGTCTTCGGGTGATAATCGCGGAAGCGTTCGGCGGCAGGCGAGGTCCAACCGCTCAAGGCACCGCCTGCCATCGATGGCTGCGCCGACCAAGCCAGCATGGCATACAGAACCGAATGCGGGGCGCCCTTCGAAGTGCGCATGTATTCCACCCACTGGTCGAGGAAGCTCGGGTTGACGCCATATTGGCGCGCCACCTGAACCGGCGACCGCGGTGTCTCCGTGCCGGGCGGCAGCGGGCTGGGGGCGATGAGCAGCGATTCGAAATACGGAAAACGCGATTTGTGTTCCAGCCGGATGGTGTTCTTGCCGGCCACTAACTGGAAGATGCCCGCGGCAGACCAACCGCCGGCATCGGGCGAAGCTTCGCGATTGGTCACGGGCCCGGCGCCGCGCTTTTCCAGCACGCCGTTGATCCAGACATCCACGGTGCCAGAGCCGGTTTCCTCTTCCAACAGGTCCAGTTGATAGTCGCCCGCGGTGGGGACCGCGATATCGTACTCCGCGAAAAGCACCGGGGCGCCCCGGCCCGCGCGACCTGTGTTGGCCGGCGTCTTGGCCTCGCCTTTTTCGAGAGGGCGCGGAGCATTGCCGCGATCGAAACTGGCGGCTGTACGAATCAGGGCATTGGCTGGCGGTTTGGATGACGTTTTGGATTCGGCGGCAACCGGTTTCAAGTGAACCTGCTCGAAGCGCAGCGTATCGCCGGCAGCCAGCAGATAGGCGCCTGTTTTTCGACGGGCCTCGCCAGCCAGGCGATCGTCCTCGGCTTTCGAAATACTGGCGATCTCCTTGTTCATGGCTGCGATCCGGTCGAGCAGCGCCTTGAGCTTTTCGCGCTCGGGCGCGGGCGCCAGCACGTACTCGTGCCACGTGGCGACCACCTTGAAATCTTCCATGGTCTTGGAGCTTTTGAAGATACCCGCCAGCGAGTAATAGTCGGCCTGCGGAATGGGGTCGAATTTGTGGTCGTGGCAGCGCGCGCAGGCGACGGTGAGGCCCATGAAGGCGCGCGTGGTGGTGTCGAGTTGCTCATCCACAATGTCCATTTCCATCTTCGCCGGATCGTCTTCGGCCAGCATCTTGGCGCCGAGCGACAGGAATCCGGTGGCGGTCCAGCGTTCGAATTGGGTGGCGTCATCGGCCGGGCGCGGAAGCAAATCGCCAGCCAATTGCTCTTTCACGAACTGATCGTAAGGCTTGTCCTTGTTGAAGGCCTGGATGACGTAGTCGCGATACTGCCAGGCGTGACGATAGACCAGGTTTTCGTCGAGCCCGTTGGAATCAGCGTAGCGGGCCACATCAAGCCAGTGGCGGCCCCACCGCTCGCCATAGCGCGGCGCAGCGAGCAGGCGATCGATCACACGCGCAAAGGCGCCGGGGCGCTGGTCCTCGAGAAACTCCTCCACCTCCCGCGGCGTGGGCGGCAGGCCGGTAAGATCGAAGGTAGCGCGGCGAATGAGCGTGCGCTTGTCAGCGGGCGGCGCGGGGTTGAGTCCCTTGGCTTCGAGGCCTGCCAGGATGAACGCGTCGATGGGGGACTGGACCCACGCGGTGTTCTTGAGCGGCGGTTTTTGCGGATCCCGCGGCGGCACGAAGGCCCAGAACTTGGGTTTCGCCGCCGCCGTTTGCTGGCGCGCCTCGGCGCCCGTCTCAACACGCGCTTCAACACCCCACGGCACACCCATTTCGATCCACTGGGTGAGGATGGCGATATCCGCGTCCTTGAGCTTGCCCGATGGCGGCATGCGAAGGGACTCGGTCTGGCGGACGGCGCGGAGCAGGATACTTTCGGCGGGCTTGCCCGCGACGATTGCCGGGCCGCGTGAACCGCCTTTCAGCACGCCTTCCCGGGAGTCCAGGCGCAACCCGCCCATCGGCGCCGTGGGCGACGAATGGCAGGGGAGACACTGCCGGACCAGCAGCGGGCGCACGTGGGTTTCGAAGAACTCCGGGCCGTCGTCGGCAGCCGGACAGAGGGCGCTGCTGAGCAGAGCGAGTGCAATGAGGCGTACACACTTCAAGAGCGGAGCTGGCGGGTTGCCCCTCATCGGCATGGTAAGAACATTATCACACGCGGGAACGGCGTTCGAGGCCGTGCGTCGCACCAACCGCGTCACACCAACTAATCGACAGACCGCGGCCCAGTCCGCCATCGACGTGGCACCCGGCAGCGTGAACATCAAATGATCGATCAACCCGATCCGGGCCAGTTCCAAGCTATCTCTCCGCCGGGGAAGCCGCCGCTCTCGATGCGGCGGACGCATCCCCTTCGGCGCGGCGAAGGTATTCCGCAAGTGACTCCTCAGCGAGTTTTGGCAGCGGTGAAATGCGAGGTAGGAAAGAAGGTTGTCGTCTGGTCCGCTGGTTTCGACTTGCCAGATGCGCTGGCCCACCGCTTCCTAACGGTCGCGGCTCTGATGAGGAGCGTCGGCCCTCAGGTGCCGGAGACGTGATCAAGTTACAACTCCCGAGCCGGCATCCGGTGCCTCGCCAAACTCACCTTGCGGCGATGGCCTGCAGCAAGTGCTGCGCCCGGGCGAACTGGGGATCGGCCTGCGGAATGGCTTGCAGCAGTTTGCGGGCCTCGTCGAGTTTGCCTTGCTGGGCATACGCGTAGGCGAGGTAGTATTGGGCCGGCACTGCGGGGTCGAGCTTGAGACTGCCCTCCAGAGCGCCGGCGGCCGTGATGGCGTCGCCCGATAAAAGATAGAACTTGCCGGCGCCCAGTTGCTGTTCGGCGTCGTCGGCATTCAGTTGAGCGCGCGCGCGAAAGAGTTGCTTAGCCTGATTGAGCCGCGCGCCATCTTCGCCGGGGAGTTGGCCAATTCCCTGGCTGGCTAGCCAGACCGCGGCGGCGATGCGCACGGTGGCGGAGGAGTCGCCGAGCGAACGGGTCATCGCGGTAAGGGCGGCCTGGCGGTCGGCTGCGCCGGGGCTCAAACGAAGCGCGGCCACCACCCGGACCGCGGGTTCGGGGTCGGTCAGGGCGCGCTGCAGAGCCGTGAAAACCCGCGAGTCCTTGGAGAAACGGCTCAAGTGACCGGCAGCGTTGGAGCGCACGAGGGCGCCTTCGGACGACTTGTCCAGGATGTCGAGCAGTTTCGGGATAGCGGCCGCGTCGCCGCCGCGCGCCATGGCAAAAGCGTCGGCGCGCAGGATCAGTTTTTGGCGCGAGGCGGCGCCATACCACTGGTTCATCTGCCGCAGCGACCACTGCGCGTCGCGGTCCTTATGGCAGGCGTTGCAGGCGTTCGGAATGGCGTGCCGGATGGTGTTTTCCGGGACCGGGATGCTCATGGAATGGTCGCGGATTTCGGCCTTGATGCTGAAAACGGTGCGCGGCATGTGGCACTCCACACAGGAACTGCCGGCGCTTCGTTCGGCGTGGTGGGTGTGTGGCGCCACCGATTTGGCAATGGCCTGGTGGCATTGGGTGCAGAGCGCATTGGCGTCCGGCCGAAGCTGCGGGTTGCGTTCGATCTCGGTCTCGTGCGCGTTGATGTGGCAGGCCACGCAGGTGACGCCGCCTCTCAGGAAACACTCGCTCTGCCACAGGCCGAAGGCGTCGTTCGAGAAACGGCGGGTGCGGCCGTCGGGCCAGTAGGCCGGGTCCTTGTCCTCGGGCTGGTTGTACTCCAGGATCGGCAGGAAGAAGTCGTAGTAGTCGGAGCCGGCCGTGAAACCGTTGACGTAGATGTCGCGGAAGGAGTGGCACTGGCCGCAGACCATGGTGTTGCGGGTGGCGTCAAGCCGGGTCTGGAGGACGATGTCGCGGGCTGGGCCGGGCGGCGGTTCGGCGGCGCTGTAGTGGGCCACGTGTTCGGCGCCGGGGCCGTGGCAGCGTTCGCAGTTGGTGCCGAAATCGACCCACACGGTTTGGTATTGGCCCTTGGCCGCGTCAAAGTTCTTCTCCTCCTGGCTGACGTGGCATCCGTAACAGCCCTTGTTCCAAACCTGCACCTGGACGCCCGACACCTGGACGCCCGAAACCTCATCCGGGTCGGCGATATCCAGGTTGTGGAACCAGTCCTTTCGCAAGATGTCCCAACTGGGTGGCAGCACGATCACGCGGCCATCCGGAAGAGTGGTCAGATAGTGCTGGATCCGGCGGTTGCCGAGGGTGTAATCGACACGGTGTTCCTGCGGCTTGCCGGTAAGGTAGCTCTCGGTGATGTAGTAAGCGCCGGCGCGCTGCCTCACCTGGTAACTGGCGCCGCGCAGTTGAATCCGGCCGCGGGCGAAGTCGCCCTTGACGCCGGCGGCGGTGGCGGGCTGCACCATCTTGCTGTGACGCGATTGAGACCACTTGCGATGCTGCTCGGCGTGGCAGGTGGCGCAGGCCGTGGCGCCGGCGTAGGGCGACCCCGTAGCGGCGGGCGCGGATAGCGCAGCCGCCAGCGCAACAAGCACGGAGAGACCCCGGATCTTTACCAAGGTTTTCAGGGTATCACGGCTGCGGCGATGCGATTTCGGTCAGATTCACCTTCTCATACAGATCGGCCAGCGTGATCCGGCAGCCGATGGACGCCAGCTCGATCGAATCATCCGGGCGGCTGGCGGAGGCACGTAGCCATCGACCGTCGGCCTGGCGCGTGTAGAGGTCGATGTGCATGCGATCGGACGCCATCAGCAGATACTCCTGGAATGACTCAATAGACTGGTACTGCTCGAACTTCCGGCCGCGGTCGTAGGCTTCGGTGGATGGGGACAGGACTTCAGCTATCAAGCTGGGATTGAGCAGAGTATCCTTCTGCGTGTCCAAGACCTGGAGTTCGCCGCACACAGCCACCACATCGGGATACGTGTAGAGGCCTGTCAAGGCGACAAATACACGCATATCGTTCGAAAAAACGCTGCACGGCCGCGACCGAAGCTGTTGGTGAAGCCCGGCAAACAGGTTTCCAACCAGTCGAATGTGGGGAATGCCGGCGCCGGCCATGGCGAACATTTCGCCTTGATAGTACTCGCTCTTGAACTCGGCTTTGCGCTCGATCTCCAGGTACTGTTCCGGCGTGATGAATGTTTTCGATGGCGTGGACACCGGGAAGCCTTCAAGATCACCTTACCACGCAGGCAGGCGGCAGCCGATTCAGGTCAAAAGTTCGGCACGCGGGTGAGAGATCTGCGTGAGAATGGGAGAATGCGCGGGGAGCAGCGGCGCAGCATGACTTTCACATGGGGCTGATGGCGGAGATCGACAAATGGATGGACGCGGTGTTGGGGGATAAATGAGCGACGTGACTGGTGTTCCCAATAGTGGTGTTCGCAAAGGATTCCGCACGCTGACGGCGTATGTCATCGTGCCTGACGCGGTGGGCCTGATGGAGTTCGTGAAAAGCACCTTCGCGGCCGAGGAAACGTTCCGCGCCACCGGCGGAGCCGGCGGCATCCACGGCGAGGTACGTCTGGGCGATTGCATGATGATGATTGGCGGCGGTGGCGCCGGACTGGCCTGGCAGGGCGAGGCGAAGCCGATGGCGTTCCACGTTTACGTTCGAGACACGGACGCGGTGTACCAACTGGCGCTGGCAGGCGGCGCCCACTCGTTGCAAGCACCCACCGACCAGCCGTGGGGGGAGCGCACCGCGAACGTGAAAGACCCGTTTGGCAACCACTGGTATATCGCGACGTTTCGCGGTGAAAACTATTTCTCGGACGGCGCGCCGACGGTGCAGCCGTACCTGCATCCGCCGGATGCCAGGCCGGTGATCCGGTTTCTAGAGCAGGCGTTCGGGGCCACGGAGACCGGGCGGGCCACGTCGCCCGAGGGCGCGATTCTGCACACCACCATCCAGATCGGCGATGCGGCGCTGGAGATGACCGACGCGGACGGACCATACCAGCCGATGGCGTCGACTTTCTATCTGTACGTCGCCGATGTGGATGCGGTATACCAGAGGGCGCTGGAAGCCGGCGCCAGTGCGATCAGCCAACCGGCTGACCAGCCGTATGGCGACCGCCATGGGGGCGTGATGGATGCCTTCGGCAACACATGGTACATTGCCACGTACCTGGAGGGTGCGAACATGGAGGGTTCGAATCAGCCATGAGAAAACCGAGGCGCGGCGACGGGATTCTGCGATTCCAGATTTCGGTGGCTTTGGCGGCGCTGCTCTGCACTGCCGCGGCATCCCCCTTCGAACCAGCCGCCGAACCGGTGCGGTTGATCTTCGACACCGACATGGGCAACGACGTGGACGACGCGCTGGCGCTGGCGGTGATCCACGCTCTGGAAAGCCGGGGCGAGGCGAAGTTGCTGGCCGTCACGCTGAGCAAGGACAACCGCTACGCGGCGCCTTATGTGGACCTGGTCAACACGTTTTATGGACGGGCCGCGATTCCGGTGGGAGTGGTCAAAAACGGCAAGACGCCCGAGGACAGCGCCATGATCAAGGTTCCGGCGGAGCGGCGCAAACCGGACGGCCAGTATGTCTATCCGCACAAATTAACCGACGGCACGGCCGCGCCCGATGCGGTGCGGGTGCTGCGGCGCGTACTGGCGGGCGAAGCCCAGGACAGCGTGGCGATCGTAATGGTGGGGTTCAGCACCAACCTGGCGCGGCTGCTGGATTCGCCGCCGGACGAAGCCAGCCCATTGACCGGCGCGCAACTGGTGACGCAAAAGGTAAGGTTGCTGAGCGCGATGGCGGGCCGGTTTCCGACGGGCGATCCGGAGTACAACGTGAAGACGGACATTCCGGCGGCGCGCAAGGTGTTCGAGGAGTGGCCTTCGCCCGTGGTATTCAGCGGTTTTGAAATCGGCAGCGCGCTGAAGTTCCCGGCCACCAGCATCGAGAACGATTTCGCGTGGGTGGCCGACCATCCGGTGGCGGAAGCTTACCGCAACTACATGAAGATGCCGTATGACCGGCCGACGTGGGACCTGACGGCGGCGCTATACGCGGTGCGGCCGTCGCGGGGATACTTCGGGATTTCCGCGCCGGGACGGGTGACGGTGGATGAGCAGGGGCGAACCTTGTTTACGGAGTCGGCCGGTGGCAGGCACAGGTATCTGAAGTTGGAAGAGTCGCAGAAGACGCGGACGCTGGAGACACTGGTGCTGCTGGCGAGCCAGCCGAGGTAAGTGTGAGTTACTGCAGTTATGACTTTGTGGTTCGGCAGTGGTTAGCGGCATGGGCTGGCAGCCTGCTTCTATGCTTATCGGCGATGGCTCAAGGAAGTGATCCTGTAACGGTTCAGTTGTCTCTGGCAGGGAAAAGCGCTCTGGAAGGGAATGGCGCTCGCTATCAAATTGGCGAGCCGATTCTGCTGGAACTGGCATTCACCGCCGTCACACCCGGCTTTTCCCTCAACACAACCACCACCGAACCCGCCTCTCCTATCGATGCCGTGGTACTGGCGCCCACGGCTGGAGTATTTCCATGGCTCGAGGATCAGGCTCGGGGTAACCGGTACGTGCCCGATTATGCTGCCATGGCGGCGCTCGAAGTTGGGAAGACCGTGACGGTCAGGCTGCCGCTGAACGCCGTGTATCGCTTCGACAAACCGGGCCATTATGCAGTGCACGTGGTGACGACGAGGGTTGCGCTTGGGCAAGCCCGGCCCGCCGCCCTGACCAGCAATGCCGTCAGCTTCGAGGTGGGGCCGATGAGCGAACCGGAAGAATCGCGCCGGGCGGCCCTGCTGGAGAAGAACATTCGCGAAGCCGCTGATCTCCAGAGCGCCCGAGTGTACGCCGAAGAGCTGGACTGGTTGACCGGAGACGCTTCGACGCGCATGAAGCTGTCGCTATTCCTGCATCCCAAGGTGTTCTACCCGTTTGCCGTAGACGTGACGCGCGGACTGTGGGTGGCACGCAACCGAGCTCTGGTGGTGGCCCGGTTAGAGGCAGCGCTGGATGATCCGGCCCAGCCTTTTCCGGCGGGGTCCTCCTTTTTGGCGACCACCGCTGCCCTGAAGGCGCGATTGATGGCGCCATTCGATCCAGGTACTCCAACCGCGCCGCCGGCGTTCGGGTTGGAGTTGGAGAACCAACAAATTGAGACCGAGTACCTGAAGAGGATTGCACTCTCGCTGCCGAAGCGCAAAGGTGAAGCGCTGGTGGATGCCGCCAGGACTGTGTTCATTCAACTGGGGCAGCGGAAGGAGACCTCGGAACCTGGGTTCGCCGAGGCCCGTGAAGTTTTGATCGCGCACTTCGGGGAAGTCAACGAATTCAACGTCGACTGGCTACTGGATACTTATGGCCGATATTTTGAGGACGCGCGCATGGTCCCGGCTCTTAAACAGATCCTGGCGACGCAGCGAAATGCCAGCCTGGGAGGGGAGCGGACGGCGGCGCTCAAACAACTGTTGAAGATCGCGCCAGACCAAAGCCGTCAGGATCTGATCGACGAAGTCTGCGCTAACAATCCGACCCTGCTGGAAGTTTTCGATGGGGTTCCATTCGAGACGCTGCCGGAGACAGACGATTGCCTGATGCGCAAGATCGCCTCCGCAGCGACTGGCTCCGGTAGATGGATTAATCTTCAGTGGGCAGCCGAACTTGCCGCACGCTTTTCGACGCCGGCGATTTATGACGACCTGTTGAGTTTGTACTTGAAGTCGGGATCAACCTGGGGCAAGCAAACCCAGGGCTATGTTCTGGCTTATCTCGTGCGGTGGGATGCGAAACGAGGACTCCCCTTGCTGGAGGGCGCCCTGCCGGTGAACGCAACGGCGGCGGACCTTAACATGGTTTTCTCACTGGATCGCGCCTACTCTCCCGCTTTGGCTACCTTCTGGCGGAAGCGTTTGGAGATCGCACCACCGGAACAGGCACGCCAGGCAGCGGGGCAGTTGGCGGAGCATGGAACCGCGGAAGACCAGGCCCGGCTGCGCGCCCGCCTGGAAAGATGGCGATCGGAATGGTCCGGTCGAGAGATTCCGGCGTCCGAGGGATGGTTGGAAGCGGATCTTGTAGATGTGTTGTTGCAGGGGAAGAATTGGCAGACCTCCGAGACCGAGGCTGCCGGCTTATGGGAAAGCTGCCTGTCGGTTGGATGCAAGACGCGTTTTGCGGGGCCGCGCTGATAGCGGCTGCTCCCCAATCCAACCGGCCCGGTGCGCTGCCAGGCCGCTGTAGTAATCTGATCGAAGAATGCTTCAGCGACGTTTCTCTGCCTCAGCGAGCCGGCGATCCACAGGCGCCGTCCGGTGTCTCTGAAAATGTCTCCGAAAACAGCGGCACCGAAGCGGGCGCGCGGCAGGCGATCGAAATCACCAGGAATACCGCCGAGGCTCCTGGGACTGCTTCTCCTCTTGGCTGCGGCAGCGGGTGTGGCCGCGATCGTACTGCACGCCGAATACACATTCTCGCTGCAATCGCCCGTGCGCATTCGATTCCAGTGGCCCCTCGTTATCGCTCCGAGAGAGTCGGCGGATTCAGCCGGCGCAGCCCAGGCCGATCAATTCGGCCGCAGGTTGACGGCGTACCAGCAATACGCTTGCAACAAATTCGGGCCGGCATGCCGCATCGCACTGGCGGTGCAACGCGCCGAAAACCCGCGCGGCGCCTGTGAGATCTACCATTACAATTCCGACGGCACGCTGGATTGGGGCTACTTCCAGATCAACACGGTGCACTTGAAGCGGGCAGGCGTGAACCTTCGGGACCTGCTGGACTGCAAGGCGAACATCGACTTCGCGTACCAGCTATATACGGAGAGGGGCTTTGAACCGTGGACCACGTTCAACAGCGGCCGGTATCGTCAATTCCTGAGAAGCTTCTGATGGCGGTCCCCCATGGCAATGTCCGGGCAATACTCTGTGCTAGAGTACTGGAATCTGCGAATGTGATGCCAATGAGTCAAGTTCCTATTAACCGCAGAGGCGCAGAGACGCGGAGGAAGTCGCAGAGAAGAGGCATTGAGGCATGTCTTGCACACAGGTAGGGTTACCGCCGTTACGCCAGGTTGGTGCGCAGAGGAGGCAGAGACATGGGTGGGCTATCGCCACGCGACGGTGCGTAAAGGTCCCGGCCTCAACCATCCCCAAAGGCTTCGCAGCGTCAGCATGCGAGTGTCTCTGCTTCCTTGCGCCAACTCCGGATGGTCACCAACTACGACCGATGCAGAAAGCCATATCAATTTTGGTCTTCCTCAGCGCTTCTCTCTGCGGCTCCGCGTCTCTGCGGTGAAGAACACTTTCGCTCTGAGGCAGCGCCTCGAAAGCCTTTCCCCATGAAACTGGCCCGCATCCACCGGCACGGCGACCCCTCAGTTCTCATCTACGAAGACGCCCCCGAACCGCAAATCAGCCCCGGCGAGGTACTCATCCGGGTGCGCGCCTGCGCCCTCAACCATCTCGACCTGTTCGTCCGCGCCGGCATCCCCGGCATGAAGTTCCAGATGCCCCACGTGCTCGGCAGCGACATCGCGGGCGAAGTGGTCGAAGCCGGCCGCCTCTGCCAACGCGTGAACCCCGGCTGGCGCGTCTTGCTTGCGCCCGGTCTGAGCTGCCGCCAATGCGCCCAGTGCCTGGCCGGCAACGACAACCTTTGCCGACACTATGCCGTCTTCGGTTACGGCGTGGATGGCGGCAATACCGAATTGCTGGCCGCGCCCGAATACAGCGTCATCCGGATCCCGGACGCCATGCCTTTCGAAGAGGCCGCCGCGGCCCCGCTGGTCTTCCTCACCGCCTGGCATATGCTGATGGCCCGCGCCAACCTGCAGCCCGGTGAAGACGTCCTCGTGCTGGCCGCATCAAGCGGCGTCGGCATGGCGGCCATCCAGATCGCCAAGCTTTTCCAATGCCGCGTGATCGCCACTGCAGGCGGTGAGGCCAAGCTGGAGAAAGCCCGCAGCCTGGGCGCCGATCATGTGATCGATCACTACCGCCAGGACATCGCCCGCGAGGTCAAAAATATCACCGCCAGGCGCGGGGTTGACGTGGTGGTGGAGCACGTCGGCCACGCCACCTGGCCCAAGAGCCTGGAATCCCTCGCCCCCGCCGGCCGCCTGGTCACTTGTGGCGCCACCACCGGTTTCGACGCCGCCATCGACCTGCGCTACCTCTTCAGCAAACAATGGAGCCTGCTGGGCTCTTTCATGGGCGCCATGGGCGAACTGCACCGCGTGCTGCAGTTCGTCTTCCGCGGCCAGTTGAAGCCCGTGATCGATTCGGTCTTCCCGCTCTCCGAAATCCGCGCCGCCCATCGGCACCTCGAAAACCGGGAACAATTCGGCAAGGTCGTGGTCAAACCGTGATGCCAAACCGTGATGCCAGACCCTGACGCCACATTGGTATGGTGACCGTTGCTATGCTGACCAAAGGAGAAACTTCGCTATGAAACTCTTTTTAACCTGCGCCGCGGCGGTGCTCGCCGCCGCCGGCCTGGCTTCCGCCCAAAGTATCACCGAGTCCAAGTCAATCGGTGGCAAAACCCTTTCCGTGACGTATTTCTCGCCCAAGGTCAAAGGCCGCGTCGGCAAGCTCTTCGGCAAGGATGGAACTATCGGCCAGGACTCCACTTATCCCGTCTGGCGCGCCGGCGCCAACGATGCCACCGCCTTTCATACCGATGCCAATCTCGACGTCGCCGGCCTGGCCGTTCCCAAGGGCGACTACACCCTGTTCGTGGACCTCACCGCCCCAGACAACTGGCAACTCATCATCAACAAGCAGACCGGCCAGGCGGGCCTCGATTATGACAAAGCGCAGGATCTAGGCCGCGTCAAGATGACCATGAGCAAACCGCCCGCCCTCGTCGAGAGCCTGAAATTCACCATCGCCGAAGCTGGCGGCAACAAGGCCAAACTGACCCTGGAATGGGAGAATCATAGCGCCTCGGTGGCCATTATGCTCAAGTGACGCCATTACCGTGAAGTGACGCCGCCAAGTGAAGTGACGCTAAGGAACCAGCACGATCACACGCCGCTCCATCCTGCAACAAGTAGCTGGCGCCGCGTATACCGCCGGGCCAGGCCGCGCGCTCCACGGCCAACCGCCGCATCGGTTGGAGGAAGTGCCGCATCGGTGCCCCGTCGCGCGGCTCCGGGCGCGTTCCGGCCTACCTGGGAATCCCTGGCCCAATTCAAAAGCCCCGATTGGTTCCGCGACACCTCTGGAAGGCGGAGGCCTGGCAGCCCGAAGCCCTAAGCAACTCTATGTCCAAGCCAGCGCTCATTATTTCGTCGGCTTGGCCAACCATCATGACAATACGTCGATTGCTACGGCTCCTCGCATCACCCCCGCGCTTTCCGCGATCACCACGACGTTGCGGCAGTCACGCTGGCATTCCTGCCTGTGTGGCTTTTTTCCTACACGCGCCGCATCCATGGCCGACCCGCAGACGGCCGCGCCGACCCGCAGACGGCCCCGCCGGCCCGCGGACGGCCGCGGCGGAGAAGGCTGCCCGAGGGAAATCGCTCAAGTGCAATCCGATTGCCGCGTGAGTCTCGTAATACCAGCAAATGCACCGAAAACGGTTTGGCCTGCTGGCCCTGTGTGCCGCCCTGTGTGCCGACCTGGCGGCCGCCCATCCGATGGGCAACTTCAGCGTCAACCACTACACCCGGATCGAGCCCGGTGTGAATGGGGTCAACATCCGGTATGTATTGGACCTGGCCGAGATCCCCACATTCGAGTTGTTCCAGCAGTGGGGCAACTCGCGCGACAAGGCTATGGAACAGGCCCGTCAATGGGCCGCCAACCTGGTGATTACGGTCGATGGCAAGCCCGTGACCGCGCGTGTGGAAAAGGCCGAAATGCTGGTGGCCGATGGCGCCGCCAGTATGCGGGTGGCGCGTATTGTGGCCGATTTGCGGCTAGACGCCGCCCCGGGCGCACTGGTTTATGAAGACCGAAACTACCACGGCCGGTCGGGTTGGAAGGAGATTGTGATTCGGGCCGGCGACGGCATCAACCTGACATCCGCGAGCGCCAAGCCGAGCGACCGCAGCGCCGAACTCACAGCCTACCCGCAGGACCCCATGCTGGCGCCGCCGCAGGACCTGAAGGCGTCTTTGTCGTGGACAGCGACTCCGGTTCCGCCACCGGCCCCGCTGCCGAACCCGGTATCGGGCCCAGTATCGACCTCAGTGTCGGCCCCAATAGCCACCCCAGTTCCGAACCAGGTGACTCGCCGTACCTCACCGGCCACCGCCGAGGCTCCACCCGCGGTGGTGGCGCTGCCGGCTACATCTCCGGTGCCCGCTACCGCTCCCGTGCCCGCCTCCGGCACACCAGCGGCCGGAACCGTGGTCCGTGGCGACTATCTGTCCCAACTGCTGCGCCGAACCGAGATCGGCTGGGGGCTGACGCTGATCGGCGTCGCCGTGGCCTTCGGGTTGGGTGCAGTGCATGCGCTCTCACCCGGCCACGGGAAGACCATCGTGGCAGCCTACCTGGTGGGCTCGCGCGGCACGTTCAAGCACGCCATCTTCCTCGGCGCCATGGTCACGTTTACCCACACCGCCAGCGTTTTTCTGCTGGGCTTCGTCACGCTGTTCCTGTCGAAGTACGTGCTGCCGGAGACTTTGTTCCCGATTCTCGGCGCCATTTCCGGACTGAGCATCGTGTGGGTGGGCGCAGCCTTGTTCCTGCGCCGTTTGCGCGGCGCCCGCGGCCATCATGATCACGATCACGACCACCATCACCACGGCGATGACCACGGTCACACACACGACCATTCCCACTCCCAGGACCATAGCCATACCCACGGCGGCGGGCACACCCATAGCCACGTCCCCGAGGGCGAAATCACGCTGAGCAGTCTGATCGCGTTGGGCGCCAGCGGCGGCCTGGTGCCCTGCCCCTCGGCGCTGGTATTGCTTTTGAGCGCGATTTCGCTAGGCCGCACCGGTCTCGGGATGCTGCTGCTGGTCGGCTTCAGCGCCGGCCTGGCGATGGTGCTGATGGGGATGGGTGTGCTGGTCCTATGTGTCGGAAATCTTCTCCCTGCCAGCCGGAAGGTCACCGGAAGCAAGGCATTCCGCTTGCTCCCCGTGGCTTCGGCGGCGCTCATCACCTGCATCGGCCTGGTGATGACGGGGGTCTCGCTCGGGCTCATCCGGCCGCTGCCGGTGGGCTGAAAGGGCTGAGGGGACGGATACCTGCGCGGCCGTTTCAGAAGTTCGCTAACGTATCGAGAAACCGCTTGCTGACGCGCGCGGCTCCGATCAGAGCCGCGACCGTTAG
>DATMNI010000441.1:0-4068 GCA_035570275.1 Candidatus Acidiferrales bacterium | reverse complement strand
ATTGGCACGTAGTTGTGCCTCTTGTCGCGCGATGGCTGAACGATGGCGTTTTGGACTCGCCTGTTCCGCAGACTTTCGGCCAGGGGTGCGGTCGACGATCCGGGGATGTAGTAGATGTAGACCCTGGCGTTCGGCCGCGCGCGCGCCCACCCCTCCCAGAAGACGTCATCGCCTCTGTTGTACGTGCAATCATAGCCCCAACACTCTTGGAGACGCGCCAGCGCTCGATCGCGGCCTCCAGCCAGTTGGCGCATAGGCAGACCGCCACCGCTATGGCAGGCGAGAATGAGATTGCCGAGAGCCGGCGCGGATCCGGTCTGTCGACGAGGGCTATAGGCTTTCAACGCCACCCGAACTTGCTCGATGTAGGCGTCCAATCCGCCTGGTCGAACAAGACGCCCGGCTTCTGAGCGCGAGCCCAGTGTCGGGGCGACTAGAATGACATTGCGTGCGCTGGCGTTGACTCCTTCACGCAGTGCGCCATATGGGAACCGCTGGCTGTTCCAATATTGGTCGATCGCTTGCCGGCGGATTGCCTCAGCCTTGAAACCATGGAGGTAGAGAATGAGGTCTGCAGCCGCGCCCGGCACGTATTTGTCCGGAATAAATATGCCGGTAATCGGCGGTGCCGCTATCTTGAGTTTGTCCACGATTTGCAGATCGATTTCGACATACAGCGTGATCCCGGGCGGCGTGGACTCTTGTTTGATCAACCTCGGCGCCGAACCGGTGCTCGGTGTCACCGGCGTCGGCGCGGGCGCAATCGGGACGGAAGGCTGTGTTCCGTCGATCCGGATTACGGCGAAATAGTTTGGATCGCTAAGAAAGCCCCCAGCGTCCGTCCGCGGTGCTGTCTGCGACACCGAATTGCTTACATTCCCGCCAATCGTCACGAGACGTCCCGGCTGAAGGTCGGTCACGATGTCGCAATGGGTTTTCATACCCGGCCGGATATTCTCGTAGGTGGCGCCGCTTCCGGCCCGCCGTTTGCACACGATATCGCCGACCTGCGGTGCGAGCTCGCTGATGCGGTATGCTTTAAACGGGTTGACGCTGTTACCCACACGGTTGTCTTTCGCCCATCGCGTGTACGTCGCGTGGGCGCTGCTGTACTTGAACGCGCTGCCCGCACCCGCAGTCTTCATCACCCAGGAAATGAACGCAGCGCTCCAAGGATGATCATTCTGGAAATTCGGGTCGCCGAGCTGGGCATCGCTGTAGTTAACTCCGGCACCCTTTCTCCAATAGTCTTGCAACGTCTGGCGAACCTGGGGATCTGTTTCCTTGATTGAACCATTGCCCCAGCGCGCCAACTCCTGATTGGCGATTCGTACGATCCTCTGGCGAAACCCCTGGCTGTCGAAGGGTGCTACGCCTACGGGGGGGGCGAGCGGCGAAACACCCGGGCGTGCTGCAGCCCGGCGGCGACGCTGAGCGACCGTTTCGAATTCCCACTCCGGGCCGAGCCTCCCTGCTAGTTCGCCAGGCTGAGCCTCGGTCGCCGGCCCATTACCGGCAGTTGCCGTGGCCGGCAGGGGCGGGTTCTTGTCTTTACAGGATTCGGCGAGCGCCCGCTCGGTCTCGGGGCCCGCGAGACCGTCTGTGCGCATGCCCCGGCGCTCCTGGAAGCTCCGGATTGCGCTACGCGTTTCCGCGTTCATAATGCCATCGGTCGCCAAGCGGAGACCCATGACTTCATTGAGGCAACTCTGAACCCATTGCACGTGCTCCGAAGCCGATCCTGGTGGTTCTGGTTCCGGCCCCCGCGAAGGTTCCACACCCGGTTCCCGTTCGGTAATTGGAAACACCGGCCACTCGGGCACAGCGACGGGAAAAGCTCCCAACCGACCAAAGGGCGGCCTACGGCGATAGGATGGCAGTTTTCTCGTTGCGGCCGATGGTATGCTTGCTCCTGCGTCGAAGGGCCTGGGCGCCTTAGTGTAAGCCTGTCGCCGACGGACCCCTGCGGCGCCCGGAGGACGCGCACGGCTGCGGCCACGCCGGGAGGAAAACTCGGCCTCTTGTCCCCAGTCTCGGGGCGAGCCCTGGAGTTCGGAATCAGTCTCGAAAGGTTCCGGATTGAAGCTCAAGAGATTTTTCATTGCAACGCTCCCATGGTGCGCATTAGATTTATTTGGCTTTCCGGTTACACTGGCACAGTGCCGCTCAGTGGATAATCGACTATAATACTCTCTCTCCTTGGGAATTGACGGCGCGTCAGCGCGCACGCCCGTTGTAGTGCGTCTACTCCCCTGTCGATATCCTCTGGACTATGCAGCGTGGTGATCAGAAAACTGAGTCTAATATCCAAACCGTTTCGCGCTCTATGCAACACGGTCTTGATACCCAGGCTCGTAAGCCGGTCATGCAACTGACCCACCTCGACGTCTGGGATCGGCTTCAGTGTCTGGACTGGAAAAAGCCCGCCGAAAGCCGAAAGACCCGCTTGCCGCAGGTGGTCTCGGAATCGACGCACCAGTTTCCAGAGACGGCTTCTTAGATTGTCGCCCTGACCGGTGTTGATGATCAGGGCTCGCTCGCCCGCGGCAATCGCAGCCAAGGATGGGGGGCTGCTGTGAACTCGGGTCGAGCTCAGCTCCTCGAATTTCGAAATCGCCTGAGCGCTCCCTGCGATAGCCGCGAGCGGCGCTCCGAAGCCTTTCGCCAACGAGCTGGCCACAATCAACTCCCGCCCCTTGATGCCGTACCAGGCTGGCGATCCCGCCCCACCCGAGCCATACGGGGCTCTCGGCGAAGGGTGGCGTCCCAAGATCCCCAGAGCTTGCGTGTCGTCGATGACGAGGTATCCATTCCGCTCCTGGACCGGCTTCAAATACTCCGCCAGCGGCGCCGTCCGACCAGTCGCCGTGCAAAGACCGTCGGTTACGACGATAGGGCGACGCCCTGTCCGCTGGTCACGATCCAGAAGGGACGCCAGCGCGGCCGGATCATGTGTCCGGAAAGTCGATGTCGGAATACCCTTAGCGGCCGCTCGCCCGATGCCAAAGAGGGCGATCGGATAAGTCCCTCCATCGGCGTAGATCGCGATGTGGTCCCGCGACAGGACGTCGAACAAATCCCAGAAGAGGTGAAGCGTTGACGGCGCCAGGACGGCCCGTTCACAGCCCACCAGTTGCGCCAGATCTCGCGCCAGGGCCATTGCCTCCGGCGCTGGTTCTAGCGCCGCCGGCCAGCCTGTTGTCAGCTGCGCCCATGGCCGCAACGTGTGGTAGGCATGTCGTAGGCCCAGGTAAAGAACGGATGTGAAGTCGAGCATGATCTGGGCCGCCTCACCTTAGGATTCCTTTCTGTAAGCCGGTCTGTAAGCCGGCAATCTTTGCCGGCCAGGCCTAGGCAATTGGACTCGAGCCGACACTCTCGCCGCGATGAGATCTGGAGCGGTGGGGCCGCCAACCGCCATCGCCGACATCTGCTCTCTGAGCCTGCGCTGGAGTAGCACGGAAGGCTGCAGATACCGCGTGGCCGCATCGCGGGAGTCGACAATGTCTGCCCCCAAACCTACTCCTGAGACTGTTTGATAAGCATAGAGGTAGCGTTGGATCTCCGGCTTGCACGAGCGCGCCCAGTTCTTCGCTTGATCCTCGATGTTTTCGATGTCTGACCAGTCGCCATAACGGATGGAGAGCAAGATCCGCTCTCCGGTCACTGCGAGTTCATAGAAATGGGTGATCGTGGTGTCAGTCCAGCCCTGAAGTTTCTTCATGCTGTCGACCGCGCCCATCCATTCTTCCTGATACGGCACCATGTAGCGCCCACGTAAAAATTCTTTCATCTCGGGACGCGCCAGCATCCATTGTATCGTCATCATTTCGGCGCGGGCAGTCCAAGTCAGATCGCCGAACTGGTTGTGGGCGCCTTCCGCGAGAAGGAGATGAACGTCCTTTAGCGCGTTCAGTAAGGGGAACGCGTCGGCGATCACCGTGGTGTCGGAATCGTCCCTGAAGAAACGAGCCGTCGCGGAGAGCAGATTGTGGAATCCCTCGATGAATTTCGAGCGGGTATCCGCCGGACTGAGATCTGGAACGGCTTTACCCATGAGCGATAGGC
>DATMNI010000440.1:0-118741 GCA_035570275.1 Candidatus Acidiferrales bacterium | reverse complement strand
GGTGATGGAATCGCCCATGAAGACCACGCGCTCTTCGCCGGCTGCTGGCGGCTCGAGTTGGCTGTTAGCGTCGTGGTAGCGTCCCAGGGCCGGCCAGTCTCGCAGCGTTCGGTTGGACCTGTCCAGGGCGGCCTGGACTTTGGCGATGTCGGGCGGCGCGTCTGGCGCCGGTGCGGGCGTCTGGGCCCAGGCCATCGCCGTCATCGCGGAAGCGGCAAAGAAAAGTCTCATGCACTAATTATAGGCGCGAGCCGGCACGTGCACCGTCAGCGGGTCATGTTCAGGCCCGTACTTCTTCGACCGGCTTTACAGGCACGATCCGCGCTACGCGTGCCATGACCTTCTTGTTTTGCTCAGTCTTCTTCAGGTCGTAGCCGGCCTGTAGGCGCATCCATACTTCCGGCGAGCTGCCAAACAGGCGGGACACCTTCAGGCACATGACGACGGACAGAGGTTTGCGCTCCGCCAGAATGTCGTGCAGCATCTGGCGGGAAACGCCAAGAGCTTTGGCCGCGGCTGTCACGGACAGGCCGACAGACGGCAGGATGTCTTTCTTGATAATCTCGCCCGGATGGACCGGCGGCAGTCCGTTCTTTCTCTTCATAACTTCCTCCCTAATGGTAGTCTTCGAAATCGACATCCAAGGCGTTTTCGCCCGACCAGCCGAAAGTGATCCGGTAATTCCCGGTCACGCGAACCGACCAGCGCTTCGGGTTGCCTTGCAGGCTGTGGAAGCGAAAGCCGGCGATGTTCAGGTCCTCCGGCTGCCCCGCCACCTCCAGCAATTGCAGGATGCGCACGCACTTCCTGAGATGATCGGCGCCGATCCGGCGTGTTTTGCCGGTGAGGTGAATCTCTTCAAGCCCTTTATGTATGAAACCACCGATCATTCCTCTCAGTGTAAATTATTTAGTTTACAGTGTCAACTAGATAGTTGTCTCCATACAATCCGTTGAAGTTCTCGCGACGAAAGTTTGGAGGCCTTCCTGCTCAAAAGCAATGTTGTTCCGGGTGGAAGCGCAACGGCTGGTCGATCCGGCGAACGTTTTCCTGTCCGATCAGTCGTTGGATTATAGGCGCAACATCGGCACGTGCACCGTCAGTGAGTCATGGCGTACACCACATAATTTATGCCGATGCGGATTCCCAGCGCCGAAAAGCGTTCCGGGTAGGCCGGGTAGTCGGCCCATTCCCAGGAATCGCCCAGGTCGGACTGGAATGTCATCGCCGCCATCACGCGGCCCTTGTCGTCATAGATACCGCGCCATCGAGCCGGACAGCCCTGGCATTTTTCGGTGGTGCCGGAATAAACAAACCGTTGGCCGGGGACCTGGTAGCGCTCGTCCAAATCGTAGACCACGTGGAAAATCGCGTCGCTGTCCGGCAGGTCCACCACTTGCCGCTCCGGGAACACGCGCTTCATGGTGGCGAGAAACCGGTCCCATTCGTACTGGCCCCAGAAATCGTCGCACATGAAGAAACCGCCGCGCAGCAGGTATTCGCGGAACACCTTGACCTGCGCGTCGGTGAGTTGCCACTGGCCCACCTGAACGGCGTACAGCCAGGGCCAGTTGTTGACGTCGCCATCGTCATCCAGGTTGACCGGTTGCTCCGCCGAGCGCACGTGAATGCGGGTCAGGCGGCGGATGGCCCGCGAGAAGTGGCGGTCGGCGCGCGGGTAGTCCTGTGTCCAGGCGGTATTGCCTTCGCGCCAGTCCGCGCCCCAGCGGGTGTAACGCGAGCCGGGCGCGGACGGGTACATGAGCCGCGCAAAGGCCCACTCGGTTTTCTCCTGGTAATCGGCCGGCAGCGGGAAGGTGTTGTATTCGATGCCCGGGTATTCGCGAAACGGCCGCTGGGCGAGCAGCCCGCCGAACCGCTGCGCCAGCAGCGTGCCGAAGAGGACCAAGGCGAACACGGCCAGCCTTCTCATGGCTGTTATTGTAATTCACGTGGATAGTGAGAGAAGTCGGACAGACGATCGGTTTGTGTCGTCTGCTTTTGCGGTTAGTATGCTCGGCCGCGGTTGTCGATGCCAATGACTGTTCCGGTCCTTATTAGCACAACTTTCTGGCGAAGGGCCGCAGCCATCACGGTTGTGGCCGCCTGGCCCCGTTAGAATAGTCGGAAGCCCTTCCGCTCATGATGCATCGCCTCCAGCTCGCCGGCTTGCTCCTGCTCATCCTGTTACTTCTCGGCTTGGGTATGAATTGGGCCGGCCTCGCCGGAGTCTTCAGCGACAGTGTCAGCGGAATTCGTGCGCAGGATGAGACCACTTACGCCAGCAGTGCCGCTAACCTTGCCCGGCACGGCGGCTGGTTGACTCCGAAGGTCCTCGGCCGCTTCTATCTCGTCAAACCGCCGCTGCTGATCTGGCTCTCCGGACTTTCGATGAAGATTCTGGGGATCTCGCGCTTTGCCCTGCGCCTTCCCATCCTGCTGGCAGCTACGCTGGCCACCCTCTTACTGTGGGTTTGGTCGGAGGCCACGTATGGGCGCTGGACCGCCGTACTCGCCATTCTCCTGATTGTGGCAAATCCGTTGTGGCATACCTTTTCCAGAGTCTGCTATACCGATATGCTGCTGGCGCTGGCGATGATCGGCGCTCTCTGGGCTGTGGATCGCGACCCCGGCCTGTCCGAACGCCGCAATATCCTTTGGTTCGGAGCCTTCCTGGCCCTCGGCCTCATGGCGAAAAACGTCGCCGGCCTGTTACCATTGGCCGTCCTGTCCGTCACCTGTCTTCTGACGCGCCGCCGCCTGCCCGTGGTCCCGATGCTGAAGAGTTGTGCCGTGACCGCCGCCATCGTGGCGCCCTGGCACCTCTACCAACTCATCGCCCACCCGCGCTGGTTTTGGGCCGACTACGTGCAGATTCAGCTCCTGGAGTTCGGCCTCCGCCCGCCGGTCCAACCTTCCCCCGATGGCCCGGTCTGGTTCTACTTGAAGCGCTTGCTCCTCACCGACCCGTTGCTGTGCCTGCTGGCGTTGATCGCCCTGCCGTTTCTGGTGCGCGCCGTCCGCGCCGGCAAGCACGACGCCGGGCTGCTGCTCTCCTGGCTTCTGGTCACCGGCCTGGCGCTGTTGAGCTTCCGTTATCGCAACCTGCCGTATCTCCTGTACTCCGTACCGCCGCTCTGCCTGGCCGCCGCCGCTTACGCACCCCCGGCGTTTGGAAACCGGCACAAACTCGCTGCCGTTGTGTTGGCCGCGGCCTTCTGCATCAAAGTGACTTTCGCGTCCCAGGTCTGGGGACTGTCGTACGGCGCTGCCGCTCCCGTTTCCTCCGCGCAGTGGCTGCGATGGTACGCCGATCAGCGGCGCGCCAACGAACTCATCGCGGTCGACTCGGACGACGAGTTCTACGCCGCCGCGTTACCCATTCCCAAAATCCACTATTGCTACCTTGACCCCAACGAACTGGTGCGCCGGTACGCCCCCCACTACGCCTACCTGGGAATTACCGTGAGCGCCGCGCAATTCCAGGAGATCGATCGCTGGGAACCCCAATTCCTGGAGCGCCTGCGCCAGTGGGGTCTGCCGTCCGCCGCGCCCATCGCCACCAACATTATGGCGCCCTCCGCGGCCGATATCGTGCGCCTGGTGGGAACCCATCCGCATATCGATTTCTACCTGCGGCGCGACATTGTCAACCAGATCCCTCCAGATGTCAGATCCACCCGGCGCATGGTGCCCCTGTCCGCCGATCGATCGTTCCTGCTGGCTATGGATGGGTCGGAAGACGGGCACGAAACCCGGGTCTCCGAGGTCTGGAGTGCGCCGAAAGACTGGTGAGCTCGTGGGCAGGTTGGTAACCAGGTTGGTAACCAGGTGGGTAACCTGCGGCGGGTTGGCAACCCGCGTGCCGGGGCAACCGTGAACCGTGGCGGCGGGCGGAATAACAATCCGCGGGACCCGCAACCTTCCCAATAGTTGAAGTAGACTGAACGAAGCATGGGGGAGTCGCGAGTTGTGAGCATCTTCCGGGGGTTAATATTGCTCCCGAGTGAAACCGAGTGGGTAGAGTTTAAGCTAAACGACTATCGGCCTGAGGGCATTGGAGAGTACATTTCTGCCCTATCCAATGCGGCTGCCCTGCACAGCAAAAAGTTTGCGTTTATCGTTTGGGGCGTCCAGGACCAGACGCATAAGATCATGGGCACGTCCTTCAAGCCGAGGAAAGAAAAGGTCGGCAACGAGGAACTGGAGAATTGGCTAGCCCACAATTTGAATCCTCGCATAAATTTCACTATCCACGAATTCGAATGCGAAATGCGCCGCATAGTCTTGTTCGAAATTCCAGCCTGCAATTACGCCCCTGTGAGGTGGAAGGATACTGAATACATTCGTGTTGGCACGTACACGAAAAAGCTGAAGGATCACGTCGAGAAAGAACGCGCCCTCTGGAGTCGGCTCTCTGGTACAAGTTTTGAGACCGGGGTTGCGCGAGCTGATCTAGTTGCCGAAGAGGTACTCGCCGTACTCGACTATCCCACCTATTTCGAAATGACGGGACAAAGGGTCCCCACGACTAAGAGCGCAATTCTTGATCGGCTTGATCGAGACCATATTATCGAACACACAGGGCGGGGGCGATGGGATATTACAAACCTCGGCGCACTCTTGTTCGCACGTAAATTGTCCGACTTTGGGGCGCTCAATCGAAAAGCTGTGCGGGTCATCGTGTATAAAGGCGGTGACAGGACGACCACTGTTAAAGAGCGGGTCAATTCCAAGGGATATGCGGCTGGTTTCGAGGACTTGCTGGACTATATAAACGATCAGCTACCGCGAAGCGAGGAGATTCAAGCAGCATTGCGGCGTGATGTTCGTATTTACCCGGAGATTGCAATCCGTGAACTCGTCGCGAACGCGACTATACATCAGGATCTCTGGTTGCGCGGATCGAGCGCGACCGTCGAGATTTTCAGTGATCGCATCGAAATCACAAATCCTGGCCGTCCTCTTATTGATACACTCCGGTTTATTGATGAGCCGCCGCAATCGAGGAACGAAGCGCTAGCGGCCTTTATGCGGCGGCTGAACATCTGCGAGGAGCGGGGGAGCGGGATCGATAAAGTTATCTCCGAAATTGAGCTTTATCAACTACCGCCGCCGATGTTTCAGGCGACCGAACATCATACGACCGCGATTCTATTTGCGCCTCGCAAATTGGCCGCTATGGAATGGGAAGACAAGGTCAGAGCGTGTTATCAGCACGCTTGCTTACGCTTTGTCTGTCGCGAGGTGATGACAAATGCCTCGTTGAGAGCAAGATTCGGCATTGATGAAACAAACGCCGCGATCGCATCGCGAATCATTGCGCGCACGATCAAGGCGGGGTTTGTCAGAGCAAAAGACCCGACGAGCAGTTCGCGAAAGCACACCGCATACGTCCCATTTTGGGCTTGAATCTTATTTGCTGCTTATTTGATCGCGAGCACGTGCCTGCCTGTCTAGCGCTCGTAACCGATTGATTATACAGGGGCCGAATGCCGCCTCAGGCTGGTTCTTGTTTGACAGAAGGCTCGAAATGGAGCGTCGAATCTGTGCGCGTCGCTTCCCTCTGTCCCGGCGTTTAGGACGAGCACATCCCTTCCTCCGTTTTGCCGGTGAGTTGATCCCACGTCAGCCGCTGCCGGCGATCTGGCGTACCACGATATCGAACCGGTCGCCGTCGTTCATCTTGCGATTGTTGTAACGGAATACCTGTTCATCGAGGTAGCGGAACAGGTGGAACTGCTCTACCGAAATGTAGGTTCCATTCAGGCCGCACTTGACCAAAGACCAGAAGTTCGCCAGCCCGTTGGTGCGGACTTCGCGGCGAACGTACTTTACGGCGTGGTCAACCACCTCGTGCTGAAATTCGTTCAGTCCGTCGTAGGGTTTTCAAGTTCGTCGGTGTACAGTGCGGAACCGGCGGCAACATGGTTGCGAATTTCGGATTGTAGAGTCTTTTTCTTGGTGTTGTCCACAACCTTGACGCGAACCTTGCTGCCCGTTGCCTTGCGGCCGCGCTCCAAGATTCCCATCACTTTGGTTTTGTCGTTGCCGCCAGTGCCAGTGATGACGCGCTCTCGTTTGTCCTTTGCGACGCCACCGGCGTTTCACGCGCCGATGCACTGTGCCGCGGGTCAACCGTCAGCGAAAGCGCCATCGTGGCCCAACTGGTCCCGGCAGCGGAGATCCACTGGTCTTGGCCATATGGGAATCCGCTTTCGAAGTACGGCTGCACCCAGATGGAACGTGATTTCACGTGCCAGGAGCCGTCGGCGGCCTGGGTGCTCAGGAGATACTTCACCCCCTTTTCGTAGACCGGATCGGTTGCCGGCATCCGGCCGGCGGCGCTGAGCGCGTAGAGCGCCTCACCGCTGGCGTAAGCATCCGAGCCCATAGTCGGCAACTGGCTCCAGCCTCCATCGGGGCGCTGCGCCGCGGCAAGCGCCTTCGCAGCGGCGGCGATCGAGGCGGGCTTTACGTTCGACTTGACATTCGACTTTATAGTCGACCACGCCAAACCCATCAGGTGGAAAGCCTGGTCCTGGGTGGTAGCCGGCCTGGCGGCTTCGAGCCATGCCGCCGCCCGAGCCAGTACTTGATCCGTGTCAGCCTGCTCGGCCGGCGGTCCGTAGGTCTTGAGCGCATAGACGGCCAGGGCGGTGGTCTGATAAACGCCGGTATTCATTGGCGGCCGGCGGCTTTCGAAAGCATCCCAATTGCCCGCGGAAGTCTGCATCGACTTGATGTAGCGCACGGTGGCATCGGTGTATTCGTCCCTGGGGATGCCGTTGTTTCCGAAATCGAACATTTCCCAGCCGACCGTCATTACGCTGGGCACCGCCAGATCCATGATGCGTTCCGGATTCAGCGTGTGCATGCTTTGCGGAAGCTGCGGGATCTCTTTGGGGGCAGGGAGCCCATGATCATGGGCGATGGCAGCGGCGGCCGAGGGCAGATCCTGGGCGTGGCAGGAGTTGCAGCCGCCGATGCGGATGAAGTTATGGCTCTGCTTTTCGAGGAGCGCCAGGGCGGGCCCGACCGCGGCGGCGATCGACCTGCCGCTTTCGCTTCCACTGCCGCGGGGAGCCGGAGCCACGCCGAGCTGTTTCCGTTCTTCCTCCGGGACTCCGAGCACGCGCGCCACTTCGCTGTCACCACGCTTGGCGGCGAGCATGCTGGCGGTCTCGCCGTCGCCTTTGACAGCGGTGCTGGCGCCCTTGGCGAGAAGCATCTTCACCACACCGGCAGGCATGGCGTCCGCCCCGGCCGCGTAGAGCAACGGCGAGTAGCCGCGGATGTCCTGGACGTTCACTTCGGCGCCGCGATCGAGCAGGAGTTTCACGGTCTCTTCATTACCGGCAGTGGCGGCGTCGGCGAGCGCGGATTCGTTGCGCTTGGTTCTGACATTCGGGTCGGCGCCCTTTTCGAGGAGGAGGCGAAGGGCTTGGGGCCTGCCGGTCTGCGCAGCGGCCATGAGCGCGGTGCCGCCCGCCCCATTCCTGGCGTTCACGTCGGCTTTCCTGTCGATCAGCAGGCGCATGGCTTCGATGTTGGCCCGGGCGGCAACCATGAGGGGCGTGGTTCCGACGAGCGTTTGGGCGTTCGGATCGGCGCCCTTATCGAGCAGGAGGCGGAGGACGCCCACCGCATTGGCCATGGAGGCGGCCTGGTAGACCGGAGTGCGCCCATCGATGGTTCTGGCGTTGATATTGGCGCCGTGGTCCAGCAGCAAGCGGACCTTGGCCTCGTCGTGCAGGCTCCAGAACAGCGGCGTGGATTTTCGCTTGTTGCCGGCGTTGGCGTCGGCCCCACCTTCGAGGAGCAGTTTCATGGTCGCGAGATTGCCAAAGCCGGCGGCGTGCTGGAGCGGCGTGTTACCGGCCCGATCGTGCGCATTGACGAGTTCGGGGCTGGCGGCGATCAACCCTCCGGCGGCTTTGGTGTCGCCCGAGCGGACGGCCGCAATGATCGCGGCGACTTTCGGATCGACGGGCTTGGCGGGAGCGTCTTCCTGGACTTGAATGCGGAAATCGGCGCCCTGGTCGATCCAGGCGCGGAGGATTCCGATCTCCTCATCCGAGAGAGGACCGGTCGGAGGCATCTGCAAGCCGCCGTCGCCATCGACCAGCCGGCGGATGAGTTTGCTTTCGGCGCTGTTGCCCGGGTTGATGACCGGGCCATAATCGCCGCCGCGGAGCGCGTTCTGGCGCTTGTCGAGGCGGAGGCCGGACTGCTGGGCATCATCGCCATGGCAGGAGTAGCATTTCTGCGAGAGGATCGGCTCGATATCCTTTTCGAAGTCGATTTTCCGATTCGCGGAGGGCGGCAGCCTGGTCTCGGCGAACACACTGGTTTCGGCGAACACCAGGGACACCGCAACGAGGAGAAGTGTTGCGCGCAATTAGAGCCTCCAGAGAGTGACTAGTCAGCACCCAATTCTTGTGGGGAGCATAACACAGATACCGGTGAAAGTACATCACCGGCCGGGACTTACGGCACTTATCGCCCCGCAAACCTACTCCACCGGCAGACTGCTCTTGTTCGAATACACCGTCTTTCCGCCCACCACCACGCCCACCGATAGAGGAATGTCCGTGCCCGGCGGCACGTTCGGGGGTATCTGAAAGGTAATCTCTTCCACGCCCACCATTCGGGCCGCATAGCGCGCGGAAACCAGCGGCGCACCATGGTCATTCACGCCGATAATCAGCCGCCACGCCGGCTCGGAAACTGGCGGCGCGATCCCTGGCTCATTCGTCCGAACCGCCGGCGCCAGCGGCCCCAAGCCGGTCGCAAACAGGCGCAGCACATCGCCAGGATGCGCCGGATGCGCCAGATCCACCACCGATCCGTCGGTGCGCAGCACGATCCCGCGCACTTTGGAGTCGCTCATTTTCACCTGAAAGATCCCCGGTGTCGCCGGCAGAACCTGGACTCGCCTGGTAGCGGGCGGACCGCCCGCGCGCAACGTCACGGGCGTCCAGCCAAACGGGATCTCGAAAGGTACCTGGACCGTAATCGATTCCTGCCCGTCGAAATTCGACATCGCCAGTATCGGCGCCGGCGTGGTGCCGAACTGCACCGAGACTTTCCCGGCTTCGAGCTTGCCCATTTCGAGATTGCCCACTGCGACCTTCCCTGCTTCGAGCTTTCCCATTTCGAAGGGGAACGGGCCGCCATGGGGGGAAGCCGAATCGCCGGCCGCGGGCTCGAAGAGGTTGCCGAATTCGGCCGAGGCGCCCGTCAATCGAAACGGCAGCCTGGGAAGCAGGCGCGGATTCGTCGTCCCACGCACTGCGGTGGCGAAGTTGCCTCCGAACAGGACAGCGATTCCCCCGGGACTGACGCCGTCGCGGGAATCGTCCCGCCGACCGGCGCCATCGGCCAGCACGCTAAGGTACGGCCTGTCCGTCGCCGGGACCAGCGTGACCGGCGTCTCGTCGGGATTGAATATCCATGCTTCGCGGTCGGGATAATGGCTGATGAGCGCCCGGTTGCTCGCCTGGTCCAGTTGATGGGCCCACACCACCGGCGACCGGTCGATATCGGCGTCGTTGAAAACCACGCCGTAATGGAACTCATGATTGGGGCTATAGCGAACCAGGACGAGGTGTTTCCCGCCGCGTGCCTTCAATTGCTCCAGCACCTGGCCCCGCGGTGTGACGGTGGCCGCGACGTGCCAAGGCAGCAGCAAGCCGCCCGCCACGGTACATAGCGTGCTGACGCCGATCAGCACAAACAGCAGCCGGAACACCAGCGCCCCACCGGCCCGCGCGCGGAAGGTGAGCGCCCGCAAATAGCGCATCCCATACACCACCAACAGAATGATCAGCCCGCACAAAGGCGCCGCATAGTGCGGAAAGAAGAACGGGTACATGGCGTTCCCCGCCAGCAGCGCCACCGCCGAGGCCAGAAGCACCCACAGGTAGCGCCGGCGCAAAACCAACGGCAGCAAAAGCAACGGCAAGCTCAGCAGCGGTTGCAGGTAGAAATGCCAAAAACTCTTGAGACGCTCGGCTTCCAGGCCCCAGGAAAACCCTTTGCGGTGCGCCGCGAGCTGCCACTGAAACACATCGGCGATGTCGCGGTATCCATGGACGCCGGGCGCATCCAGAATCGGCGGCTGCCAGAACAGCGTTTGCGGGGTGCCGTAGATCCGCTGGTGCAGAAGGTACGGCATCAGTAGAGGATGGCCCGTCACCCGCCAGTCGTAGTACGCGGTCGCCGCCACCAGCGCCACCATCGCGGCGCCTAGCGGCACGGCCACATGGCTCCACCGGACCCGCGCCGGAACGGTACGCTCCCGCAGCAGCCAGACAGCCAGCAGCAGCGCCGGGGGCAGCGCAAACAGCACACCTTCATAAGGGCGGCTCTGCGCCAGAATCGCCAGCCCGAGCCCGAACCAAAGGCTGTCGAGGCGCCGCTGCCGCTTCACGATGCGCGGCAGCGCGCCCAACACGAGGATGCCACCGATAGCCGCGGTGGCGCCGCCCCAGTAAGTGTTCATCCAAGAGCTCACCAGAGCGAACCGGAAGACCGCCAGCAGGCCGCCCGCCAGCGCCCACTTCGGCGGCAGCCAGCCCTGCAGCATCCAGCAGACCAGTGCGCACATCAGCCCCGACCCAAACCAGACCCCAAGCCACGGATGAACGCCAATCACTTTGGGAACCGTCAGCAGAAGGGCCGGCGCAACGGGATAGATGGATGAGTAGGCCGGTTGATGAAAAACATATACCGTCTCAAAGTGTTTCCAGAATGGATGAGTGGGATTCGTCAGCCTGCCGGAAGCGAACGTGTCCGCCAGCAGCAGATACCCGAATTCGTCGGCCACCAGCGGTTGCGGCACGCCGAGCAAGGGCAGCAGAGCCATCCGGACAACCAGCGGCAGCGCGCCCACGAACAGGATGGCCTGGGTCCGGTGACTGGCGAACCGCGTGAAAGCCCGCGAGGCCCACCGCAACCACTTCCACTGGAACCACCTCCACCGGCGCGGCGCCGCCAGGCCCGCCGTTACGCACAACGCCGCCGCGATGGCCTCCCAGATATCCTTCCATCTGGTGTCCAGAAGCTTCGAACCGAGGGCCGTCAGGCTGCTCTGGGAGCCAGCGCCCAAGCGGTAGGCGCTGAGCGCGAGCGCCAGCAAGTATACCGCGGCGAACAACCCGCCGGCCCAGGCCAGCCAGAGAGCGCACAGAGTGCGCAGCCGGGGGGCACGCCGGCAAGGCGGGGAAGTCTCGGTTGCAATTCCAAGCGTGGGTGAAGCCATCGTATTGGGATTTGCTCTACAATCAGACTGACATACCTTCCGCTATGCCGCAATTCGACCCTCCCAAGCCGGGCAGACACCTGCCGCATTGGATTTACCTCGCCTGTCTGACCGCATTTTCCTTCGCGCTGTATTGGGAGATGTTCACGTACAACACTTTCGGGCCTGAAACCCCGCTATTCTATGTTGCCAACGACCTGCAGCCCTTCCGCCAGATCTTGCGCTCCTACACCTACATGAATCTTATGTGGTACCGGCCAACCGCCTTCGGCGTGCCTTATTGGGTAATTGAGCAGTTCGTCGGCTGGCACAATCTGGTGGCTTGGAAGTTCCTCCACTTCTGGACCGCCATTGCCGCCGGCTGCGCCATCTACTGGCTGGTGGTGCGCTGCCTGGGAGGCAGCCAACTGGCCGGCCTGCTGAGCGCCGTCTATTTCATGGCGCAACCAAGCCTCTATGCCGCCGCCATGGAAGCAGCCGGGTTCGATTTCCTGCACATCCTGCTCACCGTTCTTTGCGCCGGCGCCTACCTGCTGGGCACACGCGCTACTGGCCGCCGGTCTGTCATGCTGACGGCGCTTGCCTGGCTGCTCTTCCTGGTTAGCATCACGACCAAGGAAATAGCCCTTGCCACGCCTGGTTATCTTCTGATCGTATCCATTCTGGTCACTGTGTTCGAACGCCGGGACGCACCAACCGACGCACCACTTGGACCCCGGATTCGACGCGAACTGCTGCGCCTTCTGCCCTTCTTCGCGCTGCTCCCCGTCTACTATTTCATCCACGTCACCAAGATCCCCGGGGACACGTTCGCCGGCTCCGGACGGTACCGCTCCGCCGCCAACTGGGGCATTATTCTGGCCAACCTCCGCAAGTTCCCGTTGTGGATTGTACGCATCTACGCCTGGTCGGATCAAACCCTGAGCATCCGCATGTATCAATCCACGGCGCTCAACAATACCGTCGGAATCTGCGGACTGCTGCTAGTGGCGGTGCAATGGCGGCGGCGCGTGCGGATGGCGCCGTCCTCCCGCCTGGTGCTGCTTCTGATGCTTGCCTGGATCGCGGTTTATCTGGTTTTGCCGGTGTTTTCCGGGGGCTTCGTCTGGCACATCAACCTGATTGTGGTCGGCTATAGCGTCCTGTTCGGTCTGGCTCTCGCCTGGTGCTTCGAAGCCATGGCATCGGCTCCGCTGCGCCGCGCCGCCATCGCGCTGTTCCTGGGCGGCGGTCTGTGGCTGGGCCGCGCCGACCTGAAGATCGAGCTCTATGCCGGCTCGCACGCCACCGGATTCCACATCAACCATTCGGTGATTCCGCATCCGCCGGTGGCTGCCGGCAAGCTTGGCAAGGAGCCTCTCATTTACATTGAGGACCGGCTGGGCATGGGCCCCTGGTGGTACGGATGCTACGGCAGCCTCTTCAAGTTCGCCTACCTGCGGCACGATCTCGAAGAAGTAATCGTGCCCCAGATGGCCTCCGTCCCACGCGATCTGCGCCGCAAATGGCTGGCCCACAAGAATGCCTTCTTCTTCCGCTATGATGCGGACTACAACTGGCACGACGCCACCCGCGAATTCCGTGACGCCAGCCTGGCGCCGGGCGCCATACAGCCCGGCCAGGCCTGCGGCGCTCCAGGCCGTCAGGTGCAGTTCGCGCTGGAGGCCGGGGCAGACTCCGAAGTCCGCCGCGTCGCCTGGTCCATCGATCCACCCGGCTCCGGCGCCATCAGCCAATCGGGTCTGTACACCGCCCCCCACGAGGCCCGGCCAGGGACGGTGCAGATAATGGCCGGCGACCCGGCGGACCGCAACTCAGCGGACCGCACCCCAGCGGACCGCACTGATCACCCCTGGTCCGCCCGCGCCCTCCTCACATTCGGAAGCAGCGCGCCCATCCGCATCGCCGCGGGCCGGGAAAAGCCGATCGAGATCTTGGGCCGCGTCTGGGGTGCCGATGCCAACTATGAGGGCGGGCACCCCTATGCCTCCACCAGCACCGTCCTGGGCACGCCGAATCCGGAACTGTACCAGAACGAGCGCTTCGCCGAGGGCCCGCTGGTATACCGCTTCTGCGTGCTCAACGGCGCCTACACCGTGAAACTCAAGTTCGCCGAAACCTGGTTTGCCGGACCGGGAAAGCGGATCTTCGACGTGTTCATCAATGGCGCCCCGGTGCTGGCCCGCTTCGATATCGCCGCCGCCGCGGGCGGCCCCAACCGCGCCATCGACCGCGGGTTTCGCACGCGCGTGACCGACGGCCAGATCGCCATTCAATTCCGGCCCGTGGTGAGCAACCCCAAAGTCAGCGCCATTGAGATTGTGCCGTGAAGAGCGGGCCGTGAAGAGCGGCCGGCCGCGGGTGTGGATGCCGTAACAGTGCGTCCTGCCTATTGCACGGGGAGTACGGTCACGGTCTGCAAGGCGCACTCACCGGCGCTGGCGGTGCAGGCCTGCGGCGCCAGGTTCGTGCTGAAGCAGATGCGCGCTTCCTGCAGTCTGCTGTTGGTGCAAGCGGTGCGAAAGGCAGTCTTGGGGAAGCTCGGATTGGCGGCGCTGAACCTGGCTTCGATATCCGTCGGGCTCAGCTTCACCGAGTGGTCCGGCGCCTGGAAATCGGTGGGAATCGTCACCGAATCCCGGGCCTTGCGGACCGCCGCAAAGTAATCGGCCGCGCTCAGCCCGCTGCAGGTGCCGTGGGTTGTCCACTCGTGTTGGATCAGACCGGCCGTGGGGATGTACTTCAGCATCAGGTTGACGATATCCTGCGAAACCCGGCTGGCGCCGCAGTTTTCCGGCCCTGTGCCCTGATCGGTTTGCGGCCATAGGCCGTGGACCACGAACCCGACCTTACGGCCCTTGCCGCACTCGGCCGGGTCCTGGGGATTGCCGGGCACCGCGCAGAAATCCGGCGCCCAGGAGAGGGCTAGCAGGTAGTACGAGAAGGCGCCTGCCGATTTCCTGGGGCGCTTTTTCGGCCTGGCGGGAGCAGCCATTGCGGCGGCGGCCAAGGCGGCTGAGATCACCCAGGTAAGTACGCTGTGTTTTCCGGTGCGCATGGGCAATCCATGGTAGCAGGAGTGATTAGTGGTGGTAACAGATCCCGATGTGGTAACAGATAGAGATGCGTCTGCTGCTTTGTCTTGTGCTCATGTGCGGCCCCGCAGCCCTGGCCCAGAAAAGGACCGTCTTCGTCATTACGGACGCCGAAGGAGTGGGTGGGGTTTGCCGGCAGGACCAGGCTGACCCCAAAGATCAGGAGATGCGCCAACTACTCACCGGCGAGGCCAATGCCGCGGTCGAGGGATTTCTGGCCGGCGGCGCCGAGGAGATCGTCGTCTGGGACGGACACGACGGCAGCCAAACCCTATCCACTCTCACCATTCATCCTAAAGCCAAGCTGCTGATGGGGGCGCTAGGACCGTCAATGCTCATGGATCGCCATTTTTCTGCCGTAGCCTACGTGGGCCAGCACAGCAAGGCGAACGTCCGCGGCGGCATTATGGCGCACAGCTATAGCTCGTTGGGGATTCAGAACATGCTGCTGAATGGCAAGCCGGTCGGTGAGATTGACGTCATCGCCGCCATGGCCGGCCACTTCGGCACACCGGTCATCATGCTCAGTGGGGACCAGGCCGCGGCCAGCGAACTGCACGAAATCGTCCCCGACGCCGAACTGGCGGTGGTGAAGGAAGGCATCGGCCGGTACACGTGCATCAGCTTGTCAGCCCCCGCCGCACGGGACGCGATCCGGGAGGCAGCGCGCCGCAGTATGTCGAAGATCGGTGCGATCAAGCCATACACCGTTTCCGATCCGGTCACGCTACAGGTGGAGTACACCACCCGCAACTCGCTCCCGATCGACTCGCAAATGCGTTTGGGCGCGGAGGTTTTGGACGATCGCACCATACGCTTTCGCGGCAAGAACATTTTGGAGGCCTGGACTCTTTACCGGTCGCGGTGACCGGGCGCGGATCACGATCATCACGTCCACAGACATCGAGCTTTCTGCGTGGTTCAAGTTTCGGACCAGGAAGTTGATTTGCTTGATGAACGTTTTCTGAACAGGCGAGGGAGCATCGGCCAACTGCTCGATCGCCCGCTGCGAGAGGTGAACGGTCATCGGGATTTCTTGGATTTGGAGGGTCTGGCCCTGGGCGGTCACTTCTTCATAAAGGCGGCGACTTCAGCGCCACTCTTGAAGGGGCCGGAATACGGGCCCTTTTCGGACTCGGCAAGGCTGGCATCTAGGGCGCGGCGCTGCGCGGGTGTGTATTCGTCATCCGCGGTGGGGAGTTTGGAGCGGTCGATTACCAACTGGGGCGTGATGACGATCTTCCTGCCAATTGCCCGAACATCCACCAAGTCACCCTCAGTCAGTCCCACGGCGGCCCGGACCGTACTGGGGATGGTCATTTGGCCTTTGTGCTGGACTCTAACAAGCGTACCCATATAGATTTTGATCGCCGGAAATCCGGAAAGTCCAGCCTCCTGCGATGTAGCATAGCAGAGCGGGCCGCGCCCACTCGGCCCTACACCTTCACCTGCATTGTCGCTGGAGGCATAGGGCCGCAGCGGCGGCGTGGAACAAACCACCCCACAGCGGCGTCTACCTCCCGATGAAGGAGTGGCCGATGAAGGAGTGGCTGAGCCGGACCCACGGACCCTTTTTCGAACTGCTGCGCCACTTCCTGGTGCGTTTCTTCGACAGCGACCTCATCACCACACCCGGCCAAATGGCCGGACCGCTGATCGGCGTCTTTTCGCTGCTGCTGCCCTGGTTCAACATGTTCATCGGGATGCTGCGGGAAAAGTACGCCCACTTTGGCGGACTAGCCAGCCCCGGTCCGTTCCGCCACGTGGTCCGGGCCGACGAACTGTGGCTGGTTACCCTGATGATGTCGGCCATCGGGCTGGCGACGGCAGTCCAGTGGGAATCGGTTTTCCCGAGCCTCCGCGATTACCGGTCGCTCGGCACCCTGCCGCTGCGCACATGGCAGATCTTCGCGGCCAAACTGGCGGCGCTGCTGATCGTCACCACCGCCGCCATCGTGACGCTGAATTTCCTGCCGGCCATGGGGTTTCCTGCCGTGTCCGCCACCCGCTGGCAGTTCGGCCACGGAATGGGGGTGCGGGTGCTGGCGCACATCGCGGCCTGCGTGGGCGGCTGCTACTTCTTTTTCTTTGGGCTGGTGGCGTTGCAGGGCGCCTTCCTGAATCTGCTGCGCCCGCGGGCGTTCGGGCAGGTGGCGGGCTATCTGCAGGGCCTTCTGGTGGCCGTGATGCTGGTGTTGATCGTGCTTAGCTTCTCCATCGATGCGCGGATAACCGACACTTTGCTCCAGCCGCAATGGGCGCGCTGGCTGCCGCCGGTCTGGTTCCTCGGTCTCTACCAAGACATGCTGGGCGACCCCGACCCGGTCATGCGGATGCTGGCTCATCGCGCCTGGATGGCGGGTGCGATTGCCATCGCGATGGCCCTCTCCACCTACCTGATCAGCTACCAACGCCACCGCCAACTGCTGGTGGAAGGCTTGACCGGCGCGTCCCGGGACCGCCGATGGACCGGCGCCCTGCTCCGCCTCCTGGTTCCCGACCCGCGCCAGCAAGGCATCACCGTTTTCATGGTCAAGACGCTGGCGCGCAGCAGCCACCACCGCATGATCCTGATGGGCTACTGCGGCTTCGGATTCGCCATCCTGATGAGCGGCATCCTGGGCGTGCGCTCTGCCGTGGCGCCCGACCGGGTGGCCACCGCCACCTTCATCTACGCCCACGTGGTCTTCCTGGCATTCCTGTTGATCGGGCTGCGCCATCTGTTCGGCATCCCGACCTCACTCCGCGCCAACTGGATGTTCCAGCTTACGGAGCGCGAAGGGCGCGGCGACTGGCTGCGGGCCGTGGACCGGTTCGTCCTGATGAACGGCGTGGCCGTGATGCTGCTGGCGCCGTTCCCGCTGGAACTCAAACTGGTGGGGTGGCACGCCGTGGTGGAAGTGGCGCTGTTTGGCGGCTTCGCGCTGCTCTGCTACGAATGGGCTTTCTCTTCGTGGGAAAAGCTTCCCTTCACCTGCTCCCACCTGCCCGGCAAAACGCCCATGTGGATCCGCTTCCTGCAGTTCCTCGGCCTGCTGGGTGCTCTGCCCGTGGTCAATTACATCCTGCTCTCCGGCGTGTATTACCCAACCGTCTTCCTGGTAGTGATGACCGTGCAGCTTGCGGTTTGGAAACGGATTCACGCCTCGCGCGAAGATGGCTGGGGCGAGCAGCGGCTGCAGTACGAGGAGACGCCCGACCAGGCCATTCACGGACTGAACCTGCACTCGTGAATTGTGGGGCAGCTTGTTAAGCTGCGGCGGATTGGCAATCCGCCTGCCGCGTCGTGCGGGCAAACCCCCAAACCCGGGCTGGCTCGCTGCCGCATCGCCCAGGCGGATTAGCAATCCGCCGCAGGTTAACAACCTGCTCCACAAATAACGTAAAATAGCGCCGATGAACTCGCCCATCCAGAGACGCTCTTTTCTGACGGCCGCCGCGGCGGCTATCGTCCCGGCGGCGCTCGGCCAGACGCAGCGCGATTGGACCGGCCGCCAGCCGGTGCGCTACACCGATCCCGATTTGATCTCGCTCGACAAGCGCTTCGACAAGTACCTGATCACCAACACCACCGTCCAGCGGCTGTGGACCGGCGCGCTGTGGGCCGAAGGCACGGCCTGGAGCGGCGTGGGCCGGTACCTGGTGTGGAGCGACATCCCGAACAACCGCCAGATGCGCTTCATGGAGGAGGATGGCCACATCAGCCTCTACCATTCGCCTTCGGAATACAGCAACGGCAACACCTTCGATTTCGAGGGCCGCCAGATCTCCTGCCAGCACGGCATGCGGCGCGTGGTGCGCTATGAGAACGATGGCACCGTCACCGTGATCGCCGACAAGTGGCAGGGCAAGCCGCTGAATTCGCCCAATGACGTAGTGGTGCACCCGGATGGCGCCATCTGGTTTACCGACCCGCCTTACGGCATCATGGGCAACTACGAAGGCTACCAGGCCAAGCAGGAAATCAAAGAAGCCGTCTACCGCGTGGACAAGGGCGGAAAGATGGACAAGCTCACCGACGAGTTGGATAAGCCCAACGGCATCTGCTTCTCGCCCGACTACAAGAAGCTGTACGTCTGCGACACCGGCGGCCCGCACGACATCCAGGTTTTCGATGTGGTGGATGGCAAGAGCGTCCGCAACAAGAAGCAACTCACCGACATGACGATGCAGGGCCACCCGCCCGGTCTGGCCGACGGAATCCGCGCCGATGTGGATGGCAACATCTGGGCCGGCGCCGGCCGCGGCGGTCCCGGCTACGATGGCGTCCACGTTTTCACTCCGGCCGGAGAGCGCATCGGCCAGATCGTGCTGCCGGAGGTTTGCGCCAACATCTGCTTCGGCGGGGCGCGGAGGAATCGCTTGTTCATGGCTGCGAGCCAGTCTCTGTACGCCGTGTACGTGGGCACCCGAGGGGCGCACCTCAGCTAGCCGCGGCCGGGCTGTAACGCTAAGTACACCGTTTCACAAACACAGTCGTGTATTTCGACGAAACCGCTCCCTAACGGTCGCGGCTCTGATCGGAGCCGCGCGCGTTAGCAAGCGGTTTTCCTGATACGTCGGCGTACTTCTGAAGTGACCGACTAACCTACGTATCTTCGTGGTTACATCCTCTTAAGCCAGATATTGCGAGTGAAGTATGCCCCAGTCGCTTCGACCTCGAGACCAATCTTGCCGCTAGGTCGAAAGTAGATCGGATCGTTGTCGATAAACACAGAGATCAGGTGGCCGTTCATGAACATGGTGCTTACGCTGCCTTTGGCTATGAGCAGAAACTGGTTGTAGTCGTCCTTCTTAAACCAGGAATCCAGCGTTGCTTTGTCGGCAATTGTCGATAGCACGCGCCGTTGCCCCGGTTCGGCCAGGACAATCGTGCCCGGGCTGGCAGCGATAAAGCGGCTCGACAATTGCTCGTAATATTGCCCGCTATAGCGGTTGTTGGCGTCGAAGTCGAACTGCGGGCCGGCCATGTCGAATTTGGCGCGTTCCGCGGCACTCGGAGGAGTGCCGGGATTTTCACACCCCGGACCGCGGCCGCCGCCGCGGCCACCCGCCGCTCCTCCCCTGCCTGCTTGTGCTCCTGGACCCCCACGGCCACCCGCCCCCGGGGGACCTCCGGGACCTCCAGGCCCACGACCGGCGCCTGCACCCGCCAACGTGCCGCCACCTCCACGGCCCGGGTACTTCAGAGCCACGTTGTTATCCGCGGTCATGTAGCTCCGGTATTGAACGCCGCCGTTGACGTTGCCCGTGCCCTTGGATTCAAACTTCAGCATGAAATCCGAAGGTTCACCGCCCTGCCAAATCAGGTAAATCGTGCCAGTCGGTTTCTCACACGTTGGCTCCACATAGATCGAGCCATCCTTGACGCTCCAGTATCGGGTGTCGCCGTCCCAGCCGTTTAAGGTCTGGCCGTCGAACAGCGACATCCACCCGTCATTGTCGGAATAATCGAACGGCTGTCCGCCGCGCCCGAAGCCACCAGCGCGGCCCGCACCTTGCGCACCCGGAACGCCTGCGGCAACCGGAACTCCTGATGCCGGTGTTGCGGGCTGTTGACCGGTCTGCGGAGGCGTCTGCTGCGATGGCGCGAACGGCGGCAGCAGAAACAATGCGGCCAGGCCAATTGCGATCATCCCAGAGTTCGTCTGCTTCATGGATTTTCCCTCGGTTCAGTTTCTGAGCCGGATATTGCGTACAAAGACCTTCATGGTGGCATCACTCTCAATCCCGAAAGCCCCGAATGACTATGGCTGGAGTCCGGATCGTCATCGGCCATCACGACCATCAACTGACCGTTCACGATTCTGAATGAAGGTTCCGCCTCGTGCCATCACAGTATACTCGTTCCAGTCATTCATCTCATGCGGATTGCGCCGGCTCCGCTACCAGCACGAACGAGCAATTTACTTGGTGAACTCCTTTCAGTTCACAAGATCGAGCCAGGCTTAGCCTGGTGTGTTCCGAAGGCTGCAAAAGGAAAAACTAAATTAGCTGAAAGCTGACGTCTGACCCCTGAAAGCTCATTTGCCGGGAAATCACTCGCCTACCAGAGCCGCAGCGCCACATCCCCCGGCGCAAATGCAAGGCCGAGCTGAACGGTGTATGTCCATCGGTTGTAATTGTGAAAATTCGAGCTGTCGTATTTGTTGAAACTCGCACTCAGGAATCCGTGAGTACTCCTGACGAGTTGCCTGCTGATGCTGGCAGAGCCCGAATAACCCCCGTAGGCCCCAACCACGTTACCGCGAGAGTGCGCTTTGGAATATCCGACTCCCATATTGATGCTCCAGTGCTTCAGTCCGGTATACGCATATCCCGCCCCCACGTTGGTCGAAGTCGAGGTCAGAAATACGCCGTTGCCGGGAAGCACGGAGTGGCCCCCGGAAATGAAAAACACACCGTGCTGAACCGTATGGGAAAGCCTTAACGACAGGTTCGGGATATAACTGGTCTGGTATGCGACTTCTCTGACCGCGGTCAGCCCCAGCAAGGCGGCAATGGCCGGGTCTAAAGGCACCGCCTGCACAAACTTGGTTTCGACCCTCATAACCCCGCCATATCCGGAGAATTCGAGGTTGCGCGACAGCCTGATGGCGTAGGTGCCTACCAGGCCGTGAAGGTCGGTGCTGCTAAAGATACCCGTGAACGAGTAATGCGTGTATGTGTAGCCCACGCCAATGGTTGAGCGCCTGGAGAGCCGGTACTGCATATCCCCGCGCGCGCCGGCGCCCGTTACCCCATACAAGGCCGAGGAACGGCGTCGTTGGAGGAAGCCGTCTCCGCCAAAGTCGAAGGAAAGCCGGGCGCTCTTCTGAATCACCAGATCGGCCTGGGTGCTGACGTAAATCGTGCGGTTATCGTAAAAATCGCTGGTCGGAATGTACGCTGAGGACGGATCGAAGGGCACGGCCGGATTCAGCGAAAGTTGCGAGAAATTATTGGACATCAGTCCGGCGCTTTGGCGCAAGGTGAGGGTGGCGTGGCGGGTTATGCGGTCCGTAATGCCGAGTTTCAGAGACTGATCGGTGCCATCGTAGAACGAAAATTTCGGGCTGTGCCGCAAGCTGCCGTGGTAGTCGAGGCCAAGCTTCAGATGTTTCCACGCATGATTACCGCTCACTCCGCCGCTTACCTCCAGTTCCAAACTGGCGTCGTTGATTGTATTCCCCGCGGGATTCACGGACACTCCGCTGAGCCCCGCGACGTATCCAACACTGAAGGCGAAAAACGGGCGGAAGTCGATCGCCGCTCCCTGCATCGGCGCCGGCGCTTCACCGCGCAGCAGGATGGCGGGCCCGGCATACTGCGCCCAAGCCGGCACCGCCGCTCCCAGTAGTGCAATCGCTCGTACCAAATTCAAAATAATTTCCTCCGCTCCGCGTCTGGCGGCCACCGCGTGGGGCCAAATCCGGCCACCGCGGGACCCAAATCAAAGTCTGACGCGAGTCTTTGAAGCCTGTCAATGTCAACGTCAATGACTGTGTTACTTCCGGTACGGCTCAGGCTTGGTCCATCCCCCTCGTCCTTCAGCCGGCCCGGCGCTCGCCGGCCTGGCGCTTAACCGGCCTGGCGCTTAACCGGCCCCACGCTCAGCCGGCCTGGCGCTCCGGGCCCACCTGCGTTTCTTTCCACAGGATCCGGCTGGGAACGAACAGGATCGAAACCGCACATAAGGAGGCCGCCATCAAGACCGTAAACGTCCGCACCGGAGAAGTGATCCGCTTCAAAGGATTGCGGCCGGGCAGCCAATAATCGGCCAACGCCGCCGCGTAGAACAATGCCTGCACCGCCAGCGCCAGGCCGTCCCAGGGGCCGGGCAGGGCGAAACTGGCGGCCGCCGCTGCGATCAACGCATAGGGCATCGCCAAACGCGCCAGCTTGTGCGACAAAAAGTGAATCCACATGCGATTGGATGGGCCCAGCAGGGCCGGATATTGGCCGACGATCTGGTAGACCCCGGCCAAGGTACGGACTTTGCGCCGGAATTCCGAGGAAAGCTGGGTTGGAAAGTCATACGCCAGGGCGGAGTTCTCAAGAATGATCCGGTATCCCTGGAAAAAGGCGGCCAACGGGAGATACATGTCGTCCGCCAGCGTGGCTGCGGGTACGTGCCTGGCCAGATTGCGGCGCATGGCGTAAATGCATCCGGTTGCACCCAATACCGAATCTATGCTGCTCAACTGCTTGCGAATCCACTTTTCGTACTTCCAATACAGCCCTACCGAAGCTTCCTCGATGCCTTCGCCCTCGCGAATCACCAATTCGCCGCTGGCCACCCCCACCGCGGGGTCGGCAAAGCACGCCACCAGGTTGCGCAGGCTCTCGCGGTCCAGTTGCTGGCGCACGTCGGTAAAGAAAAGAATCTCGCCCTGGGCCCGTTCCAGGGCGGCATTGATGGCCGCGGCTTTGCCCTGCCGCGGAATCGCCAGCAGATGAATGTTGGCTTTTCGGGCATACTTCCCGGCGATGGATTCGGTGGCGTCGGTGGAACCATCCGACACGACCAGGATTTCCACCAGCTCCGGCGGATAGTTCAGGGCAAGGATGGAATCCAGCTTGGCGCCGATCCAACGCTCTCCGTTGTGAACCGGCAGAATCACCGACACGCGCGCCTGCCAGGCCGCCCGGACAATCGGACGCGGCCGCCACCAGGCCCGCAGACCGAGCAGCAGAGGATATCCGGCCAGCGTGTACAGGCAGAACGCCGCGCTCAGCAGAAATACCGTCACCGGGAACATGGCCTACTGGTACGGTGGCTTCGCATCGAACCAGGCCGCCACTTGCTGGGAAGTCGTCACCTGCTTGGTCAGAATCGCCAGCAGCAGGTCTTTGGTGACCACTTCGTGAGCATCCCTGTCGTAAGTCAAACCTTGCGTCTGGCCGGGCATTTTCAGCAGGTAAGGCACTTCGGCGTGCTGTTTCAACCCTTTCCTGACTGCCGGGTCTCGCGGCCAGCGGTCCACGCGCAGCGGGTGATCCGACGTCAGCAGAATTGTGCTGGCGTCCCACAGCCCGGCGCTTTCCAGAGTCTCGCGGATATCGCGGACGGTGCGGTCCACCAGGCGCAGGTTGTCGAGATAAGAAATGTTGTGGCCGGTAGAGATCCGATCCGTGGAACTGTCGTAGAGCGCGGGCGGGTGCGGCACGTTCATGTGAACATATACCAGGTTCAGCCTCGGATCCGCGATCGCCCGCAGCATGTCGTTACGAACCTGGGTGTACGAAAGTGCGTGCAGCCGTTGGTTTGCCGGGGTATCCAGATCGAGACCCATCCGGCCGAGCAGCGGGATTTTCTTGACCAGTCCGAGCAGAATCTCTTTCATCAGGTGCGGGACCGAGTACGGGTTTTCGAACTGGCTGCCCCAGGAAAGGGCGATTGCCGGCTGCCACGAACACGTTGTGCACTCCGGGATAAGGTGGCAATAGGGAATGTACCACCCGGCGATCCCGACGTTGAACCCCCGCCGGCGGGCTTCGGTGAAGATCGTATCCTGAGCGGTCAGCCGGACCGGCGGTTTGCCTTCAACGGACGTTAGCATGATCTCGCTCGGAGTCTTGGGCTCTGTACTGACGTATGTTTTTCCGGTCAGCAGGGAGGGAACTGACACGATGGTCATGCGCGCCGGCGGGAGCATGCGGGTGGCGACGAACGCCTTCTGCCGAAACCGGTCGACCTCGGGCAACGAGATTCCGGCGGGCCGCTCCGGAAACGTCAGATCATAGTCCCACTCATCGAACAGAACCCAGATCACGCGCGCGGCGTCCGGCGGTTGCGGTAAGGCCGGCTGCAGCGGTTTGTCGGGAAAGCGGGATCCCGGCGGTGCGTGAATCACCTGCCACACCGCACTCCCCAAAGCCAGGGGCATGCTCGGAGCCATCAGGATCAGCAGAAGGGTAGTGACGCGGGTGGAGAAGCGCTGCCAATTCAGCAACAGCAGAATGGCGAGCCCCACCGCCACCACCACCATCACGATCCGCCAGCTAAGCGCGCTCGGAATCTGCAGCCGCTGCATCGAACCCAGGCCTTCCTCGGTGCGGAGCACGTTGAGGGGCAGCAGCAGGGCCAGAATCGCGCACCACTTCAGCAGGCGAATCCACCGGTCATGGCCCGTGCGCAGCACTACGTAAACGATTCCCCAAGCGACGCAGGCCAAAATCAAAATGTCCAGTGTGATAGCTACGATGGTCTGCCAGGTAACCCCGTCCCTGCGCCAGAAATCGTAGCCCCGGTCCTGTAGACTAAACCAGACATTCAGAAAGCAGAGATTGGCGTAGGAGAGGCAGACCAGAAAAAACTTGGCGTAGTGTCTGCGGGTGATCGCCTCGCCCGACGATGTTATCGCTTGCGAAGCAAATAAAGCCATCGGCTCGAGCCCTCCACGTGTTGCGCTCGAATCACCTCGAAGTGTTTTGCGCAGGCCGCCTCAAACACCGCCGCGGTCAGGTCTTTGTGCAGTTCTTCCCGCCCGCGCAGCAGCCGCTGAAACATGCTGTCTTCGGGTGCGATGAACTCGATCAGCAGCAACTTCGTGGTCAACTCAGCCGCCAGATCCACGATGTCCGCCAGCGGCACCCTTTCGGTGACTAGCATGTGGTGAATCACCGCCAGCATGAGGACCGCGTCGAATTTGCCGCGGGCGCGATCCAGGAACGAGGAACACTCCCGGTTCAGCCAACCGGTGCCGGGCGTGGGGCGCGTCAGGTTGACCGCCAGCGGCAGGATATCCAGTTTCTCGGCGCGGGCGTTGTGCCAGACGTCGCCCAGCACCACCGGGTCGTAATCGATCGCCACCACCGATGCCCCCGTGCGTGCCGCCAGAGCGCTGAAATGGCCGGTGTTGCACCCCACATCCAGAACCGAACGCGAAGGGAACTCGGTCAGGGCTTCCTTCACAAAACGCTGCTTGGCTTCGAAATGGCCGGCGGTGTAATTGTTATTGGTGGTCATGTAGTCGGACCACGTGGAATGCGCTCCCCGGGCCGGCTGCAGCCGTTTCAGCGTGCGGCGCAGGCCGTTCAACAGGCTGTTCAGAATGAAACGCGCCTTGGCCGGGTCGGAATGCAGCTTTTTCCGGTAAATGGCGGTATCGTCCTGCTGGTGCTTGCCGCCCAGCCAGGCAGGTATGGAGACCATCGAAAGGAACGGCGGGCGGAAGCGCTGCCATGTGCTGGCCCAGCGGTAAACCTCCTCCGGTTCCAGACCGTCCCGCCGCGTGGTCAGAATCTGGTCCAGACCCAGGCCGAAAGCGCGATTGGCCAGCAGCGGCAGCACGAAGGTTCTCACGAACTGGGCATATGGCAGCCAGGTGGCATCGCCGGCCTCACGCCGTTCGAACGAGAGCACGTCGATAAAGACCGGTTCCGGCCCGCGAAACAGCACGTTGTAGGGCGTGCCGTCCTTCAACCCAATCCCGTCTTCAAGCAGCGCCTGTGCCAGATCCAGGGTCAGCAAACCGGCGGCATGCAGCAATTCCGGCGGCCATTCGTACGGAAAACTGGGAAAGGCGATCCGTTCATGCTCCACCACCAGACGGCCGTCGCGGGCATCGAAAAGCGCCTGGACTGCGGGATCGGCCATCAGTTCGCCAGTCTCGTTTTCTGCCAGCGGCCGGGTGGCCACCACCCGCCTGGAACCCATCAGTTTCCGCGCCGCCTTGGATTCCAGGAAGGCCGTCAGATCGGCTACGCCAATGGGATTCACGATGCGGAGAACTCGCCCGTGATGGTGGAACAGGCTTCCTGCCGGATCGCGGAAGGATGGCGCCTCCGTGGGGTTCTGGGTTAGTGGTTCGCTCAATATTTTCGACCTTTTCGGCTCGTCGGCCCCTCATGTCGCCAATGTCCCACTGTACAACACCGCCACCCAGGAAAAGTACCGGTATCCGTGGCGCTAAATGACTTGCCATAATACAGTTTCGGATGAATACAGACTATCGAACGGCTATAGACGGCGTGATTGCGGCGGGCGACGCGGCCGGCGCGGTTCGGATGCTTGCCCAGGTTTGGGAGCGGGACCCCGGCGCGGGCCTGGCCGGGTTCGTAGCCTCCCGTTACGAAAGACTGAGGGGGTACCTGCCCCTGCTCCCCTATCGCCTGGCAGTGCTGCGCTCGTTCACGGTGGAGCCCGTGGCGCCGATTCTGCGGGCGGCGGCATTCACGCGCGGTATTGACCTGGAAACCCACATCGGCGAGTTCAACGCGTACGCCCAGGAGATTCTGGACCCCGAAAGCGCCCTGTACCGTTTTCGTCCCGATGCTGTGGTCCTGGCCGTACAGACCCGGGACGTAGCCCCCGATTTGTGGCGGGATTACGCCCGGCTGGGTGAAACCGAACGCGCCACCGCCGCCGAGGCCACCTTGACCCGGTTTCGCGGCTGGGTGCGCGCCTTCCGCGAACGCAGCCAGGCGGCCTTGATCGTTCATTCCCTGGAAGTGCCCACCGTGCCTCGCGAGGGCATCCTGGATGGCCAGACCGAACAGAATCAGACCGAATCCATCCGGCAAATCAACCGCGGCTTGCGGGCCCTGGCGCGCGAGCATCGGGCCATCTACATTCTGGATTACGACGCTCTGGTGGCGCGCCACGGCCGGGAAACCTGGGGCGATGAGCGCAAGTGGCTAACGGTACGGCTGCCCGTGGCATCCGCTCACCTGCGGCACCTGGCCGCGGAATGGCTGCGCTTCCTCCACCCGCTTACCGGCAAGGTCGCCAAGTGCGTTGCCGTCGACCTGGACAACACGCTCTGGGGCGGCGTAATTGGCGAGGATGGCATGACCGGAATCCGGCTGGGTCAAGAGTATCCCGGCGCTGCCTTTCAGGCAGTCCAAAGGGCGCTGCTCGACCTGACCCGCCGCGGCATTTTGCTGGCCGTCTGCAGCAAGAACAATGCCGCTGACGCGATGGAGGCGCTCGCCGGCCATTCCGGGATGGTGTTGCGGCCCGCCGATTTCGCGGCCACGCGGATCAACTGGAACGAAAAGGCGCAAAGTTTGCGCGAGATCGCGGCCGAGCTGAACATAGGGCTCGATACCGTGGCCTTCCTGGACGACAATCCCGTAGAGCGCCAGCACATCCGCGACCAGGCGCCGGAGGCTATCGTCATTCCCCTTCCGGAGGACCCGATGCGGTTTGCCCAGGCCATTCGGGACTGCCCGTATTTCGAGCGGCTCGGGCTCTCCGATGAGGACCGGCGCCGCGGCGAATACTATGCCTCCCAGCGCGAGCGGGCCAAACTGGAAGGCACCGTCACCTCCAAGGAAGACTTCTACCGTTCCCTGGAGCAGGTGGCCGAAATCGCGCCGGTAAACGCTGCCACCCTGGCGCGGGTGGCGCAGTTGACGCAAAAAACCAACCAGTTCAACCTGACCACGCGCCGCTATACCGAGCCGCAGATCGCCGGCATGGCCGAGTGCCCCGGTTGGCGGGTCTGGTCACTGCGGGTGGCCGACCGGTATGCCGATAACGGACTGGTGGCGGTGGCCGTTAGCCATCTGGAAGGTGAGGTTTGCGAGATCGACACGTTCCTGATGAGTTGCCGTGTGATCGGCCGGACCGTGGAGACAGCCCTGCTGGCCCACCTGGCCGCCGATGCGCGGACGCAGGGAGCACGCTGGCTGCAAGGCTGGTTCTTGCCAACTAAGAAGAACTCGCCCGCCGCGGAGTTCTACCGGGACCACGGTTTTACGCCTGCCGAGTTTACGCCAGCAGGGGAGACTGAGACCGGCATACTCTGGCGGCTGGACCTGCATGAAAAGCAGGTGGTGACGCCGGAGTGGATCCGGGTGACCGGGTAGTTAGGGCCAACCACCGGCCACCGGCCACCGGCCACCCGCCACCGGCGGCTGGCGTTGGCCATCTTTCAGTTGCAACCCGCCGCCATTGCCAGGCTCCTCACCTTCGCCGAAAGGGTGGTTCGCTTCAATCCCAGCATCTCGGCGGCCGCTTTCTTGTTGCCGCCCGTCTTGCGCAGCGCCTGTTCCAGGATGCTCTTTTCGATCACGGCCAGCGTCTGCTCGTAGTCCAGCCCGTCATCGGGCACGCAAACCGCTGGAAGCAGCGAGGGCGATGCGGTGCGGGCGCGGTAAGGCAGCGGCAGCAGGAAATCCGAGGGCGCCAGCATCGTGCTATCGCCCGACATCGCCACCGCCGTTTCAATGGCGTTCTCCAGTTGACGGACATTGCCCGGCCAGGAATACCCGCGGAGCCGTTGCAACGCTTCCGCCGTGAGCGTTTTGGCCGGGATTCCTTCCGCCCTGCAGACCTTTTCGACGAAATGCACGGCCAGCTCCTCGATGTCGGCCGGCCGCTGCCGCAGCGACGGCATGTGCAGAGGCACCACATTCAGACGGTAGTATAGGTCCTCACGAAATCTGCCTTGTTCAATCCGCTCCGCCAGGTCGCAGTTCGTCGCCGCGACAAACCGGATATCCAGGCGAATCGTTTCCGAACTGCCCAGCCGCTGCACTTCCCGCTCCTGAAGCACACGGAGGAGTTTGGCCTGTAGTTCCATCGGCATGTCGCCGATTTCGTCCAAAAACAGGGTGCCGCCCTGAGCCTGCTCAAACCTGCCGATCCGGCTTTGAATCGCACCCGTAAATGCCCCGCGGACGTGGCCGAACAACTCGGCTTCCAACAGGTTCTCCGGAATGGCGCTGCAATTGACGGCAACCATGGGTCCCGTGCGCCGGTTGCCGGACAGATGGAGTGCCCGCGCCGCCAGTTCTTTCCCGGTGCCGGTTTCCCCAGTGATCAGCACCGTGGCCCGCCGGCTGCCCACCAGCCGGATCAGATGGTTCACCTGCCGCATTTCGTGGCTTTCCCCCACCAGTAACCGTTCCCAATCGTCGCGGCCCAGGTTGGCCGCCAATCGTGCCATTCCCTGAGTTGTTCGAACGTGGATTGCCTGTTCGATCTGCCCGGCTGCTTCGTACCCCGGCTCCAGGAACTGGTAAGCTCCGAGGTGGGCGAGCCTCACGGCGTCCGACAGAGTCGCCTCCGGGTCCCGTATGAACACGAGTGTGCCCGGCGCCAGGCGCCTCACTTGTTCCAGCACTTCCGCGGGACTCCACTCGGGAATCGGGAAATCCAACACCACTGCGTCGTAGGTGTTGTGGTGAAGCGCTTCAATGCCATCCTCAGGCGCGCGGAACTCGGCCTTCCAGCGTGCCGGTGGTGAGGCCAGTGGTGAGGCCAGTGGTCCCGGCCCTGCCTCCACCGCTCTCCGTAACGCGCTGATCCATAAGACTTTTTGGGTTTCCATTGGGGTTATACCGAAGCAATCGGATGAAACACCCAGGACTTTAGCCGTCAACTGCCATTTATTTTATGCATTGCGCTAAAGCTCTGGAGATGCTCATCCGATATGTGAATCAGCCACGGTTGGCGAGTCGTTATGAAAGTCTACGATAGTAACTTAACAGGTACATCGGCCGCCCAAACAGGACGCGCCCAAGAAACCCACAAGGTGGGAAACGAGAACGCGCGGACTGGAACTGCCAGGTCCGGGTCCGAAGATCGCGTTGAGTTCTCCAGCACTCTGAGCCGCCTTTCGAACGCCATGGCGGCGGACGGCTCGTCGCGAGCCAATCGTGTGCAGGCTCTCGCTGCACAGTATCAAAGCGGCCAATACCGGCCGGATTCCCTTGCCACCAGCAGGGGTATGGTCTCCGAAGCCTTGAGCGCGGGAATCAAATAAGATGCCGGAGGGCGAAATGCCGGGGGCCGACGTAGAGGAGCAACTCCGGACAGCAAGTCTGGAAGTAGAAGGGGCTATCCGGCTGCTCGTCTCGCCGTCGCCCGGTTCGCTGGATCGCTGCGCGCGGATTCTGGAAACCGCCGGCCGGCGGATAGCCGGGTTGCAGCCTCAATTGCGGGAAGAAGGCAAAGCCTCCATGGTTCAGAGCTCAATGATTCACAGGTCCAACACTCGCGAAGCAGCCCTGCGGCTGCGCTCTTCGGTGTCGCGGGCCGGCCGTCTGCTCGAAGGCGCTGCCGGCTTTCACTTAAACTGGAGCCGAATGCGGGACACGCTCTGCGCCGGTTACACCAGGCAGGGTGACCCTGCTAAGGCGCCACAGAGGAACCGGATCTCGATTCAAGGATAAACGAATGTCAAACCTAGTTGGCTTGCTGGCCTCCTCATCGGGCACGCTAAGTGCCTATACGAGCGTACTCCAGACAGTCCAGAACAATGTGGCGAATGCTTCCACCCCCGGTTATGCCAAGCAGAGGCTGCAGCTCATTGCCCTGCCGTTTGACCCGTCTACCGGGACCCCTGGCGGCGTGCGTGCGGGAACCCTCGAAAGCTTTCGCGACCAGTACGCCGACCAGACCGTACGGCAGCAGACTACATCTCTTGGGGCGCAACAGCAGATGGTCGAGAGCCTGACCTCGCTGCAATCGCTTTTCGACATCTCCGGCAGCCAGGGCGTCCCTAAAGCTCTGAATGACATGTCCACGGCTTTCTCCGCCTGGGCAGCCTCGCCCACGAACCAGGCCACCCGCCAGACCGTCATCGACAAGGCCACGGCGCTGGCACAAAGCTTTCAGCAGGTATCGGCCGGACTTGCCAACCAGGAGCAAACCGCCACCCAACAGGTTAGCCAGACTGTGGACCAGGTGAATCAAATGGTTGGCCAACTGCGGCAGCTAAACAAACTGGCCATGGCGGGCAACAGCCACGATGCCGGCCTCGACGCGCAGGTAAATTCGACCCTCGAAAGCCTGTCTCAACTGGCCGATATCACGGCTACCAGGGAGGCCGATGGCAGCGTAACCGTAGCGCTGGGTGGCAACCGGTTGCTGCTGGCCGAAGACAAGCAATATCAGCTCGGTTTCGCCCAGAGCATACCGACGGCGCCGCCGCCCACTTATCCCGGCGCGCCCGCCAACGTTCAGGTAAAGGCTTCGGACGGCGCCGACATCAATTCCGAGATCACCAACGGCAAACTGGGCGCGCTGCTGCATGTGCGCAACCAGGTTCTGCCCTCCTATCTCGGCGACTCCTACCAACCGGGCGACCTCAATCGCATGGCCAAGCAGTTCGCCGACCGCGTTAACCAACTGCTGACCGCCGGCGAAAGCTCCCCAGGAACGAGTGGCGTTCCGTTGTTTACTTACGACACCTCGAACGATGCCACGGTGGCCCAAACTATTTCGGTCGATCCCAATGTCACCTCGGACCAATTGGCGGCCAGCGATCCAGTCGCCAACGTCTCGAACGGAGTCGCGCTAGCCCTATCGGCGTTGGCGAGCCCGGTTGACACCGCCGACAAAATCGATGGGGTCAGCTACAGCCAGTTCTTTGGGGCATTAGCCGGGCGCGTCGGCGGCCAGTTGAACAACGCGACGGACCAGTCTCAGGTTCAACAGTCCCTGGTGGCACAGGCTCAGTCGGTCCGGCAGCAGGCCTCCGGTGTTTCGCTGGATGAGGAGGCGACCATCCTGGTTGAATTCCAAAGGGCCTACCAGGCGGTCTCCAAGCTAATAACCGTGCTTGACCAACTCACTCAAACCACAATCGATATGATCCCTTAAGGTCCAATTCTATGGTGACGAATCTCAGCCCCGCTTCCGCAGCCTTCCTGGTCAATGTGGAGCGTGTCCAACAACAAATTGCCGACGCGACGCAACAGATCTCGTCCGGCAAAAAGGTCAACGTGGCGTCCGATGCACCGGACGAAATCGACGCCATCCTTCAACTTCGCTCCGACATTGCCCACAACTCCCAAATCCAGAGCAACCTCGGTCTGGCGAAAACCGATGCCAATGCCGCCGATAGTGCCCTGACCTCGGCGACCAAACTCATGGACCGGGCTATTACGCTGGGCAGTCAGGGGGCCAATTTCACGCTTGACGCCACCGGCCGCCAGAGTCTCGCAGCCGAAGTGCAGTCCCTGCAAGACCAAATGCTGGCTACCAGCCGTACCACCGTGCAAGGCCGCTATATTTTCAGCGGCGACGCGGACAACGCTCCCGCATATGTCTCCGACCCAACCGCGGCCAACGGAGTGGATCGGCTGGTGACGGCGCCCGCCACACAGCGCGTGGAAGATCCTTCCGGAGGATCGTTCGCGGTTGGGAAGACGGCACAAGACATCTTCGACAGCCGGAATGCCGACGATAGCCTGGCTCCAGACAATGTGTTCGCGTCGCTAAACAGCCTCCGCCTGGCTCTACAGAACAACGACACGGCCGGGATCACAACGGCAGTCCAATCGCTGCATCAGGCATCCGATCACCTGAATACCGCCCAGGCCTTCTATGGATCGGTGGAAAACCGCATTACGGACGCCAGCAATTTCGCCGATCAATATGACGTCCAACTGCAAACCCAACTGAGCCAGAAACAGGATGCCGATGTGGCCGCCGAGGCCATGCTCATGAACCAGGGCAACATCCAACTGCAGGCCTCGTTCCAGATGCAAGGCAAGATGCCGCACACTACGCTCTTTGATTTCCTTGCGTGACGAATTAGTTATCAGTTATCAGTCGTCAGTAATCAGTGAAAATCAGCGCAGGGGGGCCGCACGTCTTGACTGACGACTGAAAACTGATGACTGAACTTCTCAGTCGAACAGGTGCGGTACAAACCGGCTGGTGTTGGTCGTAATAGGGCCGTCGGCCTCCCGCACTCCCATTCCCCCGGCCGCATTGCCATCCTCGTGCCCAATCACCCAACTCCCCAGAACCGGGTGCATCCCATCGAAACTCTTTAGCGGCGCCAACTGCTGGTACACGAAGCCTTCGGCGCCGTAATCGCCGCCGGTCTCGATGTCTTTTCCAGGCTGGTGCAGCGTAATGTTGGCGCCTTCCCGTCCCAGCAGCGGCTTCCTGACCCACGACATCATCAGGCCCGGTCCGTCGAAGCTGGCCTCGAGCAGGTACGGATGCCGCGGGTAAAGCTCCCACAGAACCGGCAGGATTCCCTTGTTCGACAGCAGCATCTTCCACGGCGGCTCCATCCATAGCGTCGCGGCCGCGCCCAGGTGCTTGCCGAACTCCTCGCGCACCATCCACTCCCACGGGTAAAGCTTGAAAACCGCGCCCAATGGCCGGTCGTCGGGCCCCACAAACGATGCGCCGTTCCAGCCGATTTCATCGATCGGAAAGCTCGACGCCTCCAAGCCGGCCTGCTGTGCCGTGTCCTGCAAATAGGTCACGGTCATCCCGTCTTCGACATCGTCCATCGAGCAGAAGTCGATCCGCCGCCCGGGCAAGTACGCGGCCAGTTCCTTCCACAACGCGATCAGGCGCTCGTGAAGCGAATTGAACTGGTCGCGCTTGGGATACAGATCCTGCAGCCAGTACCACTGCACCACCGCGGCCTCCAGCAGCGAGGTCGGCGTGTCCGCATTGTACTCCAGAAGTTTGGGCGGGTTGACGCCGTCGTAGCTCAAGTCGAAGCGGCCATAGAGCGACGGCGGCTCCGCCTCCCACGAGCTTTCAATCAGCGGAATGGCCGTCTCCGCGATCCCGAGCTTCGAGTAGAGCCGGTTGTCGATCACGTGCTGCGCTGCCTGAAGCGTCATCTTTTCGAGCTCGTTCGTGGCCGCTTCCAGAACGTCGATTTCCTTCGCGGTGAATTCGTAAAACGCGGCTTCATTCCAATAAGGCTGTTCGCCGGTATGCCAGACCAGACCGGCTTCTTCCACCTTCTTCTGCCAATCCGCCCGCGGTTCCGCTGCCATCCTTCGCATTTTATTCCCCCGCTTCCCCCGCTCCGTGACCCGAGCCTGTCGATCCAAAACCGCCGCGTTCCACACCCGATGACCCGCCCGGCGCCCCATCGGGCGCACTAACGCCGGGCCGCCCATAAGACTGGCCAGGCGCCGATACCACCGTTCCGCCGCCCGACAGACGTCTCCGGTAGGAATCGTAGTAATAGGGATACGGGTAGCTGTACATCATCGGAAACCATGATCCCTGCCAATAGTACCCGCCGCTGCGCACGGCGTCCTGGCATGCTATTTCGTTGAAAGTTGCCGCCTCGCAGGGATCGGGGTGCCGTCTGCCGCACATGGCCAACCCCATGGCGGCCACCGCGGCGATCGTAACCTTCGCCGACTTCCTGGCCGACTTCTTCATGGTTACCGTCAACCTTATTTCGGCGTAAACGTCGATTCCACACCGAATCGCTTGTAGTTCGTGTAGGCAATCCGCAGCCGCTCCCGCTGCGGCCCTCCACGGAAAAAGAGGGTGTCGTCCGCATACGTATAGACCGGAAACCAGTACTTGCCGTCAATCGGTTTCCGGATCGTGGTGAAGCGTGGAAATAGATTCTCCGATTTCGTGGTCCGGATCTGCGGCACCGCCTGGCCTTCCATACGCACTATGTTGAATTCCTTCTTGTCCACCCAGATCATGCCGTCGAACAGCCGTTGTCCCTGCAGGATCTGGCGCGGGCGCACCTGGAGCACCCAGCAATCCACGCCGTCCACCGTTTCCTCGCCCCGAATCTTGGTCTCGTAAATCCACAGGCGCTCCTCGGTCAGCACCAGCGGTTGAATTTCCCGGATGTCGTGGAAGTCTTCTTCTGTCAGAATCAGGTTCTTCAGCCCGTTTTCCGGCCGGCCAATCAGACTCTCCGAACGCTCGTGCTTCGGCGAAAAGATGATATCCCGCGTTTCGCGATACTGGCCGCGCGCCGCGCCGTGGCTGTCCAGTTCGTCCAGGGTCACGCTCTGGCGGTACGTATATTCGTTGCGCTCCACTTCCGTTTCGGTTTCGCGGTGTGCCACCAGCTTCGCCAGGTTGGCGGGAGCGTCATCGGATGCATCGGCGGGTGCGACATTGGCCGCAACATTCTCCGCACCGGGGGCCGCACCTGCCGGCCGCGCGCCGGGCGGCAAAAGGCCGAGTGCTAGAATGAGGCCGATGACCAAATCGCGCGGCGCCTTCCAGGCGGCTTTGCTGATCGGCTGGGTGGCGCTGAGCGTAGTCGGCATCGGGTTCGCTCGCCTCAAGGGCATTCCAAGCTGGGCGGCCATTCCTGCGTTGGCAGCCATCCTGGTGGAATATCCATTCTATCTGGTCCCGGCCTTTCCCGACCTTCGCGAACGTCTCGCCGGCGCGCCCTTGCCCGGATTCCTGGTGGCCTCCGCCGTCCTGCCCTACCTGGTTTGTTGCTGCGGCGCCGTGCCGTTTCAGTTCGTCAGCCTGGTGAAACTGATGGCGCTGGCTCTGGCGCTGAGCCTCTGGTACGTGGTCCTGCCGGCCGTGGCGGCGGTCGATCTGGCCTTCCTCATCCTCATCGCGGCCGTCCTGCTCGGCCGCTATTTCGACCCCATCTATCCGGCGCCGGTCAAAGGAGCCGACATCGCCATCCTCGGCAAAGTGGCCGTCTACCAGATCGCCGTCATGTCGCTGATTCTGGAGCGCCGCGTGCGCGAAACCGGCTACGGCTTCCTGCCCACCCGGAAAGACTGGCGCATCGGCGGGCTGCACTTCCTTTACTTTTTGCCCGTCGGCATCCCCCTGGCCCTGGCGCTCAAGGCCATGCATTGGAGCACCCCCAAACCGTTGTGGAGCGTCGCCGGGACCTTCCTGGCTTTCCTCTTCGTCATCACCCTGGGCGAGGAGTTCTTCTTTCGCGGCGTGCTGCAACAGTGGATCGAGGATTGGACCTGGAACCGCACGGCCGCGCTCCTGCTCACGTCAGCCTGTTTTGGATTCGCCCACTTATGGCTGGGCCGTTTCCCCAACTGGCCGTGGGTCCCGCTAGCCGCCACCCTCGGCCTGTTCTGCGGCCACGCGCGCAACCAGGCCGGCAGTATCCGGGCCGCCATGGTGACCCACACTCTGGTGGTCACCGTGTGGCGGGCGTTCTTCGCATGACTGCGTTCCGCCGCTTCAAGGGGAATGCAAGAGACGCCTGCCCTCGACAGGAGCGGAGTCGAATCCGGAACCGGACCGGACGCGACCAAACCGGTGCTCACGCGCGGATGTGCCTCGCGGGTGATCAGGTCCACACGACATATGCAAAGAGAGTCGCCTGTTGAATGCCGCCTGGAAGTGCTGCTGTTCGATCCGTTGCTGAACACGCCGACGGCGAATTAAGCTCGCTCAAAACGGGACAAATTGTCCCGGCAATCGACTCTATTCGGGGCTAACTCCTTTGTTTGAAATATTGCCGGGTCAAGTTGACCTGGATCGCCTAACGGGCTTGCAGAACGTCGCGGCGTTTCCGAGCTCAAAAGCCGCGAAATGTGGTGGAGCAGGCCTGATTCCGAACCTCAAACGGAGGGATCTGCGGCCCACTCTTTCCGGGGATGCCGGCGATGCAGCTACCGAGTTCTCGGGAGGATCGGCACGCCGTGACGGAGGCGACCGGAGTGCTGTACCTAATCGCGAAGGCCAATGCCAAGTTACAGAATGACCAAGTTACAAATGTGTTACCGGCTTTGCACTGCGGACTGTTCGCTCCGTGCCAACAGCTCCGCGTACCGCTTGAGGTCCACGGGAACCACGGTGACCAAGTCCTTTTCCATGTCTTCGCCGGTGGCCACCAGATGAAGCAGGTGCATCGCCGCCAGGCGGGAGCACCAGGGGTCGTCCATGGGGCGGCCGGACTCGCGGCTAACGTGTAACAGATCGGCGTGAGGAAACGCGATGGTCTTTTGGGTTTGGCCGCCATTTTCGTCCACCAGCAGGAATTTTACGTCCACGGTGTCGGCATGGCGCAGAGAGATGGCGGTCTGCAGCCATTTAAAGAAGACCTGAAACTTGTGGCCGAACGGATCGGGTCCAGCTTCGAACTCACGGAAATTGAGCATCCGGGCCTATTCTACTCCAGACCTATTTTACTCCAGGCCATTTTACAATGCCCTATTTTACAATGGGAGCGGATGTTGGTTGCCGAACTGATTGCCACGCGGGAATTCCGTCTGACGGAGCAAGCCATCGAAGACCCCGGACCGGGCGAAGTGCAGGTGCGGTCGAACGCCGTGGGAATCTGCGGATCCGACATCCACTCGTACTCGGAAGGCGCGGTGGGCGATACGCCGTGCGAATTCCCGATGGTCCTCGGCCACGAACCGGCGGGCACGGTGGTGAAAACGGGGCCGGGGGTAACCGGTTGGGCGCCGGGCGACCGGGCCGCGCTGGAACCGGCGCTCTACTGTTACCATTGCGAGTTCTGCCGCACCGGACATCACAACGTTTGCGAAAATATCCGGTTCCTGAGCAACCCGGGGACGCCCGGGTTTTTCCGCGAATTCGTCAATTTGCCGGCGGCCAATCTCTTCGCCATTCCGAAGGACCTGTCGTTGGAGGTGGCCACCCTGGTGGAGCCTCTGGCGGTGGCGATGCACTCCATGAAGTTCGCCGCCGTTCAGCCGGGCGAAACCGTGGCGGTGTTTGGCGCCGGGCCGATCGGTCTGTTGACGCTGGCCTGCTTGAAAATTGCGGGTGCGGGCCGCATCTGGGCGGTGGAACCGGTAGCGCACCGGCGCGCGATGGCGAAACACCTGGGCGCGGACGAAGCGCTGGACCCGAACCAGGTGGATGCCGTGCGGCAGATTCATGTGGACACCGCCGGGCGCGGCGTGGATTGCGCCATCGACTGCGCGACGAAGGAACACAACGGGGAACACCAGGGGGAACATCAGGGAGAACACGCAGCTGAACAAACCACCAACTGGGCCATCCGCGCCGTGCGGAATGCCGGGCGCGTGGTGATCACGGGGATTCATTCCGCGCCCCTGGTGCCGTTCGAAGTTTCCCCGATGCGGCGCAAGGAGCTGGCGATCTTCAACGTGCGGCGGTCGAATCATGAGACCGCAGCGGCGCTGGAGTTGCTGGTGAGCCGGACCGCGTGGTTCGCGCCGCTGGTCACGCACACGCGCCGGCTGGACCAGATCGCCGACGCCTTCCGGCTGACGGAAAAGTACGAAGATGGCGTGGGCAAAATGGTGATCGTGTAGCCAGTCGCGGCGATCGGTTCCTGCCGGGCTAACGTGGAACGTCGCTAGAATGACAGCATGGATCGCCCACAGCGTCCCAACCCCAACCCCAACCCCGACCCCGTGGTTGCGGCGTATAAGAAGGACATCGACCGCACCTTGATCCGCGAGAACTTGAGGCTCACCGTCGAGGAGCGTTTCCGCAAGGCGATGGCCCTGGCACGGTTCGCCGATGAGATGCGGCGCGCGGGCCGGGAAGCGAAGTTGCCGAGGCCATGACCGATTTCGAAGCGCTACTGAAGGCGTTGAGCCGGCACCAGGTGGCATTCATCGTGGTGGGGGGAGCCGCGGCTATTGCCCACGGCTCCGCGCGGCTGACGCAGGATCTGGACATCGTGTACGAGCGTTCCCCCGCGAACCTGGACGGGCTGGTGGCGGCGCTAGCGGAATACCAACCGTACCTGCGCGGCGCTCCGCCGGGACTGCCGTTCCTCTGGGATCGCGTGACGCTTACGCGCGGGCTCAATTTCACTTTGGCGACCTCGTTAGGTGACATCGATCTGTTGGGCGAGATTCCGGGTGGCGGTGCTTACGACGATCTCTTGCCGGACGCCATTGAATTGCACGTGTTTCAAACCTGCTGCCTTTGCCTGAGCCTTCCGCAGCTCATCCGCGCCAAGCGGGCCGCGGGGCGCCCCAAGGATCTGGAGGCGCTAGCGGAGTTGGAAGCCATCGAGGAAGAAGAAATCTGAAAGGGGTTACCAGCGTTGCGCCCAGTCCGGCGCCTCCATACGCACCAGCCGCTCCTCATTCCTTGCGGCCAGTTGCCGCCACAGGAGTTTGCCGCCTTTGGTGGGTTTCCCGGTGGAGGAAGCGGCGCGCACCGCCGCCACGATCACCGCCCGCGTTGGTCCCAATCCGCCCAGTGCGCCTCGAAACAGGTTGCCCAGCCATTATCCAGTGCAGCCGCGAACCGGGCTGCGGCAGCGGGTATACTGGTTGGCTATCGGAGGGCCGCACCGTTGATCGAGCGCCTGCGGGCAAGCAATAATTGGAAATTCGCCGGTGTGATCGGCCAGGCCGACGGCCGCCTGGCGGCTGCCTGGTGGAGTCTGCTGTTGCTGCGCGGACTGCTGCCGGCGCTGTTTGCGGTCACTATGGGCGGCCTGGTAGGCGCGGTTCAGCAGCACGGCGATCTGGCGGCTCCGCTGGCGCTGGCGGGCATCGTCTTCGTTCTGCTGCAGGTTCTGCCGCCCATCCATCATGCCACCGGCGCCAATCTGGGCAGCCGCATCGCCGCCTCGCTTTACGACCAACTCGCCCAAGCCTGCGTGCGCCCTCCCGGCATGGGTCACCTGGAAAATCCCAAGCTCACCACCGACCTCACCATGGCGCGCGATTTCGACCTCGGCATCACCGGGCCGCCGATGTCTATGTCGATGGACTTTATCGCTGGAGGGTTGGTGGAAATGGTGGGTGGTCTGGCCTCTGCCGCCGTCCTCGCCGCCTACGCGTGGTGGGCGCCGCTGGTGCTGGTGGGGGCGTGGTTCGGCACCCATTGGCTGCTGCGCGAGAGCGGCGTCTGGAAAGACCGCAACACCCAGGAGGTGCGCGAGGCGCAGCGGCACGCGGACTATACTTACCGGCTGGCGGTGGAGCCGCTGGCGGCCAAGGAACTGCGGCTGTTCGGACTGGCGGACTGGGTGATCGAGCGCTTCCGTTCGCGCCGGCAGCGCCTATTCGAACTGCGCTGGGAAGCCACCCGGCTGCGGGAGCGGCCCCTGATCTGGAGCCTGCTGCTGGCGTTGGGCGCCAACGTGGCGGTGTTCTGGTCGATGGGCGCGGCCGCATCCGCCGGCAGTCTGCCGCTCGGCCGCCTGGCGATGTTTGCCAGCGCCGCCATGAGCACCAGCATGATCGCGTTCGGTGGACTCTCATGGGCGCTGGATGGCGCCGCCGCCCCGGCCGCCGCGGTGCTGCGGCTGCGCCAAGCCATGGGCCCGGCAGGCGCACTGCCCGAGGGACATCGCCCGGTTGTGACGACGTCGGGGAAGATGCCGGCGCGCGAGATCCGGTTTCGCAACGTCACTTTCCAGTATCCGGCCGCCGCCGGTGAGCCCGAACTGGGGGGCGTCGCGCCGGTACTGGCAGGGTTCGACCTGACGATTCCGGCCGGCACCTCGCTCGCCATCGTGGGCCAGAACGGCGCCGGGAAGACCACGCTCGCCAAGCTGCTCTGCCGGCTCTACGATCCGCAGGAGGGCGCCATCGAGGTGGATGGCGTCAACCTCCGCGAACTCGATCTGGATGGCTGGCGGGCGCGTGTGACCGCCGTGTTTCAGGACTTCATCCGCTTCGAATTGCCGCTGCGCGACAACGTGGCTCCGGGCGGCGCGCCGGACCAGGCGATTGAATCCGCGTTGGCCGAGGCCGGCGCTTCGAACCTGGCGAAACTCGATACGGTACTGGCGCGCGGCTATCCGGATGGCACCGATCTTTCCGGCGGCCAGTGGCAGCGGGTCGCGCTGGCGCGGGCGCTCTGTGCGGTGCGGCTTGGCGCCGGAGTGGTGCTGCTGGATGAGCCCACGGCCCAACTCGACGTGCGTGGCGAGTCCGAGATCTTCGACCGCATCCTGACCGCCACGCGCCACACCACCACCATCCTGATTTCGCATCGCTTCTCCACCGTGCGCCACGCCGACCGCATCTGCGTGCTGGAGCACGGCCGGGTGGTGGAATTGGGCACCCACGAGGCGTTGATGGCGGCGGGCGGCCGGTACCGGACCATGTTTGAGCTGCAGGCATCGCGCTTTGGCGAAGAGGAGGAGGCAGCGCATGCCCAGCTTGACTCCCTCGATTGACAGCCAACTGCCTCCGGCCTTGCAATCCATGTGGCGCGTGCTCAAGCGCGGCTACCAGGCCGAGCCCCGGCTGCTCATCGTGTCCATCGGCCTGGCTTTGCTGGCCGCGCTGCCGGACGCACTGCTGGCGCTCTGGCTCAAGTTTCTGGCCGATGGCGTTATGGGCGGCCGGCACACGCTGGTGACCGTGGCCGCGGTCGGGCTGGGCGCATCGGTAGCGGCCACGTGGTTTCTGCGCGTGATCAGCGACCGCACGCAGCGCCGGTTCCGCGAAAAAATGACGATTGTGCTGGAATCGCTGGTGGCGGGCCTGCAGGCTTCGGTTACCACCATTGAGCACCACGAACGGCCCGAAATTCTCGACCGCCTGGCCGTGCTGCGCAACCAGGTGTTTGTGCTCGATCACGTCTACATGTCGCTGTTCGGAGTCGGCGGCTGGATTCTGCGGCTTGGCGTGACGTTGGCGCTGTTGATGTCAATTCACCCGGCGCTGGCACTGCTGGCGGTGTGTGCCCTGCCGTCGCTGTTATCGTCCGCCTGGCGGCCGGGCGTGGAACAACGCGCGGACGAGCGCGGAGCCTCGGCCACCCGCCTGGCGCGGCACCTTTTTGACGTGGCCACCACCGCGCCCGCGGGCAAGGAGGTGCGCGTCACGGGCATCGGCGACCTTCTGGTGGCACAGCGCCGCGAGGTGTGGGAGCGCTGGTACGGGCCGGTAGCGGCGGCCCGCTGGTCCAGCGCCCGGTGGCACACGCTGGGGTGGGCCATCTTCGGCGCGGCGTACGTGGCGGCCGTGGTGTTCGTAACGTCCGTGCTGAAAGCCACACCGGGCAATGTGCTGCTGGTGCTGACGGCGGGCGCGCGCCTTTCGGCGTACATCGGCGCCACGGTGGGAGAAATCGGGTTCCTGCGCATGTGGCTGGACGGTTCCCGCCGCCTGGCATGGCTGGAGGATTACGCTGCCCGGCAAGCGCAGGGGGCCGATGCCGCGGTGCCGGACCGGTTGGAGAAAGGCATCGTCTTCGAACACGTTTCGTTCGCGTACCCCGGCACCGAACGGCTGGTGCTTGAGGACGTAAACCTGCATCTCAAACCGGGCTCCGTGGTCGCCATCGTCGGGGAAAATGGCGCCGGCAAGACCACGCTGGTGAAGCTGCTGTGCGGATTGTACAAGCCGAGCCGCGGGTGCATCCTGGTGGAGGGCGTTCCACTGGCGCGCATGCCGCAGGACGCCTGGCGCCGGCGGCTGGCAGGGGCGTTTCAGGACTTCTTCAAGTTTGAGTTCCTGGCGCAGCAGAGCGTGGGAGTGGGCGACGTGCCGCGCGTGGATGACCGGCCGGCGGCATCGGCAGCGGTGGGCCGGGCCGGCGCTGGCGACGTGGTGGAGCAACTGGCAGGCGGGCTGGACACGCAACTTGGACCAACCTGGCCCGCGGGCGTCGAGCTCAGCTTTGGGCAGTGGCAGAAACTGGCGCTGGCCCGGGGATTCATGCGCGAGGGGCCGCTGCTGCTGGTGCTCGATGAGCCCACGGCGGCGCTCGACGCCGAAACCGAGCACGCGCTGTTCGAGCGTTACGCCGCGGCGTCGAAGCGCGGTGGTCACACGACCGGTGGTCACACGCCCGATGGCCCCACGCCCGGCGGCCGCATCACCATTCTGGTCTCGCACCGGTTCAGCACGGTGCGCATGGCCGACTTCATCGTGGTGCTGGATGGCGCGCGCGTGGTCGAACAAGGCACCCATGAGGCGCTGCTTGCCAAAGGCGGCCAGTACGCGGAACTCTATGGCATCCAGGCGGCGGCGTACCGGTGACACCGCTCGAACAGAAAGTGGTTCAACGGGTGGCGTCCATGACGGGCGAGATGGTGGAGTTTCTCCGCCAGTTGACGGCCATCCCCACCATCAACCCGCCCGGCGAGAACTATCTGGGGTGCGCCGAATTCGTGGGTGCGCGGCTGCGGGAATTCGGCTACGAAACCTGCTACATCGCCGCTGCAGGGCGACCGGAGCACACGCCGCGTTACCCGCGCGTCAACGTCATCGGGCGGATGGATAGCGGCGGGCAAAACTGCACCAGGCCGCTGTTGCACTTCAACGGGCATTTCGACGTGGTGCCCGCGGGCGCGGGCTGGACTGTCGACCCATTTGCCGGAACGGTTCGCGACGGCAAAATCTTCGGCCGCGGAACCACCGATCAGAAGGCCGGCATCGCGGCTTCGATCTTCGCGGTGGAGGCCATCCGGCGCGAAGGCGTTGCCCTGCACGGCACCGTGGAACAGAGCGCCACCGTGGATGAAGAAAGCGGCGGATTCGCCGGCGTGGCGTATCTTGCGGAGCACGGCTACATCGGCCGGGATCGCACCGATTACGTGATCATTACGGAGCCTCTGGGTGTGGACAGCGTCTGCCTGGGCCATCGCGGTGTGTACTGGTTCCGGGTCACCACGCTGGGGCAGGCCGCGCATGGGAGCATGCCATTTCTCGGGGTCAACGCGATTTCGAAGATGGCAGAAGTGGTTTCGTCGCTGGAGCGGGACCTGCAGCCGCGCCTTGCGCTGCGCCACACATCGATGCCCGTGGAGCCTCCCGCGGCGCGGTGCCCGAGCTTGAATGTGAATTCGATCTTTGGAGGCCAGGCGGGGGTCGGCCAAGCGGGGGTCGGCCAAGCGGGGGTCGGCCAGGCGAGCGGCGGCGAGGCGGGCGGCGGCCAACCGGGCGGCGGTATCCAGACGCCTTGCGTGGCCGACCGGTGCGAAGCCATTTTCGACCGGCGCTTCCTGGCGGAGGAGCCGATTGCGGACGTGAAGGGCGAGATCGCCAGCCTGCTGGAGGAGATCGGGCGGAGCGATCCGCAGTTCCGCTATCAGTTGGATGACTTGATGACGGTGCTGCCGGTCCACACCGATGCGGCTTCGATTCTGGTCCGGCAGACGGCCGGCGCCGTTCGCGACGTGCTGGGGACTGAGCCGCGCCTGATCTCGAGCCCGGGGACTTACGACCAGAAGCACGTGATGCGTGTGGGGCTGGTGGAGCAGTGCATTGCGTACGGACCTGGAATTCTGCACCTCTCGCATCAGCCCGACGAGTACTGCCGCATCGACCATCTGGTGGCGGGGGCGCAGACCATGGCGCTGGCGGCGATGCGGCTGCTGAGTGCGGAGTAGAGCGCACTACAACGGCGGCGTGAAGCGGCCATCAATCGCGGTCCAGCCGCCATCGGCGAACAGCACGGTTCCGGTGACGTAGCTGCTGGCGTCGGAGGCGAGAAAGAGCACCGGTCCCGCCATTTCCTCGGCCTTGGCCCAGCGCCGGAGCGCGTTCCGGTCGGCGTAGGCCCGATACCACTCGGGGTTGTTCTTGATGGGCGCGGTGAGCGGAGTCTCGACGATGCCGGGGGCGATGCAGTTGACGCGCACGCCATCCGGCCCGAGTTCCGAGGCCAGGCCGCGGGCCATCTGCACCAGCGCGGCCTTGGTGCCCGCATAGATGGACTGGCCGGGTTCCACATTCACAGCCCGGATGGACGAGAAGAGGATGATGCTGCCGGCCTTTTTGGCGCTCATGTGCCGGCCCGCGGCCTGGAGCACGTGGAAGGCGCCGCCGAGATTCAGGCGCAGGACCTTTTCGAATTCGGCGTCACTATAGCTCAGCATAGGCTTGCGGATGTTGACGGCGGGCGTGCTGACGGCCACGTGAATCTGGTGATACTGCGATTCCATGCGGCGGAAGGCATCGGCGACCGCGGCGCCGTCGGTGATATCGAGGGCCAGCGAGTCGGCTTGACCGCCGTGCTGGCGAATTCCAGCGGCTGTGCGCGCCGCGCCTGCCGGGTCGAGATCGGCGCACACCACCACGGCTCCGACAGCGGCGAGCCCTTGGGCGGCAGCCATCCCAATGCCCGAGGCAGCGCCGGCAACGAAGGCCACGCGGCCATCCAGGCGGAACAGAGAGGAGAATTCGATCATGCAGGAATTCTAGCGCGAGTGGCCGTGACCCTCTGGGCGGCGTGCCTGATGGCGCAAAGGCGCGCGGAACGAGAGACACAGTGTCGATCCAGAGTTGGTAGACCGTAGTCGCGGGCGGACTCAGCTCCGTGCGTGTCGGCCGTGCGTTTCCGCCGCCGGCCCGCTGGCGGCGATTTCCGCCAACAAAGAGTTTGTCAGTAGCTGGCCAGCTCAGCCTTTGTCTGCCGCAGAATGCTTCGAATCGCGTCCCGATCCGACCTGGTGAGAGTTGCAAAGGCATCGTCCTGGTCTTTGCCGGTCAGCACGTCCCACAGGCGGCGGTAGAAATGGTCCAATGCCGGTTTCGGTAAGGCGTCGAAGGCTTCGGAATAAATCAGGAAACTGCACGGATACCGGAACATCCGGCGGTTCAAATCCAGATCCCTCAGCGAGCGGCCGGCGCTGTCCTTAGGACCGGCCGCCGCAAATTCCGTGGTGAACGTAGAGGTACCCCGCACTGGTGCTTCCAGGCGGGTTTCGTCGGTGAAAAGCATGTAGCGCAGCAGGGTTTCTACCGCGTCGTAGATGCGATGGCGGGTGGATTCGGACCAGATGCCCGCGGGAACCCCGAGCGCCTTGTTCATGGACTCCTGCTGGTTGAGCGCCAGCCGGGTCTCCCAGTTCACACGGCTGATCAAGTCATGCAGGTGTGTCTGGTGCGCCAGAATCATGAGAGCCACCAGATCGCTGTGCGGGGTTGGGTAGGCAGTCAGATCGAAGCGCCCCTGGAGCGAAGTGACATTGGCGCCGCTTTCCCGATCGAGCCGACCGGGAAGCTCTTTGTCCTTGACCGAGGCGTTTCCCATGTGGCGCTGGTTGCCGAGGGTTCCGGTGACGTACCAGCCGCCCCATCGCTCTCGCAGAGGACTGCTGTGATCGGTGACGAATGAGTCCTCCTGCAGCTGCGGAACACCGTCTGCCGCGGGAAATACCGAGCGCAACAGCAGTCCGGGTACGCCCAGCGTCTTGGGAGAGGCGTGACATTGGAGGCACTCCTCCCGGCGGACAAACTTCGGCTGACTTTTCGCTGTCAGGGACGGGCGGTGCTGATCCAGCGTGTAAAACATGGTTCCCTGGGACGGGTCGACGGCGGCTACCTCCAGGACGTCCCCGCCGTGCACCCATCCAACGTAAACACTGTCATTGAAATACAGCGCCCGCGGCGTGGCAGGCGCGATCAGGTGTTGCTGCGAACTGGTCTTGGAGAAGACCAGTGTTTGAGAAGAAAGCCGGATGTTCAACTGCTGGAGCACCGAGAGCAGATAGCCATGTGGTTCCTGGAATGTGAGCGTGGTTTCGCCCTGGTCGAGGCGGCGCTGCAGCCGGGCGACTAAGTCATTCGGGGGCGTACTCTGATAACGGATCACATCGCCGTCCAGAAGGGGGTAGGATCCGGAGAATGAGGACTGCGCCGGCGAGGCTGGCGGCAAGACGCCGGCTATCACGGCAGCTAGTACGGCGGGCAACCGGATGCCCGGCACCGGGTTGCACCACGCTGGTCTCATCCTTTACTCATGTGTACTCGTATGCCGTGCGCCGCGGGGCCTGTATCTCATCCTATCCCGTTCAATTCACCGTCTGGACCAACACCGGTGAAGTGCTGGTGAGGAAACTGGAACTGCCTCCATACACAGCGGTGATCTGATGGGCGCCGGTTGAAAGGGTTGAGGTGGTAAAGCTGGCATGGCCGGCACTAAGCCCGACGCTGCGCAGGGTCCTGGCGCCATCCTTAAAGGTAACCGTGCCGGTGGTACGTGCCGTGCCCGGCGCGTTGGCCGCCACCGTAGCCGTGAAGGTAACTGACTGATTATGTACCGATGGGTTGAAAGACGAAGTCACCGTGGTGGTGGTGGCGTCCTTATTCACGGTCTGGGTCAAGGCCAGGGAAGTGCTGGTGTTGAAGCCGGTACTGCCGCCGTAAACGGCCGTGATGGAATGGGTTCCCACGGCCAGGGTTGACGTGGTGAAGGTTGCGATACCACTTCCATTCAGGGTTCCGGTCCCCAGCGTTGCGTTGCCGTTCCTAAAGTTGACCGTGCCCGCAGGCACGCCGCTGCCCGGAGCCGTGGCGGCGACCGTGGCCGTAAACGTGACTGGCTGGCTGAACACCGAGGGGTTGGCGGATGAACTCACCGCCGTAGCAGTGGCGGCTTTGTGTACCACCTGAGGCGCGGCGCTCCCGCTGCTGTTCGTCCATCCGGCGGTCCCGGTGAAGGTGGCGGTGATGGTGTGGCTGGCTACCGCCAGGGCCGTGGTGCTGAACGACGCGCGGCCCGCGGCGTCCACGGTCACGTTCGAAGCCCACACCGTGGCCCCTTCCGTGAAGGTCACCGTTCCCGCCGGCGGACCCGCGCTGGAAGTGGTTGTCGAGATGAAAGTCACCAGTTGGCCGAAGACCGAAGGGTTCGGCGAAGAACTGGCGGCGGTGGCCGTGGGGTTATTCGGGTTGACAACGGTAACCGCCACGGCCGCGGACGGAATGCCATTGGCGACAACCTGCAGCGTGGCGGCGCCCGCCTCGATATTGGCAGGCACATCGAAGTTGGTGAAAACCGTGGTGCTTCCAGTCGCCACGCCCATGCTGCTGTGATCATGCGTTTTGGCGTAGAAGACGTGCCCGGTAGTGTTGTTGACAATGCGTACCAGCGGATAGTTAGTGGGGTTCTGCGATTCGTCGCCAAATGCCGTCCCCTGGTTCAGGCCGTTGAATTGGGTACCGCTGATTTGATACGTGGTGGCATTATTAACGGTCGGCGGAGCGCCGATGATGGTCGGCGCCCAGGCGGGATCGTACGCCGGCGAGCCGGCGGGAGTGTAAAGCTGAACCGTGGTGGAGCCGTCGACAAACATCACTTGTCCCGAAGGCAGAACCAGCAGGCTGGTGAAGTAAGTGGCATCGCTGGCGGCGCGGGCCGGCGCGGGAACGCCAGTGAGGCTGGCGCCATCGAATTCGAAATACTGCAAGCCGGCTCCAGTGGCGCCCGGGCTGGCGCCAAACAACACATGGCCGCTCGGCAATACGGCGCCAGGGCCGTCTTCGACGTTCAGTCCTGATGGCAATTGCGGCCCCTGAGCCCAGGCGCCAGGGTCGGTGGACCCGGCCGCCGGCGGCGTATAGATGCCAGTGAAGCCATTCGCGCCTACCGCGAACACCGTGCCATCGGGACGCAAAAGCGTAGGCCCGATTTCGCCGGGCGGATTGTACACCGGGCAGCCCGGCGCCGTGATCGGCCCCGAAGTGGTGGGCGTGTGAAGATCTTGCAGGGTGTTTCCCGAATTCGCCCAGATGCCCGCCGCCGGGCCCGTGAGTAAGAAGCGTTCCGACGACGGAGCGTTCTTCACATCCAGCGTGAAGAAGCTGCCATCGGGGAGCAGCGTCCAACCTTCTTCCGAATTGAAGCCATCGGTCTTGCCGGTGGCCGAAACAATCGACCACGATAGCGTGGCGGGATCGAGCACCGCCAAATCCTGAAACAGCTTGCTGCCGACCAGCAGGCGGCCATCGGCCAAAACGGCGGCGGGCGCGTCGCCGATGCACTGTAAGTGATTGGGCGAACCGGTGGATGGCGGTAGAGGGAGCATGGTCCAGGTATTGGCATTGGGGTCGTAGATGGCCCCCAGGTTGGTCAGCGCGAAGTTGCCGTTGTTGTACTCGCCGCCGACCACCACCACCCGCCCGTCGGCCAGCACCGCCGAGGCAAAGGCATCAGGCACGTAACCCGAAGGCAAGCTGGCAAGCCCAGACCAGGCGCCATTCAAATAGCTGCCACTGGAATCCGGCGTGAGCTTGTACCAGGCGGAACCCGATTGGCACATCACGCCGCCATCGGTGAGCAACATGCAGAGGCTGATGCCTGCCGGCGGCCGGGTGGTGAGAGTGGTCCAGGTCTGAGCGTGGGCGAGTGTGGTGACGAGCGCAAAGCACGCCAGCGCAATCGCCCGCGAGAGAAGTTTGGTGCGCATGAGGCTTGTATGCTCCTGGCCGGTTCAATTTACGGTCTGGACCAGCACCGGTGAAGTGCTTGTCAGGAATCGGGAATTACCTTCGTACACAACGGTGATCTGATGGGTGCCGGTTGACAGGGTTGAGGTTGTGTAGGTGGCTTGGCCCCCACTCAGGCCGCCGCTATGCAGGGTCCTGGCGCCGTCCTTGAAGGCGACCGTGCCGGTGGGCGTGGCCGTGCCCGGCGCGCTGGCGGCAACCGTGGCCGTGAAGGTGACCGATTGATTGTGTACCGAGGGGTTGAGAGAAGAAGTCACCGTGGTGGCGGTGCCATCTTTATTCACCGTCTGGGTCAGGACCGGGGAAGTGCTGGTGTTGAAGCTGGTGCTGCCGCCGTAAACAGCCGTGATGGAATGGGATGCCACGTTCAAGGTTGAGGTGGTGAAGGTTGCGGCACCGCTTCCGTTCAGCGATCCGGTACCCAGCGTAGTGTTGCCGTTCTTGAAGGTGACCGTCCCCGTGGGCACGCCGCCGCCGGGAGCCGTGGCCGTGACGGTCGCCGTAAACGTGACTGGTTGGCTGTACACCGATGGGTTAGCGGACGAGCTCACGACCGTGGTAGTGGCGGCTTTATTCACTACCTGAGGCGCGGCGTTCCCGCTGCTGTTGGCCCATCCGGCGGCCCCGGTGAAGGTGGCGGTGATGGTGTGGCTGGCTACCGTCAGCGCCGTGGTGCTGAACGATGCGTGGCCCGCGTTTACAGTCACGTTGGATGCCCAGACCGTGGCGCCTTCCGTGAAGGTCACCGTACCCGCCGGCACACCCGTTGTGGAAGTGGTGATGGAGGTGAAGGTCACCGACTGGCCAAAGACCGAGGGATTCGGCGAGGAACTGGCCGTGGTGGTGGTAGCGGCGGCGCCATTCACTACCTGAGGCGCGGCGTTGCCGCTGCTGTTGCCCCATCCGGTGGCCCCGGTGAAAGTGGCCGTGATGGTGTGGCTGCCGACGGACAGCGCCGCGGTGCTGAACGATGCCTGGCCCGCGTTTACAGTCACGTTGGATGCCCAGACCGTGGCGCCTTCCGTGAAGGTCACGGTGCCCACCGGCACGCCCGCGCTGGAGGTGGTGGTCGAGGTAAAGGTCACCAACTGGCCAGACACCGAGGGATTCGGCGAGGAACTGGCCGTCGTAGTGGTGGTGTTAGCGGTGTTCTGAACCACCTGCACCTTGCTGCCGCTGCTGGCGGCAAAAATCGAATCGGAAGCGTAAACCGCCGTCACGGTATGGCTGCCCAGCGCCAGGCCGGAAGTGCTGAACGAAGCCACCCCGCTGCCGTTGAGCGGCACCTGCCCCAGCACGATATTTCCGTCCTGGAACGTCACCATGCCGGTGGGTGTGCCCGTACCCGGCGGAACTGCGGCCACCGTGGCCGTAAAGGCGACCGACTGGCCTAGATTCGAAGGATTAGGCGAAGCAGCCACCGCCGTGGTTGTCCCACTGGCGTGGACAAACTGGATCAGGGACCCGCTGCCGGCGCTGAAGCTTGTGTCCCCGCTATAGCTCACGGTTATGAAGTGCTTGTCGGCGGTCAGCGCCGAAGTAGTGACCGCCGCATTCCCGTTGGCATCCAGAGGAACGTTGGAGGCCAGTGTAATCGTAGTGCTGCTAACCATGTTGGGGCTGGGCACGAAGTACACCGTGTCCGTAAGCGTGACGGTACCGGTGGGCGTGATGCCGGAAGTCCCTGTATTGGTCACCGCCACCGAGAAAGTGAGCGCCTGCCCGGTCACCACGTTGCGGACATCCGGCGTGGAAGAGGCGAGCGCGATGCCCACGCCGCTGAGGCTGCCCAGCGCAGACATGGTGCCGCCGTTGAGCGTGAACACCTGGCCATCCGGGCCAATGATGGTCGGAACGTAAGGTAAGCCAATGCCGGCGTTGAGTTGCAGGAACTGGGTCAGAGAGTTGGCGGCCAGGTTCCAACGATAGATGTGACCGTCTTCGCTGGGAAAGAAGACGCTGCCGGTGGCCGGATTGATCGCCGGCGTGTTAATGCACCATTCGCGCACCGCCAGAGGCAAGCTGGCCGAGCGATTCTCCTTGTCGGCCGTGGGGCCGATTACGGTAAGCACCTCGCGCATGATCAGCAGGCCGTTGGAAGACGCATGAGCATCCACCTGGGTGGCTGTGGGATCGATCAGCGCGACCCTGTTCACGCCGTCGGCGCTGTCGTTGCCGGCGCCCGCATAGTTGTTGTACTTCGTAAACAGCAGGTATGACGACGTGCCTGTATAGGAGGGGACCATGCTGGCCGGCACGACGCCTGTGGTGTTGTCCCATCCAAAGCCGCCGGGCGTTTTCTCTACCGTCAGATCGCCGCTGAAGTGCAGCATGAAACCGCGCGAGCCATTGGCCGGATTGCCATAAATGCCGAAGTAAACGTCGTTGTCGGGGCCCACCATGGGCGACGCCGTGCTGTCATCCAGAAGCGTGGCGTTGTTGGCATTGTTGCCGCGCGGGTCTTTCAGGAAGACTTTGTATTTGGTCGCCAGGGTGGTGGAATTCAGGCCGAGCAGGTAACCGTAGGTTTCCGTGCTGGGCGATTTCACCGCCGCGTACACGGTAGTCTGATCGTTGCTTAGCGCCGGGCCGGAGTTGTGGGTATCGCGTCCGATACTGGCGTCGCCCGCAGCCGTGCCCGCCAGCACGTAGGTCGCGTTGCCACTGGGGTCGATGCGCGCAAAGCCGCTCTGCGTGGTGCTCAGCGGGGCCGGGGCCGTGCCATCGACGCGGAAGCCGAAGAACACGTTGCCGCTGCTGTCGGCCGTGATGGGCGTGTTGATGAACACCGTGGAATTGAAGCCCGCAGCGTTGGCATGGTAGTTGGCCAGCGTGGTGTAAAACACCTGCTGCACGGGCGCGCCGTGGCTGGGGGAATCGACATTATTGACATAATAAATCGTGCCGCCGTTGCCCGGATAGTAAAGGCGCGTTTCCGAGCTGGTTGCCAGAACGGGCTGATAAGGCAGAATCCAATTGTGCGACGGCTGAGTGTAGTCGGTGCTCAGCGAGTAGAGCGGGGCGCCGTTGGCCGCGTTGAAGACGTTGATCTCAAACCCGCCGTTGGCGCCGGTCTTGACCGGAACGAAAATGGTGTTGGCGGGCGTGATCAATGGGGCCCCATAGTGCGCCAGGGCCCCGGTATTGTTCAGGTCGATGGAGGTCGTCCAGTGGACCGCATTGAGGTTCTGCGCCGCCGGGCTATAGTTGGCCGTGTGCTGCGCGTTGCCGCCGAAGGATGTCTGCGCCCCCGCCTGGCTGATCAACAGAAATGCGAACCCCAGGCTCGCGGTGACCAGAGTCAGTTTCCCTGGAACGTTCGCTATCTTACATTTGAGCAAATTCATTGTGTGCTGTTTGTTTCCTTTTAGACTTACTGGGACCTATCGCAAAGTAGTGAGCCGGACAGCAATCATATCCCAGCCTCTGACGTTTTCGCAAGGTGCCGACGGCTGAATGCCGACGGCTGAAGCAATTAAAGCAACGCCAGCGGTTTCTGTCGCGTAACTCGTTCTCCGCGCGTAAGACCACTCCCTAACGGTCGTGGCTCGGATGCAAAGTTCTCATATTGTCAACGAGGCCATCGGAGCCATGACGGTAAAGTAAGGGAGTGGTTGCTTCTCCCTAGCTGGCACCTGGCCAGACGACGTCTAGTACGGCGACACAGGCAAGAATGCCCGTGCTAGGGCTTCACCGCCAGGATCGCGTCCAGGGGAACCCCTGTGCGGCGGCCTTCGACCTGACTGAAGCCCGCCCGTTTCAGAAGTTGCGAGTACTCGCTCAGGCTGCGCTCTTTGCCTTCAGTGCAGATCAGCATGCCGAGCGACTGCATGTTGGCGGGGATGGGGCCGACGCCGTCCTCTTCCAGGATTTTCTCAGCCACCAGCAAGGCGCCGCCGGGGGGCAGGCGGTCGAAGATCCGGGTCAGAAGACGGCCGATCTGGGCTTCGTTCCAATCGTGCAGCACCTGGCCTACCGAATAGAGATCGGCGGGCGGCAATTCGTCCTCGAAGAAATCGCCGGCCAGGACTTCGATGCGGTCGCGCGCGGAGGAACGCGCCACTTCCTCCCGTGCCATGGCGGTGACGCGCGGCAGATCGAAGACGGCGCCGCGGAGTTCGGGGTATCGCTCGCAGGCGGCGGCGACCAGATGGCCGGTGGCGCTGCCCAGGTCCACGATGCGGCGGAAACGGCTCAGATCGAAGGCGGCGACCACCTTGGGCGAGGTCAACATGCCGAAGCCGTGCATGCCGCGCAAGAAATCGCGCATAGCTTCATCAGTGTGGAAGAAGGCGCTGAAGATCGGTCCATCGAGGCCGAAAGTCTGGCGCCAGCGGTGCGTGCCTTCGCGCACGGCGTCGGCCAGGTGGTTCCACATGGGGTAGAGGGCTTCGTCCGAATAGCGCACGTACCCGTATAGGGTGTGCGGGCTGGCGGCGCGCAGGTAGGTGTCGGCCACGGGGTCGTTTTCGTAAACGCCTTCGCGCTTGCGCAGCAGTCCCAGCGCGGCGCAGGCATCCAGCAGGCGTTCGGTGGCATCGGGGTTGGCGGCCAGGCGCGCCGCCACCTCGGCCGCGGCGGCGGGCGCGTCGTGCAACAGGTCGAAGATGCCCATGGAGGCCGCGGTGAACATGGTTTTGGAGCGGCGGAATGCCTGGATCAGGTCGATGACGGGTGCGGGATCGGGGGGCGTCATGGTTGAGGCCTCATGGTTGGCGGAAGTGGTCGTTGCGGAAGTGATCGTAACCCAGCGGGGCGAGCGGCGCGCCGTTCATCGTCACCGCGCCCTTCCGCCCTTTGCGCATGGTACCAATTCGGGTGAGCGGCACGCCTTCAAACTGGCGCGGGAACTGGAGCGGGGGACGGATTTTGGCGGGGACGGTGAAGAGCAGTTCGTAGTCTTCGCCGCCGTGCAGGGCCTGCTCCAGGGAGGCGCGCGGATAGCGGGGTGGCTCGGTGATTTCGGCTTCGAGGCCGGAGGCCAGGCACAGGCGGTGCAGGTCGAGCGAGAGGCCGTCGCTCAAATCCATGGCGGCGGTGGCGCCCAGGCGTTGGCGCAGAAACTTCCCCAGGGCCAGGCGCGGTTCGGGGTGAACGTGGCGCTTCCAGCTTTGACCACGGCCGGCTTGGCCACGTCCGGTGGCGAGACCGAGCGCCGAGCCGCCGAGCGCACCGGAGACATAGATGCCGTCACCCGGCCGTGCGCCATCGCGCCGCAAAGCTCGGCCGCGCGGCACGGTGCCACAGACCACGATGTCGGCCATCAGCTTGTCGCCGCGGGCGAGGTCGCCACCCATCAATGGAGCACGGGCGGAGCCGGCCAGCGCCAGCAAGCCGCGGTAGAAACCGTCCAGCCAACGGGTACCGGCCAACTGGGGCAGGGCCCAATCGGGTAGGGCAAGGGAGAGCAGGCAGAAGCGCGGCTCGCCACCCATGGCCGCGATATCGCTGAGGCCGCGCGCCAGCGATTTCCAGCCCACGTCGGCGGCGCTGTGGGTTTCGCGCCGGAAGTGCACACCCTCGATCAGCATGTCCGTAGTGAACAGCAGGTCTTCGACGGAACCGCGCGGCCGGAAGATGCAGCAATCGTCGCCGATTCCCAGGACCAGCCCCGAGGCTCGGGGCAACGAAACGCGCCCGCGGAGGCGCTCGATCACATCCTGTTCAGTCACTGCAGAATCGTGCTTGACCATACTGATGCCATCCGAGAGAATACCGTACGCAGAGTCACTTAGCCGGCGGATGCAAGGCGTGTAAGTACAGATCCAGACTTTGCCGCGCCTCGGCAGAGTCAGGCTTTAGCCGAAGGACTTCGGAGAACTCTCGTATCGCTTGATCCTGCAGGCCTAGCGATCCCAATGCGCGGGCGAGACCAAGATGCGCCCGCGGATAGTCTGGCTTCAACTTCACGGCCGCGGCGAATTGATCGCGAGCCTCGCTCATCCGCTCGCGAGTTGCCAGCGCCGTCCCCAGGTTTACCCGGGCTTCGGCGTCGTCGGGCCGAATCCGCACCGCTTCACCGAACTGAACGATGGCCTCGTCAACTCGTCCCATCATGGCGTAGACCGTTCCCAGGTTGTAATGGCCGTCGACGGAGTCCGGCTTTCTTTTCAATTCTTCGAGCAAATAGGGAAGGCCCGCCTGAAACTGCGCGGTTGCTTCCTGCATGTTACCTTGAGCCGCGAGAACACCGCCTAATCCGTAGTGCGCTTCGGCGCTGTCCGGTTGAAGCTGGAGAGCCATCCGGTAGTGAGACCCGGCGTCATCGAACCGGCCTCGCCGGATCAGCGCCGATGCCAGATCGACGTGCGCCTTGGCAAAATCCGGCCTTAGCCGAAGCGCTTCGAGCAGGTGCGGCTCAGCCTCTTCGGCTCTGCCCGCGGCAATGAGGGCCTCGCCCAGGTTCTCCTGAATGTCGGGCGCTTGCGGCCGGATCGCCGCCGCGGTCTGGAAATCGGAGACTGCTTCGGTGACTCGCCCATCCTCCCTCATCGCCGTGCCGAGATTGTTGTATGCCACGTAATTCCCATCGGTAACTTCGATGGCACGCTCAAAGAGCGTGATGCTATTCCGCCAGAATCCCAAATCGACCCACGTCACAGCAGACCAGGCCGCGCATGCCGCGACCGTCAGAATCGCCAGTGCGGATTGGCTCCAACCCATACGCCCAAACAGCTCGTTGACTCCCCATGCCAGGACGATCGAAATGCCGATCAGTGGAATGTAAGTGTAGCGATCGGCCCTGGATTGGAGTCCGACCTGCACCAGGCCGATGACCGGCACCAGAGTGACCAGGTACCAGAGCCATCCGACGGCGAAGTACGGGCGCTGCCGGATCATGCGGACAGCAAGCGCCGTCACACAGACGATTGTCGAGGCACTGAGGATTCCCAGTAAGCTTGGCTGTGATTCCGGAAATGGATAGAATACCGCGAGATGAGAAGGCCAACATAGTTTGGCGATGTAGAGCAGATAGGACACCAGCGCGTTCCCGATCCGCGCGGCCATCGGAATCTGATCGATCGACGATACCGAGCCTCCGCGCTCTTGAACCAGATAGGTCACAACCGACGCCGCGATCGAAAGTACAAATAACGGGACCTTCTCGATCAAAAGACCAGCGCTGGACCTGGCCGCTTCCAAGCGGCGTAAAGGCCACACATCCAGGAGCAGCAATACCAGAGGAAGCGTGACGGTCATCGGCTTGGACATCAATCCGCAGCAGAACGTTAGAACGACCAGCAGATATTTCGGCGCCGATGGCAGCTCAGTGTACTTCAAGTAGGCCCAGAACGTGAGCATCCAGAAAAGCGCGCTGAGCACGTCCTTGCGCTCCGCCACCCACGCCACCGATTCGACGTGGAGCGGGTGCAGACCAAAGACGAATGCCACAAAAGCGCTGCGCCAACGTGCTCCGGTGGTTCGTTTCAGGAACGCGAAAAGGAGAAGTGTGCCGATGGCGTGAAGCGCCACATTCGTAAGATGGTGCGGGCCGCTTTGCAGCCCGAACAGTTGGCAATCCAGCATGTGGGAGAGCCAGGTGAGCGGAAACCAATTTGAGGCGTAGCCCGAAGTGAATGCCCAAACCAGACCTGCGGACGTCAGTCCATCCCGCACGTGCGCATTGTTGACGATGTACTCCGGGTCGTCGTAATTGATGAAGCCGTACTCCCGAACCGGGCTATAAATCGCGAGTGTGATTAAAAGCAGCGTGAGATAGATCCAGAGTTCGCTGGGTTGGCGCGCCGGGTCTGCGTTTTTCCGATCGGTTGACGAGGGATGACGCCGGCCGCGTTCCTGGCTCGCTCGTTTCACCAGACGAGTTTATCGTGATTCATCCGCTCATGACCCGGCTTTCCGCGAGTCACGCCGCGACTAGAGCGTTCGGCGTTCGGCAAAGCTCCGAGAGATGCGCGCAGGATTGAAAATGCGATCGGCTGCACCTACCCCGCGGTTCTCTTGACAATCCCCCCGCGTGGCGGATTGGCGGAGCCGGGTACGACCCGGGTCAAGTCCTCGCCGAGTATGGAAGGACACCACATTGTTTCGATGTGCTCTATGACCAGCTCGGTACCGCGTGCGTGACTTACGAATGGCCGGGTTCGCGGATCATACATGGCGTCGGTAAGGTCCCGCGCCAGCACCACCTCGAAGCCGAGCCGCGTCATCTGCCGCGCCCCGAAACCGCGATTCAGGATGCAGATATTGGTATGGACGCCCATCAGAACAATCTTGTCGATGCCTTCCTGCTTGCAGAAGTTGTAAATCTCCTGGCCGCTTTCGCTGACACCATCGAAGCCTACGATGTCGATGGCTGGATGCTCGCGAGACCAGGGGTAAGGCGGCCCTTCGAACTGGTTCACTATCGGGTCATCGCACCCGCCGGCGGAGTCATCGATCGGGAAATCCCGTTCTTCCTCAGGGACACGCGGGCAGCGCGCAATGATGGGGAATGGAGACGCTGCCGTGGGAGCATTGCGCATCCGCTCACGCCACGCGGTACCTTCGTAGTATTTCATCGTGTCGCTTGGCGCGTGGATGATCATCACTCCCAGACCGCGGGCGGCGCTGACCACCTGATTCATCCGTGGCGCCATCAAGGCCACTCGTTGCGCCGACATACCGCAGGTGTGCGTGTTCCACATGTCGCAGATGATGATCGCTGTGCGCGCCACCGGCCAGTGCAGAACCTGCTCGGAGGCTTCCGCTTCTCTGGTTCGGCGGCGTGCCCGAAGACTCAGTGTGCCGGGCACTTTCGGGCGGTTTGGTAACACGTCGCCCGGGGACGGCTGCGCCGCCGCGACTAGCAGCGCTCCGGGTATCGATCCGAGAAAGGATCTTCGGCTAACAGGTTTCATCAGCACTGCCTCCCGTGATGCCAAGCATGGCTAGTATACACCCGATCGGACAAGTATCTGGCGGTCGGGTTGCTCGGGTGCCGGTGCTGCCCGGTGCTCGGGTGCACGTGGTGAACGTGGCCCTCAGCCGCGAGCGCGATCCATATGTTGACGTCAGGCAGCGAAATGATCATCTGACATTAATTCGTCCACATCCCTGCCCGTGACGGGCCGGATCGGTCCGGTTTCGGAGGCGGGGATCAGGGGTAGAGATACGTTGAAGATGCGCTGAGCGGGTGGCTGGCAGTGTGCCACATGCTCCTCCACAATCCGCCGAATCAGATCGCCGGACGTGGCGCCTTCTCGCCTGGCAAGCATCTCGAGTTGCTGGAAGACCACCTCGGGGAGTTCCACTGTAGCCTGCATGATGACCATTGTCCCATGTCCGCTTCGCCGTAGAACTCGCACCATCGAGCGAGGACTCGCGCCCCCAGGCGAAATCAAACCGCATCAGTGGCGGCGAGCCGCCGTCCTGAGTCTCGGCGCTGGGGACCTTGACGGCGAATGGCGGCAGGGTAGTTGAAGAGCTACTCGCCGCGATGGTGGCAAACGCGGTTCCTGGTGAAGACACCCGCGCCGGATAAAACGAGTAGAAAGCCGACGATCGAGAGCCACGTTACGAGAGACTCAACATCGTGGTCCAGAGACAGCCCGACGAGCTTGTCCTTCATGTTGTACCAGTCACTTACGACGATGAGATCACCGGCGGGTACGATGCGTATTCCTGTTTTCGTGACCTTCAGCGTGAACCCGCCCCCAAGCGCGGCATGAAATCGCAGACTGCTTGATTCGCAGCTAGTCGAATAGCCATAAGGTCCACCATCAGGTTGAAGAGGGATGACCCTGCCCGTCTGATCGTTCAGTTCGATCCGCACGGGCATTTCTGGCAAGCAGAGAGCAAACCTTCCCGTTGGTTCTACTGCGCTGATGACGAACTCCGGTTCTCCGCATGCCTTGCGAATTCTCGTCCATCGGGCCGTGTTAGGGACGATGAGCGCCGCCGAGAGCGGCCCGTTGTCAATACCATCAAGGTGGATTCGAGTTAGAGGCTGGAGCGCAATCGACGCGTCGTCGTCGTTGAGGCGCGTCCCTGAGGCAGCAACCCATAGGATTCCTGGAAGGAAAAGTAAGCCGCCAACGGCGCTGAGCCACAACGGCAAACGTCTCAATGTACGCACCGCTCCAGCGCAGTCCACATATCTTGGACGGACGAAGTCCCGTCACATTAGGCCGTAACGGGATAGTGGGCGAAAAGACGGCGTTATCGGAAAGTGAAACAACGGCAGCTAGTCCCGATTGACGGCCGGATTCCTCCCGTGAAACGCCGTTCACGAAAATGAACCAGCCAAGCTCTTTTTGCCAACGGCGTCTTAACGCCTACGGAATAGCTTCCCTGCCCACCGCCATGTTCAACTGTCCCGCGGCGGTCAGGTACGCGCCCACCAGGTTGAGGTACGCCACTTCCGTCGCGCGGTAGTCCCTCTGCGCGTCCAGGTAATCCACCAGCGCCGCCTGGCCGCGCTGGTAGGAAAACGAAATCGTGTCGCGAATGCGTTTGGCCGTTTCCAGGTAACCGTCCGCCGCCTTGTACGGCACCAACAGGCTCACCGAACTCAACAGCGTGAAGTACGCCGAATCCACGTCGCTGAACACCGTCGCCTGGGCCGCGTCTTTCTGCCGCTCGGCATGCGCGATGTCGATCTGGGTCCGCGCCTTCTCGCCCTGGTTCCTGTCGAAAATCCGCAGCGGGATGTTGACGCTCACCCCCATGTAAAGCGTCAGCGGCGGATTGCGTCCCACATCCAGCGCGAAGGTGGGATCGGTGGAACCATTGGCCACCGCCAGTTTGTGATCCGTCCCGGCTTTTTCCACCGCCAGCAGCGCCGCCTGCAAGTCCGGCCGCGCCGCCACGGCCATGGTATGAAAATCGTCCAGCGCCGCAATCCGCTCTTGGAACTCGAAGGGGCCGGTCACGTCGAACTGGTCCACCGGAGTGCGCTCGTTCAGCAGCATCAGCATCGTGATTCGGGCCGTCCGCGTGTTTACCAGCGCCGTCTGGTAGTCCGACTCGTACTGCACCCGCTGCAGCGCGATGCGGTCCAGGTCCACACGCGCGATATCTCCTGACTTGTAGCGGTCGCGGTTGATGGCCAGTTCCTTATCGAAATAGTCCAGGTTCTCCTTGGCATTGGCCAACAGAGCCTTGGCCTGCAGCGTCTGCACAAAGGCAGAGCGCAGGCTGAACAGCAGAGTGCGCTCCAGATCCTGCTGCTGCGATTCCGCGATCGCCGTCCCCTGCTGCGCGCTTTCCAGGCGCAGTTCGCGCTTGTGCTGCCGCTCATGCAGATAGTCGAACGTCACCAGCGGCAGCGCGGCCCCAAGCGGCCGATACGGATTGCCGTTGAATGGCTGAAGCTGGTCAAGCGTCATGGTGGCGCTGGGATTCGGCCGCAGGTTGGCCGTAATCTCAGAGGCCTTCGATTCCTGAATATTAAGGACCCCGGCGCGCAGGTTGGGATTGGCCGCCCGAAACTTATCCGCCACCTGCTGCCAGGTGAGCGCCGTCTGCGCGGCCGCGCCGCCTGCTATCCAAAGGCTCACACATAAATACCGGATGATGCACCGCATTTTTCTCACCTCTTTTCTGGCGCTTGTGGGGCAGGTTGTGAACCTGCGGCGGATTGGCAATCCGCCCGCTGCGCGCTTTGACGAGCCCCCGCGGGGAAGACAGCAAATGCACGGCCGGCTCGCTGCCGCATCGCGCAGGCGGATTAACAATCCGCCGCAGATTGCCAATCTGCCCCACAATCATCCCTAAACCTGCAACGTATCGCCGTCGCGCGCCACCAGCGCGTAAAGCACCGGCGACAGAAAGATCGATAGCAGCAGCCGCGAAGCCAGTCCCGCCACAATCACGATGGCGAACGGCTTCTGCGAGTCGCTGCCGATTCCCGTGGACATCGCCGCCGGCAGCAGTCCGAAACAGGCCACCAGCGCCGTCATCATGATAGGCCGCAGCCGCAGCAGCGATGCCTCCAGCGTCGCCGTGGGAATGTCCCGGCCTTCCAGGCGCAGCTTGTTGATGAAGGAATACAGAATCACGCTGGTCTGCACCGCCACCCCCATCAACGCCACAAACCCCAGCATGGAAGAGACGCTGAAATTGGTATGCGTGAGGTAAAGCGCCAGCAGGCCGCCCACCGGTTCGGTCACCAGCACGCTGAGGAAAATAATCAGCGGGAATTTCAGATTCCCGTATAGCGCGAACAGAATCAAGAGAATCAGCAGCACTGTCATCGGCAGGATGATCTTCATCTGCTCCTGCGATGCCAGATAGTCCTTGTATTCCCCGCCCCAATCGAACTTGTAGCCGATGGGCAGCTTCACTGCCGCATCCACCTTGCGCCGGGCCTCGCCTACCGCGCCGGCCAGGTCGCGCCCCTCCACGCTGAACTGCACCCCGATGTAGCGGGAATTCGATTCGCGATAGATCAGCGAAGCGCCGTTCTCCACGCGGATGTCGCAAAACTGGCTGAGCGGCAGGTATTGGCCGTCGGCCGTGGCGATCAGCATATTTCGGATGGCGTTCTCGTCGCTGCGGTACGGCTCCTGCATGCGCACGATCATGTCGAACTGCCGCTCTCCCTGGATCACCTGCGTGGCCGCGGTACCGCCCATCGCCGTTCCCACCAGCGCGTTCACGTCGCTCACGTTCAATCCGTAGCGCGCCAACTTGGCCCGGTCGGGTGTGATGGTCAGGCTGGGCTGGCCCAGTTCCCGCACCACCGTGATATCCCGGATGCCCGGAATCTTCCCGAGAATGTTCTTTACCTGGAAGGCCTTGTCCTCCAGCGTCGGCAGGTCCTGACCGAAGATCTTCACCGCCAGCGCGCTCTTCAGACCGGTCTCCGCCTCGTCCACCGCGTCTTCGGCCGGCTGCGTGTAGTTGAAGATAATGCCCGGAAAGGACACCAGCTTCTTCTGCACCGCCGCGACCAGTTGCGGCTTGGTACGAATCCCTCCCGTCCAGGATTTGTCCGAATAGGGCTTCAGCCCCACATAGAATTCGTTGTTGTAGAAGCCGGTAGGGTCGGTGCCATCGTCCGGCCGCCCCAGTTCGTTGGCCACGGTGGTGACCTGCGGAAAGCTCAGCAGGATATTGCGAATCTCGGGCGAGATCTTGGAGGACTCTTCAAAGGAAATGGTGTACGGAGTAGTCGCCCGCACCCACAGCGCCCCTTCGTCCAGGTGCGGCATGAACTCCCCGCCGATCAACGGAATCAGCAGCAGCGAGGCCCCGAAGATCGCCAGAATCACCGCCACCGTGAGCAGCCGGTTGCGCAGGCACCGGCCCAGCAGCCACCCGTATGCACTGCGAATCCGGTCATACACCACCTGGCGGGGCTCGTGAACGCGGTGTCGCAGGAAGTACGAGCACAGCACCGGCAGCAGCGTCAGCGTGCACAGCAAACTTCCCAGCAGCGCGAACGACATGGTATCGGCCATGGGCTGGAACAGCCGCCCCGATGGGCCTGTCAGCACGTAGATGGGAAGGTATCCCGCAATAATCACCGCGATGGCGTAGAAGATGGGCCGCTCCACATCGTGCGCCGCGGCGCGGATGACGTCCACCACGTTGTAGTCTTCGGTGCCATGGCGCGCCGCCAGTTCGCGGAATATATTCTCCACCATCACCACCGCGCCATCCACGATGATGCCGAAATCGATGGCGCCGATGGAGAGCAGGTTGGCCGGAATATGCCGCCAGTCCAGGCAGATGAACGAAAATAAGAGCGCAAACGGAATGGTGGCCGCCACAATCAGCGCCGTGCGCACGCTGAACAGGAAAAGACCCAGAATCACCAGCACCAGCAGCATGCCGCGCAGCAGGTTGTCTTTCACCGTCTTGGTGGTCTCCTCAATCAGACTCTGCCGGTCGTAATACGGCACCACCTTCACGTCCGGCGGCAGCACGCGCTCGTTCAACTCCTTGGTCATGGCCTCGACGCGCCGCAGAATCACCTGCGCCTGCTCGCCGACGCGCATCAGGATGACGCCCTCCACCGCCTCGTCCTGCTTCATGTATCCGAACTGGCCGAGCCTTGGCGCGTAGCCGAACTGCACTTTCGCGATATCCTTCACGTAGACCGGAATGCCGCCCTTCTGCTGCAGCACAATGTTGCCGATATCCGCCATATCGCGCACCAGGCCCAGCCCGCGGATGTAATAAAACTGGCCGCCCTGCGAATAAAACCCGCCGCCCGCGTTGGCATTGTTGTTTCCCAGTTGCTGCACTACTTGCGGCACGTTGATGCCGTAGGCGAACAGTTTGTTGGGGTCCAGCAGCACCTGGTATTGCATGGTGGTGCCGCCAAAACCGGAATCGTCCGCCACCCCCTGAATGGAGCGGTAGTGCCGCGCCAGCACCCAGTCCTCCAGAATCTTCAGATCCTGCGGCGAGCGGTCCGTGCTCTGCAAAACGTACCGGTAGATCAAGCCGCTGGGACTGAACAGGGGTGAAAGCGAGGGCGTCAGCCCGGACGGGAGCGAAGCGTTGCCCACCCGCTCAAAAGCCTGCTCGCGCACGAAGTAAGGGTTGGCGCCGTACTCGAAGTTCATCTGCACCGACGACAGGCCGTACAGCGAGATGGAGCGCAGCGACTCCAGTTGGGGAATGCCATTCATCTCGATTTCGATGGGAATGCTGACCAGCCGCTCAACCTCCTCGGCCGCATGTCCCGGCCACTGCGTGATGATTTCCACGTGCGGCGGCGAGAGGTCCGGATAGGCGTCAATGGGCAGATTCTGAAATGAGACCGCGCCATAGATCATCAGGGCCAGGGATGCGATCACAATCAGAAACCGCTGCCGGAGTGCGAAGGAGACTAGTTTCGCGATCATTCTGTGGGTGCCTTATCGGATGGTGTTGGCGAACTGCAGGAACAGGCTGCCATCGGAAACTACCGTCTCCCCCTGCTGCAGCCCGCCCGAGATCGCCACCAGCCCGTCCTGTTGTCCCGCCATGGTGACGCTGCGCTGCGCGAACTTGCCGGGTTCCGCCTGCACATAGACAATCGGCTCGTTTTTGTCGTCTCGCAGCACCGCCCCAACCGGCACCACCAGCATGTGGCTCCGCACCCCGGTGTGCACCACCGCATCCACGAACATGTCTTTCTTCAGCAGCCCGCCCGGATTCTGCGTCACAATGCGAACCGGCGTGGTGCGTGTATTTGGGTCGACGAAGGACCCTATGTAGGAAACCGAGCCGCGGAAGGCGCGATTGAACGAGGGATTGGTTTCATCCACCGGGTCGCCGCTCTTCACCGAAGGCAAATCGCGATCGAAGATATGCCCCTGCACCCACACCGTAGAAACGTCGCTGATGGCGAAGCAGACCGTCTGGCCCGCCTGAATCAACTGGCCCGGCGAGACCAGTTTCTGCACGATCACCCCGGCAATCGGCGACCGCACCGCCAGTTCCGTATTGACCACCGATCCCTGCTTTTCCGCCGCGTCGATGTCCTGGCTGGTGATGCCGAAGATGTGGAGCGCCTGCAGGCTGTTCTGCACGTCGGTGGTAGCGTCGTTGTAGTCCGCCTCGCTGCTCTGGGAATCCTTCAACGCGATGGCGCCGCGATCCAGCAACTCCTTCATGCGGTCCACAATCCGCTTGTTGAAGGCTTCGCGGTTGCGCGCCTTGCGGTAGACGGAAATGGCGTTGGCCACGTCGGGGCTGGAGACGTAGAGCAGCGGCTGATCTTTTTGCACCGGCGTTCCGAGGTCCGCCAGAAGCCGCGTAATCGGGCCGTTGGCCTGGGTGATCGCCTGCGTGGTGTGGTCCGCATCCCAGTCCACGGTTCCGGTGGTGTGAATGGCCACGGGCCAGTTGGCCGCCCGCACCACGGTGGTCTTCAGGCGGGCCAGTTGATCCGGGGGGACGCTGAAGAATCCAGGCTGCCCGGATTTCGACTCTTCATAGGGCTTTTGCTCCGTTGGCTGCGCCTGGCGGCAGGCTGGTTGCAGCCACGCCAGCGCCAATCCCAGAGACAGCGGCAATAGCCGCCCGCGACAGCGCACCGTTTCAGCCGTCATGACGAAATGTTTCTCCTGACTCCGCCTAGAAAGAACACGTGGTCCCACGCCGGATTACCGGTGGGGACCGCCGGATTCATGTTGGAAATGCGCTAAGCGGCAGGAGGAGCACGCGACGGACTGGGGACCAGCCGGATATCCGAAGGTGGTTCGAAATGCGCCGGTGGAGCCAGCCATACCACCTGGAAAACCGGCGCCAGCGCCGCCGAAACGCTGGTTTGCAGGAACGGCAGCGGCCCCACGTGGCAGAGCAGGCAGCAATGATCGGGAGAATGATGCGATTCGCTTTGCGCCGAGAGCGCCGCAGACTGCGCCAGCATCGTGGCACACAACAGCAGGAGAACAACCAGAAGCCTCCTGTCGCAGTGAATCTCGCGCGTCATGGTTTGCCGGTCTCTCCCCGTTTGGCGGCACACGTACAGTGTGATTTACGCACCTTGGACCGCTAAGGTTACCAGATCCACCAGCCGAGTGCCAGCGGCGTGAAGCGGCGTGAAGCGATCCCACTGCCGGCTGCCGAGAGTTTTTCGACGCTCTCCCTATCTAGGCACGCCTTTCAGAAGTTCGCCAACGTATCAGGAAACCGCTTGCTAACGCGCGCGGCTCCGATTCATGCGCGCGGCTCCGATTCATGCGTGCGGCTCCGATCAGAGCCGCGACGGTCACGGAGCGGCAGCCTCGAAATAAGAGACCGTATTATTGAAACGGTGCACTAAGCGGCAGCGCTCCGAGCATCCGTTCCGCGTCCGTATCGGATTCGGCCCGATGCTCCAGGTAGAATTGCAGCCACTGGCGGGCGCGCGGTGCATCGCCGATTTGGGCGTATAACTCGCCGATTCCGCGCGCGCAGCGCGGCTTCCCCGGATCGTGCCGTACCTGCTCGCGGCATTGGAGTTCGATGCTGCCCAGCGCCTCCAGCGAATTCAACGGCTGCACTCCGGCCGGCGGGTGGCGCATGAAAACCACGCCCTTGGAATCCTCGTAGACCAGCTTCCACTCCCGCTGACTCGGGTCGGCCAGCGCCGCGGCCAGGAGATAGACTTTGCCCGAGAAGCGGTCGAAACCATCCAGCACCAACACCTGGATGCCATACTTTTCGATCAGCTCCGCGCCGCTCTTGCCGCCGTTGGAATCGGCGTTATAAAGAATCCGGCGGTAATCCGCGAACGCCTCTTCGCTCAAGCCGCGCGGGTCGATGAAATCCTTCTGCATGGGCCACAACCGCCAGACCAGGTAGCCGCCGTTTTCGTAGGTGTTGAACATGTGTTCGGTGACCTGGTGCGCCTTCAGGAAATCCGCCGCGCCCGAGGGTAATTGCCACTCCGCGGTCCGCAACTGGAACGCGCCGGCGCTCACCGCTTGCCACACTGCCAAGGCCGCCAGCAATCCGGCCACCGCGTACTCGGCCACTGCCGGCATGGCGCGCTTCCATGAAGGAACCAACGCCGAAGGCAGCAGCGCCGCTATCAGGATGGGGCCGAAGATTCCCATGAAGATGGTGTTGCGCACGGCCATCAGGGAGAACGGGGCGAAGATGGCATAGAGCAGCCAATCCACCGGGCGCGTTCTGCGCCATCCAATGGCCAGCGCCACCAGCGCGCCGAACAGGACGAAGCTGAACGGGCTGGGTTGCCAGGAGGCCCAGTGGCCGGCGAACAAACCAAGGTCGGCCGGGTACTGCCACTCCAGGTTGCTCGCCTGCAGCGGGCTATTGCGATAAAAGAGCAGAATCTGGATCACCCGGAAACCATTCGGATTGACGCCGGAAATCAGAAAACAGATCGCCGTCATGAGCCACAACTGGCGCTCGCCAGGCACGGGCTTCTTCTGCAGCCGCCGGATCAACGCCTCCGCGCAATAGGCGCCCATGATCACCCAGCCAAGGAAAAATCCGCCGTGGCAGTTGGCCCAGAACATGAAGATCGGAGGCAGCAGCCACATGCGCCGGCGAGACTCCAGAATCGCCATTACGGCTGCCAGCAGCGCGAAAGTCACCAGAAATGGCCGGCTCTGCTGAAAGTTGATGGCGACCGCACCTGCCACAATGGCCGCCGCCAGCCCGCGGTAGAAATGGCCGGACCGCCAGTAAGCCATCAGCCCGACCAGCCCGCAAAACCCGATCAGCACCGCCGCCCGCAACAGTACCAGGCCGGGAAAGCCGGCGGCGGTGTAGACCAGATACATGACGACTTGGGCCAGCCACTCATGTGTCAGGTTGAAATAGCGCGTGGCGGCCTCGCCCGCGTAAGACGAACTCTGCAAGTTGCTGGTATAGGAGAACGGGTCGGGCACCGTCAGCGCGCGCGTTTCCAGTGTGTGCTGCCCGGTTTTCAGATGCAGCCAGATGTCGGTGTCGGCAATCTCGCCCGTAAACCACGACAGCAGCAGGAGCACGGTCAGGCCCATCAGCAGCGGGCGCAACCAGGAAGGCGCAGTCGCAGGCGCTAGGGGCGCAGGCGAACGAGGTGCGCGCGGGGCTGTAGCCGGGCTCTTTTGGGGGCGGGGAGGCATGCGAAGAACTCCAAGTTTATCATCGGGCCTTCCCGCACCCGCGTGGCTTGCAGTCTTGGCGGATTGCCAAGTGGGTCGCCACCCCAGGTTGCCAACCAGGTTGCCAATCTGGCTGCCGCCCGCCGCCGGTCAACCACCTGACCGCGCTAATTCTTGGTGGCCTTGGAGGCACCGGGAGCAGGCAAACTGTATTCGCCATCCACCTGATCTTCGGCGCCATCGGCGTTGCCTGAGCTCTTGTAGGTGCCTTTTCCGGTCAGGCCCCGCAGCTTGCCGGTGCCGCCGGTGTACACCCATGTGCCATCGCCGTTATTGGCGCCTTCCTTGGTATTGGTCCCGGCGCCTTGAAATCTCACGAAGGCTTTGTCGCCATTCTCCATGGTAATCACAACGTAACCCCGGTCCTGCGACTTCCCGGAATTCGAGTCGCTGGTCATCGTCCCCGTGTAGTCCTTGGATTTCAGCCCCGCCATTTCCACGGGTGTGGTCCAGGTGCACGTGAATTGGGCCAAAACCAACGCGTGATTGGCGCGGTCGCCGACTTGGATCATCTCCTGCTTAACGGGTTTGCCGCACTTGCCGGTGCCCGAGGTCTTAGTCTGGGCCGTGGCGAAAGCGGCGGTCGCAAAAAGAAACGTGAGTGTGAGGATGGGCACCCGCCCGGATCCTGGTCTTGAGGTTCTGCCGTACGACATGATCATATAGATCTCCTGGTGGCACATTATATACCGGGGTTCCCCCCGATAGTTCCGGATGGGTGCGACATAGAAGCGGGACAGTCACTGAAATGCCGGCCAGTTGAGAGAATCCTAGCGTAGAAGTACTCAGGCGGTGTAGGTTGACGGAATAGTTGACAATTCTTGCCACAAAACGTGACAAAACATGCCACCAAAGATGGCAAGATCCTACGGGCATGGAGTACCGGCCGTCGCTCAATCGCCGTCAGGCGAGGCCGATCGGCGGATCTTACCGTCTTCTTTTGGCCGACCGGAAGCACGAAATTGCGGACCGAAACGTCGGTGAACGCGGCGCGACTTCTCGGGGGCAGTCCGGATTTGTACTCATCAAGCGGAGCCGTCCGTTCGGTGGAACGCCGGCGCACGGTGCTAGAGTGGGCGCATGTCGCGCAGTGTTCATTCAACGCACAAGGAGCTTCGCGAGGCACGACTGCGCTCCTACCATGACGACAAAATAAAGGCCGCCGAGGTAGCGGAAATAGAAAAGGACCTTGCCCGTAAACGCAGGATCAAAGGGACTGTGGCAGAATCCCGCAGCACGGACGAAGTCAAGAATGTGGAAGGTCTTGCTGGTCCCATTCCTATTCGGATCCTCGACCAGGGACCATGCATTCTGCATCCTGCAACACCGGAAGATATTGAGGCGATTCAGCAGCGCCTACCGGCGGGCGTAATGGAGGGGGTTTCTGAGATTGTGCTCAGCCTGGGCGAGCACGCACAACTGGAAGGCGAAGACGCCCATATTTGGGATCCGGACCCAATAACAAACCGAATTGGGCTAGAAACTTTGCCGGGGTTCTACAAGGGATGGATATGGGGAACCTACCAGTCCTCGGCATGCCGTATCACCTTGCACGCATTTGTTTCCGATCCGGCGAAACCCTGCGTAATGCCAACGACCGCCTATTTCAAACTGCAAATCCTCTCGACATTTGTTCATGAAGTAGCCCACCACTTCGATCACACACGACGGATCGCCCGAGGCCGTTGGCTAGCGTCTGAGCAAGAGAAGGTTGAGCATTTTGCCGACCACCGTCAACACGAATGGACGCAGACCTGCGTCGTCCCCTATTTGGAAGAAGCATATCCGCAAGATGTCGCCGAATTGCTTCGGTGGTTGGAGGTCCACGGACAAATACGCTTCACCCTTGGGGATCTGATCTCCGATCCGCGCCGAGTTTATGTTGCCACCATCGATCGGGCGGTGGAAGAACTTCTGAAAGATGTGCTGCAAGATACCCACCGTATCGAAACGCTCTTCAACTTCGCCATAAATTTGAAAATCGCTGACCTGTATGAGCGAGCCCAACAAGTGATCGACCGCATTTTGGTGGAAGGACCGGACCACGAGGATGCGCTCGAACTTCGCGCCAACATTTGGAACTTCCAGGAAAGCTATGCCGAGGCTGCTCTTATGGCGTCGCGGATTGTTGGACGCAATCCACGGAATTGGCGGGCCCGCACGACTCTCACTCGCGCATACGAGGGGCTTGAGCAGTGGGCCGAAGTGATCGAAACCGCAACGGAATCGCTCACCTTGTTTGACGAAGAGCTTGATCGGTTCGATGCTATCGCTAGTCGGTGCTCGGCGTACTGGAAGCTGGGCAAGAGGGCAGAATCAGACGAAGACTTAAGAACGCTGCAGAACTCTCCGCGTGCGTCATGGAGGGTAAAATGGATTTTGCGCAAACGGGGCCGAACAAAATAGAACCCGGACGATACGCAACCACCGCACGCGCACGAGTGAGCGGCAAGAAATTCGAGCCTCGCCAATTCCGCAGAAAGACCGTGGCGAGTCTGAGTGTGGACTGAACTCAAACGTGGGGCCGGGCTGACTTGGCGTGTTCCAGGCGGTTGCATCGGCGGACTGATTCCTCCTCTCTGATGCCGTAGTGTTTAGCTTTGTAGCTTTGACCTGTGGGCGGATCGTCGGCGACCGGGAAGGGTCACCTGACCGCGTGGTGCACAACGGGGCGGCGGAGCGCAGTTTAGGTAGGATTTATGCCACCAATAGTGGCACGACAGTAGGATCTTGCCAGGAATAGTGACACAAATTATCAACACTTCTGGCAAACACCCGCCCGCGACCCGTTAGAATCAACGCGTGATGTGTCAGCTATTCTGGCATCCTACAGCGGAGCCGCGAGCTTGTCGCTCGACCTCCGCTCCGTAACGGTCGCGGCTCCGAAACGGCGTTACACCACAATCCGCCACCTCTATGTCGCACTTGACGTCTGGCGCGAAGGCTGCGGTTCGCACGGTCACATCTGCGTGACCGCCGTCAGAGTACCGTAGGCGGATTGCCAATCCAGCGGAGGAATTAGGCGGATGCCAATCCGCCGCAGATTGCCAATCTGCCCCGCGTCGGAGCGGATGTTACACTGAATCGGTAATGTCATACCGCCATATCCTGTTTGAGGTGGACGATGCCGGGGTTGCGCTGGTCACCGTCAACCGTCCGGACAAGTTGAACGCCCTGTCCGGCGACGTGGTGGTGGAACTCAGCGCGGCCTTCGAACGGATTGCGGGCGAGCGCGGGATTGGTGCGGCGATCGTGACAGGGGCGGGCGGGAAAGCGTTCGTCGCGGGGGCCGATATCAACGAACTGGCGGCGCTTTCGGCATTCGAGGCGCGGGAGTACGCACGGCGCGGGCAACAGGCGTTTCGGGTGCTGGAGACTGCCGGTAAGCCTGCCGTGGCGGCGGTGAATGGCTACGCGCTGGGAGGCGGGCTGGAACTGGCCATGGCCTGCACGGTGCGGTTCGCTTCGGAGAACGCCAGGCTAGGCCAGCCGGAAGTGAAGCTGGGGATCATCCCGGGTTACGGCGGGACGCAACGGCTGCCGCGCCTGGTGGGCCGGGGCAGGGCGCTGGAATTGCTGCTTTCGGGCGAACCCGTAACGGCGGCCGAAGCGTATCGCATCGGCCTGGTGAATGCGGTGGTAGCGCCCGCGGACCTTTTGGATTACAGCCGGGCATGGTTGCGGAAGGTGCTGGCCAATGGGCCTCTGGCACTGGGGCTGGTGGTGGAAGCGGTGGATGTAGGGCTCGATTGCGGTCTGGAAGAGGGCCTGCGGTTTGAGGCGGCGGCGTTCGGAGTAATCGCGGCCACGGAAGATCGCCGGGAAGGCACGCGCGCATTCCTCGAAAAGAGGCGCCCGGCCTTCGCGGGAAAGTGAAACATGTCTAGAGTATTGGAAGGCCAGCTTACAGCAGGGGAACTCCGCTTTGCCATCGTGGTGAGCCGCTTTAACAGCTTCATCACCGAACGGCTGCTGTCGGGCGCCCTGGACGCGCTGACGCGGACCGGCGCCCACCCGGACCACATCGACGTGATCAAGGTCCCGGGCTCCTGGGAAGTCCCGCTGGTGGCTGGGGAAGCGGCGCGCTCCAAACGCTACGATGCGGTGATCTGCCTGAGCGCGGTGATTCGCGGCGAGACGCCGCATTTCGACTACGTGGCGGCGGAGGCGGCCAAGGGAATCGCACAAGTGGCATCGCAGACGGGAGTGCCGGTGGCCTTCGGGGTGCTCACCACGAATACGCTGGAGCAGGCCATAGACCGCGCCGGCGCCAAGGGCGGGAACAAGGGCTTCGACGCCGCCATGACGGCGGTGGAAATGGCCAACCTGCTGCGCACGCTGCGGCAGGCCACGTAGATATGTCTTCCCGCCGCAGATCCCGGCAGCGTGCCCTGCAGATTCTATTCCTCTGGGACGCCCGCAGGCAGCCGGTGGACGAAGCCATCAACGCCTATTACGACACCCTCTTCGCCGAGGAGCATCCCGAGCGCGACCCCTTCGTGGCGGATCTGGTGCGCGGCACCGTGACACACCTGGCCGAGGTGGACGAACAAATTACGAAACATGCCGAGCACTGGCGCATGGCGCGCATGCCGGCGGTGGATCGCAACATCCTGCGCCTGGCGGTGTTCGAAATGACCCGGGGCGGCACGCCTGCGCCGGTTTCGATCGACGAGGCGCTGGAACTGGCGCGTAAGTATTCGAACGAAGAATCGGTGCAGTTCGTGAACGGCGTTCTGGACGCCATCCGCCGGGAGATGCCGCCGGTGCCTGCCGCGACCCGGACTCCCGAATCACGAGACTGAGGAGCGGCGCCAGAATTACGCCAGGCCGGCGAGGGAACCTGGCGCGACGGCTACGCCACTACCGGCCCCTGTTTTTCGTAGCCTTTGGCCGCATTGGCACGTCTATAAAAACAGGTACGGTATACTTTGCATAGGTACAAGGACGGATTCGTAATGGCCCAGAAGAGGCGATCCCTGTTTGTGTTGCCGGTATTGGTTTTGGCGTGTTCGATTGCGGGCGGCTTTTACGGTCCGCGGATTCAGGTGGCGTCGGCAGCCTCGGCAACCGACGATCTGGACCGGGATGTAGACGGCTTCAGTAAAGCCCTGGCGCTGGTGGAGCAGAACTTCGCCAACCCGGTCAGCGCCGACAAGACCATCTACAAAGGCGCCATCCCGGGGATGCTGCGGACGCTTGACCCGCACTCCAATTTCTTCGATCCCCGCGAATACCAGGTGATGATGGAGGACCAGAAGGGCCATTATTACGGCGTGGGCATGCAGGTAATGCCGCTGCCCAACGGCAAGACCGCGGTCAAAGCTCCATTCCCGGGTTCTCCGGCGTATAAGGCGGGCGTGCGGCCCGGCGACATCATCGTATTTGTGAACGATAAGTCCACCGATAACCTGAACACCACCGAAATCGCCGACATGCTCAAGGGGCCGCGGGGAACCCAGGTGAAGATCGTGGTTTCGCGCGAAGGTGCGCCGGATTACGTGAGCTTCACAGTGATCCGGGACGAAATCTACCGCAAGACGGTGCAGGACGCCTTTTGGATCAAGCCGGGAATCGCTTACGTCAGGATTCTGAGTTTCGGAGAGACCACCGGCAAGGAACTGGAAGACAACCTGAAGCGTCTGGGGGAGAACAACCTCAAGGGCATGGTGCTGGACCTGCGGGATAACCCGGGCGGGCTGTTGAGCCAGGGAATTGCGGTGGCTGACCATTTCCTGGCGAAGAACCAGTTGATTGTTTCCTATCATGGCCGCGCGGCCCCGGAAAAGGCCTACACGGCGCGCAACGGCAACCACGGGCGCGAGTACGCGATGGTGGTACTGATGAACCGGGGTTCGGCCTCGGCGGCGGAGATTGTTTCGGGCGCGCTGCAGGATCACGACCGCGCCCTGATCATGGGCGAAGTTTCATTCGGGAAGGGGTTGGTGCAGACGGTGTTTCCGCTTTCGGATAACGCCGGGCTGGCGCTGACGATTGCGCACTTTTACACGCCCAGCGGGCGATTGATCCAACGGGATTACAGCAACAAGTCGTTCTACGATTACTACACGCATCGGGGCGAGACCGCGAAAAACCCGGTAGACGTAAAGATGACCGAGGGCGGTCGCACGGTTTACGGCGGCGGAGGGATCACGCCGGACGAGAAGTATGAAACACCGGTGCCGGACAAGCTGCAGATTACGCTGGCCCGGTCTGGGCTGTTCAATTTTACCCGCTGGTACTTCGGCGCCCATCCCGCCAGCCTGCCGAAAGACTGGATGCCGAACGACCAGACCCTGTCGGAACTGAAGACTTACCTGGAAAAGAACGGGACGACGGTCAGCGATGCGGAATTCGCCAAACACCATGATTGGATCCGGCGATACCTGGCCAAGGAAATGTATACCGCCGGGTTCAACGTGGACGAAAGCGACCGCATGTTCTCGCAGACCGATCCGGAAGTGGAAAAGGCGGTAGAGGCGCTGCCGAAGTCGGCGACGTTGCTGGAATCGGCGAAGAAGATTGTAGTGCAGCGGATGAAGTAGCATAGCCATTCCTGGCTGTGAGGAAGAACGCAGCCAGAAATGGGGGGCCGCACTTGGACCGGTCGATGCCTGGTTCGGCCTGTCGCGGTTGCCGGTTTCCGCTTCTATGACGGATCGGTAAACGCTGGGCGACCAGGAGGAGCCATGGCGCCCTCCGGTTTACCAGCTGTCGGATCCCCCGAAACAATGCGAGGAGTCAAACCCTGGAAATACGGAACATTACCGAGCGCCCCTGCGTAAACGCTATTCAGGCCACGCGGCAGCTGCTTGCGTGGCTGGATCATCGATCAGGGTCCCGTTCTGAAAGGCCCCTCGTGCCCACGAACAACAAATCGCTTCCGGTGCTGGCTGTGCTTGTTACTGCCTGCTTCCTTCCAGCCGAGGCCGGCGCGCAAACAATACCACCTGGCGCAGCCATCGACGCCGAAGTGAGCAAGCTGATGACCCGCACCAGCGCCAAGGGTATGGCGGTCGCGGTTATCGATCACGGTAAGGTCGGTTATGTCCACGCCTACGGCATACGTAATACCAAGGGAGATCCGCTAACCATCGACACCGTGATGTATGGCGCGTCGCTTACCAAGACGGTCTTTGCATACACAGTGATGCAACTGGTCGATCAGGGCAAACTTAAGCTCGATACTCCTATGAAGGAAGATCTCGATAATCCACTGCCAAGCTATGGCCCCGATCCGGTCTTCCCCGACAAGTACGGGCCATACAAGGATCTGGCCAACGATTCGCGCTGGCAAAAAATCACACCGCGCATGAGTCTGACCCATTCGACCGGCTTCGCCAACTTCTGGTTCATCGAACCTGACCATAAGCTGCACATCCATTTCGAACCGGGCGCGCGCTTCAACTATTCGGGCGAGGGTTTCATCCTGCTGCAATTCGTCATCGAGCACGGCCGTAAGGCGCAGGGGCTGGGGGTCGATCTGGGCGATCTGACCAAGGTCAATTTCTACCGGCTGGGCATGACCCGCACAAGCCTGGTGTGGCGTGATGCTTTTGCCGCGAACGTTGCCGATGGCTGGAACGATCAGGGCGAGATCCAGGAACACGACCAACGCAGCAAGGTGCGCGTGGCAGGCTCGATGGACACCACGATTTCCGACCTGCCGAAATTCGTTGCTGCCTTAGTGCGAGGCGACGGCCTGAGTGCTGCATCGCGTGCCGAGATGACGAAGCCGCTGCTCCATATCAGTACTGCCCATCAGTTCCCTCCTTTTCTGCCAGACCTGCCCGCGAGTGAGCAGCGCAAAGATCTGTACGCGGGTCTGGGTGTGGTCGTCTTCGACGGCCCGCAGGGTCATGGCTTTTACAAAGGCGGGCACGACGGTCAGACGGCTAATGCGATGGTCTGCATTGAGGCCAGTGAGCGTTGCGTCGTCATCCTTTCGAACGATGTCCGTTCGGAGGCTGGCTTCGCCGGTCTGGTTAGGTTCATCCTCGGCGACACCGCCGTGCCTTATGACTGGGAATACGGCGACCATGCTGGAAAGTCGTGAGACCGCGGTGTGTGTTCGTTACCTTTGGCTGAACCGCGCGCGGCAACCCAGTCGAATCACCCGTTTTGAAGGAGCCACGCGAGTTAACGGCGTAGTGTTTATGTTTGGCCTGCTCAACCGTCTCACCGCTACCGCACCTCGGCCGGATTGCGCTCCCATGGCGGAGATCGAAAAAGCGGTGCTGCGGTCGCGGTAACATCAATACTTGAACCCAACCGCACAGATTATCGTCCTGGATGCAGGCGGACAGTATTGCCATCTGATTGCCCGCAAGGTTCGCGACCTGGGTGTGTATGCCGAGGTGCGGCCCAGCGAAACTCCGGCGGCTGAGCTTGCTGGCGCCCGGGGTCTCATCATTTCCGGGGGGCCGGGCAGCGTTTACGACCCTGCCAGCCCCACGGTGGACCCCGCGATCTTCGCCCAAGGCCAGCCGGTGCTGGGAATCTGCTACGGCCACCAACTGATGGCTCACCTGCTGGGCGGCGAAGTGAAGAAGGGTGACAAGGGCGAGTACGGTCTGGCCACTTTGGATCTGGACGCGACGGCGGACCCGATGTGGGCAGGGCTGGCCGGGCGGCAGCAAGTGTGGATGAGCCACCGCGACGTGGTGGGCGCGCTTCCCCCTGGATTTTCGGTCGCCGGCCGCACCGGCACGTGCGCAGTGGGCGCCATCGCCGACCCGCAACGGAAGCTGTACGCGGTGCAGTTTCATCTGGAGGTGGTCCACACCACGCGCGGACGGGAGTACCTTTCCAATTTCATTTACGGGGTTTGCGGGTGTGCGAAAGACTGGGACCCGCGGCATCGCGCGCCGGTGCTGGAACAGGAGATTCGCCAGGCGGTGGGCAGCCGCAATGTCTTCTTCTTCGTCTCGGGCGGCGTGGATTCCAGCGTGGCCTTTGCCCTGTGCACGCGCGCGTTGGGGGCGGAACGCGTTCGCGGGGTTTACGTGGACACCGGGCTCATGCGCGAGGGCGAGACCGATACCGTGAGCCGCCTGCCGGGCGTGGCGGTGGAACATGCCGAAGCACAGTTTCTGGGCGCGCTGGCCGGCGTGACCGACCCCGAGCGGAAGCGCCACGTCATCGGCGAGGAGTTTGTGCGCGTGCAGGAGCGCGTAATCGAATCCCGCCGGCTGCTGGACGAGCAGTGGATTTTAGGCCAGGGCACGATTTATCCCGATACCATCGAATCCGGGGGCGAGTCCGGGGGGACGGCGAAGGCCGCGCTCATCAAGACCCATCACAATCGCGTGGCCGGAATCCAGAAGCTGATTGAGGCCGGCCGCATTGTGGAGCCGCTGAAATCGTTTTACAAGGATGAAGTGCGCCAGGTGGGCCGGGAACTGGAACTGCCGGCCGAGTTGCTGGACCGCCATCCATTCCCCGGACCCGGTCTGGCGATCCGCTGCCTGTGTTCTGATGTGGAAGCGCCGCTAACGGAAACCGGGGATGGCATCATGATCCCGGTTCGCTCGGTGGGGGTTCAGGGCGATTCCCGCACCTATGCGCCCGTGTTGGCCATCCGTTCCATGGATCACGCGCGGGCCACGGCGTTGATCAATCGGCTGGCGGGCGTCAACCGCGTCATCTGCGATGTGGAGTCGCAGGTTCCGCTGGACCGGATGGAAGTCTTCACCAGTTCGCTCACGCCCCAGCGAATCGGGCGGCTGCGCGCGGCCGATGCCATTGTGCGGCGCCTCTCGCACCAGAGCGGATATGACCAGCGGGTCTGGCAATTCCCGGTGATCCTGATTCCATTGGGTACCGAAGACGCGCCCGATTCGGTGGTGCTGCGCCCGGTGGATTCGGTGGACGGGATGACGGCGCAATCAGTGATGATGGATGTGGACCTGTTGCAGAAGATCTGCCGCGAGGTGCTGCGGGTGCCGGGCATCGCGGGCGTCTTTTACGACCTGACGCATAAGCCGCCCGGAACCATTGAATGGGAATGATTGACGACCGCAGCCTGATCGTCCGGACCTACCGGGCCGGCGCGGGTTTCACGACCTTCCCGGCGACCCAGGCGAAAAGGCCGAGCACCAGGCCTGAGATGGATCCGACAATCGGCCCGAATAATACCATTAGCAGCTTGGGAGATCCCGGCATGGACGTCATCATGCCGGCCTCCTGCGGGTGGCTCGCCATGTACTGATCGAACAGCAGGACGTGCGCGGCGGTGATCCACACACTATTTACCAGGCTCACGCACAGGCCATGCAGAAAAAGCCGTTGGGGCGCGACGCCGCTCCTGGATCGGGCAATGAGGTAAGCACATACCAGAAAAATCACCAGCCAAAAGGCTGGTTCGATGTTCGGCGGGATGACAAATACCGTGGCCACAGCCATCGCCAGCCCGAAACCGGACAGTAGAAAGATCAGCTTCCAATCCATAGAGTCTGCGGGAGAGTATAGCATCGCGGCTGCCAGCAGGCGGATTAGCAATCCGCCGCATCCGCCGCACCGTCGAAAGTCGCTTGTGGAACTTCGGCTGCGCGCCAACTCCCGGCGGGCGGATTGCCACCGCCTGCCGCAACTTGCGGGCAAGGCCGCCAACCCGGGCTGGCTCGCTGCCGCATCGCGCAGGCGGATTGACAATCCGCCGCAGGTTAACAACCTGCCCCACAAAGCAGCGCTGGTGGTTTCTTCCTGTGCTACATTAGCCCTATTCGCTTTACACTGTCACAACGGGGATCGGGAGACGGTAGAACTATGCGCGTACGATCTTCACATCGCCGTTGGTCCGTGATTTTTCTTGGCGCCGCCTGCCTTGGCGTTGCCGGTCTTGTTTGGGCGCAGACACGGCCAGCCGTCGAACCGCCGCCTCCGCCCCCGAATGCTTCCACCGATCCGCTGCTGCGCGGCTTCGAGTTCCGCTCCATTGGCCCCGCCACCATGATGGGCCGCGTGGACGACATTGCGGGCTCGGAAAAAGACCCGATGATCGTTTACGTTGGCTTCGCCACCGGCGGCCTGTGGAAGTCCACCGACGGCGGCAATCACTGGAAATCGCAGTTCGACAACATGGCCAACGAATCCATTGGCGCCATCGCCATCGCGCCTTCCGACCCCAACGTGGTCTACGTGGGCACCGGGGAGGCGAACAACCGCCAAAGCTCATCCATCGGCGACGGCGTCTGGGGCACAACCGATGGCGGCCAGCACTGGACGCACCTGGGCCTCGATGACACTCAATCCATCGGACGCATCGTGGTTGACTCGAGCAATCCCAACGTCGTGTATGTGGCGGCCAACGGCCATTTGTTCGCCCCCAATCCGGAGCGCGGCCTCTACAAATCGTCCGATGGCGGCAAGACTTGGAAGAAGGCCAAGTACATCGACGCCGACACGGGCTTTACCGACGTGGCCATCGACCCTGCAAATCCGAAGATCCTCTACGCGGCATCGTTCCAGCGGCGCCGCACCTGGTGGGGCTACAACGGCGGCGGCGCCAATTGCGCGCTCTGGAAAACCACTGACGGCGGCGACACGTGGACTAAGCTCGATGGTCCCGGCTGGCCGAAACCGAAGGACGGAATCTACGGGCGCATCGCGGTGTCGGTCTTCCGGGCGAAACCGGCCACGCTGTATGCGCAGGTGGAAGCGGGCGCCAGCGCAGGCACCGGCGGCGGAACCACGGCTGACGGCGGACCAGCACGCGGCGGCAGGGGCGGCGCGGCCAACGAATCCGGCGACCCGGCAGCCGGAGCGGCTGGAGCGGCCGGAGCCGCCGGAGCCGCCGGAGCCGCGGGCGCTGCAGGCGGCGGAGGTGGCGGTGGAGGCGGCGGTGGGCGGGGAGCGCCGGCCGGTCCACCCAATCCCAATGGCAGCGGCGTCTTCCGTTCCGACGATGGCGGCAAGACCTGGCAGTTCATGAGCAACCAGGACCAGCGGCCCACTTACTTCAGCCAGATTCGCGTCGACCCGGTCAACGATCGAAAGCTTTTCGTGGGCGGAAATCCCGGGCAAATGTCGCTCGATGGCGGCAAAACCTGGCAGGGTCTCACCGGCTCCCACACCGACTACCACGCTTTCTGGATCAACCCCAAAGACCCGCGCGTAGTGGCGGTGGGCCACGATGGCGGCCTTGACATCAGCACCGATGGCGGCTTCACCTGGGACTACCATAACGATATCGCGGTGGGCCAGTTCTATCAGGTCTCGGCCGACATGCGCCGCCCCTATTACGTTTGTGGCGGCCTGCAAGACAACAACGCCTGGTGCGGCCCCAGCGCGCTGCGCTCCACCACCGGCGCCGTCAATACCGATTGGTACACCGTGGCCGGCGGCGACGGCTTCTACACGCGGCAGGATCCCACGGACTGGGCCATCGTCTATGCCGAATCGCAGGACGGCAATATGACCAGGCACGATCTGCGCAACGGCACCCAGAAGAATATCCGGCCCACCGCCGGCCGCGGCGCCACTGCGGCGGCGACGGCTAATGAGATCCAGCGGGCGGCCAATCCGCCGGCCGGCGTCACGTCGCCTCCAGCGGAAGATCCCGCTCCGGCTCCGGCAGGCGGGCGCGGCGGCGGCTTCGGCGGCGGACGCGGCGGCACTCCCAACATGATGAATGCGCCGCCTAACGTACCGTCGTTCCGCTTTTATTGGAATGCGCCCATCGAAATTTCGCCCCACAATCCGGCGGTAATCTACATGGCCGGCCAGTATTTCTTCAAGTCCACCAATCGCGGGGACACCTGGTGGATGAACACGACCGACCTCAGCAAGAACGTGAACCGCTGGGCGCCGGAGATGGCCATCATGGGCGTTTCGGGCGAGAAGCCGATGGCTGAAAAACATGACGGTTATGCCGCCAGTTCCACTGCCACGCAAGTGCGCGAGTCGCCCTCGCGGCCCGGTGTGATCTGGGTGGGCACGGAGGATGGCAACCTCCAGGTGAGCCAGGACGGCGGCGAGACTTTCACCAACGTCTACGGCAACATCGCCGGCGGACCCAAGGATCCGGAGGGCAAGGGCTTTACGCATATCGCGCGCATTGAGCCCTCGCACTTCGACCCCGGCACGGCTTACGTGGCGGTGGACAACCATCGCAGCGACGATTGGAAACCGTATCTGTTCAAGACCACCGACTACGGCAGGACGTGGGTCAGCGTGGTGGGCAACCTGCCGGGCAAAGGCAACATCAACGCCTTGCGCGAGGACTACGATAATCCCAACCTGCTTTTCGCCGGCACCGAGTTCGGTTTATTCGTTACCGTGGACGGCGGCAAGGAATGGAAGAAGTTCATGACCGGCTTGCCCAGCGTGCGCGTGGACGACATTCTGATTCATCCGCGCGACCGCGACCTGATTCTGGCGACGCACGGCCGCTCCATCTGGATCGCCGACGACATCAGCCCGCTGGAACAACTCAAGCCGGCCGGCGGGGACGTGGTGTTGTTCGACCCGCGCCCCGCCATTCTGTGGAAGAACGATCCGCAGGCTCAGCGCCGCGCCACGAACCGCGAGTTTAAGGGGCAGAATCCGCAAGGCGGTACCGCCATCAGCGTGTGGGCCAAATCCGATATGGGGGCCGCGAAACTGGAGTTTCTACAAGGAAACCAGGTGGTGAGCACCATGGATGTCGATGTCAAGGCCGGCATGAACCGCTTCCAGTGGGCCATGCGCGGCCCGGTCCCGGCGGCGGCAGCGGCCGGCAGGGGTAGAGGCGGCCGGGGCGGCCAGGCCGGCGCCGATGCGGGCGGGGCGGCTGGCACCAACCCCAGCGCTAACCCAATCGCCAACCCAGTCGCCCCTCCCGATGCGGCCGCCGCCCAAGCCGGTGGACGTGGCGGGCGCGGCGCTAATCCCGGAGTCCCCTTCGTCGCCGGCGGAGGCCGCGGCGGGGGCGGAGGAGGTGGTGGCGGGGGAGGAGGAGGTGGCGGTGGCGGTTTCGGCGGGTTTGGGGGTGTCGCCCAGGGCCCTCTGCTGGAGCCCGGTTCTTACATGGTCCGGCTCACCGTCGGCAGCCAGACGCTCACTTCCTCCGTCAACGTGATGGAAGACACCTGGATGCGACCGCAGTAGTGGCCGCGACCCTCTGGGTCGCGGGTTTCGCGAGTTGCTTTCACGGTGGATGCGGTCGGCTGAGCCGCCATTGTAGACGCTGTCAGGGTCGAGGATGCGCGACCCGCTCAAGACACAAGGCGAACCAAGTGTCTGCGGGCACTGAAACTCCGTCGGCGAAGAAGGCGGCGGGGTAGAGCCTTGTGAATACTAAACTTCTGTTGCGCTTTTGGGGTAGGGTGGAATCTGTTCTTCCATGAAAACCACAGTTGAGAACCCCAACATTCGCATCACGCCCCGCTCGAAAGCCGTTCTTCGCGCCTTGGCAAGACAGGAAGGAAAGCCCATGCAAACCGTCCTTGACGACGCCATTGAACACTATCGGCGGGACAAATTCCTCGACGAAGTGAATGCCGCCTATGCCACCCTGCGAAGCGATCCCAAGGCATGGAAAGAAGAGCAGGCCGAGCGCGCTTTGTGGGATAAGACACTCGCCGACGGACTCAAGGACGAATGAGAGTCTCGGAACCCAACAGCGGCGACGTCCTGGTCGATCAGTTTCGACCCCACCCTGGGCCGTGGGCAGGCCGGTACGCGTCCGGCGCTGGTGGTTTCCGTCGACAAATTTAATCACGGTCCAGCCGACCTGGTTGTCGTGCTGCCCATCACTTCAAAGAATAAGAACCAGCCCATTCATGTGCCGGTGAAGGCGCCCGAGGGAGGGCTGTCGACGCCGAGCTTCATCAAGTGCGACGATATCCGGTCCGTGTCCAAACAGCGGGTCAAGCGGCTTTACGGCACTGTTTCCGCGCAGACGATGGCCGAGGTCGAAGAACGAATCCGAATCCTTCTAAATCTATGAGACGAAGCGCGAGGTTTGAAACCGCTCCCTAAGAAGCAGCGAAAGCGGCGTGGCTCCCCAGAGCCGGACACGTTTTCGAACTCTTGAGGCCTAAAACGCCTCTGCTCGAACCAGTTCAGTTTTTTCAAGCGAACGGTGTACGAGTGAAGCCGGCGCCCTCATCCCGACTGGCACCCAGGACGATCACGAAACGGAAGTGTAAGGAATCTGCGCCAGGCGGAGACTACCAGATGGAGGCAAGATAGGACTTCGGTGGATCGGGACAGACAGAACGCGCTCTATGCGGAGGCAAGCGCCGCACATGCCGCCGCCATCCGCCGGCTGGCCCGTGGTTATCAGGCCGATCCCGACCGGCAACGAGATCTGCTTCAAGAGATCTATATGGAGTTGTGGATGAGCCTTGGGTCGTTTGACGGCCGTTGCAGTTTGCGAACCTGGGTCTATCGCATTGCGCACAATGTAGGTGCTTCCCACGCTGTGCGAGATCGCCGGTTGACCTCCCGGCTGGTGGACTTGGAAACCCTCGATGCTCGCATCTCCTCAGTCGATGGCGAAGCAGAGGTCGAACGCCGGTTCTCGGCGGCGATCCTTCTGGATCTGATTCACCGGCTCAAGCCGCTAGACCGCCAGGTCATCATGCTCTACCTCGAAGGCGAGACGGCGGGATCGATAGCGGAGGTAACCGGGATCACGGCCGGCAACGTGGCCACGAAAATTCACCGAATCAAGAGGATGGTTAAGCAGAAATATCTCGAAGGAGCCGCCGATGCAAGAACCTGACGAGCCGCGCGAACATGACACGCCCGAGGCCGCCTGGAAATCACGGAAGGAAGAGGAACACAAGAGTATGCAAATCGCACTGACACCCGAGGAGCTATGCGCCCTGGCGCAATCCCGAGAGAAACTCAACGCGCGCGTGGTCCGAGGCGTGGCCGTTGTTACGGTGGCCCTGGCCGCGGGCCTTCTCTACAACGTGTACCGAGTCGATCAACCATGGATCAGGCTCGGACAGGCATGGACGCTGGGCGTAATCGTCTACCTGTTCGGGCCTGCGTTTGAACGTGGGCGCCGACCCATTGGGGCGAGCGCGCCATGCGCTCAGTTCCTTGCGAGGCAGCACGAGGAGAGGCAGCGCGGCTACCTGCGCATCCGCAGCCGACTGTTCCTTCTAATCCCCGGCATCCTGGCGTCCTGGTGGGGCGGCGGCGTGCTGGCCGCAGCCAAGGCCCGCGGACTCGACCCTTCCTCCTGGCTCTATCATTTTCTGGCTGGACCCTGGCCGTTTGTCCTAACCGTGATGGCCCTCGTTCTGGTGTGGTTCGCTTTTGGAAAAGCTGCCGAAAAGGCCGCTCAGGATCGCGAAGAGGTTCGCCGCGCTATCGCGCACTAACGGCTATCCTCCTTAATCCTCAGACTCAGTGTCCATCCAGCCTACGCGGGCCCTCGCGCACTCCCAGGGTGGACTGAAACTAAAATCAAAGGCATAGATCATCCTGATATTTGGGGGAGCCAAAGATATCAACGCTGCGGAGTCTGGCTCCCCTTCGTGGGCAATTATCGAACTTTTCTGGTCGCCTCGGGAATTGGCGCCGGCGGCATGCTGGATAAGGGTTACGCATTCGATGGAACGCTTGGTCTCACCACAACCTCCACCGCGAATCGGGATGGGAAACGCTACGGCGTTTTGTAGGAACCATACTGGGGGTATGCTAACCGATGATGGACTCTGGAAGCGCGAGGCATGAGAATAACCCAAGACCGTATGGTCCGTATCCTGGGCCCTGCTCCCAAGCCGCCAAAAGTTTTGGAGCGGCAGTTTGACTACAACGACGACGAGCTCGGCAAGATGGCCCGAATGGATTGGGATCGAGTGCCGGACGATTACCTTTGGTATTACTTTCACGATTTAGCGTACGTCGAGTTGCAAGTGGACTTGTTTCGTCACCTCTTCCCAGCGTGCCTTAGGTACTGGTACGACACGCTGATGAGAAACGAAGACGCCTCGCGTGGAGATAGTGATTTCCATTATTCGTTGATGCGTGGGCAAATCCTTGAAAAGATGCTGTCCGAAAGCGAACGGCAATCTCTATACGATTTCTTTCGCGATGGATTTCTCGACCGGATTGAGTCAGAACGCGGTTTTGCTTACGAGCAATCGCGGGATCCGATGATCTCAAGCGGCAAGTCCGCGAATGGCTGGATCTTCCGCTTCAATTCTCTCGGAATCGTCGCGCCAGTGATTCCGCAGATTTGGGAGGCATGGTGGACACTCGACCACCCCGGAAAGACTGTTTGCGCGGTGATGTACGCCTCTGGGTTGGTATACCTGAAGGGCGAGAACCCGATCTACGGCGTTTGGACCCCGGAGTACGGAGGGGGAGGTCCATACCTCACAGAAATCGACAGTCCGCTCTTCGACTGGACTTGGCGCACTGACAACCTGTCGTTCCTGCGAGAAACCTTGTCAGTCGACTACGTCACTCAAAAACTCGATGAGGCGGCCAGCACATTGTCAGATTGCCCTGAGGCGGTCCTTGCCCGTCGGGTGGCCGATGATGCAAGAACAAGGAAGGACGTGATCGAGATTCGGATTGACGACTTGCTGGAGAACTTGGCTCGGGTTCAGCTTGGCAAGGATCGCTGGGAATAGGCGCTCGGTGAAGATCGTAGTTAATTGAGGCTCACGTCTGTTAGGGGTTCCCGGGCTCCGGCTCCTTGCGATGGAGCGATGAGGTCCATCCTGGGGGCTCCTGGGATGCGATTTGCCTCCCCAGGGCCGGATTCGAACTACACAACCTCGGTTAGGTAAGCATGCCGCAGTCAACGTCTTCCGGAACAGGGGAAACACCTTGGACGACCAAGACGATCCCGCTGACGCATTGCTGTCTGTGGCGCGCCAGCCCTCCGTGAACTGCGGGCAGCCGTCTCACCAACCGGGTAGCGACGTTATTGCTTCGACTTGCTCAGTTTGCGGAAGTACTCGTAGACCGCGTCGGCGTAGCCTTGCGGAATCTTCTCGCCGCCGGGGCTGCGCACGCTGCCGCCGCCGGCCGTGTCGTCCACCTTGCGGCGAAGTTCCATCTCCACCTGCTCGATGCCGGAGAGCAGCGTGGCCTGGATGCGCTCCGCCAACAGCGGGTCATTGGCGTAGGTGTTGGGGTTGAGGCGCTGCATGTCGCGGATCAGCGACTGCAGATCCTTCACCATGGCGGGATCGCCTTGCGATTGCTGCTCCAGTTGGCGCAGCGTTTGCAGCGTGCCTTGATAGTTGTTCTGGAAGTCCTGGGGACTGATCGGCCCCGTGTTGCCGTACCAGGGTCCGCCGCCGAGGCCGCCGTTGTTCCAGGCGCCGCCGTTGCCGTTGGTCGGGCCGCCGCCGCCATTCTGGTTCTGGCCGCCGCGCGGGCCGCCCTGGTTTCCACCAGCCTGCTGGCCTTGCCCTTGCTGGCCTTGTCCGCCTTGCTGACCCTGCCCGCCTTGCTGACCTTGACCTTGCTGTCCGCCACCCTGTTGTCCGCCCTGCCCTTGTTGGCCCTGCTGACCTTGCTGACCCTGTTGGCCCTGTTGACCCTGTTGACCCTGCCCGCCCTGCTGGCCCTGCTGGCCGCCACGCTGGCCGGGTTGACCTTGCTGTCCCTGTTGCCCCTGCTGACCTTGCTGGCCCTGGGCCCGTGCGGCGCGCATCTGCTCCAGTTGTTGCCGCAGTTTTTCCACCTGGCCCAGCGCGTCTTCGGCCAGCTTATCGCCCTGGCCATTCTTGTCGCCGTCCTTACCCGGCCCCATGGCCTGCTCTATCTGCTTCAACTGGTCGCGCAGTTCGCTCAGGCCCTGCGTGATGGTGGCTTCGGACATCACCGCGTATCCGCCCATGCCGCGGCGAATCCAATCGGCGTTGCGCTGCATGTCGCGCGAAATCTCAGCCTGCTGCATTTCGCCCAGCGCGTCGCGCATCTTGGTGGCGGCCTTGCGCTGCGAGTTCTGCAGATCGCGCACGGCAGACTGCATGCCCTGCTCAAGCTTCTTCAGGTCCTGAATCTCGCCTTCCTTTTCTCCGGCAAGCTGGTTGGCCTGCTCGCGCGTCACACCCTGGCTCTGCGGGCCGAAGCCCTTGCGCATTTCGCCCTCGAAAGCCTGCTGGCGGCGGACCAATTCGTCGGCCTGCTGCGCCAGTTCCTGTACCTGGTTGCTGGATTCCTTGCTGCGCTGGGAAGACATCGATTGCGCAGCTTCCTTCAACCGGTCGGCCGCGCGCCGGGCCTGCGCGTCGCCTTGCGGGGTGCCGGCCTGTTGCGACGATGCGGCTTGCCGCATATCGTCCAATGCCTGCGTAAGCTGATCCAGGGTCCGCTGCAACTGTTGCGGGTTGGCGCCGCGGACTCCACCCGTCTGCTGTTGCATCTGCTGCTGCATGCGCTGTTGAGCCGATTGCTGGCCCTGTTGACCCTGTTGCCCCTGCTGGCCCTGTTGTCCTTGCTGACCCTGTTGTCCTTGCTGACCCTGCTGACCTTGCTGTCCTTGTTGACCTTGTTGACCTTGTTGCCCCTGCTGGCCTTGTTGCCCCTGCTGTCCCTGTTGTCCCTGCTGTCCCTGCTGACCTTGCTGGCCCTGTTGACCTTGTTGGCCCTGTTGACCTTGTTGTCCCTGCTGTCCTTGCTGACCCTGCTGGCCCTGTTGCCCGCGGCTCAACTGGCCCTGCTCCTGCCGCGTCAGTTTTTCCAACTGCTGCTTCAACTGTTCGGCTTCGCGCCGCAGCATTTCCTGCTGCCACCGCTGCTGCGAAGTCTGCTGCTGGTTCTTGCGCTGCTGGTCGGCCAGTTCCTGCTGGCGCTGCGCCAACTGTTTCAGCTTCTCCATCGCGGCGTCAATCTCTTTCTGCCGCTGCTGCTGGGCCGATTGCGCCCCCTGAGAACTCTCGTACTGGTTCTTTTCGGTATCCAGTTCCAGATCGAAAAGCCCTTCCAGGTCGCGCGCACCAGCGCCGCCGCCCGCGCCGCCACCGCCGCCGCCCTGGCGGCCGAAGGCTACCTGAATGTCGCGGAAGGTGGCCTCGGCACGCATCAGGTACTGCAGCGCCTTCTGCTCCGGACCCAGCGCATCCTGCCACTTGGCGGTCTTCAACTTATCCGCGGCCGGTCCCATGGCGTTCACCGCCAGTTCCATATCCGTCACAAAGCTCTTGAAGGAATCGCCCGCGCCTTCCAGTTGGCGGGCCTTCATGCGTTCCGCCAGGGACTTGGCCTGGTCGCGCAATTTGGCTTGCATGGCCGCCAGGAAAGTCGCATTCTCCGCCTCCGTGCCCTTGGCGCCGGTTCCCTTGAGCTGGTTCCACGTGGCGGCGATGATTTCCTTCTGGCGCTGCGAAATCTGGTTCTGCTGATCGTCGTCGTCGCCGCCGCCCCCGCCCCCGCCGCCGGCCTGCTGCGATTGCGAATAGTTCTTCTCGAACGGCTGCGCTTCGATGAAGTAGATGTCGGTGCTGGATGAAGTGCGGGCGTCTTTGGCCACCGCGTAAATGCTGACCACGTCGCCCGGTTCCAGCTTGAAATCTTCCAGCGCCAGAGTGGTGGAGCCGGAGGAAGTCTTGCCGTCCTTGGATTGCATCATCGGTGCCGTCTTGTCGGGTCCGCCGTTCACGGAGTAGTGCAGTTCAACGCTCTTCAGGCCGAAATCGTCCTTGGCGTCCACCTGGACGGTCACTTCCTCAATCGGCGATGCCTTGAAGTCGCGGCCCGGCCGCGTGATCTTCACCTCGGGCGGACGGTCCTTCATGGCTTCGATGAAGTAGTCTTCGCTGAGCCGCACGTCCTCGCCGTTTTCGATCGCGGCGATGTGGTACAACCCGTCCTTCTGGATCGGCACTGCGGCCGAGAGCCCGGTGGCGCCCAGCTTGAGCGGCAGTTTCGACCCATCGTCCAGCACGATCACGCCGTTGGCCAAAGTTCTGTCGGTCTGGACGAAGACCTCCGCGCGCGTTCCTTCCACGGCGCGCAGGTCGCCGCCGGGATCCTCTACCGCATCCTTCATCCCAAGCCACACCGGGTAGTGATAGACCACCTTGATCTTCTTCACGGCCGGCAAGTCAACCACGGTCATCTTGTAAACTTCCGACTTCACTCCGCCGGCCTCCACGTAATACGAGAGGGTTTCCGGCACGCCGGCGATCATGAACTGGTAATTGGAGCCGCCGGGTTCGGTGGCCATTTCGGCCTGCTCCCATTGGGAAGCGCTGGCGTACTTGCCGAAGAACCGCACCTTGGGCGACGTGAAACCGATGAGCCGCGCGGTGATCGCCTGGTCGGAGCGTTTGCGCACGGTCTTGTTGCCGGGTTGCACCTGGACGGCGTAGAAGGGCTTCATCTCGCCCTTGGGCAGACCGCCCCATAACAAGGAAGTGCCGTAGCCCAGGAAGCCCGGGCCGGACACGCCAAGCCAGATCAGCACCATGGCCGAAACGATCGCGGCCGAGGAAAAGCCGAAGATCCAGGAGTTCTTGGTGACGGCCTTCGGGTCCGCGGTCTGCGACACTGCAAGCGTGTCGTCGGCCAGCAGTTCCAGGAAAGGATCGCCCGGATTCTGCTCCATCTTCTCCGTGAAGGTGAGCAGGCGCTCTTCAAACTGCGGGCACTTGCTCTCGGCTTCACGGGCCGCGCGCCGGCGGTTGAGGCGGATCACCGGTACGATCAGGGCCGCCGCCAGGGCCAGGGCCAATCCGAGGAAAAGGAAGACCCGCGCGCCGATCACGCTCGGGTTCGAAAAGGCGAACTGGTTTGCCACCAGCACCGCCACCACGGTGAGAGCCAAAGCCAGAGCCGCGGTTACAGCCGCGCCGCGCGTCAGCGCCAGCAGCCGCATCCGGCGCTCAATGACGCCCAGGTACTCGGATAAGCGATCCAAAGGTTTCATGCCGCCTCTTTATTAACGGAAAGATGTTGATTACCCAGTAACGATTCGGCTACCGCCAGTGCCAACACTCCTAGCATGACATACCACCATAAAGACCGTGGCTTCTGTTCGTCGGATACCGTACCACCCTCTCCGCCCGCGGCCCCTTGGGCGGTATTCTGCCACAGCGTGAGGCTCTCTTGGGGAACAGGTGTTAAATCGGATTCGTGGCGGTCGGAATTCACCGCCACCAGTTCATTGCGGCCGTTGGGCCGCCGGATATCGTAAAATCCGGCCATGGTGAACTGGATGTTCTGCGCCTTGGTGGCCTCTTCCAGATTCAGGGCGCGCTCGCCCTTCGGGTCGACCACGTCCACGGCCGCGCCCTTCTCTTTGGAATCGCGCAATTCCTCGAAAGCCCCCACCAGCATGCTGGATGGCCCGGCGTCCAGCCGTCCCAGATACCGCGCTGTCTGTTCGATGAATGGCACAAAGGAAGAGTGCAGCGGAAAATCGTTGGCGATGTTATCGAACGTGGAGGCGAAGACCAGCACGTGGCCCTCGCCGATCTGCTGATCGAGCAGCAGCGGCGTCTGGTCGGCCAGTTTGGCCGCCACCCGCGAAGTACCCGGCGTGACGTGGATCACCTGGTAGAATTTCACGTCGTCCCAGTGGTCATCCTTGAGGATGGAGGGATGCGACGTGTCCAGCCACGCCGCGGTCTGGAAGCGTTCGCCCTCACGCCCCATGTAGCGCGCCTCGCCAATGGCTTCACCGCTGACGGGCACTTTGCTCTTCCCCACGGACATGTGGCCCAGCGAGATCAGCACGCTGCCGCCGGCGCGCACGTAGTCGCGCAGTTGGTTTTCAAAAGGCGCAGGCAGCGCGCCGACGTCCGAGAGCACCACGAAAGCGTACCGGGCGGCCGAGAGATTGGTGGTCTGGTCCACGGTGGCCGGATCGATCTCAAAAGCCGACTGGCCCGAGGCTTCGAGCGCCGACTTGAAATACAGCAGCCCGCGGCTGCCGGCGGTCTCCTGAACGAACAGCGCGTGGCGCGGATCGGAGCGCTCCACGGAGAAATAGAAGACATCGTCGGCCGGCAGGGTGTCGCCGGAATCGATCCGCACTTCGCCCTTGTTGCGGCCGTAAGGCACGTCGAGCGAGAGGAATTCCACCGGAGCGCGGCCGTTTTCGGGAACCTCCACCTGCTTGGTTTCGGTGACGCGCCCATTGAGGACCAATGACACGCTGCGCGCGGCCTTCTTAGTGCCGAAGCCCGCCACCGTGACCAGCACGCGCTGCTTTTTGCTGTCATACACACGCCGCGGCGCCACCACGTTTTCCACCGCGAAGTTGGGGGTTTCCCTGGCGCCTATGTTGTGCGGCTGGAGTTGCACGTCGGCATTCAAGCGCAGGTCGTTGAAGTTCTGCGGCCACCCGGTCAACTGCATGTCCGAATAGAGGTGCACGGCCAGAGGCAGGTGGATGGATTGCGAGATGGAGCGCAGCGAGCGCGCCAGTTCGGCGTAGGACGTGCGTGCGTCGGAGGGTTCAATGGCATCGATGGCGGCGTTGAGCGCGTTGTGGTCGTCGGTGATTTCGCTCATCGCCTGCACGCGCGAACTGCAGGCCAGCACCTGCGCGCGCTGGCCTGCTCGTAACCCGCCGGCCAGCGATTTGGCGGCGGCTTTAGCCTGCTGCAGCCGGCCTGAGGCGCGCATGCTGAGCGAGTTGTCGATGGCCAGCACGGTCACTTCGCCCTGGCGTCTGGAAGCCGCCACCGTCTGGCGCACGTAAGGATGGGCGAAGGCCAGCACGATGAGCGCCACCAGGGCCAGGCGCGCCGCGAACAACAGCAGGTAGCGCAGCCGCCGGTGCTTGATGGAACTTTGCGTGCGCCGTTCGAAGAACATCAGCGAGCTGAAGGGCAGCGGCGTGGTCTTGTGCTTTTTGAGCAGGTGCAGCCAGACCGGCAGCCCCACGGCTAACGCGCCGGCCAGAAACCATGGCGTGAGGAATCCCATCGCTAGAACCGTCCCATTCGCTAAAACCTACCCCTGCGCACGGCGAGGTATTCCCGCAGCCCTTCATCCAGGGGCCGCCCGGTATTCATCAGGAAGTAGTCCATTCCCGCCCCTTTGGCTTTAGAACGCAGGGTTTCGATGTGCGAATCGATCTTGCGGCGGTATTCGTTGCGCGCGTACTCCGGTGACACTTCCATGGCTTCGGTGGTGTGTTCCATATCCACCAGCAGCACGGGTTCGCGGAACTTCGGCTTGATTTCCTGCGGATCGAGCATATGAAAAAGGATCACCTCATTGCCCTTGTAGCGCAGCGGCTCCACGGTCTGGACGATCACCTCGGGGTCTTCATAGAAGTCGGACATGACCACGACGATGCCGCGCCGGTGCAGGAAGTTCTGGAAGTGCACAAACGGCTTGGTGAAATCGGTATGGGTCCCCGGCACCACCTTTTCGATGGCGTGCAGCAGGCGGAAGAGTTGGCCCTGGCGGGTAGACGGCGCCACGTAGTTGGTGACATCCGCATCAAAGATGATGAGCCCCGCGGCGTCGCGCTGGCCATTGGCCATGTAGCAGAGTGAGGCGGCCAGGAACTGCGCGTAGTCCAGTTTCGTGACACCCTGCGAGGAATAGCTCATGGAGGCCGAAGTATCGAGCAGCAGCAGGAGCTGGGAATTGGTCTCGCCTTTATAGCGCTTGAGGAAGCACTTATCGGTGCGGGCGAAGACGTTCCAATCGACATGGCGGAGGTCATCGCCTTCGGCGTAGGCGCGGTACTCGGCGAATTCCTGGGAGAAACCGAAATCGGGCGAGCGGTGGAGACCGGCCACGAAGCCATCGACCACGGTCTTAGCGACCAGGTCGAGACTGGAGATAGAGGCTAACGTGGCTGGGTCCAGGAAGCGCTGGAGCATTAGCGGGGGTCTCTTTTCACCGCAGAGTCGCTGAGACGCGGAGGAAAACGCAGAGTAGAGAGAGAATCAGGAATCGAATCTCCTTCGGGTTGGTGCGCAGAGGAAGCAGAGACACTATCTGCCATCGGGGACTCGATGTAGTGATTCACCATTCTCTTAAGGCCTTTGGTCAGGACGGGGACATTGAAGTTGATCAGAATGCCAACTCGTTTGCCGGAGGATTTCAAGTAAGTCAGGAGTTGAGCGGAATGAACGGGAAGCAACTCCTCAATGGCTTTGAGTTCCACCACCACCGAGTCTTCTACCACCAGATCCAATTTGTAACCGCAGTCTAGTTTGAGGCCCTTATAGTAAACCGGCAGGGCAACCTGCCGTTGAAACTGGACCGCCCGCCGGCTCAATTCGTAACAAAGGCACTCTTCGTACGCCGTTTCCAACAGCCCTGGTCCCAAATGCCGATGAACTTCGATGGCGGCTCCAATAATCTCTTGAGTTAAGGCGTTCTCCACCGACGCAGAAGCCCGAGGAGGCGAGAGTGTCTCTGCTCCCTTTGCGATCTCAGGTGTTGACTTTGATTCAACCCTCATTTTTCCCAGCAGTTCTCCGCGCTTTCCTCAGCGTCTCCGCGTCTCGGCGGTGAATCCACAACCTGTAGTGAAACCACCCCGTTAGTCCCGAGGCGCCCCCTTCCACTCCAACAACTTCTTCAAAATATCGTCCTGCTTCATGCGGTCGCTTTCGGCGTGGAAATTAAGCAGGATGCGGTGACGCAACACCGGAATGTAGACCGCCCGCACATCCTCGTAACTCACGTGGTAACGGCCCTTCATCAAGCTCCTCGCCTTCGCGGCTAATACCAGGAATTGGGCGGCGCGGACGCTGGCGCCGTAGTTTACATACTTTTTGACGAAGTCGGGGGCGGTTTCGTCACTGCTGCGGGAGGCGCGGACCAGGTCGATGGCGTGGCGGGCTACGCTTTCGCCGATCGGAACCATGCGCACCAACTGCTGGAAGTCCAGGATTTCCGCGGCGTTGGTCACCGGGTCGGCTTGCGGGATGGTGGTTACGGTGGTGAGATCCACCACCTGCATCTCTTCGTCGGCGGTCAGGTATCCCAGAATTACGTTGAACAAAAAACGGTCGAGCTGGGCTTCGGGCAGAGGGTAGGTGCCCTCCAGTTCGATGGGGTTTTGCGTAGCCAGCACGAAGAACGGGTTGGGCAGCGTGTACATGTTGCCGCGCACCGTGCAGGAGCGTTCCTGCATGGCTTCGAGCAGCGCGCTCTGCGTCTTGGGCGGGGTCCGGTTGATTTCGTCGGCCAGCAGGATGTTGCCGAAGATCGGGCCCTGGACGAAAGTCCAGGTGCGGCGGCCGTTGGCCGGATCCTCTTCGATTATGTCGGTGCCGGTGATGTCGCTCGGCATCAGATCGGGCGTGAACTGAATGCGCTTGAAAAGCAAACCCAGAGTCTGTGACAGGGTCCGCACCAGCAGCGTCTTGGCGGTGCCCGGCAAGCCGGTGATCAGGCAATGGCCGCCCACAAACAGGGCGATCATCACCTGCTCCAAAACCTCCTCCTGCCCGACGATCACGCGGCGTACCTGCCCCACGATCTCACTCTGCACCTGGCGGAAGCGCGCAATGCGCGATCTCAATACTTCAGGCTCCAACTGCTGCGGCACGGTTGTTGACATGTTCGGTCCAATCTTATTTTTTTTCGCCGATTGGTTTCTCGGCGGTCGTGCTCAATTCTAACAAGAGCTTCTGGGCGGGGCGGAACCCGGGGGCAGCTTCCAGGGCTGCCAGCACCTCTTCGTTAGCCTGGTCGGGCTGATGATTCGCGTGGTAGGCGCGCGCCAGGTCGTAGTGCGATTGCGCAGGGTCCTGCACCGGGACATGGGCCAGCACCGCCCGGTATTCGCGGATGGCGCCGGGGAAGTTGCCCTGTTCCAGCCAAAGCCCACCCAGCGTGCGGTGCGCGTCGGTGTCCATGGGGTAGACGAAGTTCAACCGGTTGAGCACATCGGCGGCATCTTTCTTGCGGCCGGCGGCTACCAACTCCTTGGCCAGCAGCTTGAGGCTTTCCGGCTCGCGCCCGCCGATCTTGGCGTAACGTTCCAGTTCGGCGACGGCGGCCGGCTTGTTGCCCTTGGCGATGTAGGCATGGGCCAGCTCTTCGTAGACGCTGTGCTCTTCCACGTAGTCCGGGTACATGTCGCGGATGGGCGTGCCTTCTTTGATCACGCCGTCGTAGTCCTTGGCGGCGGCCAGTTCGACCACCTTCTTGAGGCCCTTCTTCCATTCGTCGAAGTGCTCCACCACGTTCTTGGTGCTGGCATCGATGTACTCCAGGAAGCGCCTGTCGAACTCGTCCGGTTCGATCTTGAGTTCCTTGGTCACCACGGTGTAGGTGTTTTCGCCGGCGCCGAAATCGTGCAGCATGGCCAGCAGCGTGTCCCAACCCCACTTCTCGTCGATGAAATCGCAGATGCGGCCGCCCTGGAAATAGCTCACGATCACCTGGGGCGGCGACACCGGGTGAATGAATCCGCGGTCCAGTTCCATAATGGGCAGCAGTTTTTTGCCCTTGATGGCGGCGATGACATCCGGCGACAGGCGGTCGCCCCAATCGGGCGAAATGGCCGTCTCTTCGTGGACCGCCAGACCTTCCGTGAACCAGCGCGGCACTTTGTGCCCGGTAGCGGTGAGAGTGTAGACGTGGCTCATTTCGTGCCACAGCGTGGAGGCCCAGTGGAAACTGCCAGGCTTGCGGCCGGAAGGGCTGTCCATGGCTATGGAGTAGCCGAAGGTGACGCCCAGCGCGCCTAATCCGGGCATCCCCATGGTGCGGACGGCGAAGTCTTCGTGATCGGGGTAGACCTCCACCTGCACCGGCTGCTCCAGCTTCAACTTGTACTTCTTCTCGTAGGTGGCGATGGCGCGCTGCATCTCCGATTCAAAATACGGGTGCAGAAGTTCGGCTTCTTTCTTGTGCAGCTTCAGGACTGTGTTATCGGTCTTGAAGGTCACGAAGTTCTTATAGCTGTCCATCAGGACCAGCGAGTTCTTCGTGGCGTCGTCCTGGAAACCATTGGTGAAACAGGTTTCGAGTTGCTTGTAAGCCTCTTCCTCCTGGCCCTGCCGCATGAGGTTGATGCCCAGTTGGGAACGCGCGCTGTACAGCGTGGGGTCCAGTTCGATGGCTTTGCGGTAATACTGGATGCCCTCCAGATAGCGGCGGTTGATCACGAAGAAATGGCCCACGGTTTCATAGCCGCGAGCCGTGTGCGGATCCCACGTGGTTTCCTTCTTATCGGCCAGCCAGTCGATGCTGGCGAGGATGGCCTTGGCCTGGACTGCGTTGGGGTCAATCTCGAGAGCCTTCTTGGCCTCCGCGGCGGCCTTGGACGGAGTGTTGTCCTCCAGCGCCAGGCGGGCCAGCAGTTCCTGGGCTTCCAGCAGTTTGGGATCGGATTCCAGGGCCTTGTTGGCCAGATCCGCGGCGCGGCTTTCGTATCCGTCGGCAGCCACCAGCGCCATCCCGAGGAAGGCGCCGGCGTGATCCTTCTTGATCGCCAGTGCTTCGTTGAAGAGATCGGCGGCGATTTTGGGCTGCCAGTGGTCAAGGTAGAGGCGGCCCCAGCGAACCTTGTAGTCGGCGTTCTCGGGATGCTGAGCCACCAACTGCTTGAAGACCTCGTTGGCCTCCTGATAGCGGCGGGCTTTCCAGAGGGATTCGGCCTGGTCAAGAGTTTGGGCCGGGAGAGTGAGTGCGATTAGGAAAGCGGCGGAAATTAGTATAGCGGCAGGCGGATTGCCAATCCGCCGCAGGTTATCAACCTGCCCCACAAATCGCAGGTTGGCAACCTGCCCCACATAACCTTTCACTGTTCGATGGCCTCCTGCGTCTTGGCGAGTTCCAGCAGGAGCTGCGTCAACTGACGTTTGTACTCGGCGACGGGCATGGCAGCCTTGTCGAATTTAAGTTTGTCGATGGCCTGCTCGATCTGTTCCTTTTTATCGATGAGAGCGCGCTTGTTAGGGTCGCGGGCCGCGGCGGCGTTGGCGCCCAGGCGTACCACCGGAAACGAAGCGGCCAGGCGGCCTTCGCCGTTTTCAGCGTTGGGCACGCGCTCGCCCTGGCCCTTGCCGGTGTCCTCGATCACAGCGTGCTCGGTGGCCAGGCGCTTCTGGGTGTCGAAGAATTCGGTGGTCTTCTGCTGCGCGTATTGGAAAGCTTCCAGGGCGGAGACGGATTCGTTCTTGTCCACATCAGCCGCCGGTTCCCGAAGCGCTTCGCCAAAGTACCGGGCAAAGACGGTGGCGTTTTTTTCGCTGCCGGTTTTGGTGGCGGCGATCACGATCCGGGTGGGGCGGCGCAGAGTTTCGATGGAGCCGCCGCTGCAACTGGTCATGTTGACCACAAGCTGGCGCGTGGCCGGAACGTGGTCGAGCAGCGCCGCCAGTTCCGTCCCGGAAAGATCGGCGCCGGGGATATTGAACTTGTAGTCCACGCCATCGTAGGAGCCGTGGCCGATCAGCATGACTACCATGGAATCGGCCGGCTTGGCCTGTTTGGTGATGTCGGCGAAGCGCGCGCGGATCTGGTCCCGCGTGGGCGCCTGGAGCGTCATCACGTTGGAATCGCCGCCGGCGCGTTTGAGGCTGGAATCGATGTCCTCGGCCCACATCTTGAACCGCTGGGCGTAATCGGCCTCGCCCCCGAGGCCGGAAATCGTGAGATAGAAGGTGGTGGCCGGCGCGCAGAGGGCGAATAGAAGAAAAAGGGCCAGGACCCTCACACCCCGGGCAACCGCTCCCTTACGGTCACGGCTCTGAAGGCCCAATCCGATCTGAAGGCCCAATCCGAGCCGCGCGCGTAAGCAAGCGGATGCAACTGCCCGATTCATACTACACCCCACTTCCGCCGCAGCAGCCACTCGCTGGCGCGAATCCCGAGGGCCAGCAGGAACAGCGCCGGCATATCCCAAAGGTCGCGAGTCTCGCGGGTAGTGATGCCGGCTTCCGAATAGGAAATCTCCTTCGATAGTTTGGACGCCTCATCGGGCTTGTAGTATCGTCCGCCGGTCTGTTCCGAAAGCTTTTGCAGCAGTTCCCGGTTCTGACCGGTATGGAAATTCTCCGCTACGCCATCCTCACGGCGGAACGTCAGCACGTCGTGCCCCAATTCTTCCTGGTCGCGGCCGGCGATGATTTCCGTGACGTAAGAGCCCGGCTTTTCGGCGGTCCACTCGCCGCCGTAAATGCCCTCTTCCAGCGGCAGCGGAGTCAGTTCCATGGTGGCCGACGTGCCGTCCGGGCTCAGGAAGCGGGCCTGCACTTTGGCGTTGGCGACGGGCTTGTACTGCTTGTCACGAACCTCGACGCGAATGGGCACCTTGGTGTCATCGGCCAATACCTGCTTGGGAGTGGTAGAGACCACCTGGCCCGGCGTATCGGCCACCAGATGACGAAACATCTGCTGCCAGAAGGTGGGATGGGTCTTGTCGGCGTGGTCCTGCCACATTTTCCAACGCCAGCTTCCACCGGTGGCGAAGAGCACCGTGCGGCCCCGGCCGTAGTTTTCGGTGACCAGCAGGGGCTGCGCGTGTTTGCCCGCGGGCGTGGATTCCAATAGCACCGTGGCCCCCGGTTTGGGCTCGCCCACGTCCTGGTAGTTGGCCATCTGCGGCATCTTCTTCCAGGCTTCCAGATTCCTGGCGGGGTTTTCGTCCAGGCGGCAGAGCACACTCTGGGCGCCGGCCAGGGTGAGTTGCTGGCCGGTGAAATCGCGGTGGAAACTAGGCTTGTTATCCGACATCTTGGCCGGAATCAGATCGGCCAGCGGCGAGCTGCCATAGCCCCCATCGTTGAGCGAAGCGCGACCGCCAAGAAAAAGCAGGCCGCCCCCGCGGCGGTCCACGAAATCGCGGATGGCGGTTTGCTGCACCGGCGTGAAGTAGCTGGCTTCCACGGTGCCGATGATCAGGCCCTGATACTGGAACAGTTCCTCCGGTTTCGATGGAAAGCCGTCCGCCACCGCCTTCTTGTCCTCATCGCCAACCTGGAAGAACATTTTGTTCTGCGTGGTGCGGACCATGCTGGGGATTTCGATGCCGAGATCCGGATAGTCCTCCACGGCGCGGCGGATGAACTTGTACTCCCAGCGCGGCTCGCCTTCGAAATACAGGATGCGCGGTTTGCGGGCCTCCACGTTGACCAGGCGCGTGACCTTGTTGTTCTGGGTGTTCGCCTCGCCGGCGATGGGATCCACGCCAATCTCCAGCGTTTTAGGGCCGGCCGGCCCGCAATTGAAGACCACGGTTTCGGTTTGCTGTTGACCTTCGGCCTTGAACGTGACGTCCTGCGAGGCCAGCACCTTGCCGCCGTCCTTGATGCTGAGCTTGACTTTGTTGCCGGCCAGGCCGTAATTCTGCAGGGTGACCTGGGCTGTGAGTTTGGATTCAGGCAGGGCGCGCGCGGGCACGATGGCGTCGGTAACTTCCACGTCTTTCTCCGGGGTCTCGCGGCCGAAGCCCATGGTGTGGACGGGGATGCGCTGCCGCCGGATGGCGGCGATGGTCTGGAGATCGATGCCGCCGGCGTTATCGGCGCCGTCACTCAGCAGCACAATGGCGCCCAGTGGCAGTGACGACGATTCGGCCAGAATTCGCTCCAGCGTATCGCCAATACGCGAGGCCGGAGCGGAGGCGGTGAGCTGTTCGGGCTTCTGGATGCGCTCCGGTTCCCCGCCGAATTTGTAAAGCCGCACCTGGAACTTTTCGCCCAGCGACTTCAACATTCCGGAGTTGAGCGCGGCCTGGGCCGCGGCCTCGCGCGTGCCGCCGGCATCTTTTATGGACATACTGCGCGAATCGTCCACCAGAACCGCCACCACATTCTGTTGAGGCCGCAGGGTGGCGATGCTGAGCGCCGGATGCCAGATCAGGAACAGGATCAGCGCGATCAGGCCGGTTTCCAGCAGCCAGATGGCGATGGGGCGGGCGCCCGAAAGCATACCCTGGTTGCCGGGAGCGTCGCGGCCAACGTTGCGGCGGACGTGCCAGAAGAGCAGCCCCGCGGCGGTGAGGATGGCGATGGCGAGGAGCCAGAGAGGCCACGGCGTCAGGAAGACAAAATGGCCTTTCTGAAAGATGCTGGCCGGGTATTTGAACAGGATCTCGAACATGAATGCCACGTCACGAAAAGCTGGCGATACGTATATGGACGTGCTTGTGGCAGCGTCGCGTTACAGACGGCCTCAAATTGGCGGGAAGTTCCACGTGCGGGCACATGCCGGAAAGCCCTCGTATGTGAGGATAGCACGTGGACCTGGGGTGAGATTTGTGGGGCAGGTTGCTAACCTGTTCGCGATGTGCGCGGGGTGCACAGGGGGAGGGATGAAAGTCGGCCGTGGCGCTATGTGGGGCAGCTTGTTAAGCTGCGGCGGATTGGCAATCCGCCCGCTGAGAGTTGGCGCGCAGCCGAACTTCCACAGCGGCTTTCGAGAGCACGGCGGATTGGCAATCCGCCTGCTTCGGTTTGGCCGCCTTGAAAATCAGCCTTCCCGTTCGGTGTTGCGTTTGCGCAATTCCTCTGCGTCTCCCAGGTCCTTTGCCCGGCCCGTGGATTGCTTATTGAGCAGTAGCGCCGCGCGTCCGATAAATTGGACGCCGATCCCTTCCATCTCGGCCCCCAGTCGCGAAGCCCAGGCTTCCTCAAAGGTCACGCCGGAAATGCCTGTCAGGAGGTCGATCCGGTTAGGCTTCACACCCAACTGAACGACCATTCCAGGAGTTTGGAGGTCCGCGGATCGAATGCCCAGGCTCCCAAACCCGAATTGGGCGAGCGCCTGGATTGTGCGGGCAGCGTTTTCGGCCGTGGGGCGGATCAGCAAATCAAGATCCGCCGTGTATCGCGGAAACCCATGGTAAGCGACCGCAAACGCGCCGACTACGAGGTATTCAACCTCGTTCGAGTTCAGTAACGCGAGAAACTCGCGCAAGTCCTTGCTCAGCGGCATCGGGGTGGCGGCGGTGGCGGAGTTCTATCAGTATCTGCAGACGCTCCGCAGGCGAGAGGCTCGCATCCCAGCGCGCGTCGGCTTCGTCGGCTTCCTCGAAACTGGTAAAGATCCGGACCGTCTTCTCCACAACCCAATTATAAGCCGCTAAAAGCCGCTGCGCAGCGCTGAGCCGACCTTTCCGACGTGGACAACGAGTGGCGCTGCCTTATTGAACCGCGATGTACAATGCCTGCGTCGCCGGGAGAAATGTGTGACAGGGGTAGTGCCTCACTGCGAACTCAGCCTGGAGGCCAAGAACGAAGCGAGGTGGCGAGCCCCGTGGACAACGGCGATGACCTGAATCGGGTTCTGTTCCCAGACGTAGCACACGACGTAGGAGTAGAAGTTCCAAAAACGATAGCGGCGATTGAGAAGTTCCTCGTGGTAGTGGCCCATGCCTGGTGAGTGCCCCAATTGCCGCAAGGCCTCATAGAGTTCGGACCGAAGGCGTTCCGCAGTGCCAAGACTGTCGTCCGCGATATCGAGGAGTATTTCGCGAAGGTCGGCTTTCGTTTCGGGTGTGAGGAGAAACGCCCTTCACGAACGGACGGCCTTCCTCTTGGCGCGTCTGCGTTCCTCAATCAGTTCGCGTAGCTCATCAAATACTTCATCTCCGTCGAGCAACTCGCCCGCATCGGCCTGCGCCGCACCCCGTTCGAGTTTAGCTTTGAGTTGCTGGAAGGCCTCGTCGCGTTCAGCCTCCTGGCGCTGTAGAAGACGAAGGGCCTCCCGCACCACCTCGCTGGTCGTTTGGTAGCGGCCAGACTGAACCCGGCTCTGCAGGAACGCGTCCAGTTCCGGCGTGATCGAAATGTTCACAGTGGTTCGGCTGGCCATAACTGATGAGTACCTTACTTGGCACGTTGTGTCAATATGTGCCAATCCGAGCCTGATCAGGTCCCGATGACCGTAGGCGAACTCGCTAAAGTCCTTGCTTAGCGGCGTAGTCAGGGTAGCGGAGTTCTATCAGTATCTGCAGACGCTCCGCCGGAGCCTTGAAACTGGCAAAAATCCGGACCGTTTTAGCCGTGGCCGTATTACAGGCCGCGAAAAACCTCTTCCAACCGCAAGCGAATCGCATCGGCCGTCAGCGCGCCGCCCTCCACCGCTTGCAGGCGGCCCCCTGCAAACGTGAATGCCTTCTTGCGCCGTGGATCGAGCACCCAAATGTGCGGGATTCCAGAGGCTGCGTATTCGTCCAACTTCTCCAGTACGTCACTCATTTCGTCGCGCTTGGAGAGGATCTCGACCGCGATCAGCGGCGGCGTCTCGAAAACATCCGTCCCGGGATCCTGCAGCGTGACGCAGACATCCGGTACCCGGCTCCGTCGCTCGGCAATCGTTCGGATCCTCTGCTCCGGCCAGACGAATATCGCCGGATGGCGAGTCTGAAGATAGATCGTGACGTTCTTTTGTACCATGCTGTGCGGTCTATCGCCCACGTGACGCTCCACCACGACCCCGTCCACGTACTCCCGATCGGGCGAGTACGAGGTGTTCAGGTATTCCTCCAGGGCTACCAGGACGGTGCTCATATTCCAAACATAGCACCCCATACCGGCGCGAGACATCCTGTTCGGTTCACCGGTTGCAGTGCGATAACCGTATACTGCACCTATGCCGATTCTCTTTCCGGTGCTCTTGTTCGCGGCTGCCGCCAGCCCGTACGATCTGGTGATTCGCAACGGGCGGATCGTCGATGGAACGGGGTCGCCATGGTACGCCGGAGACGTCGCCATTCGCGGCGGCAAGATCGCCGCCATCGGGAACCTGGGGGACGCGCCGGCGCGGCGCTCCATGGATGCGCGCGGTATGGTGGTGGCGCCGGGATTCATCGACATGCTGGGCCAATCGGAGCTCACGATTCTGGTGAATCCGCACCTGCCTTCGAAAATCTTTCAGGGGATAACCACGGAGATCACCGGTGAGGGCGGGTCCGTGGCGCCGCTCACCGCCGCTCTGGTGAAGGCCGACCATGTGACCTACGAGCACTACGGCGTTCAGCCCAACTGGCGGACCTTCCGCGAGTACTTCGCGCGCCTTGGCAAGCAGGGGATGGGGATCAACCTGGCCAGCTACGTGGGCGCGACCCAGGTGCGGCGGGTAGTGCTGGGCGACGACAATCGCGCGCCCTCGGCGGCGGAGTTGGAGCGCATGAAGGCGCTGGTACGCGAGGCCATGCGCGATGGCGCGGTGGGGGTTTCCACGTCCCTGCAATACGCGCCGGCGCCCTATGCCAGGACCGAGGAACTGATCGCGCTGGCGGCGGAGGCGGCGAAGTTGGGCGGCAGCTACGCCTCCCACATCCGCGACGAGGGCGATGGCATCATGGCGGCGCTGGATGAGGCCTTCCGCATCGGGCGCGAGGCCGGGATCCCGGTCGAAATCTGGCATCTGAAGGCGGCCGGCAAGTCGAACTGGGGACGCATGCCGCAGATTGTGGCACGCATCGAAGAAGCGCGGAAATCGGGTGTGGACGTGGCGGCGGACACGTATGCCTACCCGGCGGCGTTCAATACGTTTTCGGCGATCGTGCCGCCGTGGGTGCACGATGGCGGCGAGAAGAAACTAATCGAGCGGCTCAAGGACCCGGCGGCGCGGGCGCGCATCCGCAAAGAGATGGAGACACCTTCGAGCGGCTGGAACAACGAGTGGCAGCAGGTGGAAGGGCCGCAATCGATCATCGTGGGCGCGGTGCAGAACCCCAAGCTGATGCCGCTCCAAGGCAAGACCATCGCCGAGATCGCCAGGATCTGGAACAAGGACCCGATCGATACCGTGTTCGACCTGCTGATCGAAGACGAAGCCTTCACCGGAGTCGCGATGTTCATCATGTCGGAGCCGGATGTGGTGCTGGGGTTGCAGCAGCCGTGGGTCTCCGTCTGCAACGACTCGCAGGGCGCCGCGCCGGACGGCCTGCTGGGCAAGGAGCATCCGCATCCGAGGGCCTACGGCACGTTTCCACGCATCCTCCGGAAGTACGTGAAGGAGGAACGGAAGCTGACGCTGGAAGACGCCATCCGCAAGTTCTCGGCGCTGCCCGCGCAACGAATGAGGCTGGCCGACCGCGGCGTATTAAAGGCCGGGATGTGGGCCGACGTGGTGGTGTTCGACCCGGACACGATTCACGACGTGGCGACGTTCGGGCAGCCGAACCAGTTGTCCGAAGGCATGCGCTTCGTGCTGGTGAACGGGGTGCCAGTGGTGGACGAAGGCAAGATGACCAACGCGCTGCCCGGCCGCGTGATCACGCACTGAGCGGCGGAAGCGGCGAGGCGTGGTTAGCTCGCCTGGAGTCGGCCAGCACGCGCGGCTGAGTGAAGGTCTTATCGAACGGTCCGCTCAAGTGGCGGCGTCGGCAGGATGCATAACCTCAATGCCGGCGTAGCGGGAAAATCCAGTCTTGTCGAAGGTGAGAATGGTGGTGAGGCCGTGCACCTGCATGGCGGCCACCAGCCTTGCATCATGCGCCGGTTTCCCCGAAACCTGATACCGAATGACCAGATTCTCCCAGGCTTGATAAATCGCCGGTGTATCCGGCAACAGAGGAAACATGCTCTTCAGGCGCATCAATTCGGATGTCGCATCCGTGATCGACAAACCCAGGCCGTTTTGGGAAAGCGGCCGCGTGGCGACCACCCATAACTCGTAAAGGTTTTGAGGAACGATGTGAAGGTGGCGGCCGCGGCTTGGCAGAGTTTCAAGGGCGCGCGCAACCGTTTCGTACTGGGGATGCCGAACTTGTAGCGTGCGGAGAAGCGTGCTGGTGTCAATGAGCAAACGGGGCCTTATGTGATGTCCGGATAGATGCTCTCCCGGCTCATCGCCTCGTCGGAGAGAACTGGGATCTTAGGGTCATGGCTGTCAGCCCAGGCACGAAACTGCCGAGCCCATTCCTGGGGATTGGTTTTCTGCAAGTAGGCAATAGAAACGGGCTCTACGTACTTGTCGACAGCTTCGAGCATCCATTGCTCGATGCTCAGCCCGCGCGCCTGCGCTTGCGCTTGGAACGCGGCTTCTTTTTCCGGCGGCAGATTGAGTACGACGGTCATATATTGCAGCCCTATGTCTTCAGGTTAACGCAATCACTGAGCATCAAGGGGGCTGGTTTTGTCACGGCGCGCCGACGTTCGGGCAGCCGAACCAGTTGTCCGAAGGCATGCGCTTCGTGCTGGTGAACGGGGTGCCGGTGGTGGACGAAGGCAAGATGACCAACGCGCTGCCCGGCCGCGTGATCACACACTGAGCGGCGGAGGCGGCAGGGCGTGTTGCACCGCGTGAATCAGCGCCTGAAGCCGGCCAGTGAGCGTAGTGCCGGGTGAAGGTCTTATCGACGCCCCGCGCGGAGTGGGGCATCCGAAACCCGGAGGGCCGGGCGGCCTTGAGCGCGGGTGGATGCCTCTCCGGATTTCAGAACCAGGCTGCCAGCGTCAGCCCTTCGGCGGTGGTAACGGAAGCGGGACGTCGTGCAAGGCCTCGCGGAGGCTCTGGCTGAAACGTTCACCCGATTTCACCGTCATATCCCGGCCTCGGGCGAACCGGATTAAGGCCAGTACCTCGCCAGTTTTCGCATCGACGAAGGTCACCTCTCCGCGGAATTGAGACATCCGGCCCATGCCAATCCAGTTCCACTCCGCCAGCCCGATGGCTTTCCGCGCAGACGTCAGCACGTGTCCAGTGCCCCGGATGAACACGAGGATGTCGGCGGCGGCGCCCGGCTCAAATTTGGCGACGCCGTCGCCCAGCGTGAACCGGCCCTTTTCGACGCTGCCCGGCCTTCTTCGCACCTGTACCCCGACGTTATCGTATCTGGCTTGGAGATCCGCGATGGCGTACCTGGCCGCGTCGTCCTTCGCCTGTTCCAATGGATTCGGCAGAACCTCAATGCCCCGTAGAGCAAGCTCCGTGGATACCGCGGAATAGAAACTTCCGCCAATCTGCTCGGCCTGTGGCACCCCACCTTCGGCGCCCTTGACTCCTATTTTATTGACAGTGACCTGGGCAGGCAGCAGAACCGCCTTGTGAATAGTCACGCCCCTGGCCGTGAGCTTCCGGTTGACATGGGGGAATTGGGCGCGGGCGTCGCGGGCGCAGCCAATCCAAACCGTGGCGGCGAGTGAGAGCGAAACGGCGCGTTTCATTTCGATTCTCCCTTCGGAACAGCCGCTGAGCGCTTCTTGAGCTCCTCGATCCGGCGCTTTACACGCTCCTGCGCGGCCGGTTGATTGGAGAGATCGATGTATTTCCGGTACGCAGCCGCCGCCTCGTCCCACTTGGACTGCTGGTCATACAGCGCCCCAAGCCCCAGGTGCGGCTCGGGCAGCGATGGATCGATGCCGGACGCCCTCCGAAACAGTTCTTCCGCCTTGCGCTGGTTCGCTTGCAGCGCCTTGCGCCCTTCCGGCGTGCTGGAGAGTGCCTTCAGGTCTTCTTCTTCCGTGCGCCGCTGGGTCCTCCGGTATCCCTCGCGAAGTGCGTCATCGGTCAGTTCCCGCTCGGTGAGCCGCGTCTGCCGTGGCCCCAGCGATCGATAGGACTCGCCCAACCAGTAGAGAGCCACTGGATCGTCCGGATACGCCATCGCCAGCCGCTCAGCCCCTGCCACCGCGCTGCGGAACCGCCGGCTATCCAGATCCAGTTGAATATTCTGCAGAATCACGGGCCTCATCCGGTTGAGGTAGCCGCCATCGCTTCCCGGCAAAGCGTCCTGATTGGCGCCCAAAACCATTTTCAAACTAGCGATGCGATCCTTGGTCCTCGGGTGATCTCTGAAGAAAAAAGGCACCGGCTCCGGTTCCAGCTTTTGGTCCATGATGGTGAACATGCGGATCGTTTGCATGGGGTCGCGGCCAGCCTGCCGGACCCGGTCCACCGCATTGCGATCGGCTTCCGCTTCCAGCAGGCGGCTGTATCCGTAGACCATCGTCAGCAGGGCAACTTGGCTGGTATTGGCGGCGATTGACGCGAACCAACCGCCTCCCGGTGTCCAGGTAGCGGCCAGAGCCACGACTTGCGATGCCACCACTTTCTTCCGCAGCGACCGGTTGAACAGGTAGGCATGACGATTCGTTACATGTGCTGCTTCGTGTGCCAGCACGCCCGCCAGTTGATCGTCGTTCTCCGCCCGCGCCAGTAGACCGCTGAAAACGTACACCGTCCCGTTGGGCGATGCGCAAGCATTCACCATCGGATCGCGCAAAATGCGGACTTTCCACTGGACGTGCTCCAGAGGCGCGCCTGGCAGCAGCGGCGCCACCAGATCGGTCAAGTGTTTCTCCAGCGCGGCATCATGGTAGACCAGCGCGCGGTTCTCAAACTGCCGGTCGAGCGCTTCGTATTCATCGAGCAGTTTGAGATCGACATTCGTGAAAGTGAACGGGGTTTTAGACTGTCCGCGGGCGGCGGGTGCAACAGCCGCAGCGACTAGTGCTACTACAGCCGCACTAAGTAAGGCTACTAATGCCGCACCTATAAAGGTTAAGCCGCACCTGCTAAACGTTACTGCCGTGGCTCGAATTCGGCGCATTCACTCCCTTAATCTTCGGCATCATCCTTCATCATGACGACCAGAAGAAGCCTCTGACCTGGAAGAACGCCAATAAGCGCGAACGAGCCGCGTTCCATCAAGCCTACCGCACCCAAAAACTGAGCGCAACAGTTCGGTAACACGGATAACATGGTTTAACACGGATTAACACTAACATGACCTATCGAAAGTGTAACTCGGCCATTATGGCGCCGAATCTGGGCCGAAACGTGGGCGTTGCATGGCAATCAAGCAGCGGAGCGAGCCTTCATGTGACCTTACGCTCCGCCAGACAATGTCGCTCTACTGGTGAAACACCTTTTGCGCGGTCTTCAGCGGAAGGAACAAAGTCGGGGGCCGGCTCACGAGGGTACGGAATCCATAGTGCCGATAGAACTCAACCGCTTGATCGTTTTTCGCATCGACCAGCAGTGCGAAGGCGGCTGCACCCCCCTGTAAGGTGCGGTCAGCGGCGTTCATCAGTGATGCCGCTCCCAGCCCGCGCCCCTGAAACCTCCGGTCAACAGCGAGGCGGCCGATGCGAACTGCCGGAAGCGTGGGATAACGGGGCAACCGGTTGGTTTCGTCCTCCGGCAGATCCATCAGCGGAATGCTCGCCGCCGACAACGTGTAATAGGCAGCAATCTGGCCGGTCACGGCTTCGATCGCTACGAAGCAGTGCGCCACGCGGCGGCGCATATCCTGGGTTGCCTGCACCTGAAAATACCTGTCAAAAGCATCTTCCCCGCAAACAAAATGGGTACGGTCATGGATTACATCGAGAAGTTCAAAACGAAATGGGAAGGACGTCACTCCGCGCCGAACAACTCACGATAGCGCTGGAAAGCTTTTCGGAGGGCGGGCGTCGGCTCTGGAGGCTTGAGGATCGCTTCGGCGATTTGGCGCTGGTCTCGCAGCGAGAGACGGATGATTTCAGTTTGCTCGATGGCCCGGCAGGCGGCTTCATCGGCGGCGGCTACGACAAAATCCGTTAGTGTGCGTCCTTGGATCTCAGCGGCGCGTTTCAGACGCGCCATCACCTCGTTCGGTAAACGCGCCTCCAGACGGGCCGTGGGTTGGGATCCTGTTTCATTCCTCTGAATATACGGCATTTTGCCGTATGAGCCAAGAGGCTTGCCAGGGATGGCCATGATCGGCGAGCCGCGGCTGCGCGGGCGGTTGCGGCTACCTGGTCCAGGGCGTCGATGACGGCGGCACGAAGTTCCACGTCGGGGTTGGGCGGTGGGCTACCATATACGTTCAACCGCGACGCGGAAAAAGCCGTGAAGAATTCTAAGACCGAAGAATTGTCTCGCCAAGGCGCAAAGACCGCCAGGAAAACAAAGAGATTCTTCTTTGCGGACTTCGCGCCTTGGCGAGACAATTTTGTTTTGTCACGCCTCCGCAGGGCCGCGGCTACAGTCCCATGAACAACGTCATCTCCGAGTATCAGAAATGGAAGCAGCAGGGGGAAGACCTGCGTGTCCAGGCGAAACAGGCTATGGAATCTCGGTTTCGCGAATTGCTGGCGGAGGCGGTGAAAATCGCCGAAGAATACCGGTCGGATTTTGGCGGGCTGCTGAAACCCGCGCCGCCGGTCACGTCATTCCGCTATAAGGCGCACGCCAAGGCCAAGAAGGGGGCCAAGGCGAAAGCGCCGGCGCCGAAAGCGCCCGCCCCACGAGAGCCCTCCGCCCGAGAGCCCGCAAAAGCCGCGCCGCGCGAAGAGCCGAAGCCGCAAAAGCCCGATCCGAAATCCGGTCCTAAAATCCCAGGGTTGCAGAAGCGGCTGGCTACGGCGAAGAAGAAGCTCGACGACGCCAAGACCGCAGGCAAGCCGACGCGGGTTCTGGAAGACAAGATCTACGAGATCGAAGATGAGCTTCGGTTAGCCGGTCAGGCGCAATAGGCCAGGCCTACCGCTTTCGCGACGCCCGTACGCAGTTCATCGCACGCGCAGAATTCGCGATTCAAGAGATCGCCGACGGTAGCCAGGCAGGGCCGGGTACCGCTGGTGCCGTGCTCGGATTCCAAATGGTTGCAAAGGCATAGCCGCTCGGGCTCCGGCTGGGGTTTGGAGCGGGCGCCAATCGTAATGGCCACAGACACACATCCTTTAAGAATTTAGAGTTCGTCCCCATGTCTAAAAAGCGGACGAATTCTAATTATCGCACGCTGGTACTAATTATCAGACGCTGGTTTGCCAGGCGCGGTTACCGGTAACGCGTCCACCGGGCTATAATCAGTGCTTTCATGATCACTGCGGTCAGGCCCGCCGAGTCCCGCGTCCGTTGGACCATCTGCGCGCTCCTCTTCTTCGCCACCACGATCAACTATGTTGACCGGCAAGTGCTCAGCATGCTTGCCAAGACTCTTGAGACCAGTATTGGCTGGAACAACATCGAATACGGAAACATCACCACCGCGTTCACTACGGCCTACGCCATCAGCATGTTAGGGGCGGGACGGCTGCTGGACAAGTTCGGCACGCGCATCGGGTTCGGCATCGCGGTGGCGGTTTGGAGCGTGGCGGCGATGGCGCACGCGGCGGCCACAACCGCTTTCACCTTCGGGCTGGCGAGGGTTTTCCTGGGATTGGGGGAAGCCGCGAATTTCCCTGCCTGCATCAAGACGGTGGCGGAATGGTTCCCTAAAAAGGAGCGGGCCTCGGCCACCGGGCTGTTCAACGCGGGGGCAAACGTGGGCGCCATCATCGCACCTCTGACGGTACCCTGGTTGGCGTCGAAATTTGGCTGGCAGGCGGCATTCATAGCCACGGGCGCGATCGGGTTTGTCTGGCTGGCGGCATGGCTGGCAATGTATTCCAGGCCCCAGGAGCATTCGCGAGTGTCGAAGACCGAATTGGCGCTGATTGAGAGCGACCCGGCCGACAAGGTGGGTCACTATCATTGGATGCGCCTGCTGCCGAAGAAGGAAACCTGGGCCTTCGCGATGGGCAAGTTCATGACCGACCCCGTCTGGTGGTTCTACCTTTTCTGGCTGCCCAAGTATTTACAAGAAACCTTCGGCCTGACGCTCAGCCAGATCGTGGTGCCGACCCTGGTGGTCTACAACGCATCCAGCGTGGGCAGCGTGGCGGGGGGCTGGCTCTCGTCCAGCCTGATCCAACGCGGCTGGTCCACCAATTCGGCGCGCAAAACGGCCATGCTCACGTGCGCGCTGGCGGTGGTGCCGGTGATGTATGCGCCCTACGCCCGGAATATGTGGCTGGTGGTGGGCCTCGTGGGCCTGGCAACGGCGGCGCACCAGGGCTGGTCGGCTAACCTGTTTACCACCCCATCGGACATGTTTCCGCGCGCGGCGGTGGGCAGCGTGGTAGGCATCGGCGGTGCCATGGGCGCTGCAGGCTCGGCGCTGATGCAACAATTGGCGGGTCACATTATCCAGTGGACCGGCAGCTACTTCCTGCTGTTCATGATTTCGGGCTCGGCTTATCTGGTAGCGCTGGCTATCATCCAGCTACTCTCGCCCAAACTGGCGCAGGCAGAGTTGGATTGACCAACGCGATTGACGGCGTGACGTCGCCATCACGTTCCAGTTGGCGCACCAGTTGGCGAACGCTGGCGGCGCTGCTGTTCTTGCTGGCGGTGACCGCCGGATTCTACTGGAAACTCACCATCTCGCGCGAGTATACGTACCTGGAAGGCCCGGACCTGGCGATCCAGGTGCGGCCGTGGCTGGACTACCAGGCGCGCGAGTTTCACGCCGGGCGATTGCCTCTGTGGGACCAGTACGAGTGGGGCGGCCAACCGCTGGCCGGGCAAGTGCAGCCTGGGACATTCAACCCGCTCAACTGGATTCTGTTCGCCATGCCGCTGGAGCGCGGCCACATTCCCATCCGCACGCTGCACTGGTATTGGGTGCTGATCCACTGGCTGGGCGCGGTCTTCTGCTATGCGCTGTGCCGCAGTCTGAAGGCCGGCGTGTGGGCGTCTCTGCTGGGCGGGTCGATCTTCGCGCTCACCGGTTTCGTCGGCCATACCGACTGGCCGCAGATTCTGATGAGCAGCATCTGGATCCCGCTGGTGCTGCTCTTCTTCGCGCGCGTCTTTCGGGGCGAGCGGCCCCGCAGCAGCGCGGCGATGTGCGGAGCGGCGCTGGCGATGCAGTTTCTCAGCGGCCATCACCAGGTGCCGGTGTTCACGGCGGTGCTGATGGGCGGGCTCTGGGCATGGCATGTTTTCGGCCGCCCGCAAGGGGTTTCGGCCTGGAAACAACACTTGCCGCACTTCCTGTGTTTCGTGGCTGTGTTTGGGCTGATGAGCGCGGTCCAGGTGCTTCCCGCGGTGGAATACGGAAAGCAGGCAGTCAGGTGGGCGGGGGTGCCGGAGCCGCTGCACTGGAACCAGAAGGTGCCGTTCAGCGTGCATGCGGAGTATTCGCTGCAAGCCAGATCGATTCCGGGCATGGTGATCCCCGGCATTTCGCTGCACGCCAACCCCTTCGTGGGAATTGTGGCGATGTCGCTGGCGCTGGCGGCCGTCGGGCTCGGATGGCGGCAGCGCAACGTGCGCCTGTTCGCGGCCGTGGCCCTGGGCGGGTTGCTGCTGGCGCTGGGGAAGGACTTTCCGTTGTACCGCCTGATCTATGCCACGGTACCCATGGTGGAGAAGGCGCGCTTTCCGGCAATGGCGGTGGTGCTGGCACAGGTTGGAGTTGCGGTGTTGGCGGCACAGGGGCTGGAGGCCTTGCGCGCCGGCTCCAGGTCCAAGTTTGTGGTACGCGGGCTGTTGGTTTTTTCGGGCGCCGTGTTGGCGATTTATGCGGGTCTCGCCATCCTTCATCGCGAGCCTGCCAATTACGGTGCGGCCACGGTGGCCGCGGTGGCGCTGGCACTGGCGGCGGTGCTGGCCTGGTTAACCAGAGTGCCTGGCAGAGAGCCCGGCCGGGCGCGGATTGGGGGCGCGCTGGTTTTCGTCCTGTTCCTGATCGAAGCCGTGACGGCGGCCCCGCGGCTGGCCCGATTCGACCGGCGCGACTCATACGCCCATATGATGGAAAGCCAGCAGGACATCGCGGCATTTCTCCGGGCGGAGGCCGGCTGGTTCCGTTTCGAGGTAGATGACACGGAGATCCCGTACAACTTTGGCGTGTTCTACGGGATTGAACAGTTCGGCGGGGGCGTGTCCTCGATGCTGGCGCGGGTTCACCGCATCCTTGGTCACGACGAGACGCCGCGGCTCTTCGGCATCCGCTACCGCGTGGCGCGCACGCCCTCCAACGCGGCGCAGGTCCCGGTCTTCCAATCGCGGAGTGGCCTCAAGGTTTACCGCGACCCGCGGATCGGCGAGCCGCTGTGGACCGTGCACCCGTCACCGTGTGGCGGGGCCGACGGATTGCGGGTGGTTACACGGCTTCCGGAGGTCTTCGCGATCGAGGCCGATATGGCCTGCGCCGGACAGGTGGTTGCGGGCGACCCGTGGTTTCCCGGCTGGCGCGCGTGGGTGGACGGCAGGCGAGTGCGCATCCTGGAGGCGGAGTCTGTGGTGCGCGGGGTTGCGTTGGATGCCGGACGGCATCGCATCGAGTATCGCTTTCACCCCGGTTCGGGGTACTGGGGCGCGGCATTGTGCGCCCTGGGAATCACGTTGACCGCATGTTTGTGGGCGCGGGACGCGCGCGGAGTAATTGATAATCCACACGGTTAATCCTTTGGAAAGCATTGCCGCGGGCCAGGAGCACCGGTAGAATCACAGCTCCATGTCAGCGGCGGCGGCCGCCAACATCCTGGTAGTGGACGACGAACCCGAGGTTCGCAAACTGGTTTCCTAGCACAGCCGCATGGTGTGGAAGTACGTGGTGGAACCGGGGCACGCGCTGCTGACCAAGCCATCCGTCGGCGCGGGAACTGGAGGCCAAGTTGAGGGCGATCCTGGCGCCGGCGATGACCAACACGGGCGTTGAAGGCGCGCCGACGGAATGATGTCTTGGGCAATTTGCCCAAATTGCCACGGCTGCGGCCTGGCGCCCGCGCTGGCAGGAGCGCCCGAGGTGGGACAGGCCATCGTGGTTTGTGGCCTGTCGTTTATGGCTTGTTGGGACTTCTCCAGATGAACGCCGAAACGAATTCTGTCTTCGCGGCAGCCACAAGTTTTGCCGCTGGCGCCGCCGTCTCACGGCAGTTCCCAGTCTTCGATTAGGAGACCGGGAACACGCGAGAATTCGCCGGTGTTGTGAGTAACCAGAGTCAATTGGCGGCATTGGGCAATCGCAGCGATCATCAGATCGTTTGGCCCGATTGGTGTACCGGCCCTGGCTAGATGCCCGCGAATGCGGCCATATTCCGCCGCCGCGGCGTCGTCGAACCGTATAGATTCGTGGGGCGCGAAAAATGTCTCCAGGCGGGCTAACGCTGCGGAGGCGTCATTGGAACGGGACGCTCCATACAGCAACTCTGCCTTTACGATCGAACATAGCTTATGTTCGAAGGTTTCGTTCCCATAAGCCGCCGCCCCACATGAGTCGATCTACCGTTCAGGAACTGGATGCAGGCGTACGAATCCTGCAATTGCTCTTGCGGCGGGCGTTCCAGACCTGCGTCCCGAAGCGACCCGAAATTCCGCGCAAAATACCCTTCGGGCCATTCGTCAGATGGCACATTCACGTCCCGCCCGGCGGGCTCGACCACCGCCACAACATCGACCTCGGCGTCTGGCAAGCCGGTGGATATCGCCAGGGAAAGCGTCCCGTCCGCGTCCGTCCATGCCTTGGCTGGAAACGTGATCATGAGTCGATCTCACTATCCCTCAGTTGGGCCTGCCAGGAAGAATGGTCCTGGCGTTTGCGATAGTCCGCTAGCGCTAGCGATCCACCGCCGCGTTTGCCAGGGTCGCAAACGCCGTGATCTCGGGCGCCATGTCGCCGCCGCCGTTGGTTCGCTGAAACATGACGATGCCGAGCATGGCCTTGGCAGGGTCGCCCCAGCCATACGTGCGATACGCGCCGCCCTTGACGAAGGCGCCGGCGGATTGGTAGCGGAAAGTGCCGATGGCTTGGCGCACCACGCCGAACCCAAATCCCATTCCCAGGCCCGGTGCGAATTCGGCGCCTTTCAAATCTCCGGTCTGGTTCGTCGTCATGGCGTCCACGGCGGCCGCGGAGAGGATTCGTTTTCCATTCAGCGTCCCCTGGTTCAGCAACATTTGGTAGAAGCGCGATTGGTCGGCCGCGGTGCTCCACAACCCGCCTTCGGGCGCCGGTATGCGCACCGCCGGCGGCGCCGGTGACGCGGCGCGGGTCAACTTACCGTCGGCCTCCAGTGTATACATCACGGCCTGGCGGCCGGCCTTCTCCTGGGCGGGAAAGAAGGCGGTGTCCGTCATCCCCAGTGGTTGAAAGAGGCGCTGCTCCATGAACTGGTCGTATGGTTGGCCCGAGACCACTTCGATGAGGCGGCCCAGCGTGGCGAACCCAATATTGCTATAGTTCCAGACCGTGCCCGGTTCCGCCAGCAACGTCACGCGGGCGCCGGTGCGTATGCGGTCGGCCAGCGAGCGGACCGGTTCCGAACCGGCACTCGCGCCTTGCCCCGGCAGGCCGGAGGTGTGCGTCATCAGGTCCCTGACCGTGAATGGCCGCGGCGGATCGATCAGATCGCAGCCGGCGCCGGAGCGCCCGGCCCCGCAGGGATTCAGCTTGATGCCTTTGAATTCCGGCAGGTATTGTTCCACCGGGTCCAGCAGCCCAATCCGCGCCTCGTCCACCAGAATCATCAGGCCGGCCACGGTCATGGGCTTGGTCATGGAGGCGATGCGGAAGAGGGAATCGGCGCGCATGGGTGTCTTGGCTTCGCGGTCCTGGAAGCCCACGGCCTCCAGACTCGCCAGGCGCCCGTGCCGCGCCACCAGCGTCACAAAGCCGGCGGCCGTGCCCTTGTCCACGAATTCCTTCATCCTGGCGGGAATGCGGGCCAGCCGCGCGCCATCCATTCCGGCGGCGGCCGGGTCGGGCTTCTCGGGTATGAACGCATCGGAGCCGTTGGCGGCGAAGGCCCACAAGAAAAAAGCGCAGAAGCAAGACGACGGCACGACGGATTTCATGATGTTCCTCACCGGGAATGGTATCCCAGCGCGTATTCGGTGACAAGCCGGGCCAGTATCTCGGGCGGGTATGTATCTGGGGCATAGGGCTAGAATAACGAAGTTGCCAAAACGATCTCAATGGTTGCAGTCTCGGGCGCCAGTGAGGTTTCAGGCCGGCTGCAAGTCTACGAAGCGACAAACCAGCCAAGTGGCCCGGGTAGTTGGCAGCGCCGCCTGAAGATCAGACCCTGGCATTTCCTCGGTATCGTCATCATCCCCGCAACGCTCGTAGGTGCGCGAAATGGTCACGGCGCGACTGGACAGCCATCAGATTGGGTTTTCCCCGGCTACTGCTGACCGCCGACCGAAACTACAGTGCTATTCCCGGAAATGCCGCCGATCATGATATCAAGGGTCTGTTCGCCGTCAGATACGGCGGGCACTCGAACATTCAGTTGCATGATGCCGACAAGTCCTGGTGCAAGGCCAGCAAAGAGTACCTCACCCTTCTGGCCGCCGATGGCCACTTCGACAGCCGCCTTAGGACGGGATAGCGGGTCGGACGGAGCGGGTTGTCCGTTCGAAACAACGTAATCAACTGCTCCCTGCCCCGTTACATAGGCGGTGATCACAGAGCCGGACGCGGTTGGGTGCTCGCTGGAGTTTATGGAGCCATCGGCGCTGTTGACGGCTAACACATGCGTGCTGCCAGGATCCGTGAGCACCCCGGGCGCACAATCACTTACCCGAAACCGTACTGGCGAACTACGCAGCCCGTTTGTCTCAATAATGAGGAGAGCGTCACCCGATGAAGTCTCATACGGAATCTGGGCGTTGATCTGAGCAATGCCAACATACAGGAGCGGCATGGGATTTCCATTGACGAATGCTGTTGTGCCGGCGAGGACCTGGGGGAGAGGTGTGGATTCGGCCGAGCGTACCGTAGTTGCAAGAGCGGAGCCGTAAATAGACACCAAAGAGCCGGGAGCGATGGCGGGCAGGCCACTGGCCCAGTTGAGAATACCGCCGGAGGTTACAGCCGGCGGTACTGGCATCACAGGGAAATCCACAGCGTTGGACTTTTCTCCTCCGGGATTGACGACTGTCAGCATCGCGTTACCGGCAGTCTCTGTCATCGTCACGGGAATGCTGGCCCAGATCTCGCCTGCGTTCGCAAAGGTGGTCTGCATCGCCGCGCCGTTCCACAGTACGGTGGAGCCAGGGAGAAAGCCGGTGCCGGAGAGTATCAGCAAGAAGCCCGCGCTTCCCGCCGTCACGGAAACCGGCGTAAGGCCCGTGATCACCGGCCGCACGATGCTGAAGACGAATGAATCAGAGGCGGCTTGTCCGTTTCTGGCTGTCACCGATACCTGCCCCGACGTTTGAAGCAACGCGGCCGGCACTGAGGCGGAAACTATCGAACCGCTGGTGAAGGTCGTCGCGAGCAGAATCCCGTTCCAGCCGATGGCAGTGCCCGGTAGAAAGCCGCTGCCCGAAACCGTCAACGTCAATGCCGTACTGCCCGCCGGCGCGGACGCTGGCGTCAAAGACGTAATCCGCGGCGGATTAATCGCGAACGAAATGGGGTCGGAGATCAGAGGCCCCAGGTCCGGAGTAGGATTCCGAACGCTAATCCCCACTTGTCCGGAGGAGCCGACCAGGGACGAGGGAACGTTCGCATCTAGTTCGTTCGTACTGACGAACGTGGTCTGCAGTGCGATGTTTTCCCAATAGAGAATCGAGGACAGAGTAAATGATGAGCCTGTCACGCGAAGCGTGAACGCGGGTCCGCCGGCGATCGCGGAGAGCGGCGTAAGAGTAGAGATCGCCGGTCTCGTTAACAGCAGGTAGAAAAGATTGTTATTGGAAACTCCGCCGTCGGGGTTCGTCACGGCGACCTGATGGATCGTTCCGAGCGCTGAAGGCGGGCGCGCAACTTGGGCAGCGGTGAGAACCGCCGTGAGCCGGTTGGCGTTGATCCAGGCCGTCGTCAGGGTATCGGACGAGCCCCAAAAGACCTTGGCGCCAGGCCGGAAATTGGCGCCGTCGAGCGTGATTACGAACGCGGGGACGTCGAAACTGGATGAAGCAGGCGTAAGCGCAGTAACAATCGGAGGAGTGCCGATGGTCAAAAACTGAGGGTTGGAGGAACATTGCGTCGACGTTACGTACCCATTAGGCAGTAGCTCATTATGAGCAGGACAGGGGCCAAATCCGGCCGTGACCGTGATCCCCGCATACCGAGGCGTGGCCAGCAGGTTACCGGGGACCTGGACCCGCAGTGTGTTCGAATTGATGAACGTGACTGGCAGAGGCTGGAAACTGCTGCCAGACAGATCGAAAGTGACGTCACCCGTTGGCGTGAAGCCAATGCCCACCAGCGTAAGCGTCTGCAACGAGGCGCCACTCGGGACAAACGCCGGCGATAGCGAATTCAGAACCGGATTGACAGCAAGCGGAAAGGGCGCGGAACTGGAGGCACCCGGGCTTGAGACAGTGAGTTGGAAGACGCCTGAAGTCGTGACGAGCGGCGCGGGAACGAAAGCCTGGAGATGCTCTTGATTGAGGTAGTCGGTATGCAGCGGTGTCCCATTCCAATTCACGGTCGATGCGGCCGTGAATTGCGCGCCGTAAACGTCCACGCCCGTTGGGCTTCCGGCCCGCAGCTCCGGTGGGCTGACGCTAATTTCCTGACTCGATGCCTGAGCAACGGCAACACTTTGCCCACAATATAGTGCAACGACGACCAGGACGGCACACTTCAACGTGAGATCCGCATTCAAACGACTATAGCACCGGGGGTTGGTCCGAAAGGCTTTTATTTGGCAACATGGCCTCGCCAGCCGGCCTCTATCGCGTGGTGGCGGGGCTGGAGAAGCCCGCCATGCCGATGGACGGCAGACTTACCGCTGACCAGATTACTACCATCAAACAGTGGATCGACCAGGGCGCGGCCTCCGTTTCGACTCTTGCCTCTCTACTTCTTCACGAACTTCTTCACATTCGTCCCGTTCACTTCGCCCACGTAAATGGCGCCCTTGGAGTCAACGGTTACGGCCGTCGGATTTCTGAGCCCCTCAATCTTCTCCAGCACCTTACCGTCTTTTGTGCTGGCGATCAGCAGGCAGTTATTCTCGGTTCCATCGACAACGTAAATCAGGTCGTCCTTGATGAACAAGCCCCAGGGCGTGCCGAAGTTGGTCCACTGATCTAGAAATTTGCCGGCCTGGTCGAAAATCTGGATGCGGTTGTTGGAGCGATCGGCCACGTAGACGCGGCCCCTGGCATCGATCGCGATGCTGTGCGGCACGTTGAACTGGCCCGAATCGGTCCCTTTGCCGCCCCACCATTTGATGAACTTGCCGTCCTTGGAAAATTTAACGACCCGGGTGTTGGGGCCCTCGCCATCGGCGATGAAGATGTCGCCGCTCTTCGTCACCGCCAGGTCGGCCATGCCGTTGAAGGTATCCTGCGAGGTGTTGTCGCCGGTCACGCCTTTTTTACCGAGCGTCATCAGCAGCTTTCCGCCGGAGCTGAATTTGAAGGCCTGCATGTTCCCGCGGTCGGTGACCCAGACATACCCGGAACGATCGACACGCAAAAAGTGCGTCGTCTTAAACATGCCCTGGCCCCACGCCCGGAGGAATTTCCCGTGGCGGTCAAAGGCCATGATCGGCATCGATTCG
>DATMNI010000439.1:0-11585 GCA_035570275.1 Candidatus Acidiferrales bacterium | reverse complement strand
TACACCGGCCATTCACCAGTGTTGTCGTAGACCAACACTCCGTAATTGATGTTGTCGACCACCCAGAGCTCGCTCTCGTCCGGAGTCAGGGCGATGCCGTGACTGGGGCAGCCATGTCCGAAAAACCGCACCCCCGGCTTGTCTCTGTTAGCCCACTTCTCCTTCCACATCTCGGCCGGCGCTTCAATGTGCTTAATCACCTCGCCGGTTTTCACGTCAGCAATCTCGAAACCGAGCAAGTTGTTCAAATTGGCGTAAACCCGCGTCGCGTCATGGTTGATCACTAAGGGGCGCACATGGTCGGAAAAGGTGATGGTTCGGATGGCCTTCATGGAAGGCACATCGCCCACCGTCACGGTGACCCCGTTGGGGGCCATTAACACCGTCTTGCCGTCGGCGCTGAGCGCCATGTTATGCGCATCCGTTGCTGCGGCCTGGATCTTGCCCTTCATCTCTCCGGTCCTGGCGTCGATGACGTACCAGAAGTTCCTCAGATTGGAACCCGCCACAATGGTCAAGCCGTCCGGCGTGATTTCCTGCCGTTCGCAACAGAACCCGTCATAGGTTTTGTCCCACACCTTCTCGTCGGTAGCCAAGTCGAATGCCGTGAGCCTGCCGCGCATGGCTAGATAGATCATGTTTGTTGCGGGACTCGCGGCGATGCCGGCGGCTTCTGCGGGACGTACGGCAGCGGCGATGTTGTAGGTGGGTATCCGCTTCACGAACTCGAAATTCCGGTCGACATCCAGAACGACGATGCCCAGCCCGTTCATTTCGGACGAAAACTGTCCGCCAGCCGAACCACCAGGCAGAGCTACGTAGAGCAGGCGCCGGTCGCGCCTGTTAAATCCCCTCGCCCTAGCCGCCGCGCGCTCCGCCTGGTTAGGGCCATTGTACGGGGGCTCCCCCGGAATGGCACCGTCGTACCTCGGCTGCTGAGCCAATAGATGGAATGTAGAGATCGCTAAGATACACGCGGCCGCTGCCGCGAAGAGTTGGTTACGAGATGCCATTTTATCCCTCCACTACCAAGCTGGAGCTATACCTACGGCTCGCACGGTCATAAACCGGCGTTTCCGTTTTGCCCTCCCGGACAGAGCCAGTATACATCCAACGGTCCTCTGGTGGCAGTTTTTGTTGGACTCTTTCAGCCGACCACCTCCGGGCATCCGCTTATGTCCAATCCCCTCCTATGTTCGGAAAACGAAAACACTTCGATTCTAGCGGCCTGGCCGCGGCGCCTGCGATTTGAGACGCCGAGTCGCGCCTACTTCTCGGCGAGCAAAGCGCTTCACCAGCCTCGCCGTGGCACCCACTCGCGCAATGCGAGCCGTTCGTCGCGAGGGGCGCGAGTGCGTCGCTGGGGTCGCGTGGACCTTCCCTCGGTTGGAGTGGGTGAGGTGCCCGTGGCATCAGAAAGCGCTCGATGCTAACCTGACCGACAATAGAAACCCAACACGATCCCGGAACGCCGAATTCCTTCCGGTAAAGCGCGTAATCCAGGCACGATTGGGGCAACGCGAACGGCGCGGGCTTTCTCTGATTGGGCCGTTGCCCTGGTCCCCACGCGGAGACTTCTTTCAGGACGTAGAAGTCTGACTTGGACGGTTCGATGATTGGCCGGCGACTGCTGCATTATGAATTGTGCAGGCTAACCACAAAGTGCGATGATTACCGCATGCGCTGGCAAGGTGAGTTGGTGACCATCCACGTCGCCACGAAAGCGTCGGCACCTATGGACGCACTCTCCGATTTCGCCAACGTCACGCCGAAGCGCATCCTGATCTACGCCGACGGCCTGGAATTCCATTCGGCCATCCGCCAGCGAATTCATGACACCCGGCAGTCCAACCAGCTTCAGACCGAGGGATGGCAGGTGTTACGATTCCTTGGGCCTCACGTCCAGCGAAACCCAGCCGACTGTGTTACACAACTGCAGAATGCCCTTGGTCTGCGGCAACCATGATGAAATCTCATCAAGCATGGCCAGAATGGGAGGCCCAGGGCTTCTTGACTTGCAGCGCCCAGGGACGAGTCGGCTCCGGTAGCGCGTGCACGGACCCCTTTCAAAACGTTGTCGTTTTGGAGGTAAGAAAAGGCACCATGGAGTTTGATTCGCATTTCGACCGGGCTTGCTCTCCGAAGCTTTTTGGAAGGAGACACCGGCCGTATCGATTGTCACCGGCCATCCTCTGACGCGCACGAACATCTTCGCTCAGATGGCGTTCTGGCTGTCCTCCGGGTGGGCGTCGGACGACATCGAGGTGCCTTTGAACGATCTAGTAGTTCCAACAGGGGTTCCGTTCGTATCTGAATGGAACTAAAGAATCAGTTCCGTAGTTCCGTTGGTTCCGTTCTTGAGACGTTGATGCCCCCCGATTCGCGGCCGCCCGCCAAGGTGACCACTTGTTCTCGCAAACAACGGAACCGGCGGAACTAAATATATAGAATCAATAAGTTATCTGCGGAACTACCCACGGAACTATGGCGGAGCTCATACGGAACTCCTCACTGGCTCACTCTGCGATAGACTTGGTCTCGCTTTTCGATAAGGTTCATATTAGTGGCTTTGCGGAGCATGGATGCGACGGCTTTTCGGTTGGTCGTCTGTGCTGTCCTTATCACGTCGCTGAAGGAAAACCCCTCGAGGTTTTGAATGGCGCGCCAGAAGTCCAGCTCCTTGGGAGTGAAAGCCTCTCGACATCAGAGCCTTCCGCAACCCGGAAACGCAAGGTCTGTCTTCGTCCAGCAGAAGTGTCCTGGGCGCGGTGTTGCGGGCGACCCCCGCAAAGATAATCAGCTCGTCTCCGTCGGCGTTCTCGCGCTCCAAGCCGAAGCAAGCGTCCACGTGGGCGACAAACGCATAATGGCCACTGGCGGACTCCACCCATGCCGATGGATCAACGCGTAGGCTCGCCTGCCTCTCACCCTGTTGCTGTTTGCGCATGTGATGCACGACGATTAACGTAGCAGCACTGGCGACACCTCCGCCTGGTGGAGAAAGCGGAAATCAATCCGTTCACACCCGAACAAGCTGGCGCATTTCTAAAGGCCGCGATGGGGCACAGGCTTGAGGCGCTGTTCACCACGGGATTGGCGGTCGGGCTCCGGTCCGGCGAATGCAGCGCCTTGCGATGGCTGCCGGATGTGAATCTCGAGAAGGGAACGATAACAGTTCACCATACGCTGCAACGGAACAAAAACGAGGGGTTAGTTCTGATGCCGCCGAAGTCCGAGAAGTCGCGACGCACAATCCAACTGCCAGCCTCGTGCGTAGTGGCCTGCAAGCTTACAGCGAACGTCAGCAGCAGGAGAAGCAAACTTGCCGGCTCCCGTTGGGTAGAAACGGGTTTCGTCTTCACCAGCACCATAGGCACACCGATTGATGATCGCAAGATCCTGAAGGAATTCAACGCTCTGGTGGCTGCCGCCAAGCTGCCTAAGCAGCGTTTCCATGACCTCAGGCACGCCTGCATTTCCCTGCTGGGCGCACAGGGCGTTCCACTGAAAGTGATCGCCGAAATTGTGGGGCATTCGGATGTCCGGCTCACCCAAAACGTCTACCAGCACGTCTACCAGGACGCTAAGCAAGACGCGGCGCGCAAGATGGACGCACTACTGACGGCGAAAGCCCCCGAAAACCATGTTGCTACCAGGGTTGCTACCAAACCCGCCCTGGAGGACATCAACTACTCTGTAAGTAATTGATTTTATGGAGCCACCCGCCGGGATCGAACCGGCGACCTGCTGATTACGAATCAGCCGCTCTACCAACTGAGCTAGGGTGGCGACCCTTTTGTTGCAATGAATTACGGGAAACGAGAAAGGCAAGACGTTCGTTTTGTGCCAGATACCCCTTGACCCTGCCCCTGCAGACCGTTTTTGGCTACAGCGCTGGTTCCCATTGCCCTTTCATCTTAACATCGGGACTTGGGGTTGCGCACGTGCTTGGCCAAGGAATGTCGGCCAAGGAAACCAGAAGGGCACTTACGGATGGGGGACGGCCCAGAATTAGGATAAAACTAGGCCAAACTTTTGCGGAACTGCTGCAAGATATTGATAATGCAGGGTTCAAAAAAGCGGCTCTCGCAATACTTTCGCCGAACTGTGAACTCCGCAATTCCTCGTATGGCCCGCGTCAGACGGGCGCTTCGCGCTTGAGGAGATCACCGCCAAACGATTGATAACAAATGATTAACTAGATGAAAGGCTGCCTGCTTGGCCGCGAGACGCGAGCGGCTTCCTCTCCAGGACGTCCCCGCAGCATCCGGACGCTTCGCTTCTGAGGGAAGGCGGGTGCAGGGTGCGGGTACCTGCGTCCGGTGGGCGGGTCACTTCTGATCGTTGCCATTCTTGGCGTGCAGATGCTTATACAGTTTGTCAGCCGCGTCATGCAGGTCCCGTTCATCCACGCGTCACGATCGTTTCGTGCCGCCAACGGAAACGTCGCTTCCAGACTCGCGGCCGCTGCCTTCCGGCGTGCGCGAATCCGAACTCTTCGGGAAGACTCGGGGTCGGCATCGCACATTTGAATGGGGGCGGCAGGCCTGGAGACCGCTGTTTTAGTACCTCGGCCAGATTCTCGCCGGCGTGCTTGCACCCGGTGAAATACAACGCCATGCGTCGCCTTGAGAGACCCACACCAGACCGCTAGTGAACACCCCGTCCGCTCCGGGGAGATAAGTTCCGGATAGCGAGTCATCCGCTCGGGGCTACGCCCGCGTTGAAAGACTTTGGAGCGAGATGCGCACCATGCAGATCCAGTGCTCCGGAAATTGACCAGACACCAGCGAGAACCTGCAGCCGCGCCGGCGCCGCTCACGCGCCGGTAGAATGGTCTGCAGCTTCTGCCGCAGGGCACCGCACGCCTCCGCCGCATACACACCCTCGGCAGCGCATGAAAACGCGCCAAGCCCCACAAATTCTTAGAATGGATTCGAAAGCAAGGTCCGAATCTTCTCCCCATAGGTCCGGCCTGATTGCAGCCGCTCCCCGGAGGCCAGTTCCAGAACGAATTGCCCGTGCGCTAATGTCCACACTTGCCTGATGTGCTGGAGATTGACGATGTAGGAGCGATGGATTCGCATGAAACGCTCGGGATCGAGCGAGGTCTCGATGGTGTTCATCGGCACGTGCAGCAGGTGAGCCGCGTGACTGGCATGCACGCGGACGTAGTTCTGCTCTGCTTCAATCCACTGCACGTCATCGGTCGTCAAGAAGATCGTGCGGTCGCCCGATCGAACGGCAAGACGAGAGAGATACCGCCGCGGGTTGGCAATGGCGTCGAGGACTGTCAGCATTTGGCGCGTGGATTCATCCGTCGGGGCCGCGCGCAGCCGGCTCCTGGCTCGTTCGAACGCGATTCGGAAGCGCTCTTCCGTCACCGGCTTCAGCAGGTAGTCGACTGCGCTGATTTCGAACGCGCGGATCGCGTATTGGTCGTAGGCAGTCACAAAGATCACGGCCGGCATCTTGTCTGCTCCGACTGCCTCGATGACGGCAAAACTGTCCATACGGGGCATCTGGACGTCCAGCAACACGAGATCCGGCTTCTCGACGCGCACCTTCGCCACCGCTTCTCTTCCGTTTCGGGCCTCAATCACGTGGGAATCGCTGCCGAGCATCAACTTGATGCCCTCGCGGGCGAGCGGCTCGTCGTCGACGATCAGTACCCTCAAGCGCATTCCTCGTCCTCCGGCCGCCCCGTGCGGTAGGGCAAGGTCATGGTCACCTGAACCCCTCGGGGAAGCCGGTTCTCCGCCGAGAATGTGGCCTTGGCGCCGTAAAGACGCGTCAGGCGATTCCTGGTATTGGCAAGTCCGATCCCCCTTTCCTCTAAAACGGGAGCGGAACACCCGGGCCCGTCGTCTGTAACGGTCAATGTGAGATGGCCGTCCGCTCTGGATACGCTGACGTGGATGAGGACCGGTTCCTCGCTCTGTCCCAATCCGTGGCGCACCGCGTTCTCCACGATTGGCTGAAGGGCCAAATGCGGGACAAGAGCATCCGAGACCTCCGGCCCAGCGTCGATCCGGACGCACAGCCGATCCTCAAATCGAACCTGCTCGATCGAGAGGTAAATCCGCAGAAAATCGAGCTCGCGCCAAAGCGGGACTTCCTGCGCTTCCACGTCCTCCAGCGTGCGCCGCAGCAGGTCGCTCAGGCGGCTGAGCATCGTTTCCGCTTCTCTTTCCTTCCGCTGGCGAACCAGCACCATGATCGCGCCCAGCGTATTAAACAGAAAGTGGGGATGCATCTGCATCTTCAAAGCGCTCAGTTGCGACGAGGCCAACTGCTCGGCGAGCTGCGACGAGTGGACCTTCAGTTCCATTGCTTCGCGCTCGCGCCGGCGAGCCTCCTGATTCGACCGGAAGAGCGCCTGCAGGCCAACCACTGCCCAGTATCGGATCACGCCTCCATGCAGATCGTATGGCAGAAGGATCCAGAAATCCTTGACGAACGACATTGGATCCATAAAAGCCGGCAATATCCCGATCGCGGTCAGGACCGGCACTTCCAACGCGGTCGACACCAGCGAGAAGGCGACCGAGGCGAAGAGGTGGAGCGCGATGCGGCGCCGCCGATAAGCCCCCTCCACGGGCCAGCGACGACCGAGCCACAGGATAGTAGGGGTGAATGCCGCGCAAATGTACATGGCGGCCATCCAGCCTATGACGACATTCCGCCAGAGGATTGCTTCATTGCGAGAGAGCCGCGTCATGAAGTCTTGCGTGATGTAAAAGAGTCCGGCCGCGGTCCAGGCGAGCCAGTATTTCACCCATCTTCGGATCGTAGGAGGGGACGGCAGCAGCATTCCGATTCCTCCATTCTGGTCCGGATCCGGGCAAAAGGGAAGGAAGGCTTGATCAACCGGGCGATTTCGTTGACGAGCGATCCCGGCGGACGCAGGAACGTAAGAAGACGAGCCACCGCGGACGTTCGTCCCACGGAGGCGCCGCTCCACGGTTTCGGACGGCCGGCTTGTCAAAAATCCGTACCCGCGCCGGGCGGAGGAGGGCACAATTGGAACACTGCGCCGCCACCCGGCGCAATCGAGGAGGAAAAATGGAGAGTCATCGGAAGCCGATCGTGCGGGACGCTGTTGCGTTCGTGGTTCTGTCGGTGATTGCGTTGAGGGTCACGGCGGCGGAGAAGAGCCCGGAGGTTCCGTTCCCGGACGGCTACCGTTCGTGGCAGCATGTCAAGTCTGTCGTCATTGGGCCCGAGCACACGTCGTTCGTGATCGAGGGCGCTCGGATCTTCCACTTCTATGCCAATCGACAGGCAATCGAGGGGTATCGCGCGGGGAAGTTCCCGAGCGGATCCGTAATCGTTCGCGAGACCCTGCGCACGACAGTGGGCGAGGGCGAGTCCAAAGGCGTCCTCAAAGAGGGAGAACGGAGCGCACTGGATGTGATGGTAAAGGACGCGCGGCAATACAAGGAGACGGGAGGGTGGGGATTCGAGACCTTCGACAGCAAATATGTCAGGCTGGCGGAGAAGGACCGGGCTCAGTGTTATGCCTGCCACGCAAAGCAGAAGGATCGCGATCTTGTTTTCAGCTCGCTCCGGGTGGCCGACGCCGGCACTCCATATCCGGAAGGGTATCGGCACTGGACCTTCCTCCATAGTTCGATGGTTCCGGCGACCTTCGATGCGTTTGGGAAGAAGCCCTGCGAAAAGCCGTGTATGGCGGGGGTGTTTCATTTCTATGCGAACGACCAGGCGATGGACGGCCTGCGCACAGGCTCGTATCCGGATGGAGCGATCATTGCCGAAGAGATGCTGGAGTGGATCTCCACTGCCAACGGCGGAGCCAGGGAGGGGCAGCGCCGGGTGGTTGGCGTCATGGTGAAAGACAGCCAACGCTACGGCTCGACGGGAGGCTGGGGATACGGAAGTTTTGAGGAAGGGAGCAGGGCAGATAAGCTGGACCTGAAATCGCGCGAGGCTTGTCATCAGTGCCACATTGCGCGCAAGGATCAGGGGTACGTGTTTACGGAATACCGGGAAAGGTAGGTGCAGCACCGCGTCCCGCCAATAGCAAACTCACGGGTAAGACGCGGCTGTGGTACACATCAGTCATGCGAGCTTGTATTCTGGCGCTTGGATTCGGAGCCATGGCGGCGCACGCTGAAACCGTGTCGGGCCTCTGGCTGCGAGGCTATGCCGTGCTGCCCGAACCGCAACAGGTCGAATTGCGCGAGGGCGATGTAACTTTCGGACCCGCGTGGTCGCTCGATCGCGGCGCCGGCGTGGCGCAGGGAAACGTGGCGGCCGAGACGCTTTCGGATGAACTGCAATCGCGTTTCGGTTTGCGTGCGGCAGCGGCCGGCGGCACGGCTGTGCGCCTCGAAATTCGCGCCGGCAGAGTGTTGCCGCGGCAGGCTCTCGATCCCGACAAACAAGCCATTGCGGACCAGGCCTACCGCCTCGAGATCGGCGACTCCGGTATCGCCATTACGGCGAACGCCGCGGAGGGCCTGTTCTACGGTGTCGAGACGCTGGTGCAACTTCTCCGCCGTCGCTCCGGCGGCGTATACCTGCCTCAATGCCGCATCACGGACTGGCCCGATCTGCACCTGCGGCATATCTACTGGGACGATGCGCATCACCTGGAACGGCTGCCTGAATTGAAGCGCGCCGTGCGTCAGGCGGCGTTTTTCAAGATTAATGGCTTTGTCCTGAAGCTGGAGGGCCATTTCCAGTTCCGCAGCGCGCCCGCGCTGGTGGAGCCCTATGCTCTTTCGCCCGCCGAGTACCAGGAATTGACGGATTACGGGCTCCGCTATCACGTGCAGGTGATTCCGTACCTGGACGGGCCCGCGCATATCGCCTTCATCCTCAAGCATCCCGAATACGCCAAATATCGCTCGTTTCCCGACAGCAACTACGAGCTGTGCGCGACTAATCCGGAAGCCGTGAAGTTCCTCTCGGGCATGTTTCAGGACCTGGCCGACGCCAACCGCGGCGGTAAGTTCGTTTATTTCTCAACCGACGAGCCTTACTACGTGGGAATGGCGGACAATTCCAACTGCCAGGAGAAAGCCGCCGCGGCTAAACTTGGCAGCGTGGGCAAGCTGCTGGCCCGGTTCATCACCCAAATCGCGGAGCCACTGCACGAACAGGGGCGCACGGTTATGTTCTGGGGGGAGTTTCCGCTGGTTGTCTCCGACATCGAATCGCTGCCGCCATATGTTGTCAATGGCGAAGTCTATGGGCCCGATTTTGATCCGCTATTCCGCAAGCGCGGAATACGGCAGATGATCTACACCTCAACGCAGGGTGAAGAGCGCTTCTTTCCCGACTACTTCATCCTGCCCAATTCGCGGCGCCTGCATCCCAGCAGGGCGGAGGCGGGGCGCGTCGCCGATGGGTACTGGAAAATCGCTGCCGATCAGGCGCGCCTGCAAACGGACATTATCGGGGCAGTGGTGGCCGGCTGGGCTGACGCGGGACTGCACCCGGAAACGTTCTGGCTGGGTTACGCGAGCATTATGGCTGCGGGCTGGCGGCCGGGATCGCGCACGGCGCAGGAGTCTTCCGCCGCATTCTATAAGCTGTTCTACGGCGATGGGGCCGTCACCATGAATCGCGTATATCAGTTGATGAGCCAGCAGGCGCAGTTCTGGTCCGATAGTTGGGAGCCTGGTCCCTCGCCGCGTATAGGGCTGTTCGGTAATTCCGATCGCATCTACAATCCGCGCAAGCCGGTTAAGGATCAGACGCTCAAGCTGCCGCCCGCGCCGGGTCCGGGCCTGAAGGCCGCGGGCGCGTCGCGAAAGCCTCCGAAGGGTCAGGAAGTGGATGGCGGCTGGCGGCGGGATAACGCCCGGCGCCTGCAACTGGCGGCTGACGCAATGGCTGATAACGATGAGTTGCTGGGGCTTCTGGAAGAGAATCTGCTAAGCGTGGAGTTCAACCGCCACAACCTGGAAGTGTACATTTCGATCGCTCAGCTCTACCGCCAGAACCTGGAGATGTTGTCGGGCATTGGCCGCATGGACGCGCTGGTTGAGGCCGCGCAAAAGGCGGCTGCGGAGGGTAAGGCCAAGAACGCTCTGGAATCTCTGGACGGCGCGCTTGGAATCGCGGAAAACATTCGGCAGCACCGGAACCTGGCCCTCCGGGACGCGGTGTCCACATGGTACAAGAGTTGGTGGCCGCGCGTCGAAGAAGCCAACGGCCGGCGATTCCTGCATCAACTCGACGACGTGAAGGACCATGTTCCCGACCGCACCGTGGATATGACCTATCTGGTCTATCGCGAGCTGCAGTTGCCGTTCGGCGAGTGGGTGTCGGCCGTCCGCGGCACGCGGAATCAATATGCTGCCGCCAACCATCTTCCCGAAAAAACGGGTGAGTTCGATTGGCGCGACACGGAGACGGTCCGTTGACGAAACGGATCGGCGGAGGCTTACTGGCCGTTGCCTTCGCGATGCGTGCGGAGTTTCATTTTGGGCAGTTTCACTTGGGGTTGAGGATGCGCCACATCGTTCCCGCGAAGATGTTCCTTTGAGCCTCCGCCGGCACAGCGCATTCGTCCAGCATCCGATGATAGCGTTCCAGCGCGCGATCCAACTCCGCCAAATCCCCGTCGAAAACATCGGATCCGAATACGATCTTCTCGAAGGCGCTGGCGCCGCTCTGCGGACTGTGCGGCGTGGCCGCGCTGGACCACCAGAAAATACCGTTGAACGACGGATAGTCGCGTTGCTTCTTGATCAGGGTGGAGCCGGAGAGGTCCCACCAGACGTTGGGATTCCAGCGCGCGATCTCGGCCGCCCAGGCGTAGTCCGGGTTGCCGAGGTGCGCACCGACGATCCGCAGTTTGGGAAACCGCCGCGCGACCAAATCCAGCGTTCCGGCGCGCATCCTGTCGGAACTGACGTCGCTCGGCGTGTCCGGATCGGTCCGATTCACGATGCCCGTATGGAACAGCAGAATCATGCCATATTGCGCGGCGCGTTCGTAGATGGGCCAGTAGCGCCGGTCGTCGTAAGGGTATTGCGGCCCAGTCATCTCGCCCAGACCGCGGAAGCCGGCCTCATGGAAACGGTCCACCAGCGCCAGCGCCTGTGGGTCGTCGAGCCGGATCTCACCAAGCCCAACCAGCCGTCCTGGATGGGCGGCCATCGCCACGGTGACACCTTTCAAATCCCGCGGCGAGGTGATCAGCAGAGTCATGCCGTCCAGCGCATCCATTTTCGCAGTGAGCCGGTCAAGAAACGCCTGCTGCCCGTTGTGATGGACGTGGCAGTCTATCAGCTTCGGGGGCTTGACCTGAGCCTGGAGTAACACACAGCCAAGAAGCAGCGCCAAACTTAGCTTCATAGAGTACCCCCAATTATAAGTGAAAGCGCGCTTGCTGCTTTTCTACCGAGCACAAAATCTAGTTCCTGCGCCCGATGCCGAATGGAAGGGTCTGCCGGCTGGGTTGGCTGCTATGTGGGGCAGCTTGTGCGCCGGGATAAACCGGCATGCAATAAGGAATGAAAGAGTCCGACAGGAAAGGAGGAGCGAATCCATCCTGACCCCGAGTCTTGCGGGGCGTATCGTGAGGTGCGCACCGAAGCATAGACAGG
>DATMNI010000438.1:0-18728 GCA_035570275.1 Candidatus Acidiferrales bacterium | reverse complement strand
CACTCCTGAGCCCGCCAAAGCGGACGAGATTCTGGCCGCGTCCAGGAAGGCCGGCCTGCGCATCCACTCCGTGATGAATCAGGAGCATTGGCGCAGCCCGCTTTCCTCCAGCGACCCCGCCGTGGTGGAAAAGAGCATGGAAGGCATGCGCACCAGCCTGGGCAACGCCAAACTTTGGGGCGCCGACACCGTATTGCTGGTGCCGGCCGTGGTGAACGCCGAGACGCCGTACGCCCAGGCCTGGGAGCGCAGCCAGCGCCAGATACGCAAGCTGGTGCCACTGGCCAAAGAGTTGAAAGTGATCATCGGTATCGAGGAAGTCTGGAATAAGTTTCTGCTCAGCCCCCTCGAAATGGTCCGCTATGTCGACGAGTTCCAGACCCCGTGGATCCGCGCCTACTTTGACGTCGGCAACATCGAGATCTGGGGTTACCCGCAGGACTGGATTCGCACCCTCGGCAAACGGATCGTGAAGCTGCACATCAAGGATTTTTCCTTCAAGAACGACCCGGCCACGCGCAAGCGCACGCCCGATTTTGTTCCGTTATTGGAAGGCGAAATCGATTGGAAAGCCGTGCACGCGGCACTGGCCGACATCGGCTATCAGGGAACGGCCACGGTGGAGCTTTCCGGTGGAGACGGCGAATACCTTAAGGAGGTCAACCGCCGCTTCGACCGCATCCTGAACGGCTCTTGAACGGCGTATGACGCGCGCGGGCACCATTCTGCTGCTGGCGAGTCTTGCGCCTTGCGCCGGCGCCGGCGAGTTCACCTACGCCGATGCCCAGGTAATTCTGAAACGGTACTGCCAGACCTGCCATCAGGGCGCCGCACCGGCCGGAGGGCTGGCGGTGGCCCAACTCACCGCGCCATCGCCGTTGAATACGGCCCCATGGGCCAAGCTGCTGCTGCGCGTGCGCAACGGAGAGATGCCGCCCAAAGGCGTGCCCGCGCCGCCACCCGAAGAACGGGAAGCCTGGGTGGCGTGGATGGAGCAGGCATTGCACACCGCCGCCTGCGCCAACGGCCTGGCGCCCGGCCCTCACCTGATGCGCCGCTTGAACCGCGACGAGTACGCCGCCACCATCCGCGACCTGCTGCGCGTCCACTTCAATGCCGGCCACGCTCTGCCGGCCGATGGCGCCGGCGGCGAAGGCTTCGATAACGCCGCCGAAACCCTGTTCCTCTCGCCCATTCATGCGGAGAAATACCTGGAAGCAGCCAAGGAGGCTCTGGACTACGGGTCCAAAGACCCCAAGGCCCGCACAGCCTTCCTGATCGCCGAGCCGCGCGAAGGCACATCTCCGGAACAGGCGGCGCGCCAGGTGCTGGAGGCTTTTCTGCCGCGCGCTTTCCGCCGTCCCGCCAAGGCCGGCGAATTGGAGCGCTACCTGAACCTGTTCCGCGGCGCGCAGAAGCGCGGCGAGAATTTCGACCGCTCCATTCTGTTTGCGTTGGCCGGCGTCCTGGTGTCGCCGAACTTCCTCTTCCACGTTGAGGAAGCCAGTGCCGGAAGCAATGCCGAACCCGAACCCAAAGCGGCTCCCGAACCCAAACCGGCTCCCGAACCCATACCGGCTCCCGAACCCAAGTCGGCATCCGAACCCAACCCCGGCCCGCGGCCAGTCGGCAGCTACGCCCTGGCCTCCCGCCTCTCATATTTCTTATGGGGCACCATGCCTGATTCGGTTCTGTTCGATCTTGCCGCGCAGGGCCGGTTGCAGGACCCCGCTGTGCTCACGGCGCAGATCGGCCGCATGCTGAAGGATGAACGGGCGCGCGATTTCGCCGAGCGTTTCATCGACCAGTGGCTCAACATCCGGGAACTGGGCCGCGACATCAAACCCGATGAGAAGCTGTTCCCGGCCTACTACGACGCGGAACTCCAGTCCGCCATTCGCTACGAGCCGATTCTGTTCTTCCAGGAACTCCTGTCCCAGGACCTGCCGCTGCTCAACCTGCTGGACGCCAACTTCACCATTCTCACCAACCGTCTGGCCAGGCATTACAACCTGAGCGTCAAGGACGTGAACCAGAAGGACCTGAGCCAGCAGCCCAAGCAGGCCAATCTGCCGCCGGATAGCCATCGCGGCGGCATCCTCACCATGGCCGCGGTGCTGGCCGTATCGTCGTACCCGCAGCGCACCAGCCCGGTGCTGCGCGGTAAGTGGATTCTCGAAACCATGTTGGGCACGCCACCGCCTCCACCGCCCGCCAACGTGCCGGCGCTGAAGGAGGACCACGATGGCGCCGCGGCGCAGACCTTGCGCGAGCGTCTGGAGGAACACCGCCGCGACCCGGTTTGCGCCAGTTGCCACAATCGCATCGACCCGCTCGGTTTCGCGCTCGAAAACTACGACGTGCTGGGCCGCTGGCGCACCGAAGACAACGGCAAGCCGATCGACAATCGCGGCGAGTTGCCGGACGGCACCCGGATCGATGGCCCGGAGAAATTGAAGAAGGTTCTGCTCGACCGCAAGCAGGTTTTCCTGCGCCACCTCACGTCCAGAATGCTCGGCTATGCTCTGGGCCGCGGCCTCACGCCCTCCGATTCGTGCACCGTGGACCAGATTCTGGACCAGCTTGAAAAGGAACAGTACCGCGGGCAGGCATTGATTCGGGGCATCGTACTGAGCGTGCCGTTCCGCTACCAGTCGGGGGGCGCAGCCCGCTTTTGATTTACGGCCTGATCCGGCCCTAGCTCACTTACAAGGGGATTTTCATCGTCTTCTCGATGTAGTTCGCCGTCATGCGCGCGCTTTCCTTGGGAGCGCGCCAGGGCGAGGTGTCCAACTCGACCACTAGAAAACCCTGCCACTGGAGGCCATCCAGATGGGTCTTGAGCGCCAGGAAATCGACGCCGCCATTGCCCAGCGGGAAGAAGTACGGATCTTTTATCTGATCTCTGTCACGCCCCGGAACGTCTTTCGTCCCGCCGCGATCATCCGGCCTGGTGTCCTTCAGGTGGAATTCCACCACGCGGCGCCCCAATTTCCTAGCCAAGGCAATAGGGTCCATGCCGGCCATGGTGATGTGTCCAGTGTCCAGCACGAACCGGACGTGCTTCGGATCGGTGTGCCCCATCACGTAGTCGATCTCGTTCTGGTTCTGGAGCTGGCTGCCCAGATGTGCGTGAACCCCAAATGGGATGCCTTCTTCTTCCAGGCTGCGCCGGCCAAGGATCTCGAGCGTCTCAGCAATATTCTTCAAGTCTTCTTGCGTAGTGCCCTCGGGCCGCCGGTTACCCAGATTGGTCTTTTGGTGATCGCACCCTAACTTCTTGCTGAAGCGGACCACCCCCAGATGGTTTTCGATCACCGCCTGACGCGCCGCGGGGTCTTCAAAATGCGTGCTGCCCCCGCGCGAACCGCCGGTGACGGCGGCGAACGTGACGCCGATCTCATCGATTCTCTTCCTCAGGCCCGCTACGTCGTCCGGGTAGAACTGGCCGAGTGCCGTGGCGAAGGCTTCGACGTAGTTAAAACCCACTTCGTGAGCTTCCCGAAAGCCTCTGAAAGGGTCTCCTCCCCATGTCGTCGCCGGGTCACCGCCTCGGGTGTTGGTGGTATAGCCGATTTTATACCGTGGCTCCGTGCCAAATATGCTCTGGACGGTCAACGCTGTGGCGGGGGCGGATAGAAAAAACTGTCTACGATTCATAACTGGATCTTTGCCGATGATACTACCGAGTTGCCAGGAGCGCACCATCCGGACGCGCCCGCACGCGGCTCCGCGATCCGGCGGCACACGCGCCCACACGGCCCCAGCGGACGAACGGCTCTGATCTCCACGCAGGATCTGGCCCGGATCGTGCGAGTGGGCGCGACGGCCACGGCGAGGCCGGCGAAGCCGCGCGCTCGCCGAGAACCAGCCGCATTCTGCAACCGCGTGATACGGCGACCGCGGTGAGCCGCGCGAAGTGTCCAGGCCGGTCGACGACCGCTTTCGTGCTAAACCGCCCCTGCCAAGAGTGTCACGTTAAGGACCGTCACAACTGCCCCCTGTCGATTTTCGCCGCGCGTGTGATAAACTGATCCTCCCGTCAGCGTCACACGTGTAAATGGGTGAGCGGTGCGCCTGACGGCATCAGCGGGGTTCGGGTTCGCGGGGGGATTGTTGCGGAGCGTAGCATGGATTGTCTGCATTCTGGTCGCGAAGGCAGCCGAAGCAGCGCCATCGGTCCAGCCGATTGCGTACTCGCATAGGCAGCACATAGCGCTTGGATTGCAGTGCCTCGATTGCCACAGTGGGGCCGACACGAGTGCGGCGGCCACGCTTCCTTCGGTCCGCAAATGCATGCTCTGTCATGCCAAGGTGGCCGCCGCCAAACCTGAAATCAAGAAACTGGCTGCCTTTGCCGCGAGCAAGCGTGAAGTCCTCTGGCAGCGTGTTTACGGCTTTCCGCCAGAATCCCTGGTGAAATTCCAGCACGCCCCGCACGCCCGCGCCAAGATCGTTTGCGCAACCTGCCACGGCGACATGACGCTGGCTGGGACCGCCGAACTCCTGGTGAAGCACAACATGGGGACGTGTCTGAGCTGCCATCGGCAATACAAAGCCACGGAGGACTGCGCCGCATGCCACTACTGAGGCGCCGCCACCCTATGACCCGCTCCCTCACGGTCGCGGCTCTGCAAGAGCGTCGGGCTCTGCAAGAGCGTCGGAGCCGCAACCGTAAGGGAGCGGTCGCCACTGGCCAGCGGGAGGGGTGCTGACCCATGGATCGCCGCAACTTCTTCAAGATCCTCTCCACCACCTCGGCCGGCGCGCTGGGCGGCTGCAGCAATAAAGCCAAAAAGCTGATTCCTCTGCTCGTCCCCGAGCACGAAATCGTCCCCGGGGAAGAACAGTGGCATCCCACGGTTTGCACCGAGTGCGGGGCGGGGTGCGCCACCGTGGTCCGCGTCATGGAGGGCGTCCGCACGGTTGAGCGCAACGGCGAACAAGTCCGCGAGCGCATCGCCACCGTCAAGAAAATCGAGGGTAACCCGCTCGACCCGATCTCCGGTGGCCGCCTTTGCGCGCGCGGCCAGGCTGGGGTCCAATCGCTCTACCATCCCGACCGCCTGCGTGGACCCATGAAGCGCACCGGCCAACGCGGCCAGGCACAGTTCCGGGCGGTCTCCTGGGACGAAGCCATCAGTGAGGCGGCAGAAAGGCTTGCAAAAGTGGGAGCGGCCGACCCTGCACGAATCGTTTTCCTCGCCGGCCCCCAGGCTGGCGGCACGCGCGCTCTCGCCATCCAGCGCTTCACGCAAGCGATTGGTGCGCCCGCTCCAGTCATCTGCTCCATCGCCGATCACACCGTCGAGCGCCAGGCCGCCGAGATGGCATTCGGCTGGCAGGGCCTACCGGTCTACGATCTCTCGCGCGCGCACTATACGCTCAGCGTCGGTGCAGACTTCCTGGGGGGATGGGCCTCGCCGGTCTATTACGCGCGGCAGTTCGGCGATTTCCGCCAGGGCCGGCGAAACATCCGCGGCCAACTCGTCCATGCGGAGTCGCGCCTCTCGATTACGGCCGCCGCCGCCGACCGCTGGCTGCCGCTCCGTCCCGGCTCGGAACCTCAGTTTCTAGCCGCCGTCGGGCGCATGTTGCTCGATGCCCGGCTGGCGCGGAATCACCAGGCGCTTCCGAAGACCGTCGCCGGCATGTTTCAGTCGGCCGACGCCGCCGCGCTGCTGGCCGCGTGCGGGCTCGAGGAAAAGCGCGTTCGCCCAATCGTCCAGGAACTGGGTGAATCGGAAGGCCCGCTCGTAATCGCCGGCGCGTCCATGCCGCACACCAATTCGCTGGATGCAATCGCCGCCTCTCACTACGTCAACCTGATGCTGGGCACCGTCGGTAAACCCGGCGGCGTGCTCGCTCCCGCGACTGCCGCGACCACCGCCGCAGCGCCGCCTCCCAAGAATCGCGCGGCGGCCGAATCGCTCGCCCGTGCGCTCGCCGGCGCGCAAATCGTGCTCATCGACGGCGCCAACCCGGTCTACACTATGCCCCGGTCCGCCGGTGTGGCGGACGCTCTGGCGCGGGCCGAACTGGTGATCGCCTTCGGGACTTTTCTGGACGACTCCGCCGCCTGGAGCGACCTCCTGCTGCCGGACCACCACCCGCTTGAATCTGAAATGGCGATCGTGCCCGCGGTCTCGACGCAGCCGGCCGTTGCAGTATCCACACCATTCGTCGAGCCGCTGTACGACACGCGCGCCGTCGAGACCACGTTGGCCGGCCTGGCCCGCAAAATCGGCGCAGAGTACCAGCCGGTGACGCCCAAGGACATCGTCCAGCCCCTGCTCGCCATCGGTGTGAGAAATGAAAGCGGTGTGAGCTATGAAGATGTCCTTCGCGAAGGCGGCATCTGGCTGGACGCGCCGCCGTCATCGCAAACGCCGTCGCCCCCGCGACCGAACGCTATGGCACTCGAACTCGCCGCCGCCCGGTTCGAAGGCGACCCCGCCCAATACCCGTTCTATTTCCAGCCCTACCCATCGCTGCAATTCCACGATGGCCGCGGCTCCAACCTGCCGTGGCTCCAGGAACTGCCTGACCCGGTATCGAGTGCCCTCTGGGGACTGCCCGTCGAGATCGATCCCAAGACCGCGGCGAAATTGCAAGTGGCCAACGGCGACACGGTCCGCGTGGAGTCTCCGCACGGGTGGCTCGAAGCGCCTGCGTATATCCACCCCGGCGCGGTCCCCGGCGTCGTCAGCATGGCGATCGGGGATGGGCATTCGCACTACTCACGCTACGCTTCCGGCCGCGGCGCCAACCCGCTTTCGATCCTGGCGCCGGTCTGGGAGAAGTCGACCGGCGCCCTGGTGCTGGGTGCTACCCGGGTTCGTCTGGCGCGCGCCGGCGGCGGGCGTGGGTGGATCCAGTTTTCGACCCGGGACCGGCAGGAAAGAGAGTTCGACTACAGGTAAATCGCCACAGGTGAATCGAAGGAGAACGCATGGAACACCGTTGGGGGATGGCCATCGATCTGGACCGGTGCACGGGCTGCGAAGCCTGCGTGGTGGCGTGCCACGCCGAAAACAACCTGCCCGTTTCGACTCCCGAACTGGCCGCCCAAGGCCGCGCCACGCACTGGATCCGGATTGACCGCTACTACGAAGGCGAGTTCCCGGACGTGAAGGTCAAATACATGCCGGTGCTGTGCCAGCACTGCGACGATGCGCCCTGCGAGCCCGTGTGCCCCGTCTACGCGACCTATCACAACGCGGAGGGGCTCAACGTTCAGGTTTATAACCGGTGTGTCGGCACCTTCTACTGCGCCAACAACTGCCCTTACACGGTTCGATACTTCAACTGGTTCGCTCCGGAGTGGGCCGAGCCGCTTCCATTGCAGCACAACCCCGATGTGGCAGTGCGCCCCGCCGGCGTCATGGAGAAATGCACGTTCTGCATCCAGCGAATCAAACGCACCAAACAGAACGCGGCGCAGGAGGGCCGGCGTCCGGCCGATGGCGAAATCCAACCAGCGTGCGTGCAATCCTGTCCCGCCGAGGCAATGGTCTTCGGCGATCTCAACGACCCCGAAAGCAAAGTGTCGCGCCTGGCTCAGAACGGCCGCGCCACGCGCCTGCTGGAGGAGTTAGGCACCAAGCCAAAAGTCTTCTATTTGCAAAAGGCGAAGTAAGCCATGGCTGCGACGCCCGACCTGCTCCCCTATCACCGAATCCGCGAAGACTTGTTCCGCCCGCTCTCGCGCGTCAGCCGCCCGTACATGCTCGCGACCTTGATCGCCTTCATCGTCGGCGCCGCCGGCCTGGTCGCCTGGAGTTTCCAGCTTCGGCGCGGAATGGGGGTGACCGGTTTGCAGCGGCCGGCTTTCTGGGGAGTCTATATCGTCGATTTCGTTTTCTGGATCGGCATCTCGCACGCCGGCACGCTCATCTCCGCCATCCTGCGCCTCACCGACGCCGCCTGGCGCAAACCCGTCACGCGCGCCGCCGAAGCCATCACCGTCTTCGCCCTCATGATCGGCGGCATGTTCCCGATCATCCACCTGGGCCGCGCCTGGCTGTTTTATTGGCTGCTGCCGTATCCCAACTCGCGGCTGATCTGGCCCAATTTTCGCTCCCCGCTCCTGTGGGACCTCACCGCCATCGCCACTTACGTCACCGGCAGCGTCATTTATCTTTACCTGCCGCTGATTCCCGATATGGCGCAACTCGCCCAGCACAACACTCCCTGGCGGCGCAGGCTTTACCGCGCGCTGTCTCTCGGCTGGACCGGCAGCGACCGTGAGTGGCACGCGCTGGAGCGCGCCATGAAGCTGATGGCCTGCATCATCCTGGCGGTGGCCGTTTCCGTGCACACCGTGGTCGCCTGGGATTTCGCGATGTCGGTGGCGCCTATGTGGCACAGCACCATCTTCGGCCCTTACTTCGTCACCGGCGCAATCTTCAGCGGGATCGCCGCGCTGCTCCTGGCGATGTCCATCATTCGCAAAGTGCTGCACCTTGAGGCGTATTTTACGAAGCACACCTTCAACCGCCTGGCCAAGCTGCTGCTGCTCATGTGCCTGTTGTGGTTCTACTTCACACTAGCGGAGAACCTGACGGTCTGGTACGGCAACGAGCCCAAGGAAATGGCCGTCTTCGGCGCCCGGACGCGTGGGCATTATGCGCCGTACTTCTGGACCATGATGTTCCTGAACTTCGTGGTCCCGTTCGTGCTGCTCGGCGTCCGCCGCCTGCGCACCATCGCCAACGCCACCATTGCATCGGTGTCCGTGTTGATTGGCATGTGGCTCGAGCGCTTCGTGATTGTGGTGCCGACGCTGACCAACCCGCGGCTCCCTTCGGCGTCCAGCTTCTACGCGCCCACATGGATCGAGGTGGCTATCACCGCCGCTACCTTTGCGGCCATGGCAATGCTGTACATGATCTTCGCGAAGTTGTTCCCCATCATCGCCGTCTGGGAGTTCAAACCGCATCCGCAGGAGGACGACTGACTATGTATCTCATTGGCGAATTCCACGAGAAAGCCGCGGCGGCCGCGGCCATTCGGTCACTGCGCGCCAGCGGCATCGCTCCCGCGGACCTGGACGTGTTCTCCGAGGAGCCCGTGGAATTTCCGCGCGGCGTGCTGGACCGCCCAAGCCACCTGTCGCTGGTGTCGGTAGCGGGCGCCATCGTGTCCGGCACGCTCGCGACCGCGTTCATCTGGTGGACGCAACACGACTACAAGCTGGTCACCGGCGGCATGCCGATATTTTCGTTTTGGGCGACGGGCGTGATCACGTTCGAGATGACGATGCTCGGCGCGATCGTGGCGAACTTTGGCTGGTTTCTCTGGGAGAGCGGCCTCGTCCGCCGGCGCGACCGGAGCGCGCCTATCCCTGCCCCTACCCCTCGCCCCGTTGCTGGAGGCGACCCCGGCTCACTCTGCTTGCGGGTCCGCTGCCGCGGCAACGAAGCTGCCCAGGCAATCGACGCCATGCGCAGTGCCGGCGCCATCGACGTTCAGCGAAGGGGCGAAGCGTGATCGGGAGATTCGCCCTGGCTCTGGTATCCGCCGCCGCCCTGGTATCCGCCGCCGCCCTGGCAGGCGCCTGCACCCTGGCCGCCGCCGACCGGCGCCCGGTCCCGTGGGAGAGAAACCACTTGCTGATCGGCCAGGCGTTGTACCGCGAAAACTGCGTGGTCTGCCACGACATTGACCGGCAGCAGTCGAAGAAGCCCGGCCCCAGTTTCTACCAGCTTTTCCAGCGCGCCCAAATGCCGATCGCCAAGATGAAGCCCAGCCGCGAGTACATCAAGGTGCGGATAAAGTTCGGCGGATCCCTGATGCCCGAATTCCGCCACTGGCTGACCGACCGCGATATCGATACCCTGATTGATTACATCGCCTCGAAGTGATGTATCCCGTCGGCGGTGGTGCCGGCGCGCAGCTTTGGGCAGCCGCGTGCGGGCCGCGCCTCAGCACTAAACAATTCTTCAACCTGGTGGTTTATGCACAAGGACTCCACAACTTTCCTACAGCGCTGAGGCGCTAAGGCTGTGAAAAACACACGCACGAATCCTGTGGAATTCGCATGCTTGTCCCGCGATATTTACTTGCACGATGAGGGCAACCTCACGGACAATCGAACAATCGTGAACGCCTTCCGACATCAATCATGTCAGGATCTTCCGCACCTCCTCGCCTCGGCAGGACCAAATGCGTGGTACACTGACCACAAACATCAACGTAACATTATGTTTTATTCAAACACGCACTACGGAATCCCGGAACGCCTGTGGAAAATAGCATGATCGTTAGCGAAGATATGCTCATTGATGTCGTCGATGCTCTCGATGCACCCATTGGAACCGTGCGGCGCAGCGATGCTATTCGGCGCAAAGTGAATTTCCGCGTTGTCCACCTGTTTCTCTTCAACGACCAGGGCGAGCTTCTCATTCAGCAGTTGGCGGCATCACGTGATAGGCATCCCGGTGCCTGGGGCTCGTCGGTTGCAGGATACTTGTTCGCCGGTGAAACGTATATGCAAGCAGCAATCCGGCGTTTGTCCCAGGAACTCGGCGTCCAGACATCACTGCGCGTGGACGGCAAGACCAGTATGAATGACGAGGGCTGCACCAAATTCATCACGCTCTACCTGGGAACGTGCAACGGGCCATTCACGTATGACCGCGACCACATTGCGAAACTAGAATTTCAAGGTCTGCCCGCACTACGTTCCCAAAGCCGTACTGGCGAGCGGCGCTTTACGCCAACGTTCCTCCACGTGCTGAACTTTTACGAACGCCAAGCTTAACGCCCTGCCGTGCCGCAAGAACCCACCAGAGACGAACTCTTCAAACTGTACCAAGTCGCCATTGACGAATACCGGTTCGAAGTCAAACTCAACAGCGACCGCTCCATCCATTACGTCGTCTTCAACAGCGCCGTGCTGACCGCCGCGACCGGACTGCTCAAGATTGGCGCGAGCCCACACCTCAATTTCTTCGTCACCCTCGTCTTTGGCATCGGGGCGTGTACCGCATGGCTGGGCGTGCGCAGCATCCGCAAAGGCCACGAGTACTACCACCGCGCCATCTTAAAGAAAACTCTCCTCGAGGAACTCCTCGGCCTCACCGCGATCGTCAAGGACTACCCCACCGCGACGCTGGCGATCGGCACGACCGCCGGACAAGCGGACATCGACACAATCCTCCGCGATCCCAGGGCGTGGCTTGCCGCCGAAACACCAAAACGAGGAAGTATCACCCACGCCGGCATCCTCGTCTTGCGCCTGCTCCTCGCCGCGAACATCGCGGGAATGCTGGCCGCGATCTATCTTATGACGAGCGCCGCGCCCTATATCCTCTGGCCTTGACGCTAGATTGGATCAATGCCATGGTCCCGTCAAGGATCTTCTTCGCCGAACGGGTCGTCTTTTTCACGGCTTCGGACGGCGATGGGATTGTCAACCGCAAGAGAGCCTTTACCAACGCAATCCGCTCCACCCGTCGCTGCTTGCGTCTTACCACCTGGGGCCGCCAGCGGCTAACCACCTTGACAGTCAAAGAAAGCGGTACCATGACCAGAGGTCTTGGCTTCCTGTAGCGGCCGGCGAACGGGTGCAGGCTGGTTCCAAGTAGAGGGGGGGAAAACCATGTTGAATCGCGCAATTTCTCTATTGACCGGCCTCCTGGTTTCCATGGCCGCTTTCGCGCAGTTCGAAGCCGGATCGGTGGTCGGCTCGGTCAAAGACCCGGTTGGACTGGCAATGCCCAATGCGGTTGTCGAGATCCGGAGTATCGGCACCAATGTCACGCGTAAGACGGTGACTTCGGCGACTGGTAATTTCGATTTCGTAGCGCTTCAGCCCGGCCCTTACGAGCTCACCGCGAAACAACCGGGGTTCAAGGAAGTCACCCAAAAGTTCGAACTCGCCGTGGGCCAAAGACTGGAACTGGACCTGGCGATGGAAGTGGGCGCGACCAGCCAGAGTCTTACCGTAGCCGGCAATGCGGTGACGGTGGAAACTGTGTCATCGGAAGTCAGCAACGTGCGCACCAGACAGCAGGTGGAGGACCTGCCGCTCAACAGCCGCAACTTTACCCAACTGGTACAACTCGCTCCCGGTGTGGACAACCACGGAGGCGCCACCAACGTAACCAATGGAGGCTACACCGAAGGCAGAGGAACCAGCGGAGCTGTAATCAATGGGAATCCGTCCGATATCGGGATCTATATTTTCGACGGCATTCTGGGCATCGATGCGGATGCCAATGTTTTGATTTTCTACCCGCCGGTCGATTCCATCCAGGAATTTAAGGTCCAGACCAGCGCCGCCCCGGCCGCTTACGGCGGAGGCCCATCGATCATTAATGTAACGTTTCGCTCCGGGACGAACGCGCTGCATGGCACTCTCTACGAGTTCGTGCGCAACTCGGACTTCGACGCCAAGAATTATTTCGACTCGCCGGTGAATCCGATCCCGCCTTTTCACATGAACGAATTTGGCGCGAATCTGGGTGGGCCCGTGGTGATTCCGCACCTCTTCAACGGAAAAGACAAGCTCTTCTTCTTTGCGGACTACGAAGGCAAGCGCGTCAGCCAGGCGCAGACCTACATATCCACCGTTCCAACGGCGGCTTTCCGTGCCGGCGATTTCTCCGGGCTGCTGCCCAAGACGGTTCTGCACGTTCCCGGCACCAGCACGCCGCTTCCCAATAACCAGGTACCGCAGATCAATCCCACATCGGCGAATCTGATGGCCCTTTATCCGCTGCCCAACATTCCCGGGGGTGGGCTGGTAAACAACTACCTGTACAACGGCGCTCTGATCAACAACATCGACCAGGGCGACTTGCGCATGGATTACCGCACCGAGAAATCGGCTATCTTCGGGCGCTTCAGCAAGGAGAACGCGGCCACGTTCAATCCCGGATTTTTGCCCGGTCCCGCTATCGGAGCCGGCCCTGGGTATCCCGGTGACACGCTGGCGCCGGGAACACAGGTCGTCCTGGGCTATGGCCGCTCTTTTGGCCCAACGAAGTACTACGAGGCGCGCGCCGGTTTTTCGCGCCTGGTGGAATCCATTATCGATGCCGACACCGCCCACGGAAATCTGGCGGAACAGCTTGGTATTCCCGGCGCCAATGCGGGCGGCGCTCCCGGTTTAACCACCATCAACATCTCGGGAACAACCGGCCTCGGCGACAACAACGGAAGTGTTGCGAAGGTAAACAACCTGATCGAAATCGACCAGGCTCTCAGTTGGGTGAAGGGCAGCCACGAGTTGAAATTCGGCTTTAACTTTCTAAGCACCAGGTTTGCATTCTTTACCCCGCCCAAGCCCAACGGGTCATTCAGCTTCACCGGCGCATACACGGGTTATGGCCTGGCGGATTTCCTGTACGGACGGCCCATCAGTTCGCAGATCGACGTTACGAAGTTCTTTGACCTGAAGCGCTACCGGCCCAGCTTTTATATACAGGACAACTGGCGCGTGACGCGGAAATTATCCGTGAATCTGGGGCTGCGCGACGATCTGGTGACGCCGTGGAAGGAGCGCCACAATCGGCTTGCCGTCTTTGATCCGAGTAATGGCGGCAACCTGGTGCCGGTCGGCACGCCCGGGTACCCGGCGGACACCGTTACCGACGGGCGCTATGCGAACCTGGCGCCTCGCGTCGGCTTCGCCTACAGCTTGGATGCCAAGACCGTGGTGCGCGGGGCCTTCGGGATCTTCTACGCGTACGAGACTTACAATTCCAATCCGCAGTCCAAGAATGCGCCATTCAACGGATCGCTGATCACAACCAACAGCACGGGTGAAGCCGGTTACGCGGCGGCGCTTCCCATCTCCGCGGGCTTTCCCGCGGCGCGTCCGGATCTGTTCTCACCCGCCGGCACCGCCTTCCAGGTTTTCCGGCGTGAGTATCCGAACCCCTCCGCCAACGAATGGAACTTCAATGTGCAACGTCAGTTCTCCAGCCACGACAACTTGTCACTGGCCTACGTCGGGCAAAACGGCGTGCACATTCTCATCAATCCGAACATCAACTTTCCCACCCCCGGTCCCACCCCGGTGGCGAGCCGCAGGCCCTACCCTAATCTTTCGGATGGCACGCTGAATTGCACCTGTGCGAATTCCTCGTACAATTCGTTCCAGGTTACGTATCTCAATCGTCTTTCTTCGACCGGGCTGGACTTCCAGGGAGTCTACACGTACGCCCACAGCATCGATAACTCGAGCGGGAACTCGAATGGCACCGGTATCCAGAACCCAGCCAATTTGCGGCTATATCGAGCGAATTCGGATTTCGATATCCGCCACAACCTGGTATTGAGCTGGACATACGCATTCCCCTTTGGCCGGGGCAAGAAGTTTGCTGGCGATGCCCGCGGCCCGATCGAGGCGTTGATTGGCGGGTGGCGGCTGAACAGCATCGATACGTTCAAGCGCGGCGCCCCGTTCACGCCTGTGATGGTGAGCAGCCTGCTGAACTCCGGCAGCGCCGGGCAGTGGCCGAATCGTATCGGCTCCGGCAACCTGGCGGATCGCTCGATTCAGGCATGGTTCAACACCGCCGATTTTGTTTCCCCGGGAAACTACACCTTCGGGAACTCGGGACGAAACATCCTGTTTGGACCGGGTACCCGGCAAGTGGATTTGTCCCTGTTCAAGGATTTCACCTTCAATGAGAGCCGGGGCCGCCGGTTGGAATTGCGCTCCGAGGCTTTCAATGTTTTCAACACGCCCCAATTCAATAATCCCAACGTGCAGATTGGCAGCGCGGCTGCCGGGACGATTACCAGCGCGGGCGCTCCGTTGCTTTTCCAGCGGACATCCCGGCAGGTCCAGCTTGCCTTGAAGTTGCACTGGTAACAGCGCCATGTTGCGAACCGCAATCCCGGTGGCCTTGTTTGTTTTTCAGCTTGGAGCTATCGTCTACGCCCGCTTCGTGCCCACACGATATTTCTGTTGGGCTCCTTACGACACGCAGACGGATTACGTTGCCACCGCCACGGTCAACGGCAAGAAGTTGACCAGCGCCGAATTCCGGCAACGATATCGGCGACCGCCGCGCGGCTTTGATAATCGCGCCCCGCAGCACGTGTTCGATATGTTGGAGCAGGTGGAACAAAAGCGTTCCCGGCCCGGTGACGCGGCGGCGATCGTGGTGAAGTATCGCGTCAACGGAAAGGAGCTCAGGGAATGGCGCTGGCCTCCCCCATCACACCCGTGACTCCGGCGACGGCTCCGCCTTCGTGGAATCCGCTGAAATTCCGCGGCACTCCGTTGCCGACGGAGCTGTTGATCCTGGTAAAGGTGCTCGCTCTGGTTGTGCTGTTAGTGAACCACGTCCGGATTCTGCCGGATCCCTGGTTGCCGTTTGTGCCCGGCGTGGACCGGATTCCTCCGATTCTCTTTCAGCGAACGCTGCAAACCGTTTTCGTGACTTGCGCTCTGGCCTTGCTGTTTAACCGGCGGGTAAGGCTGGCTTCGCTGGTAATCGGAGCAACCATGCTGATTGCCGTGGTCTCATCGAAGGCCTACTACGGCAACAACAAAACATTCTGTGCCCTGATGTTCTTCCTTACCGGACTGTATGTGCCCGGACGCAAACCATGGATGCTGCAGTGGCAGCTCGGGCTTACGTATTTCGGCGCGGGGCTCAACAAACTGCTCGATGCGGACTGGCACAGCGGCGTTTTTTTTGAAAACTGGGCCGTGAACCGCCTCCACCAGCCGTGGTACATGGCGCTCAATTCCGTGCTGCCGCCGATGGTGCTTGCCCGGCTAATGTGCTGGAGTACCATCGTGACGGAGCTGGCGGTGGTCCCGGCCATCTTCATTCGGCGATTTCAGCCCTGGGCAGCGTACGCCAACATTCTTTTTCAGTCCGGCTTACTGCTGTTTACGGGAAGCACTTTTACGTTGTTCTTTTACAGCATGAGTGCGGCCTCGCTGGCATTCGTCACCTGGCCTGCCGAGCCGGTGACCGTTGGCTATGACATCGATTCGGGTTTAGTGAACCGCATCAGGAAGGTGCTGCAGTTCTGCGATGCGGACCGGCGCTTTTGCTGGACCCCGCACTCCCGAGACGTGGGGGATTGGTTTCATCTGCCCATCGGGAATCGAGTCTACACCAATTTCCGCGCTCTGCGCATGATGGTGCTGCTGAACCCGATAACCTATCTCGCGATCGCCACATTGATCGCGCCGGTTGCGGACGTGCCGGCCGCCGCGGCTTACAGACGGGTGGTGGTCGGGTCGTGTCTTTTCTTCCTGATGCCGGCGCTCGCATGGATCGCAGACAGGATTCTTGGCCGCCGGCAACCTGTCCGGCTTGCCACAACTGGCGTGGCCAACCGGGTGACGGACATCTAAAACGTCGCGTCGCTTTAGACTTGACGATAGACCTTGACCTAGGGCACCGCTGGGAACTTCAGCCGTGGAGTTGGCGGAAGTATTCCAGGTCCTTCCGTGCAAAATCGACAAGATCGTCCCCCTGCCGTTCGACTAGAAAAAGACCGTCCGTTCTCTGGATCAGGTAAAACTGTAGACCGCCCGCGCCCTCGGCCCCGCCGAAAATCTCTTTCCAACGCGCCTGACCTTTATAGTCCTGGACTAAAAGCGCCTGAACGCGTCCCGGGCACTGATTGATAAACGATACCGGATCGCCACCACCTTGCAGGCACAATCCAATGTTCAAATGGAATGACGTGATGTCCTTGTTGGCGGCGAGGATGTCGATCGGCCGGGTTCCCTCTACTGCTCTGAACTCCACGTCGTGGTTATGAAACCCAAGGGTCATTCTGGCAGCGCGCATGCGGTCGGCGGCCTGGCTAAGCTGCTCGCTGAACCGCTTCCAGGCGTCCAAAGCCGGCGGCGGTGCCAGTGGGCGCCGCGGCGCCGGGACACCAGCCCCGCCCTCGGGCGCTCCGGCGGCAGGTGGTCCAGCGGGTCCTGCCGACGCACCGCGTCCGGCGGCGCCTCCTTGCCGTCCAGCACCGGGCATGGGTCCCGGACCTCTGACCGAAACGAGGGTGTCCGAACCGAGAAGCTGGTTCAATTCGATCGCCTTCGACAGCCCATCACCGGAAAACGAAACAATCTCGTTATGTGTCGAGCGGCAACGAAGATTGAGCTCGTCCAAAAGCGAGCGAACCTCTTTGGCTTTCGCCGGTGTCCAGGTCATGAAGGTATTCGCCGAGAACTCGATGATTTCGTATCCCATCTTCGCCACGGCACGAAGGGTCCCCTCAAGGTCCTGTTGGATATTCCGGCCCACCGCGGTCTGTTGGAGACCAAGCGGAATGCGTTTTCCGGTTTGGGCTCTCAACGCGGCTGCCGCAGCGGCCGTGAGGAGGGCGAAACGGCGACGGGAAAGGCCAAGCTTGCGATGCATATAGAACCTCCTGCAAGGATTCTAGTTTACTTGCGGAAGCCTGGCAACGAGTACATGCTTCTCCGCCGGCGATATTACGCTGCACGGGGTTCCTCGATCCCGACGACACTCGCGGCCCCCGACATCTCGGCGCGCCGATGGCTCGAATTGCGCGACCGGGCGCGACGGCCGCGGCGAGGCCGGCGAGGCCACGCGCCCAGAAGCAGCAACTGCTGAGCCGGGCGCCCGCTGCGAGCCGCGCTTCGTGGTCCGGCCCGAGATTCGACGGCCGCCGCGAACTACAACGGACGGAGGCCCATCTGGCTTCTGCCCAGCGGCGTGAGATCAGCCTCTGTCGCGCGGCCGCGGAAATCCACCTCAAAGTTGTCGGCCGCGAAATCCGGTGGCGTCTTGCCGGACAGAAAAGCCGCGGCCTGTTTGTCCAGGTACGCGCTGTTCTTCGCGCATCCGGCCGTGGCGCCGATGTACATTACATTGCTGTAGCCACTGCCGTTATGCTCGTTCTCGACGGCATGGACCACGTCCGGATGCCAGAACACGGTGTCGCCCGGTTGCATCAGAGGAATGGGTGTCAGCGCGTTCAGCAGCAGGCAATGCCATTCCGGTTCAACGGAGAGAGCACGCCCCGGTTGAGCGCCGCACAACTCTGTTTCCGGAACGTCGTCCTGCAAAGCCCGCAGCAGCATGTACGCCATACTCCGGGCAATCGGGATCAGTTGCAGCGTGCCGTCTCCCTGGCCCTGCCGGGTCAGCGCCGTCCAGCCCTGGAAGGTCCGGAACATGGAACAGACCGCGGGGGACGGGAACTCCTCGGCTTCCGGCCGGAAGGCTGCATCGAAAGCGTCGTACTCTTGCAGATCGCCCGAGAAGACGTGACGGTACACGCTTCGGAAATTCGGCCCAAGCCACCGCTCAACTGATCCACCGTCCACATGAGGCGAGAGCCCGAGCGAACTGGCCCGCGGCGGGCGCCTGCGGATCCGGTCGGCGTATGCCGGCGCCTGATCCGGGTCAATAAGACGACGCCCCTTGCTCTCCGCCACCCACAGCCGGTTGAGAAAAACACGGACACGGGTGAGAGACTCCGATTGCCTCGCCTGAACCTGGGGACGCGACCAATAGATGCCGTAGATCTGCGGTTTCGCCGCGGCCAAATTGCCGAAGTATTTGTCCTCGGCGGCATTCGCGAGTTTTTCATTCAGGCGATTTCGCTCGACGTATCCCGCGATTTCGTCGTCCCATGCGCGAGCCTGTTCAGGTGCGAAAGTCTCGCGAATGACGCACGCACCGCGATCTCTGATCTTCGAAATCATCCCGGGGGAAACCGTGCCCTTAGCGATTTCGGAGTAATGGAGAACGGGAATGACCGGC